>CAZSHI010000012.1:0-24085 GCA_964606735.1 uncultured Enterobacteriaceae bacterium
CGCAACCTGATACGTTTCCTCAGTGATGGAGACAGAGCAAAGGTCACAGTACGTTTTCGTGGCCGCGAACTGGCCCATCAGCATATCGGAGCAGAGCTGATAAACCGCCTGAAAGAAGATCTGGCGGAATACGGCTCAGTCGACCAAGATCCAAAAATGGAAGGTCGGCAGTTAACCATGGTGTTAACCCCGGTAAAGAAAAAGCACTAAAAGTTTTCCCCTTTTTCTTCGTTAAACCCGGAGGAATTCGGGAGGGAAACTTTTATTTTATTAATCGTAAGGAAACTGCAAGAGACAGTTAACCTTAAATGCGGAGTAAGACAATGCCTAAACTGAAAGTCCATAGTGGCGCTTCCAAGCGCTTCAAGAAAACCGGATCCGGGCTCAAGCGCAAAAGCGCCTATAAAAGCCATATCCTCACCAAAATGACCACCAAGCGTAAACGCCAGTTGCGGGGAACCTCTGCGGTTCATCCTGCTGACATGAGTAACGTTAAACGCATGCTGCGTCAGAATTAAGGGGAGGACGAGACATGGCAAGAGTCAAACGTGGTGTTGTTGCACACCGAAAGCACAAGAAAGTCTTAAAACAAGCCAAAGGTTACTATGGTGCCCGCAGTCGAGTATTCCGGGTTGCCAAGCAGGCGGTTATTAAAGCCGGGCAATATGCCTACCGGGATCGTAAACAGAAAAAGCGCGTTTTTCGCGCACTGTGGATTACCCGCATCAATGCGCAAGCCCGAGTTAATGAGATTAGTTACAGTCGCCTGATGGCAGGCCTGAAAAAAGCGGGCATCGAAATTGACCGTCGCGTCCTGGCGGATCTGGCAGTCAATGACAAGCCAGCATTTGCCGCAATTGCTGAAGAGGCAAAAGCGGCACTCGCCTAAAGACTTCTCCAGACGAGACCTGAATCAGGTATGGATAATCTGGAAGCGCTGACAAGCAAGGCCCTGCAGGCCATTTCTCAAGCACAGGATACTGCTGTGCTGGAGAATCTGCGGGTCGAATATCTTGGCAAGAAAGGCTCACTGACTGAATTGCTGAAAAGCCTCGGCAAGTTGCCGGCCGAAGAACGTCCCCAGGCCGGCGCTGCCATCAATCAGGCCAAGCAGGAAGTTCAGTCAGCCATCAATGAGCGCAAGCTCGTACTGGAGTTAGATGCCACCGCTGCACTGCTGGAAAAGGAAGCGGTAGATGTCACACTGCCAGGCCGGCGTCAGCTAGCCGGAGCTCTGCATCCGGTAACAAAAACAATCGAGCGTATTGAAGATATCTTCACCGCAGCCGGCTTCCAAACCGTCACGGGTCCGGAAATAGAAGATAACTACCACAATTTTGAAGCGCTCAATATTCCCGAGCATCACCCGGCACGTGCCATGCACGATACCTTTTACTTTGATGCCAACACCCTCTTGCGTACCCATACCTCCAATGTGCAAGTACGCACCATGGAAAAAAGCAAGCCACCATTTCGTTTTGTCTGTCCGGGGCGTGTCTACCGCTGTGATTCGGATTTGACACATACCCCGATGTTTCATCAGTTTGAGGGAGTGCTGGTGGATGAGCAGGTCAGTTTTGCAGACCTTAAAGGCATGGTGCAGGATTTCCTGCAGGCCTTCTTTGAAGCCGAGTTGGCTGCACGTTTCCGACCATCCTACTTCCCCTTTACCGAACCATCGGCGGAGATTGATGTACAGTGTGTTTCCTGCCATGGCGAAGGCTGTCGCGTATGCGGTCAAAGTGGCTGGCTTGAAATTGGTGGCTGCGGCATGATCCACCCCAAAGTGCTTGAATATGCCGGTGTGGATGCCGAGAAATACAGTGGTTATGCATTCGGCATGGGTGTCGACCGATTGGCCATGTTGCGCTATGAAATCAAAGACTTACGTCTTTTATTTGAGAATGATTTACGCTTTTTACAGCAGTTTTCGTAAAGGATTGGGACTATGAAATTCAGCGAAAACTGGTTACGGGAATGGGTTAATCCCGCTATTGATACCGACACCCTGGTGCAGCAACTCACCATGGCGGGTCTTGAAGTCGATGCTGTCGAGCCAGCTGCCAATGCCTTCACGGGTGTCGTGGTGGGTGAAGTACTGGAAGTGAATAGACATCCCGATGCTGACAAACTCAGTGTCTGCCAGGTTAGCGATGGTAAAAATACCTTTCAGGTGGTGTGCGGAGCACCTAATGTGGCTGCCGGACAGAAAGTACCGTTTGCTCAGCTCGGTGCGGTTCTGGCAGAAGATTTCACCATTAAAAAAGCCAAGCTGCGAGGCATGGAGTCACAGGGAATGCTCTGTGCTGCCGAAGAGCTTGGGCTGGCTGAAAAGTCCGATGGCATCATGGTGCTGGTACCGGATGCTCCCGTAGGTGAGGATTTCCGCACCTACCTGGGGCTTGATGACAGCATCATCGAAGTCGACCTGACGCCAAATCGGGGAGACTGCCTGAGCATAGCCGGGTTGGCCCGTGAACTTGCTGTTATGAACAAGGCCGCTGTGACTGAACCCGAGATGAAGGCTGTTGCTGCCAGTATTGAGGATACTTTCCCGCTTGAGCTGCAAAGTCCCGAGGACTGTCCGCGATACCTGGGCAGGGTGATTCGCAATGTCGATATCAATGCCGAGACGCCGCTCTGGATACAGGAAAAACTGCGACGTGGCGGTATTCGCAGTATTGAACCGGCTGTTGATGTGACCAACTATGTCATGCTGGAGCTGGGGCAGCCCATGCATGCCTTTGATCTGGATGTTCTGCGGGGTGGGATTAGGGTCAGACGGGCAAAGCAGGATGAGAAACTGGTCTTACTGGACGGTCGTGAGGTTGAGCTCAGCACAGACACCCTCTTGATTGCCGATCATGAAAAGCCCATTGCTATGGCGGGTGTGATGGGCGGGGAACACAGTGGTGTCAGCGAACAAACGCAAAACCTGTTCCTGGAAAGTGCCTTCTTTAATCCGCTGGTGATTGCCGGTAAAGCCAGACAGTACGGTATGCATACCGATGCCTCTCACCGTTTTGAACGTGGCGTTGACTATGCTCTGGCCCGTAAGGCCATTGAGCGAGCCACGCAACTGCTGCTGGATATCATGGGCGGAGAGGCAGGCCCCGTCATTGTTGCAGAAGCATCATTACCCGAATCGCCCCAGGTGAGTCTGCGTGCAGAACGGATCTCGCGATTGCTGGGTACCGAAATTGCTGCTGAAGACGTTGAAAACATCCTGCAGGGGCTGGGTCTGAGTCTGCTGGAAAAAGAGCAGGATAGCTGGCAGTTTCAGGTGCCATCCTGGCGTTTTGACCTGGCTATTGAAGTTGACCTGATTGAAGAAATTGCCCGTATCCATGGCTATGACAAGCTGCCGCGATCTACGGCACCAGGGCTGGGAAAACTGCAGCAGGCCAGCGAGTTGTCCGTGTCATTTCGGCGCCTCAGAAATAGTTTGAATTCCTATGGATATCAAGAAGTTATAAGCTATAGCTTCGTAAATCCAGAGCTTGAGAAACAGCTGGCCTTGCCCGAGCAGGACGTGATTCCTCTGAGTAATCCGATTTCTGCGGACATGTCAGTTATGCGCCGCAACCTTTGGTCGGGTTTACTGCAAACCCTCAAACATAATCAAAACCGACAGCAGGAGCGCGTCAGGATTTTTGAATCCGGGCTGGTTTTTTATCGTGCCGATGGAGAAATCCGGCAGGAAATGAAACTGGGGGGGCTCCTGTGGGGCAGCTCGAACTCCGAACAATGGGGCCGGCCTGCCAGATCCGTTGATTTTTATGACGTCAAAGGCGATGTCGAGAACCTGCTGGCGATGAGCAATGATGCAGCTGCTTTCATGGTGCTTAAAGCTGAGCATCCGGCTCTGCAGTCTGGTCAGAGTGCCTGTGTGATGCGGGGGACAGAGCTGGTCGGTTGGCTGGGCGCCCTGAATCCACGCATTCAGCACAGCCTGGATATTCCCGGCAAGGTATACCTCTTTGAACTGGATGCCGAAGCCATCAAGGCTGCCAGTTTGACCCGGGTCAGAGCCCTGTCGCGCTTTCCTTCAGTACGTCGTGATCTGGCTGTTTTGGTGGATACGGCGCTTGCCTACAGTGAACTGGAGGCTGTCCTCAGGGAGCAGGGGGGAGAAAATCTGGAATCAATTGTGCTATTTGATGTTTACCAGGGTGACAATATCGCTGCCGGTAAAAAGAGCCTTGCGCTGGGGCTGATTTTTCAGCATCCGACGCGTACCCTGCAGGATGAAGAGGTAAATGAGATAATTAATAGCTGTATCAAGGCCCTAGAAGCACAATTTAATGCAGAATTAAGGTGATTTTACCTAAAACTTAGGCCATAATTATCCACCCAGGTGGAAATTTAGCCTACGGATACGTTAAAACTAGTTGAACAGAAGGCGAGAACATGGGTAGTGGCGCACTGACGAAAGCTGAAATGGCTGAAAGACTCTTTGATGAAATGGGTCTGAACAAGCGTGAAGCCAAGGAATTGGTTGAGCAGTTTTTCGAAGAAATCAAACAATCGCTGGAAAACAACGAGCAGGTGAAATTGTCGGGTTTTGGCAATTTTGACCTGCGTGACAAGCGAGAGCGCCCCGGACGAAACCCGAAAACCGGTGAGGAAATACCCATTCAGGCACGACGCGTGGTGACTTTCAGACCGGGGCAAAAACTCAAATCAAGGGTAGAGACCTATGCTGGAACCGAGTCATAACGCCGAATTACCTGAAATCCCGGCAAAACGCTATTTCACCATCGGTGAAGTCAGCGAACTGTGCGAAGTAAAACCGCACGTACTGCGTTACTGGGAACAGGAATTCACGCAACTGAAACCGGTCAAACGTCGCGGTAACCGACGTTACTACCAGCGCCAGGATGTCATCCTGATTCGCCAGATCCGTTCCTTGCTCTATGATCAGGGCTTTACCATTAGCGGAGCACGTCAGCGCATGGCGGGTAATGATGTTCCCGAAGCTGCACCTGCCATGAACCAGCATGTCATCAAGGAATTGATCGAAGAAATAGAAGAAGCGCTGACACACCTGGCTTCTTAGTTTATCCTTTCATATATCGGAGTGTAGCGCAGCCTGGTAGCGCACCACACTGGGGGTGTGGTGGTCGTCGGTTCAAATCCGGCCACTCCGACCAGTTTTTCTTTCAAAGTAAAGTTAATCAAGGGCTTCGAGTAAACCAACACCCTCTATAAAGTCACCCATCCCGTTGTTGAGTGAAAAACCACTTACAAATCCACCTCCGTCATAGATTGATGAAGCAGTACCAGTGAATATCCCAGATACGTCGCCTTGTACACAACCAAAGCAAGTGGGGCTTTGCGGTGAATAGCCCATGTAATTACTGCTGGATCCTGTATCAATTGAGAACTCAACAAAAGCATCATTCATGATCGCTCCATTGAGAGGCACCTGCCAGTATTGAGTGTTTTCTACTTTCATCCACATATAGCCTGAGGTGATAGGAGTGGCTGAATCAAAATCAACATCGAAGCTCATTTCAAAGCTAGTCAAGTTTCCATAACTTCCCATGCCAAGGAATTCAGCGGTTTCCGAGTAGGTATATTGGTCTGTTCTATCGGCGATATCACTGGAAGGAATAACATTTGCCCAGATTGTAGGAGCAGTGGAAGTGAGAAAATCTGACGCATCCATCTGGTTGTGCATGATTTTCATCTCACCGCTATCCCAGTAACCCCAGTCTACTTCATACAGTCCGACATAGGTGCTGACACTTTCAGGGCCTGAGCCATTAAACGCCAGAACTTCGTCATAGGGCCTGCTCAAATCAACGGAATTGATAGATTGGGAACCGCGGTCATTGATAGCAATTTTTGGAGATTCAGTCTCACTGGTAATGCCGTCTACGGCATTCCAGGGATGTGTGGCTGAGCCAAAAGATACCGCTCCTTCCTCGACAATCAGGGCACGGTGGTGTTCTGTTGCTATTAATTCATCAACACTCAAGCGGTCTTCATGCTCAATCAGGAACAAGCCAGAAATAGACTCAGAGCTGCCTGCAACAAAGTTAAAGCCGCCAGCAAATGCTTCAAAAGCATTAGCGTTATTTTCATCGCTGTTGATAAAGGCGCCAGCTATTTCGCCACTACCCAGCCCTTCGTTGTAAAGAGCTAATACTGATCCAGATTGAAGGAATGCGCCATTGATTGTTCCCGAATAACTGGGAACTTCCCATATATTATTCAAGTCGGTGGTTGCTTTGAAATAGCCGTTAGAGAAGGTTCCAGTGCCAAAATTAACATCGAAGCTAGTGAACAGAGATGTCAGGTATTCTGGCGAATTGCTGCCAAGGTTAGAGCCTCCCAGGAAAGATACCGCATTGCCACCATACGAAGCTGAGCCAGTGTAAGTAGTTATGTCAGGGTTGTTCACCAGCAACCAGGGCATGATGCTAAAACTGTCCTTAACATATGTGTCTTCTGGGTCATAAAAGCCAAAAATACCATTATTACTGCTGCCCGGGCTGTCCCAAATGCCCCATACCAGATCATAACCAGCAACATTGCTCTCAAACCTGATACTCATCATCAGCATCATCGCCGATGGTGCCGGAAATCGTGCGAAAGCCGCCTCTGACCATTTCCATGAGGGCATTATCGGCCGCAGCACCGGGGCCATCACTGTTGTATTCAGAAAAAGTGAACTCTGTATCAGCCTTGAAGGAAATCTGAGCTGAATCGACCATGCGCAATTGCGCAAAACTGTCTGGACCGGTGATTACCGTATCTCCGGCAAAAATATCCGAACGTCGGCTGAGGTTTCTAAGGGTGCCTTCAAGATCGCGCGCGGTAACAGAGCCGCTGGTGGATAAAACCCTGCCAATGGCCTGGCTTTCCTGGGTATAAGCAGGGCTCGTTAAGAGGCATCCCAGCAAAAACAGGGATAGCAGCAAGCTGCTCATCGAGATAAATGGGGCAGGGTGTGTCATGTCAAACGGGCCTCGCTTACATCCAATATCCGTCTTTTATACTCCCAAAGAATACTACAGAAGGTATAGTTTTTACCGTTGAAAATATCGAATGGATCAAACTTTGAACATCTGGCGTTTCAGGTGTTATGGCGTTGTCTTTTCCTGCAGAGTATCAGCTGCTGCAGTCGGGAAACTGCGTTGGCTAATGCTGCAAGGGTAGCGCTTTCAACAAGCAGTTGGGCTGATGCCCAAGATGCAGCTCTTCCGCATCAGGTTCAGAACTGATTGCCAGAACATGATGCTGGTTTTGGCTTGTGGCAAAGGATTGAATTACCTCACCAATGCTGCTCCCCTGCTGCGTGAGGATTTTTTCATGTTTCTCGGGTGGGGTGTCACTGTCTAGTATATAAGCATGCAGCCGTTTCTTGGCTTTTCCCCGGTAATGCATGCGGGCCACGATCTCCTGGCCGGTATAACAGCCTTTCGTAAAACTGACATGGCCCAGCAGGTCATAATTGAGTTCCTGTGGGGTGTACCGTCCGCTGTCCTCAGCTTGCAGATGATACAGTCCGCGTTGCTGATCCAGTTGCACCCAGTGAGTTAGTGGGGCTTCAGGCAGGTTCTCATGGTTGAAATCCCGCCCAGGTTCCAGCCAGAGCTCAAATTGCAGCTGGTCACGATCGACAAGACGCAGGTAAAAGCCATCCAGCGCTATCGTTGTCTTGTCATCGGGGGGCAGTGATTGAAACTGTTTTTCAAGCAGCGCCTGGGCCTGTTCACCCGCCAGTGCATAACGGTTCAAAAGGCTATTATCATGACTGATTTCACACTGGTAAAAAACAGCGTATTTCTTTAAGTGGGTGAGGACGGTATCGGCCAGGCCAGGCATCATTTCCAGATAATAATCCTGGTTGATCTTCCAGAGCACAAAGCTGGCCAGTACACGGCCTTTATTGTCACAGAGGCAGCCAGGGCAGGAATCGAGCTCAGATAATGCATTGACATCACAGCTTAGCTGACCCTGGAGTAGTTTTTCGCTATCCTTGCCAGCGATACGAATCAGGTCAAGTTGCGCGAGAGTGCTATAGAAATTTTGCATGGGCTTGAATTATAGACTTTGCCCCGGGAGTAAAAAAGTGACAATGGACAAGATTGCCGATTTAAAAAGAATGCAGTGGCATAGTCGACGCGGCATGCTTGAGCTTGATTTGTTACTGGTACCTTTTTCCCAGGAAAAGCTCCCCGCTTTGAACGATGATGATGTCCGACTCTACAAAAAGCTGTTGGAGCAGGAGGATCAGGATCTGTTCAGTTGGTTGATTGATAAAGAAACAGTGGACGACGCTGAATTGAAAAAAATGGTCGCTATGGTCTTGGGTAGAGCACCATAGTCCAGTTCTGGTAATTCTCCGGTTCCAAGACGGTATCTTCAGCCTGCTGTAGCTGATATGGGTAATCCAGGGTGTAATGCAGGCCGCGACTTTCTTTACGGGAAATCGCCGAATTGATGATCAACTGGGCCACCAGTGCAAGATTTCTTAGCTCCAGTAGGTTGGTATTGATACGGTAGTTACTGTAGTACTCGTGGATTTCTTTTCTCAGTAATTGAATACGATTGCTGGCCCGTTGCAGTCGTTTGTCGGTTCGTACAATGCCGACATAATCCCACATCAGTCGGCGTATTTCGTCCCAGTTATGCGAAATGACAACATCCTCATCGGAGTCGGTGACCTGACTTTCATCCCAGTCTGGAATGTTTTCAAAGAATTCAACCTGATCAAATTTTTGCCGAATGTTTTCAGCGGCGGCAAAAGCGAAGACAAAACATTCCAGTAAGGAATTACTGGCCATGCGGTTGGCACCGTGCAGGCCAGTGAAGCTGGTTTCACCGATGGCATAAAGGTTGGCAACATCGCTTTGTCCGTTAAGGTCGACCATGATGCCGCCGCAACTGTAATGGGCCGCCGGTACAACCGGAATCGGCTCTTTGCAAATATCGATGCCGTACTTCAGGCATTTTTTGTAAATCCCGGGGAAATAAGACTCTATAAAGGCGGGGTCTTTGTGAGTGATGTCCAGATAGACACATTCCAGACCCTGTCGTTTCATTTCAGCATCAATGGCTCTGGCTACGATGTCTCTGGGTGCCAGTTCAGCACGCTCATCATAATCCGGCATAAAACGATATCCATTGGGTAGCCGCAGAATGCCGCCTTCCCCGCGAACGGCTTCACTGATCAGAAAAGTTTTGGCTTTCGGGTGAAACAGACAGGTTGGATGAAACTGGTTGAATTCCATGTTGACAGCACGGCATCCAGCCCGCCAGGCCATGGCGACTCCATCGCCGCTGGCGCCATCCGGATTGGAGGTATAAAGGTAGGCCTTGCTGGCACCGCCCGTAGCCAGCACCACGAACTTGGCCTGATAGGTGCTGATCTTGCCGCTCAGTTCATCGAGCACATAGGCGCCGATGCAGCGCTTTTGCTGGTCCCCAAATTTGTCGCTGGTCAGCAAATCGACCGCGACGGTATTCAGTTGAACCGTGATATTCGGGTTGTCCAGAACCTGTTTTGACAGGCTTTTGAAAATTGCTTTGCCAGTTGCATCCGCGGCATGAATGACACGGCGGTGACTGTGGCCACCTTCCTGAGTTAAATGAAACTGTGCAAAGTTGCCAGTGGCTACCGGTGCTTCAGGTTCTGTGTTTGCCTGATCCTGCAGGCGCGTAAACTCAACCCCCTGTTGCATCAGCCAATTGATACATTCCGAACCCTGGGATACAACATGTTCCACGACCTCGGGATGACATAATCCGGCACCGGCACGCAGGGTGTCATCAATATGGGAGCTCAGGCTGTCTTTCTCATCGAGTACGGCAGCAATACCGCCCTGAGCGTAGTAGGTGCTGCCCTGCTGCAAGGCACTTTTTGACAGCACTGTCACCTTGGCAAATTCGGCAATTCTGAGGGCAAGGCTCAGTCCCGCGGCACCACCTCCTATGACAAGGACATCATGCTTGCTGTATGCTGTGGGCTGTTTCGCGTCGTTCATGACTAATATTCAGTTGATTTCAGTCTATTTTACTCGTTCAATGGCGCTAAGAGATACTCATGGGGTCGTGCCTCTCATGGCCAAGCAAAAGCAGACAGACAAGCAGTTAGTCCAGCAGGTATTCAAGGGAAATAACCATGCCTTTGATCTGCTGGTGCTGCGCTATCAACATCGAATTCTGGCCTTGGTTTCGCGGTTTATTCGTGACCAGAGTGAAGCAGAGGATGTAAGCCAGGAAGTGTTTATCAAAGCCTATCGTGCCTTGCCCAAGTTTCGTGGAGACAGTGCATTTTATACCTGGCTTTATCGAATAGCGATCAATACCGCCAAGAACCATCTGGTAACCAAGGGCAGAAGGCCGCCGGATACGGATGTTGATCTGGGTGATGCGGAGCTGGCGGAATTACCCGCCGATCTGGTCGATAACAGCTCGCCGGAAGCCGCGCTGGCAACCAGCGAGTTACAGCAAATCATTGACCAGGCCATTGAGGATTTGCCGGAGGACTTACGAACGGCCTTTACCCTGCGTGAATTTGGAGGCCTCAGTTATGAGGAAATCACGGAAATAATGGATTGCCCGGTAGGCACTGTGCGTTCAAGAATTTTCCGGGCACGAGAGGCACTGGACAATGTCATTCGCCCTTTTCTCGAAGGTGAGGATGTTGGCAATATCCATCGGCTCAGTAAGCATGATGCATGAAGGGTATGAAAAATTAGAAATTCAGGGAATCTTTTCGAAATTCCACTGTCTAGTCTGTAGAAGCTCATATTTTAGAGGCTTGAATGAGTAATAAAAATACGAAAAACGGTCATAAAGACAACACTGGCAAAAGTGGTCTGGACGAGTCTCTGTCCGCCTTTATGGATGGTGAAGCCAGTGAGTTTGAGTTTCATCGTTTACTGCGGGAATGTAGCAACAGTGGGGCCTTAAAGCAGAAATGGTCACGTTATCACTTTTTAAGTGCCCATCTGCGTGGTGAGATTCATCAAGGCAGTGCCAGTTTCAGGGCTAAAGCCGGCAGTTCAGAGCGGCTTGGCCATGATCTGCTCTCCCGAATCCATACCCAGCTCGCAGAAGAGGGCGTACCTGGCTTTCAGGCCTCAGAGCAGGAAACACCACAAAGCCAGCTTGTAACTGGAACAGCAGAGCAGACAAAACACCAGGCACAGGCAAACAGCTCCTCATACGGCCATTTATTCTGGAAAACGGGTCAGGGGGCTATCGCTGCGTCGGTTGCTCTGGCCGTTATTGTCAGTGCTCAGTTGCTGAATCAGGATAAGGCTCAGGAAGAGGCCATGGCCATCGCCGAACAGGTGCCGCAGTCTGGTGAAGTACTGTTTAATGGCAATTATGCACCAACCGAATTCAACCGAATCCCGAGACTGAATGCTTCAATGAGCGGCATTGAGGATGCGAACGCGTCACCTCAGGACCGCCTGCGCCGGGCCGTATATCAGGAATTTGTTGGTGAAACTCAGGAACAGGTTGAGATTCCGGTAAACTTCAGTATAACGCGCGAAATCCAGCAGTAATTTTCCTAACTTTAAGCTCTGTCCGGGCTGTTCATGTATGTCTGTAATGTCCTATTATTTCAGTGACACCAGTAAGCAGCACATAAGCTAATGCTCAGCGAACCCGTCATCATCAATGCTATCCAGCAGGGCAGCATTCAGGTAGCTCCCCAGCGTGAAGGCACCTGTCGGACTTGCCACTTAAAGGCCGGCTGTGGCCAGGCCCTGTTGGCCCGGTACCAAAAACGCAGTGTGGCTTTACCGCTGCAGCGTTTACAGGGCGAAGTCCCTGAAAATCTGCACATAGGACAGCAGGCCTGGCTTGAACTGAGCGAGGCAAGCCTGGTTGCGTTGTCATTGCTGCTTTATCTGGTTCCCTTACTCTTGCTGATGCTGGCGCTCATCTTGTCAACGCTGGCAGGTTTCAATGAAGGGTATACGGTATTATTGGCGTTTAGCCTCTTCGGCTTGAGTTTTTATCTTTTACACAAATATATCCAAGAGCGGGATCTTGCCCGGCAAATCACACTGTACGTCAGCTCGGGTATGGCATCACGGCATAACGAGGAAAAAACAGGTTTAGCATCATGAAAACAGTTTTGGCCAAAATATATCTTATTCTTTTAAGTCTGAGCCTGAGTGCTCAGTTGTTTGCGCAGGTACTGCCGGACTTTACCCAATTGGTTGAAAACACAGCACCGGCTATCGTCAATATCAGTACGCGCACTACCCTTGCCCAGAATGATGGTTTTACTGAGCCCCAGGACAGGGAAGAATTCGAAGAGTTCCTGCGACTGTTTGGTGATCGTTTGCCAGAGGGCTTAGACAGGCCTGAGCGGCCGAGTGCCTCGTTGGGCTCCGGTTTTATCATTTCGGAAGATGGGTATATCGTGACGAATCACCATGTCATCGATGGTGCGGACGAAATCACCATTACGCTGAATGACCAGCGCCAGTTCGAAGCCCAGCTTATTGGCTCTGATGAGCGCTCAGATCTGGCCTTGTTGAAGATTAGCAGTGAAGGTCTGCCAACCGTGCCATTTGGCAACATTGATGATGTGAAGGTAGGCCAATGGGTACTTGCGATCGGTTCGCCATTCAATTTAAGTCATTCCGTTGCTGCCGGGATTGTCAGCTACGTTGGGCGAAGCCTGCCCCAGTTCAATGGACAGGGCAATTATGTCAGTTTCCTGCAGACGGATGTCGCCATTAATCCAGGACATTCAGGAGGCCCCCTGTTCAACCTTGAAGGTGAAGTCATCGGCGTTAATTCCCAGATTTTTTCCAATTCAGGCGGCTCTATCGGACTATCCTTTGCCATTCCGGTTGACGTTGCCGCCAATGTCATCACCCAGTTGATGAACACCGGGAATGTTGCCCGGGGCTGGATGGGAGTTGCCATTGCCAATGTCACCCAGGATCAGGCTAACCGTTTTAATCTGGCGACACCCAGTGGGGCGTTTGTTGACCGTGTTGTACCCGGCGGGCCTGCTGATGGTGCGGGATTCCAGGCTTCTGACATTATCGTGAGCTATAACGGCGATAGTATCCGTACCAGTGCGGACCTGCCTTATCATGTGGGCCTGAGCATGCCGGGTGATGAAGTGGAAATCGGTGTTGTGAGAAACGGTCAGTTGCAGACCATTAGCATGATTGTCGGTGAGCTGGATTCTGTATCAACGCAAGATCAGCTGCAGTTGAGTAACCTGGAACCGGCACAGCAGCGTCTGGGCTTCACCGTATCGGAATTGAGTGAGCAAGAGCTGAATGAACTGGATCTGTCCCATGGCTTGCGTATAGATCAGGTCACTGGCGATGTGGCACGCCAGGCCGCTCTTCTGCCAGGAGATTTGATTCTGATGATGTCCAATGTGGAAATGCTGTCACTGGATATTTTTGCGCAAACAGCTCTGGTATTGCCAGAGAACTCACCCATCCCTCTGCTGGTGGAACGCGATGGGGAACAGAGCTTTTTCACTTTGCGGATTCCCCTCGAATAGGCAGTGTTGTTTCCCGTAGCAATATTCGGGATTATCTTCATGTTGATGCCCAGTTCCTGTAGACTTGCGCCTTTTTCAAAATGAGTAAATTGCCCGCGTGAGTGACCTGAGTCATATTCGGAATTTTTCCATTATTGCCCACATAGACCACGGAAAATCGACTATTGCCGATCGCTTCATACAGCTTTGTGGCGGTCTGACCGAGCGCGAAATGTCCCAGCAGGTGCTTGATTCCATGGACATAGAAAAAGAGCGTGGGATCACCATCAAGGCGCAGAGTGTCACTCTCAATTATCGCGCCAGAAACGGTGAAGATTATCAGCTGAATTTTATTGATACACCTGGTCATGTGGACTTCTCCTATGAGGTTTCAAGATCACTGGCAGCTTGTGAAGGGGCATTGCTGGTCGTGGATGCGGCACAGGGTGTTGAGGCACAGTCGGTCGCTAACTGCTATACGGCAATCGATCAGGGGCTGGAAGTCATCCCGGTGCTCAACAAGATGGACCTGCCACAGGCTGAACCGGAACGGGTCAAGCAGGAAATTGAAGAGATCATTGGGCTTGAAGCACAGGACGCGGTCATGTGCAGTGCCAAAACCGGTCAAGGCATTGAAGACATACTGGAGAGATTGATCGAGTTGGTGCCGCCGCCACTGGGTGATCGCAAAGAGAAATTGCAGGCGCTGATTGTTGACTCCTGGTTTGATAATTACCTGGGGGTGGTTTCACTGGTGCGGGTTCGGCAGGGCAGCCTGAAAAAAGGTGACAAGATTATTGCCAAGTCGACCGGCAAGGTTCATGTGGTTGATAACGTCGGTATTTTTAGCCCCAAACGAAAAATTTTGAGTGAACTTCGTGCCGGTGAGGTTGGGTTTATTGAAGCCGGCATTAAGGAAATTAAGGGTGCGCCGGTCGGCGACACCATCACCCATGCCAACACATCGGGTGTACCAGCTTTGCCCGGATTTAAAAAAGTGCAGGCACAGGTTTATGCCGGCATGTTTCCCATTTCGGCCGATGATTTTGACAGTTTTCGTGATGCGCTGGAAAAGCTTACCCTGAACGATGCAGCCCTGATATACGAGCCGGAAAATTCAGATGCACTTGGCGTTGGTTTTCGTTGTGGCTTTCTGGGCATGCTGCACATGGAGATTGTGCAGGAACGTCTGGAGCGTGAATATGATCTGGAGTTGATCACTTCGGCGCCGACGGTTGTTTATGAAGTGCTGACCAAAAAAGGCGACATTCTGAAAGTCGACAGTCCCTCACGTCTGCCATCGATGGCGGATATTGAGGAAATGCGCGAGCCCATCGTTGAGGCCAATATTCTGGTTCCACAGACCTATGTCGGTAATGTGATTACCCTGTGTGAGGAAAAGCGGGGCGTTCAGAAAGATATGCAGTTTCTGGGTAGCCAGGTTGCGATTCGCTATGAATTACCCATGAATGAAGTGGTGCTAGACTTTTTCGATCGTCTTAAATCAGTCAGTCGGGGCTATGCCTCACTGGACTATAGCTTTACCCGCTTCAAGGCGGCAAAGCTGGTAAGACTGGACGTGCTGATAAATGGTGATACAGTGGACGCTCTGGCCCTGATAGTTCATCGTGATCAGGCTCAGCATAAGGGCCGTGTGTTGACCGAGAAAATGAAAGAGTTAATTCCCCGGCAGTTGTATGATGTGGCAATACAGGCAGCCATTGGCGGTCAGATCATCGCTCGGTCAACGGTAAAAGCGCTGCGCAAAAATGTAACGGCAAAATGTTATGGTGGTGATATTACACGTAAGAAAAAGCTGCTGGAAAAACAGAAAGAAGGTAAGAAACGCATGAAGAAAGTCGGAAGTGTTGAAGTGCCTCAGGAGGCATTCCTGGCTGTGCTAAGGGTTGATTCCTGATGAATATAGACTATTCACTGTTGCTGTTTGTGCTGGTGCTGGCTACTGGGCTGGTCTGGCTGGCAGATGTAATGATATTTGGCCGCGCCAGAAGGCAGAGCCTGCAGGCTTTTCTGAAAGCCAATGACATTCAGCAGGATGCCTTGCTTGATTATCGCAAGAAACTCCACAAAGGAGATGCCCCGGTTGTCAGTCAAAAGTTGAAAAAGCAGTTTTCCCAGGCGCTTGAAATTAACCGCGAGTCAACGTTGGTTGAATATTGTAAGTCTTTCTTCCCGATTCTCTTTGCTGTGCTGTTTTTTCGTTCTTTTCTTTTTGAACCTTTTCAGATTCCGACCGGTTCAATGATTCCTAGCCTGAATGTCGGCGATTATATTGTGGTTAACAAATATTCCTACGGCATTCGTCTGCCTGTTGTCGGAACCAAGGTTGTTAATATAGGAGATCCACAGCGCGGTGATGTAATGGTTTTTATTCCGCCGCATGATCCTGTGTATTACGTGAAAAGGGTCATTGGGGTGCCAGGTGATTTTGTTCGTTACAGTTATGAAGACAAGAAACTGTACATTAACGGAGAGGAGCAGCTTCTGGATTTTGTCGGTCCGGATAATTCCAGCGGCCGAGCAGTCAATCACTTCTTGGAGCAATTAGGGGATGTTGAACATGATATCTATGTCTCACCCGGACCAAGCAACTTTCGTTATGATTACTGGATGGGGCCTGAAGGTCAGATGATACCTGAAGGCTACTATTTCATGATGGGGGATAACCGTGACAACAGCGATGACAGTCGTCGCTGGGGGCTGGTTCCTGAAGAAAATATCGTCGGTAAGGCAGTTGCGGTCTGGATGCACAAGGAACCGGGCTTTCAGTTGCCGACATTCGGGCAAAACAGGCTTATTAATCCCTGAATCTGTTGAGGTGTTTGATGAAATTTCGCAATGGCAGGCTAAAGAATCTTAGTTTAGGCAAGCAGGTCGGCGCCAGTTTTTATGGCACTGTCATGTTGTTGATCCTGGTGGGTTTGACACTGCTGTTTGGTTTGAAAGTCACACCCGCCTACATGGACAACAATGTCATCGGCAATGCTATGGCAGGCATGGCAAATAATGACCTGGCAAACATGAGTATTACCGAAGTCAGGAGAAACCTGGGGCGCACCATGCAAACCAACAATATCGACGGCTTCGACATGGGAAATGTCCAGGAGGTCAATGTCGACGGAACGGATTATATCGATATCAACTATGAATCCCGGGTCCATTTGTTCTATAACATCGACATTGTTGTGGTTTTTGAGAACCGTTTTCCTGTCGAATAGTGGCAGAAATACCAGACATCTCTTATCAGTTTTCGGATAGTGCCCTGCTGAAACTGGCCCTGAGCCATCGCAGCAGCGGCAGCGATAATAATGAACGCCTTGAACTACTGGGCGACTCCATTCTGGGCTTTATTATTGCCGAAGCCCTCTATCGTCAATTTCCCGATGCCTCAGAAGGTGAACTCAGCAGGTTACGTGCTGAGCTGGTAAAGAAAAGTACCCTGGCTGAAATTGCCCGGGAATTAAATCTCGGCCGAACCTTGATCCTGGGTGAGGGTGAGAAAAAAAGCGGTGGTGACAACCGTGAATCCATTCTTGCCGATTCTCTGGAGGCGCTGGTAAGCGCCATTTACCTGGATTCTGAATTGGACACTTGTCGCGCAGAAGTGCTGCGCTGGTTTGCCGCCAGACTGAAGGCCCTGGCATCAGGCAGTGATATTGCCAGCAAAGATGCCAAAACCCGACTACAGGAGTTTTTGCAGGCGCAGCGGCTCGATTTACCGGAATATGAATTATCAGCTCTGACAGGCAGAGATCATGAGCAGGAATTTACAGTTAACTGTAAAATAAGCTTGCTGGATTCGGCGGTAACGGGCAAGGGAACTAGTCGCCGGGAAGCAGAACAGCAGGCAGCTGCAGCGGCTCTTAAAAAGCTGAACCTATAGAACTTTCTAATGCGATGGCGTAAGTGGTGACAGATTCGGACAAGCAGACAGATCTGAAACATTGTGGTTTTGTGGCAATTGTCGGCAAACCCAATGTCGGCAAGTCGACGCTCATGAATCACATGCTGGGACAGAAGCTCAGCATTACCTCCCGTAAACCTCAAACGACACGACACCGTTTGCTCGGCATCAAAACCACTGAAAACGCCCAGATCATCTTTGTTGATACACCAGGTCTGCACGCGGGCGTGGACAAGGCGCTAAACCGCTTTATGAACAAGGCTGTAAATAACGCCATCAATGATGTGGATCTGGTCTTGTTCATGATTGAAAACAAATGGACACAGGATGACGAAAGAGTGCTGCAAAGTCTCGTCGAGAGTCGTGTCGATGTGATACTGCTGATCAACAAAATTGATCGGTTGGATGAGAAAAACAAACTGCTTCCCTATATGCAGATGCTTGCCAGCAAATTTGCATTCAAGGAAATCGTTCCAATATCCGCCCTCAAGAGCCAGGGGATTGAAGCGCTTGAAAAAATACTGATTCAGCATTTGCCGACTGGTATTTACCTGTTTCCTGAAGACCAGTTGACGGATAAAAACGCGCGCTTTCTGGCTGCGGAGTTTGTGCGGGAAAAAATAACCCGGCAAATGGGCGATGAGCTGCCGTATGAAGTGAATGTTGAAATTGAGGAATTCAAATCAGATGCCGGAATTCTGCATATCAGCGCCCTGATTATTGTGGAGCGTGAGGGGCAGAAAAAAATTCTGATAGGGCGCAAGGGGGAAAGCCTGAAACTGATCGGTAGTGAGGCCAGAAAAGATATGGAAGCGCTGTTTGATGCCAAAGTCATGCTGAATCTGTGGGTGAAGGTTAAACGAGGCTGGTCAGACGATGAACGAGCCCTGCGCAGTCTGGGCTATATCGATCAGGACTGAGCAAGATGTCAGGACCTATCCGTTCCCAAGCTGCCTACCTGTTGCACAGCCGTCCCTTCAGGGACAGTAGTCTCTTGCTGGACCTGCTGACCCGGGATCACGGTCGTATCAGCGCTATAGCCCGCGGCGTCAGAAGTGCCAAATCAAAGAACAAGGCCCTGCTGCAGTCATTTGTTCCCCTGCAGGTTAACCTGTCCGGTAAAAGTGAGCTGAAAACCCTGACGCAGGTGGAAGCCTTGAGTGGCCCCCTTGTATTGCGGCAGCGTAATTTATTTGCCGCGCTTTACATGAATGAATTGTTGTCGAGGCTTTTGCACCGACAGGAAGGGGATGTGGATATTTTCAGTTTATATGAATCCGCCTTGGCTCAGTTGTCCAGCACCGATGTCATTGAACCGGTGCTGCGCTGTTTCGAGATTGATCTGCTTGAGCTGCTGGGCTATGGCATTGATTTCAGCCTGTTTGCAGACGATGAGTTGGCGGAGCATGCCTATTATCACTTCAGCGCCGAACATGGCTTTGAGCCAATCCAGAACCCGGATGGAGGGCGGGAAAAATATTATCCGCATACCGAGCTATGCAAGATTTATAGCCGTGAGTTCTCGGATATCAGTACACTGAAGTTTGCCAAACGACTCCTGCGAACTGCTTTTGCGGCCCACCTTGGGGACAGGGAGCTATCCAGCAGGCAACTATTCCGGAAAAATAACTGAATACTCGGCTTTTACCCGGCAAGGGCTTCGGGTTAAAATTTTCCTTTCGCTCAAATTAGTTGAATCATGACCTTTCCTACGATTGAAAGCACCATCGGCAATACTCCTCTGGTGCGCTTGCAACGTTTACCCGAAGAGACCTCCAATACGATTTTGGTCAAGCTCGAAGGCAATAATCCAGCCGGTTCAGTCAAGGACAGGCCGGCTTTCAGCATGATTGCCAAGGCTGAAGCGCGTGGAGATATTGCTCCCGGTGATACTCTGATCGAGGCAACCAGTG
Organism: uncultured Enterobacteriaceae bacterium; assembly: GCA_964606735.1. Taxonomy (GTDB): domain Bacteria; phylum Pseudomonadota; class Gammaproteobacteria; order Pseudomonadales; family Pseudohongiellaceae; genus UBA5109. Next base: position 19,328 of record CAZSHI010000012.1, read on the forward strand.
GTAATACCGGCATAGCTCTGGCGCTCGTAGCCGCTATTCGTGGTTATCACCTGATATTGATCATGCCGGAAAACTCGACGAGGGAACGTAAAGACTCCATGACTGCCTATGGTGCCCAGCTCATTGAAGTCTCGGAATCTGACGGTATGGAAGGGGCGCGCGACCTTGCACTTAAAATGCAGGCAGAGGGTAAAGGCAAGGTGCTCGATCAATTCGGCAACCCGGATAATTACGCGGCACATTATGAAGGTACCGGCCCGGAAATATGGCGCGATACGCATGGCAAGGTCACGCACTTTGTCAGTTCTATGGGGACGACCGGAACCATTATGGGTGTTTCGCGTTTTCTGAAAGAAAAAAATCCGGCCATCGAAATAATTGGTTTACAGCCAAAAGAGGGTGCGCGTATTCCTGGCATACGCCGCTGGCCCAGTGAATACCTGCCCAAAATCTTTGAGCGGGAGCGTGTCGACCGGGTAATCGATATAGGCCAGAAAGAAGCAGAACAAACCATGCGTGCACTGTCACGTGAGGAAGGCATTCATTGCGGGGTTTCATCCGGCGGGGCAGTCTATGCTGCGCTGCAATTATCACGACAGCTCGAGAATGCCGTGATAGTCGCTATTATTTGTGATCGTGGTGACCGCTACCTGTCCAGTGGTGTCTTTTCTGCCGACTAGGCTTTAGGGGATTCATGCGCAGAAAAAGACGGCAACGCTTGCCCAAGGAACCTGTTGTCCTTGATATCGAAAAACTCAGTCATGAGGGCCGTGGTATCGCTCACCTTGATGGTAAAGTCATCTTTGTTGAGGACGCGCTGCCCTCTGAGCAGGTCTCAGCTGTGTATACACAGCGTCGTGATGCCTTTGATCAGGCAAAAACCCAGGAAATCATCTCTGCATCCCCTTTTCGGGTTGAGCCGCCCTGTGAATATGCCAGAGTTTGCGGCGGTTGCAGCCTGCAGCATTTTGAAGCGAAGCAGCAGCTGGCCTTCAAGTCGGAAGTGTTGCATGAATTATTACAGCATGCGCTGGCAGACAGCAGCTATGAAAAACTGCCTGCTCTGGAAGGTCCCTTATTGGGTTATCGCCGCAAGGCACGTCTGGCGGTACGTTATGTGCACAAAAAATCACAGGTACTGATCGGCTTTCGTGAAAAAAGCAGCAGTTTCATCACCGTGATGGATCACTGTGAAGTGCTGGATGAACGGGTTAGCCTGTTATTACCAGATCTAAAGGAGCTGATTGGCTCGCTGGAAGCTTACCAGCAGATACCCCAGATCGAAGTCGCACTCGGTGATGAGTTGGATGATGCCCCATCAATGGCGCTGGTTTTTCGTCACCTGGTCGCCTTGAGTGAAAACGATCTGGAGAAGCTCACGGCCCTTGCCAGGGAGAGGAATTTTGCTCTGTATTTACAGGGTGGGGGACCGGAAACCGTGTACAAGCACTATCCTGCTGAAGGTGAGGAGCGACTATATTACGCCCTGCCGGACTATGAGCTGCGCCTGGCGTTTCACCCGATGGATTTTACCCAGGTCAATGCCGCGATTAATCGCCTGATGGTGCCTAAGGCACTGAGTTTACTGGCGCTGGATCAGGATGATACGGTGCTGGATTTATTTTGCGGGCTGGGCAATTTTACCCTGCCGGCAGCCAGAACGGCAGCCCAGGTGCTGGGTGTGGAAGGCAGCACAGACATGGTTGATCGCGGTCGGGAAAACGCATCCCGCATGGGTTTAGAGAATATCGAATTTAGCAGTGCTGACCTCGCCACACAGGATCAAAACAGACCCTGGACAGGACGTCAGTTCAGTAAAATACTACTGGATCCTCCGCGTTCCGGGGCGATTGAGATTATTGCTGAGCTGGCAGCCCTGAAAGCGCAGCGTATTGTCTATGTATCCTGCAATCCGGCAACCCTGGCCAGGGATGCACAATGTTTCAGAGATAATGGTTATCGTTTAGCATCGGCCGGCGTCATGGACATGTTTCCACAAACAACCCATGTTGAATCTATTGCGTTATTTTTGCCTGCATAACAGGAAGCTTTATGGAAAAAGATGACAACAGCATACAGGAACTGTTGACAGTGATGTCGCTGCTACGAGATCCCGAAAAAGGTTGCCCCTGGGATATCAAACAGTCATTCAGGAGCATTGCACCGCATACATTGGAGGAAGTGTATGAAGTCATTGACTGTATAGAGCGTGAAGATTACGGGCACTTATCAGATGAGTTGGGTGACTTGCTGTTTCAGGTGGTGTTTTATGCACAGATGGCAAAGGAAGCAGGGCTGTTTACCTTCGACGATATTTGCCAGGCGATAAGCCGTAAGTTACTGAGCCGTCATCCTCACGTCTTTCCGGATGCAAGCATAGAAAGCTTCGGCAAGGCCAATGACTTGACGCCCGAGCAGGTTGAGCGCAACTGGGAGAATATAAAAAAACAGGAGCGCCATGCTAAACAGGAAGAAGAACCCGGCTTGCTGGATGATGTGCCGCGTGCGCTGCCAGCTCTGCTGCGAGCCAGAAAATTACAGGGGCGTGCCGCCACAGGCGGATTTGACTGGGATGATGTGACCGGCGTTATCGCTAAAGTGAAAGAAGAAATGCAGGAGCTGGAAGCGGCAATGGCCAGTAAGGATACCCGGCACATTGAAGAAGAGTTCGGTGATCTGATGTTCAGCATGGTTAACCTGGGCAGACACTTGCGGATAAATCCGGAAAGCAGTTTACGGGCGGCAAACAGTAAATTCAGCACACGCTTCAAGGTGATGGAAAAACACTTGCGCGAAGCCGGGTTGGATATGCAAAAACTCACGCTGGATGAGCTCGAAACCTATTGGCAGCAGGCCAAGCGAGAGCTCTCATAGGATAAACTTGTAGTGCTGTTGGCATACGTGTAATGTGATTGGTTTTCAGGCAGAGGATTATTAATGCGAATCATCTTGTTGGGCGCTCCCGGCGCCGGTAAGGGTACCCAGGCTCAGTTTTTAACTGAAACCTACTCAATCCCACAGATTTCCACCGGAGATATGCTACGTGCAGCGGTTAAAGCCGGCACGGAGCTGGGAAAAAAGGTGAAATCAGTGATGGAAAGTGGAGGGCTGGTGACAGACGAGATCATTATCGCACTGGTGAAAGAACGCATTACCCAGGATGACTGTAAAAACGGCTTTTTGTTCGATGGTTTTCCCCGCACCATTCCTCAGGCTGAAGCCCTGGTCGAGGCAGGCATCCTGATTGACCATGTGCTTGAAATATACGTCCCGGATGAAGAAATAATCAAACGTCTGAGCGGACGGCGTGTACACCCTGCCTCTGGGCGGGTCTATCATTTGGATCACAACCCTCCAAAAAACCCCGGTGTAGATGACCAGACCGGCGAAGCGCTGATCCAGCGTGAGGATGACAAGGAAGATACCGTCAGAAAACGCTTGGATGTTTATCATCAACAAACCTGGCCACTGGTTGAGTTTTATCAGAAGCTAGAAGCGGACGGCGAGCATGTAAAATTCTCGCGAATTAATGGCGTTGGCAGTATTGCAGAGATCAAAGAAGAATTTCTTTCGGTGCTCGCTTAAGTGGATTAAATTTCACAGCAATATTTGCTAAAAATCTACCGCATGCAGTGAATAATATCCGGCTGATTTTCTGCAGAAAAAAACATTCGTTTTTTATTGATTTCTTTAGAAAAAATTGGTTTTCATTATTTACAAAAAGTTGTAAAAAATGAAAAAACTGTGATATGTTGCGCTCGAACGTGAAACAAATGCGTTTATTAAAAAATAAAGCCGTCAAATTTTACGTTTTAGGAGAAAAATTATGGCTAGAGCTAAAGCAAAAGCAAAAGCAGCAGCACCGGTTGAAAATAAACCTGCCAAACGCAAGCCTGTATCTGCGACTCGAAAAGCAAAATCAGCAGTCAGTAAAGCTCAAAACGAAATAGCGCGACACAAAAAAGCATTAAGCAACACCAAAAAACGGGTTACAGCAGCCAAAACCAAAAAAGCTGCCAGTAGTGCAAGATCAGCCCTCAGAAAATTGGATTCAAAAATCTCATCTGCAAAGAAAAAAGAGCTTAAAGCCAAGCAAAGCCTTGCTGTAGCTGAAGCAAAAGATGCTGTTAAAGCAAAAGCCGCCGCTCAAGCCAAATTAGTAGCTTCTTACAAGAAAGATTTACAGAAAAAAGCCCTTTCTGAGCTTAAGAAAGCACTGAAAAAAGCCGAAGGACAGCTTAAGAAGAAACAGGTCAAAGCCATTGAGAAGAAAGTAGCCGCCAAACTGAAAAAAGAGGCTGCCAAACTTAAAGCAGCCGAGAAGAAACTGGTAGCGAAGGCCAAAGCTGCTGCACGGAAACTAGAAGCCAAAGCAAAAGCAGCTGAAAAGAAAGCAGCTGCTAAGCTGAAAGCAGCAGCCAAGAAGGTGACCAAGAAGAAAGCAGCTCCTAAAACGAAAAAAGCAGTAGCCAAGAAAAAAGCGGCTGCCAAGAAGAAGGTGGCAACCAAGAAAAAAGCAGCACCCAAGCGAAAAGCAGCTGCTAAAAAGAAAGCAGCCCCCAAGAAAAAGGCTGTAGCCAAGAAAAAAGCGGCACCCAAGAAAAAAGCGGCTGCTAAAAAGAAAGCGGCACCGAAGAAAAAGGCCGCTGCCAAGAAAAAAGCAGCACCCAAGAAAAAGGCCGCTGCCAAGAAAAAAGCAGCACCCAAGAAAAAAGCAGCACCCAAGAAAAAAGCAGCAGCTAGGAAGAAAGTGGCCAA
>CAZSHI010000012.1:24185-58377 GCA_964606735.1 uncultured Enterobacteriaceae bacterium
CCAAGAAAAAAGCAGCACCGAAGAAAAAGGCTGTAGCCAAGAAAAAAGCAGCACCGAAGAAAAAGGCTGCTGCCAAGAAGAAAGCCGCTCCCAAGAAAAAGGCTGTAGCCAAGAAAAAAGCTGCACCCAAGAAAAAGGTAGCGAAAAAGAAAGCAGCTCCTAAAAAGAAAGCAGCCGCCAAGAAAAAAGCAGCGCCTAAGAAGAAAAAGGCACCTGCTAGAAAGAAAGCGGCTAGAAAATCTAAGTAGTTAGCTGGAGCAATCTCTTAAAACGTAATAATCCCCCGTAGTTAGCGCTACGGGGGATTTTTTTATTGAATTCATGCCCCGAATACTCTCACTGGACAGTTCCACCGAAGCCTGCTCATGCGCACTGAGCATTGATGGTGCCATTATCGAAAGTTTTGAGATTATTCCCCGTGGGCATACACGTCATATTCTGCCCATGATCCAGTCGCTCATGCAGGAACAGGGCCTCGCTTATAAAGACCTCGATGCACTTGCGTTGGGAGCTGGTCCGGGTTCTTTCACAGGCTTGCGGATTGCTGCCGGCGTAGCCCAGGGCATTGCCTTCGGTGCCGATTTGCCCCTGGTGCCCGTCTCAACGCTGGCCTCAATGGCCTGGCAAAGACGTAGTGAATCCCCTGTGCTGCTGGCCTGCCTGGATGCCCGTATCAATGAACTTTACTGGGCTGTTTACCAGGCTGATAGTGACTCGCTCACGCTGCAGGGGGAGGAGAAGCTGACACGCCCTGAGCAGGTATTTAACGATAGTGCCAGCAGACTGTACGCTGTGGGCAATGGCATGGCTTTTCTTGACGCAATGCCCGAACAGACCCGCTCCCTGATAGATGCCTGTGAAACAGACATCTATCCGCGTGCTGGGGCGATCGCCGAGTTGGCGGCAATATACCTGCAGGAAGGGCAAAGCATGGATCCGGCTGACTTTTCACCGACCTATCTGCGCAATCAGGTAACCCAGAACTGATATGGCTGATTTTGACCTGATACGCGCGACGGTGCTGGCCCTGATTCAGGGGCTGACCGAGTTCCTGCCGATCTCCAGTTCTGCTCACCTGATTTTTCCTTCGGCATTGCTGGGCTGGGAAGATCAGGGGCTGGCCTTTGATGTGGCTGTGCACCTGGGTACGCTGCTGGCCGTCATCAGCTATTTTCGCCGGGACATTCTGTCCATTCTTGCCGGTTGGGGAACACATCTTGTCAAACGGGTTCCCAGTGATGAAGCCCGGCTGGGTTGGATGCTGATACTGGCTACCTTGCCACTGGTGATAGCCGGTCTGCTGCTGCAGGATATTGTCGATACTTACCTGCGCTCGACTACGGTCATTGCATCCAGCACCATCGTTTTTGCCCTGTTCCTGTGGGCGGCTGATCATAAATCGGATGGCGGCAAGAGCCTGAATTCACTGCACTGGAAAGCCTTTTTGCTGGTGGGGCTGGCACAGGTGCTGGCATTGATTCCGGGCACCTCGCGTTCCGGGGTCACCATGACGGCTGCGCTGTTTTGCCAGCTCGACCGTCAGTCCTCTGCCAGGCTGTCATTTCTGCTTTCCATACCGGCTATTACCGGCGCCGCCTTGCTCTTATTGCTGGACTTGCTGCAGCAAGGGACTGCAAACTGGGGTGAGCTGGTTTATGCGTTACTGCTGTCCTTTTTTGTTGCCTACCTGTGTATCCATTATTTCCTCAAGCTCATTAGTCAACTCGGCTTTATGCCCTTTGTGCTGTATCGACTGGTATTGGGGCTATGTTTATTCATCTTTTTCATCTAGGCTGACTGAATCATGAAGCCTAGACTCAGCAGCAAAGAGACTCTACTGCAGTTACGCGACAGACGATTCCTGACCATTCTGGTACTGGGTTTTGTCAGTGGCTTCCCCTGGGTGCTGCATGGCACGGTACTCTCTTTGTGGATGTTCAGTGAAGGATCCACCCGCTCGGCCATTGGCTATATTGGCGTGGTGGGTTCCATCTATGCCTTTAACTGGGTCTGGGCACCACTGGTCGACAGTATTCGTCTGCCAGTTCTGTATAAACTGCTGGGTCAGCGTCGTTCCTGGCTGATGCTGACCATGTCGTTGATTGTACTGTTCTGTTTTCTGATGAGTTTTACCTCACCAGCCGACAACCTGCTGCCCGTTGGGCTGCTGGCCCTGGGTATAGCTGCGGCATCAGCTACTCAGGATATCGTGGTGGATGCCTACCGTATCAATCTGTTCACACGTGATGAAATGGATGACAAGATTCCACTGGCCTCGGCAGTCAATACCACTGGCTGGTATTCCGGTTTCAGCTTTATCGGTGGGGCAGCGGCCCTGTGGCTGGGCGGCGAAACCATTGGCCTGAGCTGGCCGCTGGTCTATCAGATTCTGGCACTGGGCTTTGCGCTTTTCATGGTATTGATCTGCCTCTCGCCAGAACCGCCTCACCGTATCAGTGACAGCGATGGGGCGCTGCAAAAGCAGAGCTTTAGTGAATGGCTCAATGAACACGTGGTGATTCCCTTTGGTGATTTTTTCCAGCGCTGTGGGCTCAAGTTTGGTTTTGCGCTGCTGCTGTTTTTGCTGATCTTTCGTATCGGTGAAGCCATGCTGGGACGTATGAGCATCATTTTCTATCCGGAGCTCGGATTTAGCACCGATGAAATTGCACTGTATTCTCGTTTTTTGGGCGGCCTGTCCACGGTTATCTTTTCCATCGTTGGTGCCCTGATCAACACACGCTTCGGTATCATTCGCGGCATGTTTATCGGCGGGGTGGTGATGGCATCTTCCAATCTGCTTTATGCCCTGATGGCGGTGGTGGGTCCGGAACCCTGGCTGTTCGTGCTGACACTGCTGGTGGATAACTTTACCCAGGCCTTTGCTGTAGTAGCTGTGATTTCCTTTATGTCCTATTTCGCCAGTGAGGTATACACCGGCACCCAGTTTGCCCTGATGACCTCCATTTCCAACTTCGGACGTACCACCCTGTCTGCTGGCAGTGGGGCACTGGTTGATGGTCTGGGTGGCAACTGGATGCTGTTCTTTGTGCTCACCACGCTGGCAGTGATTCCGGGACTCATACTCCTGCTCTGGCTGGGCAAAAATCTGCCGGCCAATACCGTCAACCGGGGCAGTGGTGAGGGCGGCTGAGGCAGCGTAAAAGTCAGAATATCGCCATAATTGCAGCATGGAATTGGCAGATTTGTCTGTTCTAATTCACCTTAGCAAGATAGTGACTGAGGTGAGCCCATGGCCTGTTTTAAAGAACGTAAAATCCCCAAGCACCTGATTATCCAGGAAGAGTTTGAATTCGAACAGAAATCGAAAATCAGCCTTACCAAGGTGCTGATGTATACCCTCCTTTTGTTTGCGCTGAGTTATTCGGTGATGCTGGTATTGGTATAGCCTTAGTGATTTAGGGAAATACTCTAGTCAAAATAATACCTTTTTCTATAAGTCTGCTATCTATCCTTAGTGGACATTCTGAGCCAATGGTTAATCTGATAAATATTCGTCCAATTCCCAACTCATCGACAGCTTCATTCCTTCCTAGGAATTGCTGTACTTATCAGCTATATTATTCTGCATATTTTATGCATAATTTAAGGTGGTCTAGGGGGGGGCAAGTTGGAACTATTCAAAAATATTAGCCTGATGGTTAGTTTAAGTTTTCTGAGCACACAGGCTTTGGCTCAGGCGGCTGATGAATGGGAATCTGGTGAGCAGATTTATGAAAAAATCTGTCAACATTGCCATACCCAGAATGTTGGGCCTGTATTAACCGGGCGAAACCTGCCGGCAATTTATTTTGCCACCATTGCACGCAACGGTTTGAATGCAATGCCTGCGTTCAGGCCATCCGAACTATCTGCCGAGGATCTTGAAAAAGTTGCGACGTATTTAAGTCAGCTGTCTGCCGAGGATAGTCAATGAAACTGAAGCTTTCTCGGCGTCAGACTATGCAGATGCTAACTAGTTTGCCGTTTTTCCATTTTTCGCCAAAAGCTGTCGCTTTTAGTCATCGAACAGAACAGTCTGAGGCAGTAGTGTTGGTCACTCTGAATAGTCCAACCAGTCAAGCTTTCGCTCACAAGGCCAGCTCTATGCTTGATAGTGTCCAACTCGTGGTAGATATCAATCAGATCGATACATTCTCCTCATTGAACAGTTTGCCAAAAAATATACTCCTAATTGGTTTGATCTCTGAAGCCGAAAAAATTCTTGTCGATACCTTTGTACAAAACAGACGGGGCTATCTAAAGACGAGCGGATATTTACATGAAGGCAATTACACTGCTTCAAAGCTAGATGAGTTGCTTGATGCAAGCATCCAACATGCTATGGGCACCAGCAAAGCGAGCCATACAGAGGTCTTAGGAGCAGGAAACCTCAGCAGTTTCTTTGCCTATATTTAAACCTAAAGCGCCTATACACAAAGAGATGAAATTATCAGGAGAAGTACATGGCTGATTTCAACATTTTACCACAGGGCATATCAGCTCAGGATTTTGGCAATGCCATTGACGAGTATGCGGCCGTTGTTGGTGACGACAATGTATTTGTATCTGCGGAAAACTTGGCCAGTTACAACAAAATAATGATTCCGGCAGATAACTTTGACCATGCGCCTTCTGCAGCCATCGCACCAGCGTCGACAGAAGAAGTGCAAGCCATTATCAATATTTGTGACAAATACACGATTCCGGTATGGCCAATTTCAACCGGCAAAAACTTTGGTTATGGATCAGCAGCCTGTGCGACGAGAGGACAGATAATTCTAGACCTGCGTCGTATGAACAGAATTCTTGAAGTGGATGCCGATCTGGGGACAGCGCTGGTGGAGCCGGGCGTCACCTACCAACAGTTAAAGGATTATCTGGTAGAGAACAACATTCCATTATGGTTGTCACCACCGGCACCGTCCGCCATAGCAAGCCCTCTGGGGAATGCCATCGACAGGGGCGTCGGTTATACCCCTTATGGAGATAATTTTTTCTTTTCCTGTGGTATGGAAGTGGTGCTGGCAAATGGAGAAATACTCCGAACCGGCATGGGAGGCATGCCCAATTCCAATACCTGGCAGGTATTCAAGTGGGGCTATGGTCCCTATCTGGATGGTATTTTCACCCAGTCCAACTATGGGGTGGTGACCAAGCTGGGGATGTGGCTGATGCCGGAGCCGCCGGCTTTCAAGCCCTTTGTGATTCGCTTTCCCAATGATAGTGATATTGAAAAAGCCATTGATATTATGCGTCCTCTGCGAATAGCCCAGATTATTCCCAATGCCGTTGTGATTGCTCATGCCCTGTGGGAAGGCGGTTCCGAAGTTGTGCGTTCTGATTATTATCAGGGGGAAGGTTCAATATCCGACGAGGCCGTGGAGCGTATGAAGGCTGACCTAGGGATGGGTGCATGGAATATATATGCGGGTCTCTATGGCACACCCGAACAGATAGAGCTTAATTGGAATATAGTCACGGGTGCATTTGCTGGAAGTGGCGCCACTATCCAGGAAGAAGCAGACCTTGTGGGGAATAGTACCTTTGACTATAGAGCGAAACTGATGCGAGGTGATATGACCCTTAAAGAATTCGGACTCTATAACTGGCGTGGTGGTGGTGGGTCAGCTTGGTTTGCGCCGGTTGCGCAGGCAAAGGGTTCTGAAGGCTTGCGGCAAATGGAACTGGCCAAAGAAATATTAGGAAGATATGGTTTCGATTATGTTGCCGAATATATCGTGGGCTGGCGCGAAGGCCACCATATTATAGATTTACTGTTTAACAGAAATGATCCTGAAGAAGCCCAACGGGCAAATCAGTGTTTCAATGAATTGCTGGATGAATTTACGGCAAGAGGCTGGGGTTCCTATCGTACCAATATCGCCTTTATGGACAAGGTAGCTGACAGTTTTGGCACCGTCAAAAAGGATGTGAATCAGAGCATCAAACGTGCACTTGATCCCAAAGGCATTATCGCGCCAGGAAAATCCGGAATTTACACTTAATAAGATAATTCATAACTGGCTTTTTAGTGCTAGCTTTCCAGCCAGGATTTATGATTCTGCTAACAACCTAAAGTAATTGGATTTTACTGTAATTACTTTTATATGAGGTGAAGTACATGTCGGCTTATTTAATTGCAAACTATAAAATAACCAATCCCGAAGAATATAAATCTTATATGCCTGCAGTAATGCCTACTTTAGAAGCGCATGGAGTAGAAGTTTTAGTCGCTGATTATAACAGTGAGGTTTTAGAGGGAACTCCAAGTAACGTATCAGTTATTTTACGTTTTCCTTCAAAAGAAGCAGCTCGCGCTTGGTACAATTCTCCTGAGTATCAGGCAATCATTCATCACAGAACAGATAATACAGAAGGTTTTGTTGTATTTGCGGATCAATTCTCTTTTCCAAATGATAATTAATTATAGAGCCTAATGTCTGCTTATGGCCGAAAGCGGTCATTTGCTTAATGTGTTTCTAGTGCTTGCTCTTCTAAACAATGGTCAATGAATTTATTGACCAGCATTTTATTCTCTTCATTTAATCTTTCTAAACGTACTAAACTTTGAACATCAGAGTAGGGCTCATTCCCTAAGAAAAGGTCTTCAATTGATACATCTAAGGCTTCTGAGATTAGTTTTACTGCAATAATTTTTAAATCAGTCAAATTTCCGCTTTCAATTAACTCTAATTCTTTTAATGAAACTCCGGCCAAATTTGCTAAATTATCTAAGTCTATTTGACAAGATTTTCTAAATTTTGAAATATTTGAGCCTAGCGTAGTGAGAATGTCAGTCATTTTCCTTCCTTGGGTTTTAAGTATCTGTACTATATAACACTGGTGTATGAGATAGTTAAGCAGCTTGATTCCCCAGCCCCAGTACCAGATAATCCCTGTCTTGCATGAAAGGTGAGATTTGGCGTCCAAATGCCTAAATTGCCATGATTTATGGTATCTCTTGTCGGTCCCCTCGCAATGTCAGGTTGTAAACCCCGTCAGGCCCGGAAGGGAGCAGCGGTAGCAGCCAATGCATGTGCCGGGGTGTGGCTGGCAGGAGGTACCTCCATCAGTAAACAGTTATAATAAACTCCATGTCCTATCAGGTTCTGGCAAGAAAGTGGCGTCCCCGCTCATTCAAGGAAATGGCCGGACAGGGGCACGTGCTCAAAACCCTGGTCAATGCCCTCGATAACGAACGCCTGCACCATGCCTACCTGTTCACCGGTACCCGTGGTGTCGGCAAAACCACCATTGCCCGTATTTTGGCCCGCTGTCTCAACTGTGAAGAGGGTGTCACCTCCGAGCCCTGTGGCCAGTGCTCGGCCTGTACCGAAATCGAGGAAGGCCGCTTTATTGACCTGATTGAAGTGGATGCGGCCTCCCGTACCAAGGTGGAGGATACCCGCGAGTTGCTGGATAACGTGCAATACGCACCGACCCGTGGTCGCTACAAGATTTACCTGATTGACGAGGTGCACATGCTCTCCGGGCACAGTTTCAATGCCCTGCTCAAAACCCTGGAAGAGCCACCCCCGCACGTGAAGTTTCTGCTGGCCACCACCGACCCGCAGAAGCTACCGGTAACCGTATTGTCTCGCTGCCTGCAGTTTAACCTGAAGAACCTGAGTCCCGAGCTGATCAAGGAACACCTGCAGTTCATTCTGGAACAGGAAAAAATACCCTTTGAAGACGAGGCGCTCTGGCAGATCGGCCGAGCCGCGCGTGGTTCGGTGCGCGATGCCCTGACGCTGCTGGACCAGGCCATCTCCTTTTGTGATGGCAAAATCACCGACAGCGAGATTAGCAGCTTTTTGGGAACCATCAACCAGAGTGTGATTTATGAGCTGGTGGATGCCCTGATTGCCGGGGATGCCAAGACACTGCTTTCCATTATTAATATGGCAGCCGAGCAGTCACCGGATTTCACGTCCTTGCTGGAAGCACTGCTGTCTTATCTGCACCGGGTTGCCATTGCTCAGGTCGTGCCTGATGGCCTGGACAACTCAGAAGGTGATAAGCAGCAGGTGCTTACCCATGCCGAAGCAATGCCTGCCGAGAATGTGCAGCTTTACTACCAGATTGCCCTGAAAGGGCGCGAGGATATGCCGCTGGCAGTGGATGAGCGCTCCGGCATCGAGATGATTCTCCTGCGTATGCTGGCCTTTACCCCTGATGCGGCTGGTCATGGCGCTGTGAATACACCATCCGGTGAAAAAACACCCGATGCCGAGCGTTCAGCAAACAGTTCTCAGCCCGTCGAAAAAAAAAAGCCGCTAAAAACCATTGAAGTTCAGGATAAGCCTCGGCCTGAGCCAGCGCCAGCTGAAGGCAGGCCGGCAGCAAAGCCCCAGGAACCCGTTCAAACGACGTCCTCACTGTCTGAGAGCAAGAGCCCCATCAGTCTGGACGAACTCAAACCCGCAGACTGGATTCCCCTGTTTTATGCCCTGCAACTGTCGGGCATAACGCGCAGCATTGCTGCCCAGTGTCTGCTGACAGCGGTGCAGGGTAGGCACCTCAAACTGTCACTGGATAGCAGCCAGCAGGCCGTGTTCAGTGAAGAGCAGCAACAAAAAATTACCGCGGCATTGAGTGAGTATTTCGCCACTGATATCACGCTGGATATTGCCTTGGAAACACTGGACACTGATGAGGAAACCCCTGCTGGCTATCGGGCCAGAAAGCAGCTGGAGCGGCAGAAAAAGGCTGAAGAAATTTTCAAAAATGATGACAATGTAAAAATTCTAGTTGAACGCTTTGAAGGCAGTATCGTGCCGGACAGCATAGAGCCGCTGACACCGGAAGATTATTAAACAAACGAGGTAGTGATGGCAGATTTTTCCAGCCTGTTACAGCAGGCCAAGCAAATGCAGGAGCAGATGCAAAAAGCCCAGGAGGAGCTGGCCAACAAGGAGCATGTCGGCGAGGCCGGTGCCGGACTGGTGCGGGTGACGGTCAATGGCAAGCATGAGGTCAAAAAAGTTGACCTTGATGCCTCGCTCATGCAGGAAGACAAGGAGCTTGTCGAAGATCTGGTGGCGGCAGCCATGAATGATGCCGTCAAGAAAGTGGCGGAAAGCAACAAGGATCAGTTGTCCGGCATGGCTGCCGGCCTGAATCTGCCGGAAGGTTTCAAATTCCCGTTCTGATGAATTACAGCCCCTTAATTGACCAGCTTATCAAAGCCTTTCAACGTCTGCCCGGTGTCGGACCGAAGTCGGCACAGCGTATGGTGCTGCATTTTCTTGAAAAAGACCGCGAGGGTGGCCGGCAACTGGCCAAGGCACTGGATGCGGCCATGGAAGGGGTCGGCCAGTGTAAGCAGTGCCGCACCCTGTCTGAAGAAGCCATCTGCCAGATCTGTGCAGACCCTAAACGTGACCAGTCACTGCTGTGCGTGGTAGAGACACCGGCAGATGTCTTTGCAGTTGAGCAGTCCAGCACTTACAAGGGCAACTATTTTGTCCTGATGGGGCATTTGTCCCCGATTGACGGTATCGGGCCGGATGAAATTGGCATCATGGAGCTCTTGCAGCGGGTCAGTGAATCCAACATCAGTGAAGTAATTCTGGCCACCAACCCGACGGTTGAAGGCGAGGCAACGGCCTATTACATTGCCGAACAGCTCAAATCACCGGACCCGCAAAACCGCCAGCTAAGAGTTAGCCGTATTGCACACGGCATTCCCCTGGGTGGTGAGCTGGAATACATCGACGGCGGCACCCTGGTGCATTCCTTCGCCGGTCGGCAGACAATCAGTGGAAACTAGGCACCGCACAGTTTTATAACACGAGTCCCCCTGTAGTGAATAACGACGTACCAACCATAGACTATCGCCTGATTAAAACCAATCAGGAGCTCAACACATGTTGCCAGCACTGGCAGAGCAAAGCCTTTCTCGGCATGGATACGGAGTTTATGCGGGTGAATACCTTCTACCCGCAACTGGCACTGATCCAGGTTAATGACGGTGATGCCATTTACCTGATTGACCCCCTGGGCATTAGCGAGTGGGAAGCCTTTGCTGAGCTGATGCTGTCGCCCGGCGTGGTCAAGATTTTTCATTCCTGTTCGGAAGATCTTGGGGTTTTTGTGCGCCACTTCGGCTTATTGCCGACGCCCCTGTTTGATACTCAGATTGCCAATGCCTTTCTTAATGAAGGTTTTGGACTGAGTTACCAGAACCTGGTGGCGGCCCAGTCCGGTCATGAACTGCCCAAGGGAGAGACACGCTCTGACTGGCTGCAGCGTCCTCTGACCCAGCAACAGCTGCAGTATGCCGCGCTGGATGTTGAGTATCTGCCTGCCATTTACCTTGCGCAGAAGGAGCAACTGCAAGAGCAGGGGCGCCTGAGCTGGGTGGAAGAAGACTGCCAGCGCCTGTCCGGTAATTACCGCGAAGAACTGGCGCAGGATTTCTCACAGGCCTATCTGGGCTTTTCAGCAGCCTGGCAGTTAAATGGTGAGCAGCTGCGTCTCCTGAAACTGTTGGCAGAATGGCGAGAAAAACGCGCCAGGCAACGTGATAAACCCAAAAACTGGATTGTGCAGGACAAATCAATTCTTGAAATAGCCAGATATCAGCCGCAAGCGCTACAGGAACTTAGAGCAATCGACAGCCTGAGTGTCAATTTCATTCGTTATGAAGGGGAGGCAATACTGCAACTGGTCAGGCAGGCACAGGATTTGCCGCCACTTGCCAATGATCTTCCACGCCCCTTGAGCAATGCGCAAAAAAAGCTGTTTAAAAAAGCCCAGGCCCTGGTAAGGCAGAAAGCTGAAAGTGTGGGCCTGCCGGTAGAAATTCTGGGCAGAAAACGGCTACTCTTGGCGGTGTTCAATGTATGGCTGGCCAGCCAGTCTGAGACGCAGCAAGCCGTGGATATCACTAGCCTGACTTTGCCCGATGAACTGCTTGGCTGGCGTAAAGCGATACTGCTGCCGGTTTTTCAGGAGCTGTTTCAGTGAAAAAGACACTTTGTACCATCTACAAGGGTTCACGCGAAGATGAGCTGTACCTGTATGTGGAAAAGGGCAGTGATCTTTCGCAGGTTCCCGAAGCTTTGCTACAGCGATTCGGAGAACTACGGGAAGTCATGACACTGGCCCTGTCAGCCGAACGCAAGCTGGCCAGAGTAAAAACGCAGCAGGTACTGGACGATATTCAAAGCAAGGGTTACTTCTTGCAGTTGCCACCGAATATTCATGCACCGGTCTTCACCTATGGCGAATGAATCAGTGTTAAGCAGTGAATTCTGGAAGCACAAGCCCCTGGATGCCATGAATGCGCAGGAGTGGGAAGCCTTGTGTGATGGCTGCGGAAAATGTTGCCTGCACAAGCTTGAAGATGAGGACAGCGGGGACATAGCCTATACGCGTGTCATCTGTCGATATTTCAATGAAAACAACGGCCGCTGCCGGGTCTATGCATCGCGCAAGGAAAAAGTACCGAGCTGTGTGGTTTTGAATCCTGACAATCTCGGCGATCTCCCCTGGATGCCATCTACCTGCGCCTACCGCTTGCTGTATGAAGGCAAGCAGCTGCCAGATTGGCATCCTCTGTTAAGCGGCAGTCGGCTGGCAATGGAAGACAGTGGAAATAGCGTGGCAGGCAAGGTAATCTCCGAAGAATATGTTCACGAAGATGGTTATGATGAACATCTGGTGAAGTGGGTCGACTGAAACAGTGATGAACTTGTTACGTAGTAAGTAAATGGAAACACTTGATTACATTCTCGCCTGGTTCGTGTACCTGATTGCAGGTCTGGCGCTGTCCTGGCTGTTCTGGAAATTTGCCAGACAGATATTCTGGCTTGACCTGGCTTATGTGATGCAGGGAACGGTCATGGCCCTGATTTTTACTCCCTGGTATGTCATGCCGGATCAGAGCATTCTGGCCCCGGCCATTATCATTTTCGTACTCGATGTCGTGACTATTGAAACCATGGCGGGTATACGTTCGCTGGTGCCCATGGCCATGTCGGTGATTTTTGTGAATCTTTTCATTGTTTTTGGCGTTGCCATCTACCGTTTCCGTAAAGTCAGAAAACTGCTGAGTTTGAAAAAAACCAGACGCCTGCGACAGAATGCCTGAATGAGATTGGCGCCTGCTGTCGCTGATGAGTTCTCATGCCAATTCAAACACCCATTCAATACCCTGAAACGCTACCACTCAGCCAGAAAGTCGATGAGATAAAAGCGGCTATCAGCAAACACCAGGTTATCATCATCGGTGGTGAAACCGGTTCAGGTAAAACCACTCAGCTTCCCAAAATCTGCCTGGATCTGGGGCGTGGCAAGTCAGGCATCATTGCGCATACGCAACCCCGACGACTGGCTGCACGAACAGTCAGTCAGCGTATTGCCGATGAGCTGCAGGTGACTCTGGGTGATGAAGTCGGTTACCAGATACGCTTTTCCGATAAGAGCAGCCCCAATACCCGCATCAAATTGATGACAGACGGCATTCTGCTCGCTGAAATCCAGCAGGATCCCCAGCTCAGACGCTATGACACCATCATCATTGATGAGGCGCATGAGCGCAGCTTGAATATTGATTTTTTACTGGGTTATCTGAAGCGGCTCTTGCCACAGCGGCCGGAACTGAAACTGCTTATCACTTCGGCAACCATTGATCTGGAAAAGTTTTCTGCGCATTTTGCCCAGGCGCCCATCATTGAAGTTTCGGGGCGTTCCTATCCCGTTGAACTGATTTACCGGCCAGCTGAGACAGATGAAGAACAGGATCTGGCAGAAAGAATCATCGCGGCTCTGAGGGACCTGTTTCTGCTGGAGCGGCAGCTGCAGCAAAAAAAAGGTGACGTGCTGGTTTTTCTCAGTGGTGAACGTGAGATTCGAGATGTGGCATTGGCGCTACGCAAGGCCCGCTTGGGGGATATGGAGATCCTGCCGCTCTATGCCCGCCTGAGCAACAAGGAACAGAACCGCATCTTTCAGTCCCACGCAGGACGCCGTATTGTGCTGGCCACCAATGTAGCCGAAACCTCCATCACGGTGCCGGGTATTACCTGTGTTATTGATCCGGGGATGGCAAGACTCAGTCGCTATTCGGTGCGCAGCAAAATCCAGCGTTTGCCGATTGAAGCCATTTCACAGGCCAGCGCCAATCAGCGGGCAGGACGTTGCGGGCGCGTTGCTCCCGGTATTTGCATACGCCTCTATAGTGAGGATGATTTTAACAGTCGTCTTGCTTTCACGGATACGGAGATTACCCGTACCAATCTCGCCTCAGTCATTTTGCAAATGCATGCGCTGGGTCTGGGTGAAATTGCTGAATTCCCGTTTCTGGATAAGCCTGAGACCAAGGCGATTAATGACGGTCAAAAGGTCTTGCAGGAAATCGGCGCGCTGGATCAGGCAAACAGGCTGACCAAAGCAGGACGTCTGATGGCTCGTATGCCGGTAGATCCGCGTTTTGCCCGTATGCTGCTGGAAGCCTCAAGCCGTTCCTGCCTGAGTGAAGTGCTGATCATTGTCAGTGCCATGAGCATTCAGGACCCCCGCGAAAGACCTCTGGAGTTTCAGCAACAGGCTGATCAGAAACACCAGGAATTTGAAGACCCCCGTTCCGATTTTCTGAGTTTCATCAGACTCTGGAGCAGCTATGAGAAAAATCGACAGGAGCTGACACAAAATCAGCTGCGTAATTACTGTCGGAAGTATTTCCTGTCTTATTTGCGCATGCGTGAGTGGCGTGATATTCATCGTCAGCTGCATCTGCAATGCCGTGAACTGGGGCTGCGTGAGAACAAGATCCCGGCTAATGAAGATGAGATTCATCAGTCGCTGTTGGCCGGGCTGGTCTCTCAAATTGCCTTTCGCTTTGATCGTGATGAATACCTGGGAACCCGTAACCGTAAATTTCAGATTTTTCCGGGCTCCAGTCTGTTTAAAAAGAATGCAAAATGGCTTTTATCAGCGGAGCTGGTCGAAACCAGCCGCCTGTATGCCCGGCTGAATGCCAAAATCAAGCCAGAGTGGGTCGAGAACCAGGCAAAGGACTTACTGACGCGAGAATACCTGGAGCCACACTGGGAGAAGAAACGAGGTGAGGTGATGGCCTATGAGAAGGTTTCGCTCTATGGCCTGACCTTGGTGGAAAAGCGTAAATTATCCTTCAGTCATATTGATCCGACTATCAGCCGGGAATTGTTTATCCGGCAGGGACTGGTGCCCATGGACATCAATACCAGGCTGCCATTTTTCGAACACAATAAAAAGTTAATTGCCGGACTGACTGAGCTGGAAGAAAAAACCAGGCGGCGGGATATTCTGGTCGATGATGAAACACTTTACAGTTTTTATAATGAGAGAATTCCCTTGGATGTGTGTACCCAGCGTGGTCTGGAAGGCTGGCATAAAAAGCTTGATAGCGCCGAACGTCAAAGACTTTTCCTGACAGAAGCAGACCTGAGCCGCCAGGATACCAGTCAGCTTAATCTGAATGATTTCCCCGATCAGCTGGCGACAGGTAGCATGTTGCTGAACCTGGATTATGAATTTTCACCGGGCAGAGAAGCGGACGGGGTTTCGGTAGAAGTCCCGATATCTGCGCTGCGCCAATTACGGGAAGAGGATCTCGACTGGCTGGTCCCCGGACTGCTGCGGGAGAAATGTATCGCACTGGTAAAAGCACTGCCTAAATCGCTGCGTAAACATTTTGTGCCGGTACCGAATGTTGTTGATCGACTGCTGCCAAACCTGAAGCAGCATGCTCAGGGTAATCTAAAAGCCCTGCTGGCCAATGCATTAACCGGCATAGCCGGTGTGAGGATTGATCCGGCAAGCTGGAAAGACTTTACCCCGGAAAACCATCTGCGTATGCATATCAAACTGCTGGATGAAGCGGGATCTTTGCTGGACACAGGCCGGGATCTCAAAGAATTGCAGGATAAATATTCAGATCTGAGTAAACGACAGCTGCAGGCTCATGCTGATTCGGAGTTTGAGGTCTCGGGCATCACACAGTGGGATTTTGGAGAATTACCGGAATCCCATGCAATACAACATGGCACAATCACCTTGCAGGCCTATTCGGTACTGATCGACGAAGAAGACAGCGTGTCATTGACGCTTTGTGACAATGCCTCGCTGGCTGAGCAGGAGACACTCTGGGCTGTCGTCAGGCTGCTGATACTGCGTTCAAATTCCCAGCTGAAATTCCTGCAAAAGCAACTGTTAAGGCAGCAAAAGCAGCTCTTGCTGTTCAGTCATTTTGGCTCACGGGATGAGATTCTGGATCAACTTGTCCGAGCCGCTTACCGTCATGCTTTTTTAAGGGATCGTGCTCTGCCCAGAACTCAGGTCGAGTTTGAGCAGCTTTATCAGGCAGGCAGGGAAAACCTGATCAGTCGGGCCGAAGCCATGGAGAAGGAGTTGCTTGTCATTGTGCAGATTTTCCATCGAATAAAGTCACGACTGAAAAACCTGGGAGCAGGGGATAACAGTGAGCTCAAAAAAGATATCAAGATGCAGCTTGAAGAGCTGCTGCACGCAGAATTTATTCTGGATACACCGCCGGAATATTTCTTCGAGCTGGCACGTTACCTGCGGGCAATAGAGGAAAGGTTGGATAAGTTTCCGAGGCAGATAGAGCGTGACCGTAGCTGGAGTCTGGAGTTACAGGCTTATTACCAGGCTTATCAGCGTGAATATGACAACAATGTCAGTCTGAACCAGGTTTCTCCAGAGTTGGAAGTCTATCGCTGGATGCTGGAGGAGTATCGGGTTTCCCTCTTTGCACAGAAGCTGGGGACGAGGACCCAGGTTTCACAAAAGCGCCTGGAGAAATACTGGCGGGAAAAAGTGCTGAAGCTAAGCTACTAGAATTTTTCCAGAATATTGGCGCCCAGGATGAACTGCCCGTCTTCCAGTTCAAAAACACGGTTAATTTCGATCAGGGCCTGGAAATCCGACTTATTATTCTGTCCGTCATGAATTTTGACCTTGCACTCTGTCCACATTGGTACAACCTGATCGGACAAAATCCCCATACCGTTTTCACTGATATTGATGCAAAGAGCTTCGATAATTCTTTTTGGATTGTCAAAGTGCAAGCTGACAGCGGTATTGATTTTGATGCGCTGAAATTCACGCTGCTCGTGGAAGCGTGCCATCGTCGGATCAGAGCCTTTCAGTAAATCTCTCATTTTTGCCATCGCTACACTCATCGTTTATTGCATAGTACTGCCAGATTTTTCTGAGAGATAGTATGAATGAAGTGATAAAACAAAATTGTGACCCAATTAACGAACTTTTCTTGCAGCCCCAATAAGAAGGGGTTAAGGTATCCATGTTCCTGCCTTGAGACCGTTTCAGTCATGCTGACTTGCAGGAATTTTCTTAAACAAGGTATTTACTTGATACCTGACTTTACTGAATGGAAAAAGGGGATAACAGTACTGTCTTGCTAGTGGACGACGATCTTGTCGTCAGGGATGGTATTGCCAAATTTTTATCAGAATTGTCCTATCGCGTTGTTGTTGCCTCCGATACCAAAGAAGGGATGGATGTTTTTCATTCAGCCAGCCCTGATCTGGTGATATGCGACATGAATCTGGCGGGTAACTGTGTTCTCGACTTTCTGCGGGATATTTTTTCGGAGGTAGCCTCCCAGGCTGTCATCGTGTTGTCGGATAAAGAAGTGCTGGATGATGTCGTTGAGGCGATGAAACTGGGTGCCAGTGACTACCTGATCAAACCGGTTACTGAACTGGTGCTTTTGCAGTTGTCAATTAACAGTAGTCTGAAACGTGCTCACATCATCAAGGAAAATGAAGCCTACCGAAAGCGGCTTGAGGATATCAATCACGCGCTGGAGAATAATCTGGAGCTGTTTCAGTCCGACCAGCAGGCCGGACGTCATGTTCAAATCAGTATGCTGCCGAAGCCGCCCCAATTGATAGCCGGTTATGAATTCAATCACCGGGTAGTGCCATCCCTGTATTTGAGTGGTGACCTGGTGGATTACAAGCCCATATCCAAATCGAAGGTTCTTTTTTATATCGCAGATGTTGCCGGACATGGCTCCTCCTCCGCGTTTATTACCATTCTGCTGCGTTTCAGAACCGAGCAGATGCGTCGTGATTTTATCAAGAGCCGCTTCCAGGGAGAGTTTACGCCAGCCAATATTATTAATGAGCTGAACCATGACCTGTTAGATACAGGTCTAGATAAACATATTACGATGTTTGTCGGTATGCTTGACCGCGAAAGCAATTCGCTCACCTACAGTGTTGCGGGCCATCATCCCCTGCCGGTTCTCTACAAAGATGGCAAAGCCAGTTTTATCAAAGTGACCCAGAGCAGTTTCCCCGTTGGCTTGCTTGCAGAAGCAGAGTATTTCGAAGAAACTATACCCTTTGAAAATTGTTCACTAACCTTGTGTTCTGATGGCATACTGGAGTCGCTGCCGCAGGAGTCGCTGGAAGGGAAAGAAAATCGGATTCTTGAGGTTGTGGAACAGTGTGGTGGTGAATTTCAGCCGATCCGTGAAATGTTCGGCCTGAAAAAACTGAAGAATGTCCCTGACGATATTGCGGTGATGAATATTAGTGATCTGAAGTGAGTATTATTACCCGAATCTAATCCGGCACAGGGACGGTGACAATAAAAGAGTAGGGTAAGGCGGGATGATGTAAAACGATGAACTCGGGGAAAATTTTAGCAGCGGAATATGATCGCATACCGGTATTGAAACTGGTAGGGGATGTTCGCGTGTTAATGAGTTCAACCATCGAAAACTATTTTCAAAGCATTTACTCAAAAGCCATACTCGATGCCATGATTGTCGATTTGAGTGAAACCAAGGGTATCGACAGTACAGCTCTGGGGCTGCTGGCAAAAATGGCCATACAGCTTCGCAATCGATTCAATGTCAAACCCAGCATCATTTCCACTAACAAGGACATTACTCGAATTCTCAAAGGCATGAGTTTTGATATCATTTTCGATATCGTCGAGGAACCTTTATCAAATGAGGCTGAATTCGGAGAGTTGAGCCTGGTCAGTGAATCCGAAGACGCGATCAAGAAAAAAGTTATTATTGCCCATCAGGCATTAATGACGCTCAGTGAAGAAAACAGACTGGAATTTCAGGATTTGGTTACTGCGCTGAAGCGGAATTAGTCGTTCTTGACCTGCAGCTTGGTTTTTATAAAGTCGCTATGTGAAACATAGAGTAATTCAGCGATACGTCGAATCAGGTGCTCCTCATAGCGATCCAGGTTGCCATCGGCATATGCCACTTCCCACAGATTATGAATCAAGGCAATTTTGGCTTCGTAGCCATAAGCTTCATTGATCAGACTGGTGAACTGATAAAGAGATGTTGCCTCTTCAGCCTCCTGCTGGGCCAGTTCGTATAATTCGTCGAGAGTTTCCTGAGACAAATCAAACTGGCTACGCAGGATGCTGCTGATTTTTCGGGTTTCTTCCTCATCAAAATGCTGATCCGCACGGCACAGTTCTATCATCAAGGCAGCGCTGGCCAGCTGGAGCTGGTTTGTCTGCGTTGACCTATCCTCAGCAGGGGACTCAGAGGGTTTCAGGTAGTTGTCAAAAAATCGGTTAATGCTCTGTAGCATGTTCCTGTCCCGCATATTCTTGCATCATGTGCAGTGCCGTTTGCAGCGTTTGGATATCGGCAGTGTTTTTATAGGCATTTTCACTTAAAAAGCGGCGAAACTGCTTGCCACCTGTCTGGCCATGAAAAAGACCCAGTATGTGTCTGGAAATATGACGCAGGGCAGTACCCTGCTCAAGTTCATCAAGGACATAAGGTAGTAGTTTCTCCAGAATTTTCAAGCGTTCCGGTACGGGTTCTTGGCTATTGAAGATAACGCGATCTACCTGCGCCAGTATATAGGGCTGCTGATAGGCTTCTCTTCCCAGCATGACACCATCCACATGCTGTAAATGCTGCCGGGCCTCTTCAAGTGATTTGATACCGCCGTTAATAATGATTTCCAGGTGAGGAAAATTTTTCTTTATGGCATACACGCGCTCATAGTTAAGTGGCGGGATTTCACGGTTTTCCTTCGGGCTAAGGCCATCAAGAATGGCAATGCGCGCATGCAGAATAAAACACTGACAGCCTGCTGCTGAAACTTTGCGGATGAAGTTGGCCAGCTCCTCATAGGAGTCCATGTCATCGATGCCAATACGGCTTTTGACGGTAACCGGGATTGATACGGCTGCCTGCATGGCGGCGATGCATTCGGCCACCAGTTCAGGTTCAGCCATGAGACAGGCACCTATTTTACCCTGTTGCACTCTGTCACTGGGACAACCAGCATTAAGATTGACCTCGAGGTAGCCGGCTTTTTCGGCCATCTGAGAGCATTCAGCCAGTTGGGCAGGCTCACTGCCACCCAGTTGAATGGCTACCGGTTGTTCTGCAGCATTGAATTTCAACAGGCGTTCACGGTCACCATGTAATAAGGCGCCACAGCTTACCATTTCGGTATAGAGCAGGGCCTGTCGTGTCAGCAGACGCAGGAAATAGCGGCAATGCCGATCAGTCCAGTCCATCATTGGGGCGACACAAAATTTATGTGAAAGTTTACTCATGAAGCGATTAGCCTAATCAATACTGATCAAGGAACCCTGGTTGTAGAGTGAACAGACCAGTGACAGTCGACTATTTGAGTGCATGACATCAGTCAGGGCCAGCCCTGTGAATTGACGGTCACAAAGTTGACGGACCAGTTCATGCAGATCGGCATCTTCAGCATCCAGCCTAAACCCTGTGCCGTCCGCAAACAAATACAGTGTTTTATCCAGAACTGAAAAGGCAAAACGTGCAGCCGGGTGTTTTTCCAGAACCATGGACTGGATTCCTGTAAGTAGCTCATCGGGTGAAAGTGTCCGCTCAGGCAGGTACTGCTGTTCGGCATACTTCCGTCGGGTCATGGTTTCAGCAAAACTACACAGTACAGCCTGCTTGTCCTGGGCCAGAGCTTTGATGATGTCCTGTACGCTTTGTAGTGTAGAGGGGGTGATTTCGGCTGTCTCTTGCTGGGGCATCAGTCTGCCGTCCTGATAACGCTGCTGCTCGCTGAGTTGTTCACTCAGGTGGGTACAGAATTCATCCATGAGTTCGGCATGCGAAGGAGCCCTGAAGCCTATGGAATAACTCAGGGAAGGGCCCAGCGACACACCGTAGTGAGAATGCCCAGGCGGAATGTACAGCATATCGCCAGTTTCCAGCAAAAACTCATCATGGGGTTTAAAATGTTTGAGGATTTTTAACTCGCTGTTACTTTGCAGTGGTGTCAATTCATTACAGGTATCCCCGAGTTGCCAGCGTCTTTTGCCCTGACCCTGAATGATGAAGACATCGTAATAATCAAAATGAGGACCCACGCCGCCCTGATCGGCAGCATAGCTGACCATGATGTCATCGAAACGCCAGTCGGGTATGAAAGAAAAATGTGAGTACAGAGACTTCAGTTTGGTAAACCAGACATCGACCGACTGTACCAGCAGAGTCCAGTCAGTTTCTGGCAGGGCAGTGAACTCGTCTTCGCTGAAGGGGCCGTTTTGCAGCAGCCAAGTGTCTTGCTTATGACTGACCAGTCTCGATTCGACTTCTTCTTCACAGGCAAGGCCAGCCAGCTCTTCGGGACTCAAAGGGTCGCTAAAAGCAGGGAAGGCCTGTTTGAAGAGTAAGGGGCTTTTTTGCCAATAGTCCGAGAGAAATTTCTCAAGACTGACTGTGCTGTTAAACATCAGATACGCTTGGCCTGCTGTGCAGCGTTACCGATGTAGTTGGCAGGGCTCAGTTTTTTCAATTCGACCTTAACCGCGTCAGGTAATTCCAGTGTATCAATGAACTCTGCCAGAACAGCAGCATTAATCTGCTGCCCACGCGTCAGGGCTTTCAGTTTTTCGTAAGGCTCTGGCACATCGTAACGGCGCATAACGGTCTGTATAGCTTCAGCCAGTACTTCCCAGCTGGCATCGAGGTCTGCTTCGAGTTTGCTTGCATCGATCATCAGTTTGGAAAGTCCTTTCAGGCAGGCCTGGTAGGCAATCGTTCCATGTGCGAAGCCGACGCCTATATTACGCAGAACGGTTGAATCAGTCAGATCACGTTGCCACCGAGAAATCGGCAGCTTTTCTGCCAGGTGTCCCATAATGGCATTGGCAAGTCCCAGATTGCCTTCGGAATTTTCAAAATCAATCGGGTTAACCTTGTGAGGCATGGTGGATGAACCTACTTCGCCGGCAACCATTTTCTGCTTGAAATAAGCCTGAGAAATATATGCCCAGACATCACGGTTGAAATCGATCAGTATGGTATTGAAACGACAGACGGCATCAAATAATTCAGCGATATAGTCATGAGGTTCAATCTGGGTGGTGTAGGGGTTCCATGACAGTCCAAGCTTGGCAATCAGGGCCTGGGCATTGGCTTCCCAGTCGACATCCGGGTAGGTGACCATGTGGGCATTGTAATTTCCAACGGCACCATTGATCTTGCCAAGGATTTCACATTCGGAAATCTGTCGGTACTGGCGTTCGAGCCTGGCCAGCGTGTTAGCAAACTCTTTTCCCATGGTACTCGGCGTGGCTGTTTGCCCGTGTGTACGTGAAAGCAGTGGCATGTCGGCATATTCATGCGCCTTGTCACGGATTGCGTTCATCAGCGTTTTCAGTTCTGGCAAGAGACAGTCATGGCGGTAATCCTTGAGCATGAGCGCATAAGAGAGGTTATTGATGTCTTCAGAGGTGCAGGCAAAATGTACAAATTCCTTTATATCATTTAACTCATTGTTTTTACTGAAAATATCCTTAATGAAGTATTCAACGGCCTTGACGTCATGATTGGTAATGGCTTCCCGGTCTTTTACCCATTGTGCCTGTTCCTCTGAAAAGTCCTGGATCAGGGTTTCAATCAATGCCCTTGCATTCTTGCTGAGTGCCGGAACCTCAGGTATTCCGGGGTTTTCGGCCAGTTGTTGAAACCAGCGCAGCTCCACAATGACCCGGTAACGGATCAGGGCAAATTCACTGAAATAGCCGTTCAGCTTGTCGGTTTTGCTGTGATAACGGCCGTCAATAGGGGAAATGGCGGTAAGGCTTGTCAGCGACATAAGCAGGCAGGTCCATCATTTGCGAAAAGTCCATGATACCCAAATATGCCTTTAAAAGCAGCCATATAGCTGGCATATGTTTGACATATGATATTTTGGGCTTATACTGCTGGGAAATGCCATTTAGGAGGCTGGAATGAGCACCAGGGCCAAGATATTTACCAACGGACGCAATCAAGCCGTACGTATTCCAAGGGAACTGGAGTTCAAGGGCGTAGATGCCGTGCTGATCAGCAAACAGGGCAATGGCCTGCTTTTGACTCCGGTGCGTAGTACCTGGAGTTCATTTCAGCAGGAAGCCGCTGCAGATGAGGACTTTATGCGTATTCGGCCTCGACTGATAAAAAGTAGCTGATTCCCATGTTGCTGCTGCTCAGCCCTGACATTTGCCGGCACATTATCCTTACTCGTGATCCGGTCGCCCTTGAAGTACTGGAATACTGGTCTTCTCAGGGGCATGAAATCATGCTCTCAGCCGTAACCTATGCTGAACTGGTAGCTGGAGCACTGCAGACAGCTGATAAGCAAAAGCATATGGGACTGGTAAAAGCCTTCTGCGAGAGGCTGGATGCGGTCGTTCCCTGGGATGGTGACGCTGTTGATCAGTATACCGATATCCAGATGCAGGCTCTGGTATCAGGGCAGGCAGCCAATATGAACAATGCCATGCTGGCAGCACATGCGATTAGTCTGGATGCCCGTCTTTTATGTCTGAACAGCAAGCCTTTCAGTGGTATCGAACAGCTTAAACTGCTGGAACTGGCTGAGCTGGCAGATAGGGAACTGGGTACCACTCAGTAGTGTATGATTCAAAGTCGTAGCAAAAAAAAGGGCAGCCTAAGCTGCCCTTTTTTTATTGGAAGTTCATAGCATCAGGCTATGGGTCCCGTTTCGTCAATGGCCTGCGGTGCAGCACGCTGGATTTTTATCGGAGCTGTCTCTTTCAGGAAAAGAGAAACCACGATACCCAGGGCAACGCCAATCACTGGTACCCAGACGATGCTAGGTAAGCCCATGCTGTTGGCAACACCGCCAGCAATGGCCGGAGCAACACCGCCACCGAAGATTTCACCGGTTCCCACAACGATACCGATGGAAGCGGCAACCAGGCCAGTCGGTGCTGATTCAGTGGAAATCGGACCGGTAATCAGTGCCACGTTACCCAGACAGAAGAATGCAGTCAGGAACAGTGATACGAAAAGGGCGCCGATGCTGGGGCCAGTCTGGAAGAACCAGAAGACACAGATAGTGGCGCCAATAAAACCAATCGTACAAACTGGCTTACGGCCCATTTTATCAGACAGTCCAGGCCAGCCGAACTGACCGAAGAATCCGCCAAAGCCCACAGCTGAAGCAACCAGCCCCATTTGACCCGGAGTCAGCTCAAGTACGACCTGCAGATAAACAGGAACCATGGCACCCAGTACGAAAACACAGGACATGGCGCACATCAGCATGATCATACAGACAATGATGTTGGATGAAGAGAATACCTTGAACCAGGAAACATCCTTATGCTCAGCCTGTGCAACACCCAGTGCAGCTGCACCCATGGTGTCCTGTGGCTCTTTGAGTACCTTGATAAGGAAGGCAGCAACGATGAAACCGGGTACGGCTGCAATCCAGAAAATGATGCGCCAGGAGAAACCGGCTTCCAGCAACTGGGTGGCAATAATGGGCGCCAGGGCGAAACCGATCAAGGCGAAACCACATTGTTGCAGACCCTGATTAAGGCCGCGTCGTTCCGGTTTGGAGGCAACTGCAACAGCAGTAAAGCTGGGTGCGGTATAGGAACCCTCAGCAGCGCCCATAATGGCCCTGATGGCAATCAACATGACCAGTGTCTGTATCATGCCGGTAAATCCACCCATCAGTGAGAAAAGAACAATAGCGGTGATAAGGATTTTTCGGTGTCCAATCTTGTCAGCCAGTCGGCCACTGAAGATGGCGAAAATACCCCAGGTGATACCGGTCAGACCGGCCAGCGTACCTACCGTACCTGGTTCGAAACCCAGCTCGGCAATCATGGTTGGCCAGAGTGATGAAAGAATCCAGCGGTCCAGACCTACCAGGCCGAAACCCAGGGCAAGTAGAAGAACCACCTTCCATTCGTATTCTGTATCCCAGTTATTATTGTTTTGTTGCATTAGTTTATCCCCTTCCAATAAAGCTAAAATGAAGCGTCGATAATAAACGCCATTTCCTGCTTTGTCTACGGCTCACAGCGTACTGGGAGGCATACGAACAGTCTGTCTGCTCAGTTTCGTGATTGACTGAGGAGGCTTTGAATATCAGTGGCAATTCTTCGCCGTAAAAGCAGGAAATGCCAACGCCTTCCACCCAATTGACGCCAGAGGACTGCTGAACGGATGCCAGCCAATAATACGGATCGGACGGTATTGGCTATGGCCGAGTTTTTCAGGTATTGCGGGTTGCCCTGTACCTGAATACGAAAGGACAGGGTGCTGATGGTACGCTGGTAGAGTTGTGACAGTTGTTCGATCACGCCGGGATTATCGGCAATCTGCATGCTGGATTGCTGACTGAATTCCTGGGTTTGTGTCAGGCCATCCGCAATAAGCTGCATCATGTCCGGGTGTTTGCATAGTCGTGCTTCCAGGTAAACCATGCCAATAAAATAACGCATCAGTTCCGGATTCCTCAGTGAGTTTGCCTTACTGATGAAAATCTCCTCCAGCACCTGAAGCCCCAGCGTCAGTCTGTTAATGCTGCCATATACTTCCAGGGTATTTTTGGGGCTGGTTATAAAGAGACTTTCCAGGCAGGTGCTTAACTTGTCCTGGGCTGCCAGTCCCCGATGGGCTAGCTGGTCCACCAGAAAGGCAGACTGTGCGATGCCTGCCAGTGCCAGGGTCTGCTCTTCATGTTTGCTCATGTGGCATCCTGTTGGGCAAGGTTACTGGCAATGACGGCACCTCCCAGACAAATATCACCCTGATAGAACACCGCAAACTGACCTGGGGTGATGCTGCGCTGTGGCTCGTCAAATTCCAGCTCATAAGTCTCGTCCACTTTTCGCAGCTGGCAGGACTGGTCAGCCTGTCGATAACGTATTTTGACCTGACAGTTCAGGGGCAAGTCGGGAGCGTCATCATTGATCCAGCTGAGTTGCTGAGCCTGTAAATAACGACTGAACAGTAATGGGTGTTTATTACCCTGCACCACAATCAGCACATTTCGCGCTAGATCCTTGGCGGCGACATACCAGGGCGCTTCATCCTGACCTTTAACACCGCCGATGCCTAGCCCCTGTCGCTGCCCCAGCGTGTGATACATCAGGCCTTGATGCTGTCCCAGAATGTTTCCCTCAGGGTCTTCTATATTGCCCGGTTGGGCAGGCAGGTAATTTTCCAGAAAATCCTTGAAACGGCGTTCACCAATGAAGCAGATACCGGTACTGTCTTTTTTATCATGAGTGCGCAAGCCATGCTGTTGCGCCAGTTCCCTGACTGCGGATTTTTCGAGTTCGCCGACGGGAAACAGACTTTGAGCCAGCTGTTGTTCTTTTACCGCACACAAAAAGTAGCTCTGGTCCTTGTTGCTATCGAGACCTTTGAGCAGATAGGTATGCCCGTCCTTTTCGCGCTTACGCACATAATGACCAGTGGCAATCAGGTCGGCATCCAGCTCTATGGCATAATCCAGAAAAGCCTTGAATTTTATTTCACGGTTGCACAGTACATCCGGGTTGGGAGTGCGTCCTGCCTGATACTCCTGCAGGAAATGCTCGAACACATTGTCCCAGTATTCCGCAGCGAAATTTGCACTGTGCAGTTTGATGCCGAGCCTGTCGCAGACAGCCTGTGCATCGGCCAGGTCTTCTTTGGCGGTACAGTATTCGGTGCCATCATCTTCTTCCCAGTTTTTCATGAACAGGCCTTCGACCTGATAACCCTGTTCCAGCAGCAACAGCGCGGCTACCGATGAGTCAACGCCACCAGACATACCGACAATGACTTTGGTTTGGGCATTAGTCATGGCTGTAGATGGCGCTCAGTGGAAATTGTTGGCCACGTAGGTAATCTTCAAGCACTTTGCGCACAATGGGGCTGCGGGCCTGAAAATCATCGGCCAGAATGGTCTCGGCGCTCAGCCAGTGGGTCTGAACAATATCCGGATCCAGAGCGCGCTTCGGGTCATGTCTGAGTGGCTGGGCAATAAAGCAGTGTCTTATATAGGTAATGCCATTGGCTGCTGACAGGTATTGATAGGTTCCCAGGTAGGCGCTGAGTTCAACTTCCCAAGCTGTTTCTTCCAGGGTTTCACGCAGGGCTGCTTCGAACAGGCTTTCGTTTGCATCCAGATGACCTGCCGGCTGGTTAAATACCTGCTGGCCTGCTTCTTTTTCCTCAACCATGAGAAAGCGGCCATTCTGTTCTACAATGGTGGCGACTGTTGTATGCGGGTACCAGCTCATAAGGCGGGCATGCTACCTGAAATCCAGCTCCACTTAAACGACCGTCTAATGCGATAATTGCCGATTTGACGAGGGCAGCACACACAATGAGCAAATTAAGCCATCTTGATGAAGAGGGCCGGGCACAGATGGTTGATGTCGGCAACAAGGACATCACCCAGCGCAGTGCGACGGCTGAAGCCAGGGTAAGCATGCAGGCTGAAACCCTGGACATGATTCTTGAGGGCAAGCACAAGAAGGGAGATGTGTTTGCAGTGGCAAGAATAGCCGGCATTCAGGCTGCCAAGAAATGTGCTGATCTGATTCCCCTGTGTCACCCTTTGCTGCTCAGTTCCATCAATGTTGATATTCAGGGTGATGTGGAAAAGCAGCAAGTGCATATACTTGCTACCTGTAAATTAAATGGGCAGACCGGTGTGGAAATGGAAGCGCTGACCGCTGCTTCGGTGGCAGCATTGACGATCTATGATATGTGCAAGGCGGTTGACCGGGGCATGTCCATCAGCCAGGTGCAGTTACTGGATAAAGCCGGTGGTAAATCAGGTCACTGGCAGCGGGAAGGTAAATGATCACGGTGCGTTACTTTGCCAGCATCCGAGAAAAGCTCGGTTGTGCCGATGAAACCCTGGAGCTGCCTTGCGGGGTGGATTCCGTGCAGGATCTGCTGGAGTACCTGAAACAGCAACACGGCCAGCTCTGGGAAGAGGGGCTTAAGAACAGTGCTGTACTGGTTGCCGTGAATCAGGCAGTTGCCAAACGGTCGGCAGCCATCAAGGATGGTGATGAGATTGCGTTTTTTCCGCCAGTTACCGGAGGCTAGCAAGAGCCCAGGGGAGATTAAATTCAGGTGCGTTCATTAAAAATTTCCATACAACAGGAAGATTTCAGCATCGAAACCGAGTGCAAAGCCTTGCGCAGTTCGCATAAAGATATTGGTGCGCTGGCCACCTTCACTGGGCTGGTTCGGGAGATTGATGGCGCTGATGCCCAGCATGACAAGGTTGTATCACTGTACCTCGAGCACTACCCCGGCATGACCGAAAAATCCCTGCAGGACATTGCCGAGGCAGCAGACGCACGCTGGTCAATTCTCGATGTCTGTATTATTCATCGTATCGGCAAGTTGACAGCGGCGGAACAGATTGTCTTTGTCGCTGTAAGCAGTCTGCATCGTCAGGATGCATTTGCTGCCTGTAGTTTCATTATGGATTTTCTCAAGACGTCGGCTCCCTTCTGGAAAAAAAGCACAACGCAGGCAGGAGAGCAATGGGTTGAAGCCAAAGACAGTGACAGGCAAGCGGCAGAAAGCTGGGCAGAAGGAATCCAGAAGCGATAGAATACGCGCTTTTTGCAGGAACTCGAAACATGCTAGAAGTAAACAGCCATCTTCAACGGATCAAACAGTCTCGCCAGAGTTTACAGGCGCTCAGGGGGTATCTTTGACTTCGACCGTAAACAGGAAAGACTGACAGAAGTCGAACTGGAGCTGGGAGATTCTGCTGTCTGGGAAAAACCGGAATACGCTCAGGAACTGGGGAAGGAACGCGCCAGTCTTGAAGCCGTCGTACACACGATTCTAACACTGGAAAAAGCCTACGAAGAAGTCGAGGGTCTGATAGAGCTGGCGCGTGAAGAATCCGATACGGAATTGCTGAACGAGGCAGTGCGTGACCTGGAAAAAGCCGAAAGTACACTAAATGAGCTGGAACGACGCCGTATGTTTGCCGGTGAGTTGGATGCCAATAATGCCTATCTGGATATTCAGGCTGGCTCTGGCGGTACTGAAGCACAGGACTGGGCTGAAATGCTGCTGCGCATGTATCTGCGCTGGGCTGAGCAGCATGACTACAAAACTGAACTGGTTGAAGTAACTCCCGGAGAAGGGGCGGGCATCAAGGGCGCAACCATTTATGTTGAGGGTGAATTCGCCTTTGGCTGGTTACGGACTGAAACCGGGGTGCACAGACTGGTACGCAAATCGCCGTTTGATTCCGGTAACCGGCGCCATACTTCTTTTGCATCCGTATTTGTTTCACCTGAAATTGATGATGAAATTGATATCGAACTGGACATGAGTCAGGTGCGTGTGGACACCTACCGCTCCAGTGGTGCTGGTGGTCAGCATGTTAATACAACCGATTCAGCTGTGCGTTTAACACATGAGCCCAGCGGAATCGTCGTACAATGCCAGAACCAGCGTTCGCAGCACAAGAACAAGGAAACTGCCATCAAGCAGCTGAAAGCCAAGTTGTATGAAATGGAAATGCTGAAAAAGCGTGAAAGTCTGCAGGCAGTAGAAGAAAACAAGGCCGATATCGGCTGGGGATCCCAGATTCGCTCCTATGTGCTGGACGCATCACGCATCAAGGATCTGCGGACCGATGTGGAAACTTCGAATACCGGCGCCGTACTTGACGGTGATCTGGATAAATTTATGGAAGCCAGTCTCAAGATGGGACTCTAAGCAGTAGTGACAATATTATGAGTGACAACGATAACAGCATAGTGCATGACGAAAACAAACTCATTGCACAGCGGCGTGAGAAATTGCAGGAAATTCGTCAGAAACGCTCCGCCTTTCCGAATGATTTTCGTCGCAGTGCCTATGCCCGTAACTTGCATGATGAGTTTGATGAGCAAAGCAAGGAAGAGATCGAAGCGATAGCAAAGGTAGTCAGCGTTGCTGGCCGGGTCATTCGGATCCGCGGGCCATTCATCGTGCTGCTGGATGGCAGTGGGCAGATTCAGCTCTACTTGAATTTCAAACAGTTTGATGAAGAGCAGCTTGCTGAAATCAAAAGCTGGGACCTGGGTGATATTGTCGCGGCTACCGGAGAAGTATTCAAAACCGGCAAGGGTGAGCTGTCGGTGCGTGTCAGTGAGATTCGCTTGTTAACCAAATCACTGCGTCCCTTGCCCGATAAACATAAAGGCTTGACGGATACCGAAGTAAGGTATCGGCAGCGCTATGTTGACCTGATTGCCAATGAGGATGTCCGCGAAAATTTTGTTATCCGTTCAAAAGTTGTCGATGCCATTCGCCGTTTTATGAATGCCGCAGACTTTATGGAAGTCGAGACGCCGATGCTGCAGATGATTCCAGGTGGCGCAACGGCCCGTCCTTTTATCACGCACCATAATGCGTTGGATCAGGATATGTACCTGCGTATTGCGCCGGAGCTTTATCTGAAAAGACTGGTGGTCGGGGGCTTTGAACGGGTCTATGAAGTTAATCGTAATTTCCGTAATGAAGGTCTGTCGACCCGACACAACCCCGAATTCACCATGCTGGAGTTTTATCAGGCCTATGCAGACTACCGGGACTTGATGGATTTGACGGAACAGATGCTGCGACAGGTAGCACAGGAGGTGCTTGGAAGTACAAGCATCACATACCAGGGAGTCGACATGGATTTTTCACAGCCCTTTGCCAGAATGAGTATCAAGCAGGCCATTTTGCATCACCTGCCCGAAGTCCAGGCCCAGCAACTGGAAGATCGTGACAGCCTGAGCAGCTTGCTCAAAGCCCAGGGTATTGAGGTCAAGGACTCCTGGGGTATTGGTAAACTGCAACTGGAGCTGTTTGAAGCGCAGGTGGAAGAAGTCTTGCAACAGCCAACCTTTATTACTGAATACCCAACGGAAGTTTCTCCGCTGGCCAGAAGGAATGAAGAAAATCCCGAGATCACGGATCGATTCGAATTGTTTATTGCAGGTCGGGAAATTGCCAATGGCTTCTCGGAGTTGAATGACCCGGAAGATCAGGCGGAACGATTTCATGCCCAGGTAGCCGAAAAGGATGCCGGTGACCACGAAGCCATGCATTTTGACAGCGACTATATTAGGGCGCTGGAATACGGTATGCCGCCGACTGCTGGAGAAGGCATTGGTATAGACCGGCTGGTTATGTTGTATACCGATTCACCATCCATTCGTGACGTGCTGCTGTTTCCGCATATGCGTCCGCAGCATGACTGAAGAAAATCAGGCTCAGCACATTGATCTGGAAGCATCCTGGCTGGCTGAACTGCAAGACGAGTTCAAGCAGGAATACATGCGCCAACTCAGGGCTTTTCTGCTGGCAGAAAAAGCAGCCCACAAACAGATTTACCCGCCTGGCAAGCTGATTTTCAATGCCCTGAATACAACGCCACTGGATCAGGTCAAGGTCGTTATTCTGGGACAGGATCCCTATCACGGCCCGGGGCAGGCCCATGGCCTGTGTTTTTCTGTTTTGCCCGGCGTGGCTATCCCGCCTTCACTGGCCAATATCTACAGGGAGCTACAAGCGGATCTCTCCATTCCGCCGGCCCGGCATGGCTGCCTCACGCACTGGGCGCAGCAAGGAGTGCTCTTGCTGAATGCCGTATTGACGGTTGAGCGTGCCCGTGCTGCATCTCATCAGGGGAAAGGCTGGGAACAGTTCACTGACAGGATTGTTCATGTACTCAATGAAAAGAAAGCGGGTCTGGTTTTTCTCTTATGGGGCAGTTATGCCCAGAAAAAAGGCCAGTTTATCGATCGGCAAAGGCACCTGGTGCTGCACTCGCCGCATCCTTCGCCTTTATCAGCGCACCGGGGCTTTCTCGGCAATAGACATTTCTCCCAGACCAATCAGTATCTGCAGGAACAGGGTAAGAGCATGATTGACTGGCAGTTGCCGGATATCTGAAGTTTTATCTGCCCTGATAAATACAGGCACTGGTGCAGGTTTCACTGATGACGATTTTGGATAAAGCCGGTAACAGAGGTTTGATTTTTTGCCACAGCCAGATGGCAATCTGCTCACTGGTAGGATTTTCCAGACCGGCAATCTCATTCAGATAATAGTGGTCAAGTTCCTTGATGACAGGACTGACCCGAGCTGAAATTTCAGCAAAATCCATGATCCAGCCACTTTGCTCACCGGGCTCCCCACTGACATGAACCTGTACCTTGTAGGAATGTCCGTGCAGACGTCCACACTTATGCCCCTCTGGAACATGGGGTAAGCGATGTGCAGCCTCAAAGCTGAATTCCTTGTAGATGTCCATGCTGAATCTGTTCGTTTAGACCGGTCGCAGATGGTAACGGCTCCACCGCCGACTGTACAGGGGAAAGGCATGCACTTTAAGGAATTATGCTTATAATGCTGCAAGCAAAAGGATAGTTTCGTGATGCCATTTTTCAAGCTCATACAGCGGTTTTTCAGCCGTCTGAAATTGCACCTGTTTAAAGGTGCCAGACTGCCACTGTTTTTGGGCCTGCTGGCTATGTCGCTCACACTCTCCCTGCATTACAGTGCGCCGCCGGCTATCAATGCCTTTATCGCGCGTCTGGATAACGTGGTCTATGACCTGCGTTATAACCTCTTCCTGCCGGCCAGGGGAACCAGCGAGCATAAAATTGTTGTCGTTGATTACGACCAGAGAAGCCTGGATATAGAAGGTCAGTGGCCCTGGTCGCGTTTCAAAATAGGTGACATGGTTGAAAAGCTGGCAGATGCCGGTGTGCTGGTTATCGGTTTCGATGTCACCTTTCCGGAACCGGCAAGAAACCTTGCCCTGGAGTTGGAGGAGCGTCTTGGTCCCCAAAGCCGCGAGCTGGTCACCGATCTTGATCGTCTACAACAGACGCTCGATGCGGATTCCTATTTTGCCGACAAGTTGCAAAGTACGGATGTGGCGTTGGGCATGTCATTTAGAATCAATGAAGCCTTACGATATGGCATCCTGCCGCCGCGCATTACTGAAATTGATGAGGGCGATGTTGGTTTTTCCACGCTGATACAGGTGCAGGGTTATCAGGGGAATATTGCTGTTCTGCAAAATTCAGCCTTTGGTGGTGGCTTCTTTGACACAATTCCAGATGCTGATGGCATCATCCGCTCGACACCGCTGGTACTGAATTTCCAGAATCAGCTGTATCCATCCCTATCGCTGGAGATGGCGCGTCTGTACTATTTTGAAGACAACTTTACCATTCAAACTGAAGCCGATGCCTTTGGCAATTTCAGGCGGGTAACCGGCATCAACATGGGGCAGATTACCATTCCAACCACTGCGGATGGTCGGGTGCTGGTGCCTTATATTGGCCCCTCATTCATGGGTACCAGCGGCACCTTTCCCTATATTTCAGCTACGGATGTATTGCGTGACAATCTGACGGACGAGGAACGTGAGCAGTTGCAGAACAGCCTGGTGCTGGTCGGCACGACGGCTACGGGTCTGTTTGATTTGCGGTCCACACCGATGGAAGCGGTTTATCCGGGTGTGGAAGTGCATGCCAATGTACTGAATGCCTTATTGAATGCAGCGCCCAGCATTACCATAGATGAAAATAATGAAGCCGGGAACAGCGCCTCAGGTAATTTGCTGGATGGTTTCAATTTCGTTCGTGACAATCCCTTTCCCAGCAGGCCAGACTGGGAAAATGGAGCGGTTGCCGTTGCCATTTTCGTGATTGGTCTGGTGCTGTCCATCATTTATCCGAGACTGGGGCCCGCCTTGCTGGGTCTGTCGAGTCTGACCTTTATGCTGGGTCTGATCGCACTGAATTTTAAGTTATGGATTGATTACAAGCTGGATATTTCACTGGTCATCCTGGTATTCCTGATTCTGCTGATCACGGTCATCAACATGACCTATGGCTTCCTCAAGGAAGGCATGAACAGGCGGGCCATCAAAGTCATGTTTGACCAGTATGTGCACCTGCGCACATTGATGCCATGCTCGATGATCCGGACAACTATAACTTTGAAGGGGAAGGCAAGGAGCTTAGTGTACTGTTTTCTGATATCCGTGACTTCACGTCGATATCCGAGCATCTGCCGGCAGACAAACTCAAAGCTTTTCTCAATGAATACCTGACGCCCATTACCGGACTGATTTTCGATAACAAAGGCACCATCGATAAATATATCGGTGATCTGGTCATGGCTTTCTGGGGTGCGCCGGTTGATGACCCCAAACATCACTATCATGCCGTCATCACAGGTCTGCAGATGCTGGATAAGATCAAGGAGCTCAATGTCGAGTTTGAAAAGAAAGATTTTCCGCATGTCCGGGTTGGTATCGGCATCAATTCGGGCTTCATGAATGTCGGTGATATGGGTTCAACTTACCGGCGTGCCTATACCGTGCTGGGCGATGCAGTAAACCTCGGCTCACGGCTGGAGAGCATCACCAAGTTTTACGGGGTCAGTTTCCTGATTGGAGAGGAGACACACGATCATATTGAAGGGGTTCTTTGTCGACAGATCGATAAGGTGCAGGTCAAGGGTAAAGACGATCCTGTCCGCATCTATGAGCCGCTGTGCCTGGAAAAAGATGCCACTGAGGAATTGCTTGCCAAAACGCGCTTATATAACAAAGCCTTTACGCATTATCTGCAGCAAGAGTGGGATGACGCAGCAGCGCTGTTCAGTCAGTTACAGGAATCTGAACCGGACGCATTGCTGTATTCTGTATACCTGGAAAGGATAGCAGATCTTCGCCAGCAGGACCTGGGTTCTGACTGGGACGGTACCTTCCGCCATACCAGTAAATAGGGAATTGACTTGACGCAGCAAGTCGGTAAAATGCGCTCTCTCTTTGTCGGGTGGTTAGCTCAGCTGGGAGAGCATCGCCCTTACAAGGCGAGGGTCGCAGGT
>CAZSHI010000013.1:0-57710 GCA_964606735.1 uncultured Enterobacteriaceae bacterium
CAGGCGGATAAAATCACGTAAATAATCGATAACCGATGTTTCTTTTGCTTGATCGTGCATGCTCAGTAATCCACCCCTTCTTGTGCTTTCACGCCTGCTTCATAGGCATGTTTAATGTTGCGAATCTCGCTCACAGTATCAGCCAGATCCTTTAAAGCCTTGCCCCCTCCTCTGCCAGTAATCACAACATGCTGCCCTGCAGGCCTATTGCGAATGGCATCCAGTACCTGTTGCTCTTCCAGGTATTTGAGCGACAGCATGTAGGTCAATTCATCCAAAAGCAAGAATTCTATGGACTCATCTTTCAGTAATTTTTCGGCTGCTGACCAGGTTTGCCGGGCAGCGCTGATGTCAGCTTCCCTGTCCTGTGTATCCCAGGTAAAGCCTGTTCCCATCTGGTAGAAAGGTATCTCTGGATGCCGTTGCCGGATATAGTTCTCCTCCCCGGAAGGCTGCTTTCCCTTGATGAACTGCACAATCCCCACCGCTTTCCCATAGGCCAGGGAACGCATGAGCATACCAAATCCCGAACTGGTTTTGCCTTTACCATCACCGGTCAACAAAAGGCAAAGCCCCTGATCTCTGGTGGCTCTGGCAACAGTGCCATCGACCTGTTTTTTCAGAGCCTGCATGCTGCGTTTGTGTTTAAGATTCTTAGCCCTATCCATCATCATTAAAAGTGAAACCTTGCGCCTACATACATCGAGCGGCCCGCCACATTGTAATTAAACACTTCCTGGTAGTCCTGATTAAACAGGTTATTGATACGTACAAACAGATTCAAGCTTTCATAAAGCGCAAATGCCGTATGAACATTCACCAGTTGAAAGTCAGCTAAGGCCGTACGAGCATTGCTGAAGGCTGCCGGGTCGTAATATTCGTCAATTACATCCGCTCGCTGCTGCCAGCTCAACAGCAGCTTTAAACGCTGCTGCGGGCTCTGATAGGCCAGTGTCAGATTGCTCTGCTGTCCCGGCCGGCGAATTCTCTGTCTTCCCAGCGCATCCTCAGTGTCCATATAGGTATAGTTGATACTGAGCTCCAAGCCTGCAAACAAAGCCTGCCGGTAAGCCAGCTCCAGGCCCTGTGCCTGACTGCTACCGCTGCGCTGCAGATAGCCTGAAAAAGTGGCCAGATCAAATTCAATGGCATTCTGGATTTCCTGTTTGAAATAGACAAGCTCAAGTGCCTTGCCTGAATCAGTACTGATTTCTATACCTGCATCCCAACCCCTGCTGCATTCTTCCTGCAGGGCCTGCAACGAAGCCGGGGGATAGGAAAAATTTCCCCGATTATAGGCAAGTTCATACAGGCTGGGAGCCCGAAAACCATTACCGGTATTGGCCTTGAGCTTTACACTGCCAGCGGAACTTTCCAACAGGTAGGCTAGGCTCAGGCGGAAACTGTCATGGACGCCGAAATCATCGTTATCATCCCGCCGTACCCCAGCGCTGTAATAAAATGCAGAACCCAGCCTATCGCGCCATTCTGCAAAAAGTGCCTGCTGCCCGCGCTCATGCACTTGAAGCCCTTCTTCCAGCCGGGCACGCTGTAGATCAAGACCAAACAGCAAAGCACGCTTATCCTTGATGAGATAGTCGCCCAGGTAGAGCAGCTGCTCCAGTTGACCCTGGGTTTGCAGCAAGGGAAATGCGTCTGTAAATGTCGTGCGTCCAGTACGACTGTGATGCCAGGCCAACTGCTGCCTGAATGCTGCATTACTGGCATCAAGCTTCAGGTGCAGATTATCCTGCCGGAAGGTCGACAGGCAGTCATGGCTGCTGCCTGCCAGACCAAAACAGTTGTCAAATTCTGTTTCACTGTCAATCTGCTGATACCCGCCCTGAAGCTGCCAGCTCTCATCCAGCTCATAGGCCAGGTTTATTCCTGCTGTCTGGTTGCTATAGCCATCGTCATCCCGGCTGAATGTGTCCAGTCTGCTGGCATTGAAACCCTGTGAATTCAGCTCTGCCACTCGCAGGCTGTAGCCGAGCCGCTTTAATTTGCCCGCAGCAAAGGCATTCAGGTTACTGGTTTGATCAGCACCATAACTGACATTTAACTCACCACTGAGTTGATCTTCTGGGCGGGTGGTAATGATATTCAGTACTCCTCCCGCATCAGCGCCATACATCATGCCCTGTGGCCCGCGCAGTATCTCAACACGTTCCACACCTGCAGTCAGGTAATGCTCCAGTTGGGTCTGAATCTGGGTAGAAGAGACATCGGAGACTTCAACCCCGTCCACCAGCACCCGGGTACGATAGCCTTCTTCACCACGTATTCGCAGCGTGCTCTGTTTACCGAGACCGCCGCTATTGCTAACGGACATACCGCTGAGCAGCCCCAGTACATCAAGTAGGGGAAAACTCGTGTAAACACTGAGATCCTCACCATCCAGCACCTCAACCGAAGCAGCAACCCCTTGCATAGAGCGCTCCATCCGGCTGACGCTGACCGTGATTTCTTCAGTACTCAAGGGCTGCTGGGCAGCAGTCAGTGCCGGACAGGCTGCCAAGATGAAGCCTAGATAATGAATGTTCATGTTAGTCCTCTTCGCAGGCATTAACAGCGAGAAGGAGGGAAACACAGACTGGATTGAAGCCACCCTGACGACGCCCTCCGCATCATCGATTATGAACCTGACAGGCTGGTATCGGGCTTAAGGCAGGGAAAATTTCCCAGGATTGCCTCTGACCGTTGCGGGGGCAGCACCGGATTCACACCGGTTTCCCATTTAGGTATCTGTAAACACAGACGCACCTGAGCAGGAAAAGGCAGTATAGACAGTGCGCGTCGAAAAATATAATTAAAAATATTTTTCTCAAGCTAAGCATGGCTAATACAGCTGTAAAGTCGCGCTACAGCTACCGTTAATCCCGCATCTACGGTATCCTATGCGATCTTTTTTTAGCGATAAATATAAAGCAAATCTCAACCATGGCATCACAGCTCAGCGAAGACTATTCTCATCAGCATATCGAGAAAACTGCTCAGGATTTCTGGCAAGAGGCACAAAGTTTCCAGGTCACTGAAGACCCTCAGCGCGAAAAATTTTACTGCCTGTCCATGTTCCCCTACCCCAGTGGCCGCCTGCATATGGGACATGTACGTAATTACACTATTGGTGATGTGATTTCCCGCTATCAACGCATGCTGGGCAAGAACGTATTGCAACCAATGGGTTGGGATGCCTTTGGCCTGCCCGCTGAAAATGCTGCCATGAAAAACAAGGTTCCTCCCGCCCAGTGGACCCTTGAAAATATTGCCTACATGCGAAACCAGTTACAGCAATTGGGATATGCCTATGACTGGAAACGGGAAATCGCTACCTGTCACCCTGATTATTACCGCTGGGAGCAGTGGTTTTTCATCAAGCTCTATGAAAAAGGCCTGATTTATAAAAAAGAAGCCGAGGTCAATTGGGATCCCGTGGACCAGACCGTTCTGGCCAATGAGCAGGTTATTGACGGTCGCGGCTGGCGTTCAGGGGCGCCTGTTGAACGACGCAAAATTCCGCAATGGTTTATTCGCATCAGTGCCTACGCAGAGGAATTGCTGGCCGACCTCGACAAACTCGATGAGTGGCCGGAAAAAGTCCGGGTCATGCAACAAAACTGGATCGGTCGGTCCGAAGGTCTGGAATTCAGTTTTGAGGTTCCCGGACATGACCCTTTGCAGGTCTACACCACCCGCCCTGACACCATCATGGGCGTGACCTATGTTGCTGTTGCCGCCCAACACCCGCTGGCACTGGCTGCTGCCGCCAACAAGCCGGAAATAGCCGCTTATATTGCTGAACAGGACAAGATAAAAGTCGCCGAAGCTGAACTGGCAACCATGGATAAAACCGGTATGGATACCGGTTTCAAGGCCATTCACCCGATCAGTGGTGAAGAGGTCCCTGTATGGATTGCCAACTTTGTGCTGATGTCCTATGGCTCTGGCGCCGTCATGTCAGTTCCTGCACATGATCAGCGTGACTGGGAATTTGCCAGGAAATATGGGCTGCCGATCAAGCAGGTCATTCAGCCGGTAGACGATGCCGGCTGCGATATCAGTAAAGAGGCCTATACCGACAAGGGCCAGCTGCTTAACTCTGGAGATCTGGACGGACTGGATTTCGACGCAGCCTTTGCCCGCTTGGTCGAATACTTTACCGAAAAAGGCACTGGACGCAAAACCGTCAATTTCCGCCTGCGAGACTGGGGTGTCAGTCGACAGCGTTACTGGGGCACACCAATTCCCATGATTAACTGCGAGCAATGTGGCTCCGTCCCGGTTGCCGAAAATGATCTGCCCGTAATCCTGCCGACCGAAGTCAGTTTCGATGGTAGCGGCTCTCCAATCAAGAAAATGCCCGAGTTTTACCAGACGACTTGCCCCAAATGTCAGGGTAAAGCCGAGCGAGAAACCGATACCTTTGACACCTTCATGGAATCTTCCTGGTATTACGCACGTTTTGCCTGCCCTGAAGAATCCACCTCCATGCTGAATGGCAAGGCTGATTACTGGTTACCGGTTGATCAGTATATTGGCGGTATCGAGCATGCGATTCTGCATCTGCTCTACGCCCGCTTCTTCCACAAGCTGATGCGGGATGAAGGTCTGGTCAAATCCGATGAGCCTTTTAAACGACTACTGACTCAGGGCATGGTGCTCAAGGATGGCAGCAAGATGTCTAAGTCACAGGGCAACACTGTAGACCCTGAAGGCTTGATTGAGAAATACGGCGCCGATACTGTGCGTCTGTTTATGATGTTTGCCTCACCGCCGGACCAGAGTCTGGAGTGGTCAGATAGTGGCGTTGAAGGAGCCTACCGTTTTATTAAACGGCTCTGGAAACTGGCTGCCGCGCACAATGCCACAACAGTGAAACCGGATCAGCAGAAGCTCAGTGAACAGCAAAAAGCCCTGCGGCTAAAAACACACAGTACCATCAAAAAAGTTAGCGATGATTTCGATCGCCGACAGATTTTCAATACGGCAATCGCTGCTGTCATGGAACTATTCAATGCACTCAGCAAGTATGTCGACAGCAATGAGAGTCCGGATTCACAAGATACAGCGCTCATTCAGGAAGCACTGGAAGCGATTATGCTGCTGCTTGCTCCCATTATTCCGCACATGACACATGTGCTCTGGCAACATCTGGGTAGAGAAGGAGCGATTATTGATGCTGCCTGGCCCAGGTATGAAGAATCCGCGCTGGAGCAAAGCAGCATCACCATCGTTGCCCAGGTAAACGGAAAACTGCGGGCAAAACTTGAACTGCCCAGCGACTGTAGCAAGGATGACATGGAAGCAGCCGCCTTGGTTGATGAACATGTTCAAAAACACCTTGAGGGTCTGACCATTCGCAAAGTCATTGTGGTCCCAGGTAAACTGGTCAATATCGTTGCCAATTAGGCAGAGATTCCCGTATGCGCTTTAAAGCCAGCCACATCTGTATAAACCGCAAACAATGCCTGTCTGCCCTGCTGCTATCGCTTTTCTTGAGTGCTTGCGGCTTCACTCTGCAAGGCAGCGGTCTTAATGAACTCTCCATTAAAATACCCCAGATCAATCTGCAATATAGTGCCAGTAATGAACTCGGACGCATTTTGCAAAACCAG
The DNA here is from genome assembly GCA_964606735.1 of uncultured Enterobacteriaceae bacterium. Taxonomy (GTDB): domain Bacteria; phylum Pseudomonadota; class Gammaproteobacteria; order Pseudomonadales; family Pseudohongiellaceae; genus UBA5109. The sequence goes on from CAZSHI010000013.1 coordinate 5,616, forward strand.
TTACTGCTCTCAGGTGTCGAACTTGATGACAGCAGTACGACTTTACTGCTGCAACTTGAGGATGAGCAAACGCTTGAACGGATTGTCAGCGTCAATCGTAATATCCGTGCCGGCGAATATGAGCTCAATATGCTAAGCGCTTTTCAGCTGATTCAGGACGGTGAAATCATGCTGGATTCCGGCCCCATCAGCCTGTTTCAGTTCTACGAAGCTGATCCCCTCAACGCTGCGGCAAAAACCAATGAAGCTGAATTGATTAAATCGGAAATGCGCCAGCAACTTGCCGCACAGATTTTACGCCAATTGCAGGCCTTTGAGCCCTAGCCACTTAAGCCTTTTCCCTAGTTTTTGTAGGGTTTTGCTTCTATTGCCCACAGCACACAGGCTTGCAATAATCCCACCAAGTATCCAACACAGACCCGGGAGTAAGTAATGCAAAAAAGCACATACAGGCACTTGATATCGTTTTTACTTTTCACTGCACTGAGCATGCCAGCGTGGGCACAATGGCAACTGAACAATGAAGAATCAGCCCTTTTTTACGTGTCCAGTAAGGCAGCGGCCATCAGCGAGATCAACACTTTTTCACGTCTGGCTGGAGAAATAGACGCTGATGGCAGGGCCACACTGGACATTCATCTGAGCAGTGTCGATACCGCCATTGAGATTCGCGACCAGCGCATGCAGGAAATACTGTTTGAGGTAGCAAGTTATCCACTGGCAAGCATTAGCATCAATACGGATGTGCGTATGCTGGAGAATCTGTCCGTCGGTGAAAGCCGCACTAACAATGTGACTTACACGCTGAATCTGCATGGCATGAGTCAGACACTCAGCACAGAGCTGAACCTCGTCAAACTGGCCGGCAATAAAATCCAGATCAGCTCCGTATCACCCATTATCATCAATGCTGGCCAGTTTGCGCTGGCTCAGGGTGTTGAAGCGCTGCGTGAGGTAGCTGGCCTGCCCAGCATCAACCCCAATGTGCTTGTGACCTTCTCCCTGGTTTACCAGCAGGCCATGTAAATAGCGTGCAGATCAAGTCTGAACAGCTTCTTGCCCAGCTGGAACGTCAGTTGCTACCACTGGTATGGATAGCCGGCGATGAAACGCTGCTGGTGCAGGAAAGCTGTGATGCGCTTAGGCACTTCGCCCGGCAGCAGGGTTTTGTGGATCGGGAAGTCTATACCGTACACGCCAATTTTGACTGGCAAAGCCTTCTCACTTCGGGCAACAGCCTGTCACTGTTTGCGGATAAAAAACTGATAGACCTGCGACTGGGCAACGCCAAACTCGACAATGAAGGCAGAAAGGCACTGCATACCTTTCTGGAAAATCCTTCTGAAGACAATCTCTTGCTAATATCCAGCGCGCGCTTGGAAAAAGCCAGCACCCAGGCCAAATGGTTTAAACAAATTGAATCTGCCGCCTATTTTGTTCCGGTGTGGCCCATCAGTAACCAGCAATTACCTGCCTGGATCAGGCAACGTTTGAAAGGCCATGGCCTGCATGCTGACGAACAGGCCATCAGAATTCTTTGCCAACGGACTGAAGGCAACCTGCTGGCCACAGCCCAGGAAATTGACAAGTTAAGCATGCTCTGCGAATCCACGGATATCGATGCCCAGACAGTGGCCCGGGCAGTAGCAGACAGCTCCCGTTTTAATGTCTTCTCCCTGGTCGATAGTGCTTTAGAAGGTCAGGCCGGACGTGCTTTAACCATTTTACAGCACCTCAAAGCAGAGGGTGAAGATGCCCTGAGAATCCTGAATTTTATCTGCAAGGAAATCCGCTCTCTGCTACCCATGCTGAAGCTTGTGCAGACTGGTGCTTCTGTCTCAGCTGCTATGCAGCAATATCGCGTCTGGCGTAATCGTATGGGGTCCGTAGGAAACGCACTGAATCAACATGATCAGGCTTCGCTTGAGCACATGCTGGAGCAGGCTGCCAAGATCGACCAATCCGTGAAAGGACTTAACAAGCTAAATACCTGGGATGAGCTGGCTGAACTGATCCTCAGACTGGCCGGCAAATCGCTAGCCCTGTCTGCCTAGTAGCTGCTAGTAGCGGAAGGTATAGGTAAATTTTAGAGAAAGATCCGAGTTGGTCGAGGTGAAATTATTGTCCTTGTCACGGTCCTGTGCCCCATAGTTGAAAACCAGGAATGCCTGCTGGCCAGCTTCCGGAATCCAGTTAAGCCGGCTGTTGAAACCAAGACCTTCTGAGACATTGTCGTATTGCAGGTAATTACTCCAGGACCATCGTGAATTGAAGGCCACATTGGCCGTGATGGAAAGCTGCCGCACCTTGAAATTGCCCTCAGGCAACTTGATGGAATTTTCACCATAGTTGAGTCCAAACTCGTAACGGGGACTTGGTCGCCAGGTATTGTTGGCCCGCAACTGGAGATAGTCACCGTGATAATACTCTCCGATGCCCATCATCAGGTTGCTGGAAAAACGGCGTTGTCCGGCCGTATTGACCAGCAAAAGCCACTGGTTAAATTCGTATTCTCCACGGGGAATAACCACCGAGCGGGAGCCGTCTGAAGCCCTGAAAATGGTAAAGTCATTCAGCAATACTTCCCGATTTCTTCTCAGTCGGGTAAACAGCCTGTCGTTTTCTTGATTAAACAGCGCAATACGCACCCCGAAGTCCTCGGAGTTGAGCCCACCACTGAGCAATTCAGCACGGTAGCCATCAAAGCCCATATACACATTGCGAATATAGCTGCCACTGGCAAGACGTTTAACATAGCCTCCATCCAGCGCATAATCTTGGATGCCGGTTCGACTGACAAAGCCGACTGCCGGATCAAAATTCTGTTCAACCCGGTTATACACTGCACCGCCGCGCCAGCCAGTATTATTTGGTGTGCTCAATGCCAGACTGTAGGCCATGTCATCACCCTGCTTGCCTTCCGTATCACTCTTTTGGATCCAGGAATTCAACTCCAGAATTTTGTCATTGCCTAACTGTGAATTGCGGTACCTGAAATCCGCGCCAAACAGACTGCTATCCAGATTGGATTGCGGATCCCCATCCGTCATGATGACACCAAAGCGGGACTCTGAGAGAACATTCATCACGGCTCTGCCGACAAAAATTTCACTGGCCTCAACACCATTGACGACATCCCCATCCTGAGAGATCAGTAATGAACCGACATTGAAATTACCTACTCTGCCGCTCAGTTTACCCCCTACCTGAATATCTACCGGAGCGCCTGAAGCACTGAGTCCGATGGTGCGCGAGAAAAAAGGTCGGGCATTTTGCGAACTGTCATTGGGAATCGCTGCATTACCGGTACCATCCCGATTACCGAAGCCATAAGTGCCAATCTGACCGAACTCAAAAATATCTGAATCCCGTAAAAAGAAGTCCCGTTTTTCCGGAAAAAACAGTGAAAAGCGGGTGAGATTTACCTGTCTGTCATCCACTTCGGTTGCCGAAAAGTCTGTGTTGACAGTCAGGGCAGCATTCAGGGAAGGCGTGATCTTGTAGAAAACATCCAGCGTTGGCTCAAAGTTTTCTTCCACACCGGCATTGGCACCGCTGCCATAGGTTCTCACCCTTCTCAGGGTGAGTCCGGGTACAACATCAAGCCCCCTTCCCTGGCGCATGCCATTCATATTGGTCGCAATACCTGAAGCACCCGGATTGAATTGGCGATTCTGGGAAAACCAGGTAATTTCTTCATTATCCCGTCGAATGACCCGCTGGAAATTAATCCCCCATTCCGTATTACCTGGTTCAAAGGACAGGGTTTGAAAGGGAATACGCATTTCTGTCGTCCAGCCATCCTGATCAATGCTGCTCTCACCCTGCCAGATACCCTGCCAGTTGGTTTCCATATCCGTTGGACTGTTATAAATCGCATCCCAGCGAACACCGTTGGGGTTCATGGCAAAACGATAGCCGCTGCGTCGATCCAGGAATGGATCCAGAATAATATTGAAGACATCATCCGGATTGATGTTGGCATTTTGCCTTAATACTGAGGCGCTGATCTGGTCAGCCTGGGTATCCCACATGCGGGCGCCAATGAATATGGCATTCTCGGTGTAAAAAATTCTGACTTCGGTGCGCTGTGAAGGCTCGGCATATTCAAAGGGGTTCATCTGGTGCAGGTCTGTCACCAGCAAGGCCTGCTGCCAGACAGCCTCATCCATTATGCCATCAATACGGGGCTCTTCACTCAGCCTGACCATACTCAGGCTTTTCGAATCCAGTGAGGCACCAGCCTGCTCTGTTTGGGCGTTCGCCAGCACTGACACTAAGAGTAGTAAGCAGTTCAGAATTATTCTGTTAATTTTTGAACGCAAGGAAAATGATAAGAAAAATTCAGACATGGTGTTCAAAGTAGGTTTGTCCAGTAGGGCCGACAAATCGTTTTCCCTGTCGACCTAGTAGCGAAAAGTATAGGTGGCACGTAAAGATAAATCAGAAGCAGTCGATATAAAGTTATTATCTTTATTTCTATCCTCAGCACCATAATTAAACACTAAAATTGCCTGCTGTCCTGCTTCGGGTATGTATACCAAACGACTATTGAATCCGGCTGCTTCAGATACATTGTCGTACTGTAATAAATTATTCCAAGACCAACGTGTATTCAAAGCAAAATTTGCCTGCAGGTTTATTTGGCGAACTTTGAAGTCTCCTGCAGGTAATTTTATTGAATTTTCATTATGCGTTAAACCAAACTCCAGTTGATTACTTGGTCGCCAGGTAAAGGCAGACCTGAACTCAAGGTGCTCACCATCATAAAATTCACCAGCCCAAACACTCAAGTTTGCTGACAGCTTTCGATGGGTCCCCGTATTCAAAAAAATTCTCGCCTCGTTAAAAGTGTAACTACCGCTTGGTATCACCACTGATCTTGATCCATCTGAAGCCCTGAAAATTGAAAAATCATTCAATAGCACTTCTTTAGCCTGAACCAGTCTTGCAAAAAATCTGTCGCGCGTTCGGTTGTACAGTGATAAACGAATCCCAACATCTTGAGAGCTTAATTCTCCGCTGGATAAGAGCTCAGCCCGATATCCATCTACCGTCACATTATAAGAGGCAAAATAGCTACTGGGCGGCATAAGGTATGAGTAGCCCCCTTCCATGGCATATTCCTCAACGCCTGATCTATTCACGTAGCCTACAGCCGGATCAAAATTCTGTTCTACTCTTGTGTAGATAGCGGTACCGCGCAAGCCATTTCTGTTGGGTGAGCTCAGAGCAAGGCTGTATGCCATATCATCTCCCTGCTTTCCCTCAGTATCCGTTTGTTGCACCCAGGCATTCACCTCTACAGTTTTGTTATTCGGTAAGCGAGAATTTCGATACCGAAAATCAGCACCATACAGCGTGTTATCCAGATTGGATTGCGGATCGCCATCCGTCATCATTACCCCTAACTGTGATTCAGACAGCACATTCATCACGGCTCTGCCAACAAAAATATCTGTAGCATCAACACCGCTTGCCACATCCTCATCTTGCGAAATGATTAAAGAACCGACATTGAAATTACCAACCCGGCCACTTATTTTTCCACCAACATTAAGATCGACCGGTGCGCCATTGGCGCTCAATCCGATTCTACGAGAAAAGAAAGGCCTGGCATTTTGTTGAGCTGCACCGGGTATTGCCGAAAAGCCAGTTCCCCAATTGGCAGTAAAGTCGTAAGTACCAATTTGACCAAACTCAAAAATATCCAAATCACGTAGAAAAAAATCACGTCTTTCTGGAAAAAATAATGAAAATCGCGTCAGATTAACCTGGCGGTTATCCACTTCTGCTGCTGAAAAATCAGTATTCAGGGTTACAGCTGCATTGAGTGAAGGCGTAATTTTGTAGAATAAATCGAGTGTTGGCTCAAAACTATTTTCAACACCTGCGCCGGGTTGTGCACCAAAAACTTTATCGCGACGCAATGTCAGACCTGGAACAATATCCAGGCCTTTACCTTGTTGGATACCACTTATACCAGTCGCCACCCCGGAAGTTCCAGGGTTCTGCTGGCGATCACGTGAAAGCCAGGAAATACGCTCATCACTTCGCCTGATAATGCGCTGGAAATTGATTCCCCAATCTGAGTTATCAGGATCAAAGGACAGTGTCTGAAAGGGGATACGAATCTCAGTAGTCCAGCCATCCTCACCAATTGCGCTTTCACCCTGCCAGATACCCAGCCAGTTGGCATCAGTTTCAGTAGGACTGCTGTAAATGGCATCCCACCAGATACCATTAGGACTGATAGCAAAACGATAACCACTGCGTCGATTGAGAAAGGGATCCAGCAATAAAATAAATACATCTTCCTGGGTTACCCCACCATATTGCTGAAGAGACTGGGCAGTAATCAGTTCTGGATCATCCTCAAACATTTTAGCGCCAACATAGATGGCATCTTCAGTGTAAAAAATACGCACTTCAGTATCTTGTGAAGGCATTGCAAATTCGATAGGCGTGGTTTGGTAGAAATCTGTGATTACTCTCGCCTGCTGCCAGACCTCATCATCCAGAATTCCATCAATTTCAGGTTCCTGGTTAAGTTTGACCATCTCTATGGATTTTGAGGCTGCACTCGCAGTAGAAATATTTTCCTGAGCACAGACACTGGTCGAAATTACGAGCAACAGGAATGTGAATAACTTATTAGTTAGTGGTTTTTTAACCATGATAAAAATAGTACAGAAGCTCTCCGCAGTCACTTTCAATGCATACAACTAATTCAAAAGCGCCTGCTTATCGGCATGGTAGGAAGATCTCACCATGGGGCCACTGGCGACATGCCTGAAACCCATATCCTTGCCAAGCCTGGCGTATTCATCAAATTCATCGGGGTGTACAAAACGCTCCACAGCCAGGTGCTCCCTGCTGGGTTGCAGGTACTGGCCGAGGGTTAGCATATCGATATAATGCGCGCGCATATCCTGCATGACCTGTATTACTTCATCTCTGGACTCACCCAGGCCCAGCATGATGCCAGACTTGGTCAGCACCTCGGGAGCCATGGATTTGTACTGTTTCAGCAGATTCAGGGACCACTGGTAATCCGAGCCAGGTCGGACTTTTTTATACAAGCGGGGAATCGTCTCCAAATTATGGTTGAAAACATCCGGACAGGTGCCGGTAAGGATTGCCAGGGCAACATCCATGCGGCCACGAAAATCAGGCACCAGTACTTCAATTTTTATCCCCGGATTGAGGCGGCGGGTTTCACTGATACAGCGGGAAAAATGTTCTGCACCGCCATCTCGAAGATCGTCACGATCAACTGAGGTCACCACAACATAACTCAGCCCCATCTCGGCGATGGCCTGCGCCAATTCCAGTGGTTCATTTTCCATAGGGGGGTTGGGGCGCCCATGGGAAACATCACAAAAGGGACAACGTCGCGTACAGATATCGCCAAGAATCATAAAGGTAGCCGTACCACCACTGAAACACTCCCCTAGGTTCGGGCAGGAGGCTTCCTCACACACAGAACTCAGGCGGTGTTTGCGCAGGGTCTGCTTGATATGCTCGACCTTGGCGCTGGTGCCTATACGCACACGAATCCAGTCCGGTTTTCGGGGCATTTCTTCGGTGGGAATGACTTTCACAGGTATCCGGGCAACTTTGTCAGCACCCCGAAGTTTTTCCCCTTGAACGACCTTTTTAACTTTTTCCATGAAATCCGTAGCTGCCCTTAGGCTATGTGATCGGCAATAAATTCGCGCGCAATTATAACAGAGTCAGTAGCTGATGGAGCAGTTTATCAGTGGCCTGATCAAAGAGATTCAGCGGCGCTTTAGGCAGGCAGTCAGCCAGCTGCGTCACCTCTAAGCCCTCATAGCCACAGGGATTGATATACGTGAAAGGCTGCAGATCCATATCAATATTGAAACTGAGTCCATGATAGGAGCAGCCCTGTTTGATACGCAGACCCAGCGCAGCAATTTTCTTCTCAGCAACATATACCCCCGGCGCTCGCGGCCGGGTATCTGAAGAGATGCCGTAATCCTCAAGCAGCGCAACAATACTGTTTTCAATCAGATCAACCAGATCCCTGATACCCGTTCTGCGACGCCTGACATCAATCAGCAGGTACATCACCAACTGTCCGGGGCCATGATAGGTAACCTGGCCTCCCCGGTCAGTATTGATTACAGGAATACCGTGAGGATCCAGAATGTGTTCTTTCTTTCCGGCCTGCCCGAGAGTGAACACCGGCTCATGCTGTAAAATCCACAGTTCATCCGGAGTGGCTGCAGTCCGCGACAAGGTGAAATCACGCATCTGCTGCCAGACTTTTTCATAGGGCTGCAAGCCCAGATAGCGAAGCTCACAGGGTTCACGATAGCTTAGCGGGGTGGACACGGTGTTCACACTGCAGTTATAAGACCATGGTCACACGACCAGTGGCTTTAAGGTCATCAAACAGGGCCTGTAGCTGCTGCACACCGGTGGCATAAATAGTGACATTAACCGCCAGGTAATTATTCTGGCGGCTGGGGCGAAAGCTGATATTTTCTTCGCGAAGGTCCGGGGCATGCCGGCGAATCACTTCCAGAACCACATCACTGAAATCATCGCTGTTCTTGCCCATCACTTTAACTGGGTAGTCGCAGGGAAACTGGATTTTTATACTGTCTTCGTCAATCTGCATATCTGAATCCATGGGCCAAGCATCATGGGCTCTTGTACAGCGGGGCCGCTGCATTCAGTACCAGCACGCAAAAGGACCAACTTTACAGCCTTGCCCATTCAAGATGCTGGCACGATTTAAGACGGCATTGCACACCTGTGCAAGGCAACAGGCGTCTAACTGAAGAGGCCCATAAAGAACAGGGTCAGCCAATCCATCAGGCGCTTGATCCAACTGCCCCTTTCAACAGCCTGCAGGGCAATGACATCGCCCTGATAATAAACCGTATCATCCAGGCTGACTGTTACCCGACCCAGCACATCTCCCACATTAATGGGGGCTCGCAGACCATCTTCAATCTGGATATCCGTTTGTAGTTCATCTCCAGTACTACTGGGAATGGTGATATAAACCTGTTCCACGGCTCCGATATCAACTGAATTGGTTTTTCCTGACCAGACCTGATTGGATGCCAGCACTTCATTGCCTGTAAACAGCTCATAGGTTTCATAAAAGCGAAAACCGTAGGTCAGTAATTTCTGGGCTTCTACCAGACGCGCATTTTCACTTTCAGTTCCCATCACCACGGCAATCAGGCGCATGCCGTCGCGTGTGGCAGAAGCCACCAGACAGTAACCGGCAGCATCAGTGTAACCGGTTTTCATGCCATCGACATTGCGATCCCGGAACAGCAGACCATTGCGATTGGGCTGACGAATGCCGTTGTAGGTAAATTCACGAACTTTGTAGATTTCATAGTTTTCAGGAAACTGCTGTATCAGTGCACGGGACAGGGTTGCTAGATCCCGGGCCGACATTACATGCTGATCAGCTGGCAAGCCATGGGCATTGACGAAATAGGAATTCTGTAAACCCAGTCGTTCAGCGTGCTGGTTCATCATGTCGGCAAAGGCTTCCTCACTGCCGGCAATATGCTCGGCCAGTGCAACACTGGCATCATTCCCGGATTGTACGACCATGCCGTAAATCAGATCCTCCAGGCGCACATCGGTTCCTTCCTGAATGAACATTTTAGAACCTTCCATCTGCCAGGCTTTGACACTGATATGCACCTGGTCATCCATGCTGATATTGCCGTTCTCCAGTTCTGAAGCAACGACATAATCTGTCATGATCTTGGTCAAGCTGGCTGGCGGCAGGGGAATGTCCGCATTGGACTCCACCAGAATTTCACCGGTCGTGGCGTCGATCAGGATGTAGGAACTGGCAGCAACATCCGGAGCTCGTGGAATGATTCGTGCTTGCTGGGCCAAGGCAGAAACAGACAGGAACAATGCCAAACCTGTTACCAGCAAAGCAGAGAAAGATTTTTTCATTCTGAAATTTCCTACAGTACCTTGTGAATATTCTCGCATGACTTTCCTCTAAAGTTAGCAGGCAATTCTGGCTATTTTATGGCCAATTATTGACAAATTACTGCCTGACGCGAAAAGGCGTCCCAAATCCCGCATCAATGATCAGCTGCATCACTTCATCAAGTGCCATTGTCTCATTTAGCGGACCCAAACGCACCCGGTGCAGTACCTGTCCTGCGCTTTCATTCAGTTCACTGCGAATAAAGGCAGGCAGACGGGTAAGCGCGGCAATGCTGTCTCGAAGATTTTCAGCACTGTCACGATTACTGAATGCACCAACCTGTAAAAACTCTTCCCCCTGATCCGCCTCAATCCGTTGGCGCTCAGCTGCAATCGCTTCCTGATCAATCGGATCTACTGATTCATCAACTAGAATGGGAGGCGTATTCAGCCAGGGCGTCAGGGATTCCACCCTCACCCGCGCCGTTCCGTTAGCCGCATAATCTAGACGGGCTGCTGCTGCATAGGACAAATCAATGATGCGATTCTCATGGAAAGGACCACGGTCGTTCACCCTGACCACAACTGATTTGCCATTGCTGAGATTGGTGACTCGGGCAAAACTGGGGATTGGCAGACTCTTGTGAGCCGCAGAATATTGAAACATATCGTAAATTTCACCATTGGAGGTCAGGTGTCCGTGAAATTTACGGCCATACCAGGAAGCCATACCGGTTTCCTGATAACCCACTTCTGAATCCATGACTGTGTAGCTGCGCCCATTCACACTGTAAGGACTTTTGTTGCCTGCAGCAGTACGGATGATCTCTTTGGGAACGACTTCCTCGACCCGTGAAAAATCAATCGCCTCAAGTACCGGGCTGTCATTGTCCATCTGATAGCGACCGGCATTGGCTGTGTTTGTTGTGGGGGAGGAAGAAACGCAAGCTGTCAGGAAAACAGCAAGAAGCGGCAGCAAGGCAATGTGAAATCCACTTTGTCTCGTCATAGAAAGATAAAAACAGTCCCCGTCTGTTTAATCCGCATAGCGAAAGGCAGTTTTGCCGTGGCTATGAATGGACATAAGTATACCGAATCCCAGCATCAAAGTGACAACTGATGTGCCACCTAGACTGACCAGCGGTAAAGGCACCCCGACAACTGGCAGTATCCCACTCACCATCCCGATGTTGACAAACACATAGACAAAAAATGTCAGTGAAATACTGCCCGCCAGCAGGCGCATGAACATGTCGGTCGATACAGCGGCGATATACAGGCCTCTGCCGATAATCACCAGATACAGTGTCAGTAAAAACAGAATGCCAGCCAGTCCAAACTCTTCCCCCAGTACAGCAACGATAAAATCAGTCTGTCCCTCGGGCAAAAAATCCAGGCGCGACTGCACTCCATTCAACCAGCCTTTACCATAGAGACCACCGGAGCCAATGGCAGTCTTTGACTGAATAATATTCCAGCCTGCTCCGAGTGGATCATTTTCCGGATTGAGAAAAGTGAGAATTCGCAGTTTTTGATAATCCTGCAAATAGAAAATCCACATGGCAGGAATCGACAGTATCCCCGCACCGAGTGCGCTAAAAACCAGCTTCCAGCTTATCCCTGACAGCAGCAAGACAAAGATGCCTGAAACGGCTATCAGCAATGCTGTCCCCAGATCAGGCTCTATGGCAATCAATGCTGCCGGCAACATGAGGATGACCAGCGCCCAGCCGATATGCTTTAAACGTGGTGGTATGGCGCGGCGTGAAAAATAGGCAGCCAGTGTGAGAGGCAAGACAATTTTCATGATCTCCGATGGCTGAAAACGCGGCAAACCAGGAAAATCCAGCCAGCGTTGTGCACCATTGGACGAAGAACCGAAAAACAGTACCAGCACCAACAGACCGAGACTGAACAGATACATCAGCGGTGCCCATCGTCGCATGACCCTGACGTCAATCTGGGCAACCACGAACATGACAATGAGAGCAATGCCAATAAAGATAACCTGCCGCCTGAGTTCAGCCTGATTACCGTCAGTGGCACTGTAGAGCACCATCAGACCGAAGCTGATTAATACCACTAAGGCAAACAGAAGTGGGGGATCGAGATTGAGTCTTTCCCAGATGCTGCGGCGCTTCTCTAGCCCAAAACCGCCACTGAGCTGCCTGACATAGGCTGAAGAACTCATAAGGCTGCTCTACCCTCTGCCTGCTGCTCTTCCAACGAACTCAGCTGCTGGTGCTCCGCTTCAATGATAAATTCGGGTTTTATCTGTCCGAATTCATCCAACAAATAAGCATCCAGCAACTCCTTCGCAATGGGTCCGGCCACCGAGCTGCCCCCTTCACCGTGTTCAACAAAGACAGCCAGAGCTATTTGCGGATTTTCCACCGGAGCAAAGGCAATAAACAGGGCATGATCACGAAACTGCTCTTCAACCTCGGCATTATTATCGAAGTCAGCTGCCATTCCGACAACCTGTGCAGTGCCTGATTTTCCGGCCATGTGATATGGCATGTTGCCTTCACGGGCAATATAGTAATAAGCGCTACCGGTGTTTCTGAATCCCCCGGTGCCCTTGTGAACGACATCCTGCATGGCCTGATGGATAAAATTCCAGTCATCCGGATTCTGCAGGCTCACGTCCGGAATTTCGCTGGCATGCTGAATGACATCCCCGTTCAGACCAAGCTGCCTGAGCATGACCGGTTGACGCCATTGCCCCTTGTTGGCCATGACCAGTGTTGCTGTTGCCAGCTGCAAGGGAGTGGCTTCCGTATATCCCTGGCCAATAGCTGAATTGAGGGTTTCACCCGGATACCAGGGTTGCCCGCGGGTTTCCATTTTCCAGTCGCGGGACGGCAAGGTCCCGGCGCTGGCCTGCGGAATATCAATACTGGTATTTTGTCCGAATCCGAAACGCCCCATAAACTGCGCCATGCGGTCAATGCCCAGATCAACGGCCAGGTCCCAGAAATAAATATCGCAGGACTGGTAAATAGCCTTTGCCAGATTCACCTGCTCATGTCCGGATTCGGTCAGCCACCAGGTCCAGTCGTGATAGGTATGGCTGTCACCTGGCAGATTGAAATAGCCTGGATCGGACACCTGGTAGTCCCGCGTGCGAATGGCGTAATCCAGTCCGGCCAGACCGACAAAAGGCTTTACCGTTGAACCGGGGGCATATTTTGCCAGCGCGCGATTGAACAGAGGCGTCTGAACGGGATGATTGAGCATTTCATAATCGCGCTGGCTGATGCCTCCCACAAACAGATTGGGATCAAAGGAAGGCTTGCTGACCATCGCCAGTACACCGCCGGTATTCACATCCAGAGCTACCACGCCGCCACGAAAATCACCCAGTGCTTCCCAGGCCCTTAGCTGCAACTGGCTGTCCAAGTGCAGCACAAGATCCTCTCCGGGAATCGGGTCGCTGCGATCCAGGACTTTCATGATCTGGCCACGAGCATTCTTTTCGACGGTTTCGTAACCGACCTGCCCATGCAGCACCGGCTCATAGAATTTTTCAACACCTATTTTGCCGATCTGATGGGTACCTTCATAGTTTTCCGCATTGACCGTTCGCAGTTCCTGCTCGGTGATACTACTCAAATAACCGACCGCATGAGCAATCGGCGCCCCCAGGGGATAGTTTCTGACCAACTGGGCCTCCACCTGGAAGCCAGGCAGGCGAAACTGGTTAACGGCCAGACGGGCAATTTCTTCCTCACTCAGGTCATAGGCCAGCGGCACAGAGGAAAAAGGTACATTTCGCCGACGCTGGCGCTGCTGGTATTTTTCAATGTCCTCATCCGGCAATGTGATAAGTGTCTGGATGAAGGCCAGGCTGGCGGTCATATCAGGAACATTTTCTCGCACCACGGTCAGGTTATAGCTGGGCTTGTTGTCAGCCAGTAACACACCATTACGGTCATAAATGCGCCCCCGAGTGGGGACAATGGCCTGAGAATAGATCCGGTTGTTATCGGAAACGGTCGAGAAATACTGGTGCTGATAAACCTGCAGGTAGACCAGACGCAAAACCAGCATGGCGATTAATAATAGTGTGATAACCGCGCCGATAAGCAGGCGGGACAGAAAAATCCGTCTTTCAAGGCTATGGTCTTTGAGGGTGATATCATCAAGCATTGGGGATAGCACCAGAGCCGTTAAACAGTAAGTGGTTATGCATCAGCAATATCACTGCAGAGAATATACGTCCTATGGCTTAATGTCCAAAGTTAGAGCGTAAAAATAAGGGAAAATTCCATTTAAGAAGGGAACTTAGCAGCAAAACTCGAAAAATTTATAAAATAAGGGCTGTAAGCAACCCTATTCATTGGCAATCGCCATGGTTTCTTCATCATCGGCATCCCAGCCACCACCCAGAGCCTGATAAAAGCCCACCATGGCATTCAGGCGCTGAATCTTGTTATTCAGGTAATTGGTACGCTGGGCAAACAGGGTGTTTTGCGTCGTCAGCACCGTCTGAAAATCGGCAACACCTTCACGATACCTGACTTCAGCCAGACGAAATGACTCTTCCGCCTGTGCCAGCTGCTGTTCGGCAACAAATTCCTGTTCCTGCAGCAAACGGATATTACTCAAAAGCACTTCAATTTCATTAAAGGCCCCGATGGCTGCCCGAGTGAAATTGTTCAGGTTGTTCTCCATGCTGATTTCTGCCTGCCGCACACTGCGTGAACGCGCACCATTATCCAGCAAGATCTGACTGATGCTTGCTGTCAGATTCAGCAGGTCATCCGGAGAGCCCAATAAGTCACTGAGCGAACCATCAGAGGCACCGATGTTTCCCGTCAGTGAGAGCGTAGGGAAAAAACTCAGTCTCGAAAGCTCCACATTCGCGACACTGCTGCGCAGGTTGGCTTCAGCCTGTACCAGGTCCGGCCTTCTGCGCAGAAGTTCTGCCGGTATACCGGGTCTTAATTGCGGCACATTCAGCAGATCGAGCGTCTGTCCATCGACATTAAACTCCTGGACGGATCGCCCCAGTAACAGGGCAAGTGAAGACAGTGCGGATAACTCGCTTTGCTGCAGGCTCTGGATATTGGTCCGTTGCTGCTGGATGGCAATCCGTTGCTGCAGCGCATCGATTGGGACGGCAACCCCGGCATCGACTCGTGCCTGGGTAATATTGCCGATGGTTTCGGCGTTCTGCAGGTTCTGTCTGGCGAATTCAATCTGATCCCTGATAAACAGGACCTGAAAATAGGTAGACGCCGTCGTTCCCAGGGTATTCAAAGCCGTGTCAGCGACCAGGGCACGGTTGGAGTCATAGATAGCCAGCGCCTGTTCAAAACTGGCGGGTTTACTGAGTATGTTGTTGTAGGTAAATCCCGCGGCGAGGGTCAGAGGCTGGTTGGGGCTATTGTCCAGCTCGGCATTACCCAGGCTATCGCTGTAAATCCCGGCGGTACTTGCCGTCAGCGTGGGCGTAGGGAGGAGGTTAAATCCGGCCTCCCGCAGTGCCAGCTGGGCCGACTCAAGGTTGCGGCGGTTATTCTGTAAATCCAGGTTATTCGCTCTGACCTCGGTGATGATGCTACTCAATTCCTCGGTCTCAAAGCCGTTCCACCATTGCAGTTCGGGCCATAAACTCGCCTGTTCTTCCTGAGGGCCCTGCCATGTCTCAGGAATGGCTGTATCCGGTAAGCCCGGAACCTCCACAGAGACACAGGAGACCAGCAAAGCAGCCCCTACAGGGCACAGTGCTTTGAACAAAGAAACAGCGCTGTTGGATAAATTACTCATTGGCCAATGCCACCACTGGGTCAAGTTTGGAGGCTTTACGTGCCGGTGCAAAACCAAAGATCAGCCCGGTTGTGACTGAACAGGTGAACGCCAGCAGCATCGGCGTACTGGAGAAATAAATTGATACCTCAAATCGTTCCAGAATGAGTCCAATGCTGACTCCCAGGGCAACCCCGAGCAATCCGCCAAAACAGGAGACCACGATGGCTTCTGATAAAAACTGCGAAAGGATATCACTCTGGCGTGCACCGGTTGCCATACGCACACCGATTTCGCGTGTACGTTCCGTTACCGATACCAGCATGATATTCATGACCCCAATTCCCCCCACCAGCAGTGAAATCGCCGCTACTGAACCGAGCAGCAGGGTAAAGGTTTCGCGAGATTCGGATGCCGATTCCAGCATGGAGGTATTCTGGTCCACCCTGGCATCCTGGGTACCATGCCGCGCTGTAATGTACTCCAGGACATTTTCCTGGGTCTGATCGATCAGGTCCACATCATCCACCAGCACCCGGATTTCATCCGCTTCATCCTGCCCGAAAACTCGTACCGCCCCCGTACGAAACGGAATGTAAACCGCATCATCAGGATTATTAAAACCCTGTGCACCCTTCGAAGTCATGACCCCAATCACCTGAAATGGCACATTGCGGATCAGGATGTATTCACCCAGCGGATTTTGCCCATCGGGAAAAATGTCCGTGACGACTTCTGCGCCAAGCACGGCAACCGCCGTGAGGTTTTCGCTGTCTTCATTGGTAAAGAAAATGCCCTGCGCCATGGCCCAGGATTCGACTTCCGGCATGGCCTGTGTTGTCGCAACGATTGAGGTATCGGTGTCATTGCGGCCAAAACGCACGGTGGTATTTCTGCTTTGCATCTGTGGAATGGCCGCCTGAATATTCGGGATATTCTGCTGGATGGCACTCGCATCATCCATCGTCAGCGTCGAGGGCAGGCGCCGAAAGGAGCCGGGTTGCCTTTCCGGTGAAATGGTCATGACATTGGTCCCCATCTGGTTCATGATGGCAATGATATTCTGTTGTGCCCCTTCACCGATGGCGAGCATGGCTACCACGGATGAAACCCCGATCACGATACCCAGCAGAGTTAGCATGGTCCTGAAGATATTGGCTCTGAGCGAACGAAAGGCCATTCTCACTGCCTCACCCAAACTGGCCAGCATGGGAGACGTTTTACGGCTTAAAAACAGCTCTCGTAATTTGGCATTATTTTTTGGATTGACATGCTCGGGCTTTGGTCCGGTATCACTGACGACTTCGCCGTCCCTGAATTCAATAATGCGGCCGGCATGCTGTGCCACTTCCTGATCATGGGTAATCAGAATGACCGTGTGGCCTTTTTCTGCCAGTTCTTCCAGCAGCGCCATCACTTCAATACCACTTTGTGTATCCAGAGCACCAGTTGGCTCATCGGCGAGTATGACATTGCCGCCGTTCATCATGGCCCGCGCGATGGATACCCGTTGCTGCTGTCCTCCCGATAATTGTGTCGGCCTGTGATCCATGCGTTCACCAAGCCCCAAAGCACTGAGCAGTGACTCTGCCCTGATCAGTCTTTCATGGGATCCAAGTCCCGCGTAAACGGCAGGGACCTGGACGTTCTCCAGTGCAGACTCGGTGCCTAGCAGGTTGTAGGACTGAAACACGAAACCGAAGGCTTCACGCCTGAGCCAGGCGAGACCATCAGCATCAAAACTTTCGATATCGCGCCCAGCAAAGAGATATTTGCCACTGGTCGGGCGGTCCAGACAGCCGAGAATATTCATTAAGGTAGACTTGCCCGATCCTGACTGGCCGACAATGGCAAGAAACTCCCCCGGGTAGATTTTCAGGTCAATACCACGCAGTGCATTAACCACGACGCCACCACCGGTAACAAAGGTTCGCTGAACCTGTCTCAGCTCTATCAGGGGAATCGCCAGACTTTGTTCCTGAGCCGGCACATCAGATTGTTCAGGCATAAAAGCATTCACTCCCGAGACATCCATGGTGCCGGTGCTCATCTTGGTCCCCTGAAGCCCCCGCCTCCGGGTATTCCCAGCGCCTGGCGGAACTGATCACGATCAAAACCGGCTGCATTACCCTGTACCAGGCCTGCCACGACCTGATCGCCCCGGTCCAGCCCACTTAAAACCTCTGCCGCAACCCTGCTGGTGATACCAACCAGCACTTCCCGCTGTTCCATGCTGCCGTTGCTGGATTGAACCTGCACCATGGCTCGGCGCGGCCTGGTTTCCAGCTGCAATCCTGCAGGTCTGGCAGCGCCATCCGCTCCAGGCTGCCCCCCACGCCTGCCACCAAAGCCCCCCGCGGGGAAGCCTTGTGCTGGCGCAGCACCACCTGGCCGGTTACCCGTTTCACCAGCCATCAATTCATTAAAACCTCCACCGGCACTGGCTGGCCCTCCTTCGACAAAGCTCAGCGCGCCTATTGGCACGGTCAGGACATTTCTTGCCGCCGAGGTAACGAAATAGATCTGAGCCGTCATTTCCGGCAAGAGTGCTCCATCGGTATTATCAACATCGAACAGTCCCGTATAGAGCACTACATTATTGGTTATCGTCGGTTGTGGCAGAATCTGTCGCAAGCTGCTTTGCCAACGACGGTTGCCCCCACCCAGAGTTGTGAAATACACCTCCATGCCATTTTGCAGATTAGCAACATCCGCTTCTGAAATTTCCGCTTCCACGCTCATTTTCGTCAGATCGGCAATGGTGAGAATGGTTGGCGCCTGTTGGCTTGCATTAAGGGTTCTACCCTCGGTCATCGCAACAGAAACAATCGTGCCGGATATCGGCGCAACGATACGGGTAAATTGCAGTTGCTGTTCCTCAATCGCCAGACTTGCCCGACTCTGGTCTATTTGTCGCTGGGTCTGGATCAGGTTGGCCTGGGCTGCAGCCAGCGCATTCACGGCATTGTCAAAATCCAGCTGGCTGGTTGCATCCTCAGCCATAAGACGACGCTGTCTTTCAGTATTGGCTTCTGCCAGCAGCAACGAAGCCTGTCTTGCTTCAAGCAATGCTTCCTGCCCCGCCAAACTGGCCCGGCTGGATTCAACCCGCTGCTGCTGCTGTCTGGCATCGATTTCAGCCAAGAGCTGGCCCTGCTCGACAAGGTCCCCGGCTTCGACATAGAGTCTCAAGAGCTGACCAGAAACCTGGGCACCCACTTCAACCGTCTCGAAGGGAATCAGGGAACCTGTAGCAGCAATGGTATTTTCAATATCGCCAAAGTCGACGGTGGCAATCAGAGGCTGACTCTCGACCACTTGCTCTTCATCACCATACCAGTAATAACCCAGCCCACCGGCAATCAGGGCAACTATAATGCCCGAGAAGAGCAGTTTTCTGCCTTTCTTCTTAGGTCGCGGCACATAGTTCTCATTATTATTGTGTTCAGCCTGATCAGTGCTCATCAATATTTTTCCACATAGAGTGAAGGCAAAGCCATGCGGTCAAATGCCGCTTTAGCGCCGAAGTATAACCCCTTAAGTTATTAATAACTGCGGAAAAAATAAGAATTAAATACCAAGGCAGCTTCTCCATTCAAGGCCGCATCATGAGTATATAACGCTCTCAGAGAAAAAAAGTTGACTGCGTGGAGACTTCCAAAAGCTCAATCAGGGCTGACAAATAGCGACAAGTTTTTCCAGGGTCTGGGAAGCTTTGCCACTGTCAATGGCAGTTGACGCCATCCCGACCCCTTCTGAAAGTTCTTTCACCTTGCCCGCAATCACAAGTGCGGCGGCACTACCAAACAGGACTATATCGCGGTAGGCATCTTTTTCTCCGTCCAGCAAAGCACGTATTCGTTGCGCATTGTACTTTGCGTCTCCCCCCTTGAGGGCTTCCAGACTGGCCGCTGGCAAACCGGCAGCTTCCGGGCCGATGCTGAATTCCCTGATACTGCTGCCCTCAACTTCACAGACCAGATTTTCTCCGGTGGTGCTCAGTTCGTCGAGTCCATCTGCACCATGAACCACCCAGGCTTTCTCACAACCCAGTTGCGCCAGGGTTTCCGCCATTGGCCTTACCCACTGGGCACTGTAGACACCCAGCAGATATCGCTTTACCCCGGCCGGATTACACAAGGGGCCGAGAATATTGAACATGGTGCGAATCCCCAGCTCCATCCTTACCGGTCCCACATATTTAAAGGAGCTATGGTGACGCGGCGCCATCATGAAACCCAGATTGGCTTCGCGGATTGCCCGTTCGATTTGCGCAAAGGGAGCTTCCAGGTTCAGCCCCAACATGGATAAGGCGTCGGCAGTGCCTGATTTTGAGGAAAGGGCCCGGTTGCCATGCTTGGCTACCGGAATACCGCAGGCGGCCGTCACAATGGCAGTGGCTGTCGAAATATTCAGGGTGCCGCTACCATCTCCACCGGTACCGACAATATCCATGGCATCGGCTGGAGCTTTGATGGGCTCTGCCTTGGAACGAATGACCTTGACTGCCGCACTGATCTCACTGACCTTTTCACCCCGCATGCGCAGGGCAACCAGAAATCCGGCTATCTGCGCAGCCGTGGCTCCACCACTCATGATGATTTCAAAAGCCTCACTGGCCTGCTCAAAGTTCAGCGTCTCTCCTTCACTGACTTTGGCGATAAAGGGTTTCAATGCGGATGGAATATCTGTCATGACTCAATCCAACTTATTAACTTGCTTACTTGAAAGCAATTGCTTGAGGGAGCAGTTTTCTTAGTAGCCGATCCCGTTATTTTCTTTCTAATTTTCTTTCCAGCGCCTGCAGCGTGTTCTGCATCAGGGACACAATGGTCATCGGACCCACGCCACCGGGCACCGGTGTAATAAAACTGCACTTGTCCTTGACCGCATCAAAATCCACATCTCCTTTCAGGCTGAAGCCCTTGGGCTTACTAGCATCAGGAACCCGTGTGGTGCCGACATCAATGACCACAGCACCTTGCTTGACCATCTCTGCCTTGATGAATTCGGGCTTGCCGATGGCCACGATAAGGATGTCCGCGCTGGCACATATCTCCTGCATATTGGCCGTTCTGCTGTGTACCAGTGTTACGGTACAGTTGCCTGGCTCGGTATTGCGCGACATCAGTACTGACATCGGTGTGCCGACAATATTACTCCGCCCTACCACCACGCAATGCTTGCCGGCTGTTTTGATCTTGTTGCGTTTGAGCAATTCCAGAATGCCATTCGGGGTTGCCGAGATATAGCTTGGCAAACCAAGCATCATGCGTCCGAGGTTTTCCGGGTGGAAACCATCGACATCCTTTTCAGGATCGATTGCCTCAGTGACTTTGTCTTCATCGATATGCGCCGGCAAGGGAACCTGTACGATAAAGCCGTCTATGTCATCGTTTTCATTCAGCTCCTTGACTGTCTGCAGGAGCTGAGCTTCCGTCGTGTTCTCCGGTAAGGTGATCAGGCTTGAATCAAACCCCAGTTCCTTGCAGGTCCTGACCTTGTTGTTGACATAGGTATGACTTGCCCCATCATCACCAACGATGACAGCTGCCAGATGCGGAGCCTTGCCGCCATTGGCTTTTATGCTGGCAACTGCCGCAGCGATTTCAGTTTTTACCAGTTCGGAAGTCGCCCGGCCATCGAGTATCTGCATTGCCCGTTCTCAATTTTAAAAAGACAGCATTCTACCCGATGCGGGCAGGGGTTCACAGGAAAAAGCCCGGCGCAGTTGCGTTGATGATTTCCAGGATAGCGCCTCGGGTGGTGGTATCCAAATGGGGGTAATCCTCCGGGTCCTCAACAGCCGTGAGAATACGCTGAAGATTATCGGTCAGATAGTCATGCAGCGCTTCCGGCAGTGCTGCGAAAGCATCAGAATAAATCAAGTAACTCAGAGGGTAGCTGAAGACTCGCTCTTGCAGATCAAGCTGTCGCAGACTGCGACCTTCGCTGTCTGACGGGCCCAGGCTTTGAAAATACTCGTCGAAACCGGAAGTCCCGCTGATCCTATCCCCCAAGGGCGCTTCATTGGCCATCAGCAGAGCATCCAGCAAAGGCCTGGCAAGTTCTTCCAGTGCCTCTCCGGCGATACTGCCCTGCTCCGCCAGCTCTTGTCGGTAGTTCCAGCTGACACGCGTCATCAGGTTCTGTACCTCAATCTGATGCTGCATGACCAGCAGCGCAACAATATCACTGTAGGGACTCAGGTAAGGACCAGTGTCCAGCAGGCTATTCAGATCGGGAATATTGCCATAGCTGAGAAAATCGGCTTCACTGAAAGTTTCACCCGGGCGATACATGTAATTGCCCAGTGTCTGCTGGTTGCCATGCATGCCACTGACATACCAACCACCCCAACGCTGCTCCAGTGGTGTACTGTTTTCAGTAACCAGGCTGATTTCATGTGAAACGATGGCACCTGTCTCATCTGCCAGCACAGAGTTCATCATGAAGCGCGGAGTACCCCCGCCACTGTTGGTAAAACTGTCATGACAGCGCAGACATACACTGGTCTGGCGCCTGATATCCAGCCTGCCGTCCCGCGCTTGTGCCAATTCGAAAAATACCGGCCCCAGCTCTGGATCCATGGCGGCAAACTCCAGACCATTGGTCTGCGGCACATAACCGACGTAAATTTCATCATTAAAGTAGATCGCCCGGGGATTGTCCGGTGAGATAAAGCGACGTTTTCGTGCCGTTTGGGAGAAAACCAGCAACTGTGAGGACACATCAATATTCAGAGCCTGCAGTGCAGCCGGCAGATAACCATAATCCGAATCATAGATCAGGCTCAGTGCGCCACTTTCCAGCTGACCCAGAAACTCGGCCAGCTCACCGCTTGCATCAGCTGCATAATAATTCATGACCGGGAAGTCACGCTCATAGGGCAACTGGGCAAGTCCGTAAGGAATTGACAGCCCCAATAAGCAGAGGCCGTGAAAATAGCTGCGCATTTTTTTCATTCTCGACATAAGCCCGAAGTATACAAAATTTTGCATACAGCAGCAGCGTAGCGAGCGATATTTTCACTTAAGGTGTTGTTGTAAAACTGCTAGAATCGCGCCCCTCGCCTACAAACAATTTTTTATAACGAATACACGTTGCAGGTTAATGTTGAGTAAACGAAGAATACTGGTCACCAATGCACTGCCTTACGCAAACGGTCCAATTCACCTGGGGCATTTGCTGGGTTATATTCAGGCTGATATCTGGGTTCGTTTTCAGCGCATGCAAGGACATGAGTGCTCCTATGTCTGTGCGGACGATGCGCACGGAACCAGCATCATGCTCAGTGCAGAGGCAGCGGGTGTCACACCGGTGGAATTTATCGACCGGGTAAACCATGAACATCAGCGAGACTTTGCTGACTTCTACGTCGACTTTGATATTTACTACAGCACGCATTCACCGGAAAACCGAGAGCTATCGTCTTTCATCTATGAACGCTGCAAGTCCAACGGCTATATCAATGAACGCACGATCACCCAGCTCTATGACCCTGAAAAAGGCATGTTTCTGGCTGACCGTTTTATTCTTGGCCAGTGCCCGAAATGTAAAGCGGAAAACCAGTATGGCGATAACTGTGAAGTCTGCAGCTCCACTTATAACGCCACCGATTTGATCAATCCGCGTTCGAGTATCTCTGGCGCCACACCGGTGCAAAAGGAGTCGACACATTTCTTTTTCAAACTGCCGGAATTCACCGATTTCCTGAAACAGTGGACGCGTAGCGGTACCCTGCCGGAACAGGTTGCCAACAAACTGGCTGAATGGCTTGACAGTGGTCTGCAGGAATGGGATATCAGCCGCGATGCCCCTTATTTCGGCTTTGAAATTCCCGGCGAAAAAGGAAAATATTTCTATGTCTGGCTGGATGCCCCCATAGGCTACATGGCCAGTTTCAAAAAATTATGTGAAACCAGTGATGACCTGCTCTTTGACGATTTCTGGGCCGAAGGAGCCGATACGGAACTGTGGCATTTCATCGGTAAAGATATCATTAACTTCCATGCCCTGTTCTGGCCGGCGATGTTAAAAACAGCTGAGTTCAGAACTCCGACCGGGATATCTGTGAATGGCTTTTTGACCGTAAATGGACAGAAGATGTCCAAATCCCGTGGCACCTTCATTATGGCGGAAACCTACAAGCGCTTTCTTGATCCTGAATATCTGCGGTATTACTTCGCCGCCAAACTCAGCAGCAATCCGGATGATCTTGATCTGAATCTCGAGGATTTTGTCCAGCGGGTAAACGCTGATCTCGTCGGCAAGGTTGTTAACATAGCCAGTCGTTGTGCCGGCTTCATCAACAAGGGATTTGCAGGCAAACTGGCACCCAGCCTCCAGCAAAACGAACTGCTTAGCGAAAGCCAGCAGGCAGCAAGTGAAATAGCAGCACTCTATGAACAACGTGAATTTGCCAAAGCCATTCGTCTGATCATGAGCCTGGCAGACCGGGCCAACCAGTACATTGCCGATAAGGCTCCCTGGGTACTGGCCAAGGAAAATCCGCAGTCCGAAGAAGTCCAGCAAATCTGTTCCGTCGGGCTTAACTTGTTTCGCCTGATCATGCTGTATCTGAAACCGGTACTACCGCGACTGGCACAGGACAGTGAAAACTTTCTCAATATTCCGCCTCTGAATTGGCAGGATGCCGATAGCCTGCTCGAAGATCATGCCATACAATCGTTTAAAGCACTGATGACCCGCATCGAGAGCAGCAAGGTGGATGCCATGGTGGATGCAAGCAAGGACAGTCTGTCAGCAAGGTCAGCTAGCGCGGAACCGACAAGCAGTCCGCTGGCAAAAGAAGCTATAGCCAGCGAGATAGAATTTGCCGATTTTGCCAAAGTTGATCTTCGTATCGCCAGAATTGTACAGGCGGAGTATGTCGAAGGCGCCGACAAGCTACTGAAAATCACGCTGGACCTGGGCAAGAATGCGCAGGGAGAACCCGAGCTGCGCACCGTCTTTTCCGGCATCAAATCAGCCTACAAGCCGGAGCAACTTGATGGCCGCTATACCGTACTGGTTGCCAACCTGAAGCCGCGAAAAATGAAGTTTGGTCTTTCCGAAGGTATGATTCTGGCTGCCGGTGAGGGAGAGGATATCTATTTGCTAGAACCCCATGCCGGTGCCCAGGCCGGCATGCGCATCACCTGATCAAGCTGCCGAATTACGCAGCTGAGTTTCCCCGCTGAAGTTCAGGTAGACTAGCGCTGATGACAGCTCAGCACACCAATCGGACCCGCCGTTTCTACAACAGCAACACCACTTTGTTCCTGCGCTTCGGTCACTCCTCACAGGGCAGTATCCATCGTGCCGTCTGGGCTGATAGTGTCAAGACACGGCAGGCGGCCCTGCACCATGTTGATGATTTGCTTTGCCAGCAAATAATGAGCTGCTCACAAGCAGATGAGCCACAGGTGCTGGATCTGGGCTGTGGTGTAGGAGCCAGCCTCAGTTATATGGCTCAACGGCTGCCTATCAGGGGCACAGGCATCACCATCAGTGAGCACCAGCAGGCACTGGCCCTAAAGCGCTTCCGGGCACAAGAGCAGCAGCAAAGGCTGTCTTGTATACAGACTGATTTTTGTCAGTTACCGGATGACCTGGAACAGGCAGACCTGGTGTTTGCCATTGAGTCCTTTGTACATGCTGCTGATGCTGAAGCTTTTTTTCGTGAGGCGGCACGGCACATGAAACCCGGCGCGCGACTGGTGATCTGTGATGATTTTCTGAACCCCACTCAAGCTGAACGGGATGCACAAAGCCATGCATGGTTGGAGCGTTTCCGCCAGGGCTGGTTAATCGGCAGCCTGTTAAGCCCGCAGGATGCGGATGCTATAGCAAAAGAGCATCAGCTGCGACTACTGGAACAACTCGATTTAAGTCCTTTTCTGGAACTTGGCAGACCACGTGACAGAAGCATTGCCATCATACTCAAAATACTTGGTAAACTGGCCCTGCTCAGCAACTACGGCAAAATGTTATCCGGCGGCAATGCCCTGCAAACCTGCTTGCAGAATGAGTGGTTAAAATATTGTTTTCTGGTATGGGAAAAAACTGATGGCTAAGGAATTATATTTGCTCCGACATGCCAAATCCGATTGGTCGCTTCCCTGTTCTGACTATGACAGACCTCTGAACACCCGAGGTAAACGCCAGAGCCTGCTGATTGGACAGTGGATGCAGGACCGACAGATCATTCCGCAGTGCATTATCAGCTCTCCGGCGGCGCGCGCCCGTGAAACCACCCTGAGCATCTGCGAGATGATTCATTTCAATGTGATAGATGTGTACTGGGAAGAAAATCTGTATCACGCCAATCACCATGTCATGCTGGCCGAATCAAAAACCTTTTTAAGCCGGTATGACAAAGTTCTGCTGGTTGCCCATAATCCGGGTATGGACGATTTTCTCGAATTTCTCTGCCCCGAAGAGGAGCTGGCTTACACTGCCGAAGGTAAGTTGATGACAACGGCCAGTCTGGCCTGTATCAGGCTGCACGATGACACCGGCAACATCCAGTTGCACTCAGGGCAATTGCAGACACTGATTCGTCCCGGCGAACTGGAATAAACAGGCCTCGGAGGCAACACAGTTATGGCAATTCTCAATCTGGGCGGCATGACAGACAAGGCCAGTGAAAAAGCCGAGAAAACAGCCAGGGAACTGGATACAGCGACCATCCGAATTAATCAGCTTGAAATTCAGTTCAGGGAAATGAAGCTCAACAATCAGGCACTGTGGGAGTTACTTAAGGACAGTGCCGATCTTTCGGATACTGCCCTGCAGGAAAAAGTGGATGCTATCAAAGCCTCCATTTCAGCCCGCTCCAATCTAACGCTCAGCTGCAGCGCATGTAACAGAACCGTCCCCGCCGACAAGCCCAACTGTTACTACTGTGGTGCCGCACTGGAACACGAAAACTGATCACCCTCGCTTTTAATGCGCCTTGTTTATAAACATGAAAACCGAGCTGTGGTGTATTCCGTCAAGAATATACTCGCCATCAACAACATTGACTGTCTGGTGAAAAATGATTTTGGCAATACCATGGGAGCTGAATTTGGCATTGCCAATACTCTATTGGAACTCTGGGTAATGGATGATGCTGACTATGAAGAGGCAAGACTTCTCATTCAGAACCAGGAGCAAGCATCAGAAACAGCTGAGGACTGGAATTGCCCGGCTTGTGGGGAAACAAACGCTGGCAATTTCGCACGCTGCTGGAACTGCCAACACAGTGATGAAGGCCCCGCATGAATTATCACGCCCATTGATACACCCTTAGGCAGATACGCTGTTGCAGTTGAAGCAGATCAGCTGTTTTCTACTCCCCACTTGCGACCTGCATGGATCGCAGGCATTCAATCTCACAGGGAGCGAAACCCTGCATGGGGATGCCTGTAAACAGGCTAAGGCTCTGCTCCTGCGACCTGGCTGACTGCCTGAGCGCCAGCGCCAACTGAAACTGCTGTTTGAAACAGTATTGCCAGAACTGCCAGTGTTCCGGATCATCCTCGCGTTCCTCGGAAAAGCTGAGCTGTATCTGTGCATCACTGAAGGCAAAGCTGAAATCTTTCAAGGGTATGGCCAGACCCATGCCACAAGCTTTTATATAGGCTTCCTTCAATGTCCATAAATCAAAAAAACGTTGGTTGAGCTCACCAGTTTCCAGTGCTTGCAGATCTTCAATCTCCTGCTGCGAAAAATAACGCTGTGCCAGTTTCAGGATATCCACCTTACGGGTCAGGTATTCCACATCCACTCCGATATCACCTCGCCGAGTCAAGGCCAGCACACTGAGCTGATTGGTGTGCGAAAGATTGAATGCCAGTGAATCGGGCAACGGGGACATGGCTAGTCTTGGTTTGCCATAGGCATTTTTGGCAAACACTAGCTTTTGCGGAGCAAGCCCGAGCGAATCCGCCAACACGCAACGTAGCAAGGCCCGACTTACCAGAAACTGCTTTTTATGCTGTGGAAACAACAAACGTTCGTATCGTTGCTGCTCATCCTTGCTCAACAGGCTTTGATAGTTCGCCAGTATCTCAGGATCCATAACGGACTGATCCTCAACCAGCCAAAGCTGTATTTCATTCGCTTGAAGAACTGACATGGTTAAAGTCTCTCATTATTGGCATAATTCCGCCACGCACTCGATCACACTATTAGCGCCAGAAGAGGTTTACATGAGAATTTTGCACACCATGTTGCGGGTTGGGGATCTGGAAAAGTCCCTTGATTTTTACACCAATGTCTTTGGCATGAAATTGCTGCGCAAGAAAGAATTTCCGGAAGGCAAATTTACCCTGGCTTTTGTCGGTTACGGTGACGAAAGTGAAAACACGGTCATCGAGCTCACCCATAACTGGGATACAGATGCCTATGAACTGGGTAATGCTTACGGTCATATCGCCATAGCTGTGGATGACGCCTACAAGGCCTGTGAGGAAATTAGCGCCAAGGGCGGGGATGTTGTCCGACCAGCAGGACCTATGAAGCATAGTACGACTGTTATTGCATTCGTTAAAGACCCGGACGGGTACATGATTGAATTGATCGAGGGTAAATAAGGAAAGGCTGTCCATGCCATGAGGATCCAGAGGCAAATGCTTGCCTGCGCAGAGCAAAACGACACGAGGCAGTCACATCTGCGACTCGAACTGAACTTGCATAAGCGGCGCTGACATGAGCGAGCTCATTCTGCTTTTGATCGGCGCCATCCTGGTGAACAATTTCGTTCTGGTCCAGTTTCTGGGCTTGTGTCCCTTCATGGGGACGTCCCGTAAAATTGAAACAGCCATTGGTATGGCGGCCGCAAGCACCTTTGTGCTCACACTGTCGGCCATGCTGTCCTACCTTGTCTATCATTACCTGCTGATTCCGCTGGGCCTGCCCTGGCTGCGGACCATTGCCTTTATCGTACTGATCGCCGCCATCGTTAACCTGACTGAAATCATCATGTCAGCCACTTCACCTCTGCTGCACAGGGTGCTTGGCATATTCCTGCCGCTGATCACCAGCAACTGTGCCGTGCTTGGTGTTGCTCTGCTGAACATCAACAGCGCCCACAGTTTTATTGAGGCTGCTGTATTCGGTTTTGGCGCGGCACTGGGTTTCTCATTGGTACTGGTGCTGTTCGCTGCTCTCAGGGAAAGACTGGATCATGCCGATGTCCCTGAACCCTTCCGCGGCCCGGCCATCGCCATGATAAGTGCTGGCCTGATCTCGCTTGCCTTTATGGGCTTTACCGGTCTGGTTCAGGTATGAGCCTGTTTTTTGGCATTGTGCTGGCTCTGCTGCTTCTCGCACTGTTTTGTGGACTCATGCTGGCTTATGTTGCACAAAAGTTCCCACAGGAGAATAAGCCGCTGATAGAGCAGATCAATGCACTACTGCCACAGACCCAGTGCGCTCAATGTGGCTACCCTGGTTGTCGCCCCTATGCCGAAGCCATTGCCCAGGGTGACGCCATCAACAAGTGTCCCCCTGGCGGCGAGCAGACCATTTCGCTTCTGGCCAATCTGCTCGACCAGGAAAAAGTTGCGCTGGACAGCAACTATGGCCAGCAAGGTCCAGTCAAAAAAGCAGTGATCCGCGAACAGGACTGTATCGGTTGTACCTTTTGTATCCAGGCCTGCCCGGTTGATGCCATTGTTGGAGCGGCACAGCAGATGCACACGGTGATCGCCGATGAATGCACCGGCTGCGAACTCTGTCTGCCTCCCTGTCCGGTAGACTGCATTGACCTGATTGCCCTGCCTGAACCCGAGTTGCCCTTGCCTACTAAAAGTTTAAGTGAACAGGCCTGCATCCGATGCGGACTCTGTGTGGATGCCTGTCCAGTGGATTTGCTGCCGCAACAGCTTTACTGGTTTATTCAGGGGCAAGCCTACGATAAAGCTGCTGCACACCGCCTTGAGGACTGTATCGAATGTGGACTCTGCCATGCCGTTTGCCCCAGTCACATTCCGCTGGTTCAGTATTATCAACTTGGCAAAGTTGTTCTGCAGCAGCAAGAAGATCAACACCAATTAGCCCGGCATGCACAAGGACGCTTCCAGCAACATGAAAACCGTTTGGCGAGGCAAAGCGCAGAGCAAGAGCGTCAACGACAGGCACGTTCCCAACTGGCTGCCAGTGCAGCCTCGCAAAGCGAGCTGATCCAGGCAGCACTTTCACGTGCCCGGGCACGCCAGCAAGGTAAGCAGCAGTGAGCCCGGTCAGACGCGTCAAATTGCCAAAGAACCACCAGTCATTGTCTACCTCACAGTTGATGCTGCAGGTCATCCTGGCCTGCCTGCCCGGGATACTGGCGCTGACTGTCTTTTTTGGCTGGGGCACCCTGATCAACATTCTCTGGCTGTGCCTGTGGGCACTCGCCTTTGAAGCCCTGATGCTGAGTCTTCGACAAAAACAGCCGAGTTTTTACCTGAAAGATTTCAGCGCGCTGCTTACTGCCGTATTGCTGGGCATCTGCCTGCCGCCAAGTGTTCCCTGGTGGCTCGGTATTATCAGCATATTTTTTGCCATAGTTGTTGCCAAACACCTCTATGGTGGCTTGGGACAAAACATCTTCAACCCGGCCATGGTCGGGTATGTTGTGGCACTGATTGCCTTCCCCCTCGAAATGAGCACCTGGTTTGTGCCGCGCAGCGCCATGAACATTCCTCCCGATTTTTTAAGTTCACTGTCTTTTATATTTACCGGTGCAGACCCGGGCATCGACGCCTATACCGGCGCCACCACCATGGATATATTCCGTAATGAGCGCGCCGGCCTGACCCTGGCAGAATTCTGGCAACAGAATGCAGAGCCCGGTTTCATTGCCGGTCTCGGCTGGGACTGGGTCAATCTGGGCTTTCTGCTTGGTGGCATCTGGCTGCTTTATAAACGCATCATCAGCTGGCATATCCCTGTATCTGTTCTGCTCAGCATCACTATTATGTCGCTGTTTTTTTATGATAGCGGCAGTTCATTAAGTGCCGGGTCTCCCTTTTTTCATCTATTCAGCGCCGGCACCATGCTGGGAGCATTTTTTATTGCCACAGATCCAGTCACGGCGGCTACCACCCCAAAAGGCCGACTCTTTTATGGTGCCCTTATTGGCAGCACGGCCTTTATTATCCGGGTCTGGGGGGCTTACCCTGAAGGCATCGCCTTCGCCGTTCTGCTGGGCAATTTTGCCGCACCTTTTATTGATCACTACACTGCGAGCAAGAGGCCGTATGAACAATAGTCTTCTACGCTCACTTTTCATGCATAGCAGCAGCCTGCTATTGATTGCTTTGCTGGTGGCATTGATACTGGGCGCAGTGTTTGAGCTGAGTGCACCCCGTATCGCAAACCAGCAGGAGGAAGCCTTGCGGGCCAGCCTATTGGAAATATTTCCAGCTGAGGGATCTGGCCCTGGACTTTCTTTTGAGCCTACCATCACACTGTCGCCTGAAAGTTCAGCCTTTGCGGATATTGAACTGCTCGCTCTGAGAGAAAATACGCTGGCTTACCGGGTAATTGCAGATGGCCGCGCCATCGGTATTATTCTCCCGGCAATTGCCCGAGATGCTTACAATGGTGATATTGATTTGCTGGTAGGCATCAGGATCAATGGAGCGATCAGTGGCGTGCACGTCTTGCAGCACAGGGAAACACCCGGCCTGGGTGATAAAATTGAGCTGAGGATATCAGACTGGATTTTGGCTTTCGAGGGTCGCTCACTGACCAGCACTACCCCTGCAGCCTGGACCGTGCAGAAAGCTGGCGGCGACTTTGACCAGTTTACCGGTGCTACCATCACACCCAGAGCAGTTATCCAGAAAGTCAGGGATGCTCTGTTGTTCTTTCAGCAAAATGAAGGTGACTTACTGAATTTATGAGCACTGCAACCAACACTCTCATCAGGCAGGGACTCTGGTCGAATAATCCAGCGCTGGTACAGCTGCTGGGCCTGTGCCCCTTGCTGGCTGTCAGTACCTCCGTAGTAAATGCCCTCGGACTTGGCCTGGCTACCATCCTGGTCTTGGCAGCTTCAAACCTGTTTGTCTCCTTGATTCGACAACGAGTAAGCACGACCATCCGATTGCCTGCTTTTGTGCTCATCATTGCCGGTTTTGTCAGCTGTGCAGAATTATTACTGCAGGCCTTTGCCTACCCCTTGTACCTGAGGATCGGCATTTTCATTCCACTGATAGTCACCAACTGTACGGTCCTCGGCAGAGCAGTCTCTTTTGCCGCGAGAAACCCGGCACTGCCCTCCCTCATTGATGGCGTGATGATGGGACTGGGTTTTTCCGCCGTGCTAGTGCTGATGGGATTCATACGGGAATTGCTGGCCAGTGGCACTGTCTTTGCCAATATGGAACTCCTGCTGCCTTTCGCTGCAAACTGGGAACTCCAGATACTGCCAAATTACCCAGGATTCTTGCTGGCTATTCTTCCGCCGGGTGCTTTTATACTCATGGGCTTTATACTTGCCCTGAGAAAATGGCTGGACCTTAAATTCACAGGTGCACAAGATCTGCGCGCACTTGCACAGTCCATCAGCAACCATGAATAAAAGTAAACGTAGCGAAATTTTCAGACGCCTGAAACAGGATAACCCGCACCCGACCACGGAGCTGAAATTCAGTACTCCCTTTGAATTGCTGGTGGCCGTCACGCTCTCGGCGCAGTCAACTGACGTCGGGGTTAACAAGGCCACGGCATTACTGTTTCCGGTGGCCAATACCCCGGAAAAGATCTATGCCCTGGGCCTACAGGGTCTGAAAAAATATATCAAAACCATCGGCCTTTATAACAACAAGGCCAAGAACATTATCGCTGCCTGTAAAATTCTCATCGAAAAACATGGTTCGCAGGTGCCGGATACGCGCGAAGAACTCGAAGCCTTGCCCGGCGTTGGCAGGAAAACCGCCAATGTGATTTTAAATACTGCTTTTCGTCAACCCACCATGGCGGTAGATACACATATCTTCCGGGTTTCAAATCGAACAGGACTGGCCCCCGGTAAAAATGTCATTGAAGTAGAAAAGAAACTGCTCAAATTTGTCCCTGAGGAATATTTGCTCGACGCCCATCACTGGCTAATCCTGCACGGACGTTATATCTGCGTCGCCAGAAAACCCCGCTGTGCTGCCTGTATCATCGAAGATTTATGCGAATTCAAGCAAAAAGTTTATGAATGAAACCACACAAATAATCCTGGCTCTGGGCAGTATTTTCTTGCTGGGTATGGGGGCCGATTTTCTTGGCAAGCGTACGTTTTTGCCGCGCATTACTGTCTTGCTGCTGTTTGGCATTCTGATTGGAGATGAAATCTTCCAGCTAATCCCAGCTTCTCTTAGCTCTCAGTTTGAACTGGTAGCCAATATCACCCTGATCATGATTGGGTTTTTGCTGGGCGGGCAATTGACCAAATCCCTGATATTGCAGGCTGCCAAGCCCATCCTGTGGATTTCAGTCTCTGCGGCTGTCGGTGCAGTTATGCTGGTCTCCGGTGGGCTCTATGCACTGGGTGCTCCGGTTGCCATTGCCATCCTGCTGGCCTGTATCAGTGCTGCCACTGCCCCGGAAGTGACGGTTGATCTGGTCCTGGAAAGTAAGATTGATAGCAGCTTTTCCAAAAAACTGATGGCCATTGTCGCCCTTGATGATGCCTGGGGACTGATCATTTTCAGTCTTGGCCTGAGCGCTGCTGCAATTTTTACGGTCAGCACCAGCAGCGAGAGCCGCCTGTTTCACTTGTTGTGGGAAATTGGCGGTGCACTGGTACTGGGGTTTGTGCTTGGCTATCCGGCTGCCTACCTGAGTGGCCGTTTGCGTCCCGGCAGACCCATGTTTGCCGAGGCATTGGGGCTGGTTTTATTCTGCGGGGGGCTGGCTTTATGGCTGGATGTCTCTTTCATTATTGCCGCCATGGTCATGGGCGCAGTATTACGAAATTTTGCCCGGCATCATGAATATGCCTTCCATGAAATCGAGGATGTCGAGTGGCCTTTCATGATCATTTTTTTCATTCTGGCGGGTGCCAGTCTGGAATTTGATCGTATCAATGGAGTGATATTACTCGGCTCAGCCTATATCGTCCTGCGAATAGCCGGCAAAATTGCCGGTGCGTATCTGGGCGCCCTGCTGAGTCATAGTGACAGGGCAAGCCGTAACTGGATGGGAATAGCTCTATTACCACAGGCTGGAGTTGCCATCGGTATGGCACTGGTTGCCGCCAATCAGTTTCCCCAGTACCGTGACACGATAATTCCCATCGTCATTTTTTCCACCATCTTTTTTGAAATTGTCGGCCCAGTCTTTACTCGGCTTGCCATGACAAGAGCAGAAAAGCCCTAGAAAGTCCTTGCAGAGGATGACTAGTTGTTGGAATCCTGTTCACTGGCAACGTAACCCTTGAGACTCTGGGTTTTTTTACCGGGAAAACAGCGCACGTATTTCTGAAAAAAGATGCTGTTGGGAATTCTGATTACACTCTCCGGTTCCCCATCGGCATTCAGCGTGAGCAGCGTAGTAAACATCATGTTGATACTGTCCACTTTGCCGCGGATGCAAAACTCATTACTGGGTTCCTGAACTTCAATGTTATCCCCGATTCTGAAGGGCGGAAAAATGATCATCAGGATTGAACAGAGGATATTGCTGAGCACGCTCCAGACGGCAACAAATCCGAGTGCCACCAGCGCAACTATGCCTGTTACGGAAGCCCACAGCGCTGCTACTGACAAACCAAAATAACCCAAGGCCAAGAGCACGACCGATATGCCGATCAACCAGTTGGTAAGGCGTAAAAAAACATTTCTTATTTTCTGGTCGAAGAATCCCTCTTCACTCAGGCTGACCAGTGCACGCCGAATGAGAAAACGCAGAATAAGCGCCACCACCACTGTGATGATGGTATACAAGGCAGGTGATAACTGGATGGCCAGTGTTTGTTCAATACCCATGCTGCTTTGTTATTTCCTGCGCTTTAGCGCGGCCGTTCTGAGCCGCAATGCATTCAGTTTGATAAACCCGGCCGCATCACCCTGATGGTAGGCTCCCGCATCATCTTCAAAGGTGGCCATGTTTTCGTCAAACAATGAATCATCGGATTCACGGCCCACAACAATCACATTACCTTTGTACAGCTTCAGACGCACCTTGCCGTTAACTGTTTGCTGTGTGTAATCGATCAGCGCCTGCAGCGCTTCACGCTCCGGTGACCACCAGTAGCCGTTATAGATCAAAGAGGCATAGCGTGGCATTAATTCGTCCTTCAGGTGAGCAACTTCTCTGTCCAGTGTGATGGACTCCATGGCGCGGTGAGCCTTCAGCAGGATAGTGCCTCCAGGTGTTTCATAACAGCCACGCGCTTTCATGCCGACATAACGGTTTTCAACAATATCAACTCGTCCAACACCATTGTCGCCACCCAGCCTATTCAAGCTGGCCAAGATTTCTGCCGCGGGCAGACGTTCTCCATTGAGGGCAACTGCATCACCCTTCTGGAATTCAATATCAACATAACTTGCTTCTGCCGGCGCATTTTCCGGTGATACTGACCACAACCACATGTCTTCTTCGGGCTCGGCGGCAGGATCTTCAAGGATGCCTCCTTCATAGGAAATATGCAGTAAATTGGCATCCATGGAATAGGGTGATTTTTTACCCTTGTCATGATCGACAGCAATGCTGTGCTTGGCGCAGTAGGCCATGAGTTTTTCCCGTGAATTCAGGTCCCATTCGCGCCAGGGTGCAATGATCTTGATAGCAGGAGACAACGCATAGGCCCCCAACTCAAAGCGCACCTGGTCATTTCCCTTGCCCGTCGCACCGTGAGCAATAGCATCGGCACCTGTGCGTTCTGCGACTGCAACCAGCTGTTTGGCGATAAGCGGTCTGGCAATGGAGGTCCCCAGCAGATACTCACCTTCATAGATGGTATTGGCGCGAAACATGGGGAACACGAAATCCCGTACAAATTCCTCGCGGATATCCTCAATAAAGATTTCTTTCACACCCAGAGCTTCGGCCTTGGCACGGGCAGGTTCGACTTCCTTGCCCTGACCCAGATCAGCCGTGTAGGTAACCACTTCACACTGGTAGTTATCCTGCAGCCATTTCACGATGACGGAAGTATCCAGGCCACCCGAATAAGCCAATACCACTTTTTTGATGTCAGCCATGAAAGCTCCTTCAAGCTGTTTGAAAAGGGGCGCTATTGTACCTTCGCCACTGCGTAAAATGAAACTGTGCAGAAACAAAACTGTGGAATTACGCCACAGCAAATCCATCTCTCAAAGAAGCTGGTATACTGCCCATCGACTTGCTTGAATGAATACTCGACTATGCAGGAACTGACCATAACTCGACCGGATGACTGGCATGTACATTTGCGTGACGGCAAGAGCCTGCTTCACACGGTAGCCCATCAAGCGCGCTATTTCGGACGTAGTATTGTCATGCCCAATTTGCTGCCGCCGGTGAGCAGCACCAAGCTCGCTCTGGATTACCTTGAACGTATCCGTACTCATATACCCGCTGCTTCAGCCTTTACCCCCCTGATGACGCTTTACCTGACTGACAATACCAGTCCTGAGGAACTGC
This sequence comes from uncultured Enterobacteriaceae bacterium, assembly GCA_964606735.1. Lineage (GTDB taxonomy): Bacteria > Pseudomonadota > Gammaproteobacteria > Pseudomonadales > Pseudohongiellaceae > UBA5109. The sequence continues at coordinate 41,919 of CAZSHI010000013.1, forward strand.
GTCGTGCCAAAGACAGTGGCCAGGTATTCGGCATTAAACTTTACCCGGCTGGTGCCACCACCAATTCTGATTCAGGAGTGACCAGCATAGATAAGGTATATCCCTGTCTGGAGCAGATGATTGAGCTTGATCTGCCCTTGCTGATTCACGGCGAGATCACCCGCGCTTCTGTCGATATTTTCGACCGGGAAAGCCTGTTTATCGACGAGGTTCTACAGGATTTAACCCAGCGTTACCCCCAGCTGAAAATAGTCCTGGAACATATCAGCACCCGGCAGGCTGCCCAGTTCGTAGCGGAATCTTCCGACAATATCGCTGCGACCATTACGCCACAGCACCTCCTGTATAACCGCAATCACATGCTGGTGGGCGGTATCCGTCCGCATTATTACTGCCTGCCCATCCTCAAGCGCAATGAACATCAACAGGCCCTGCTGGAACTGGTCGCCAGTGGCAGCAAAAAAGTTTTTCTGGGTACGGACTCGGCTCCACACGCCACTCACAGCAAGGAAAATACCTGTGGTTGTGCCGGCTGTTTCAGTGCACATGCTGCGCTTGAACTGTATGCAGAAGTTTTTGAGACGCTTAATGCGCTGGATAAACTGGAGGCATTTGCTTCCTTTAACGGCCCGGACTTTTACGGATTGCCCCGCAACACCGACAGTATCACCCTGAAAAAAATTCCCTGGGATATTCCTGCCCAATATGATTTTGGTGAACAGAAAGTGACACCGCTCCGTGCTGGAGAAGCATTGCAATGGACTGTTGTGAGTGAGTGAGTCTAAAAAGCAGCCCATAGAAACACCCCTCTCAAGACGCTTTCGAGGCTTTTTGCCTATAGTGCTGGATCTGGAAACAGCCGGTTTCAATGCGCAGTCTGATGCCATCTTGGAAGTCTCTGCGGTCATTCTTGGCATGGACAAGGAAGAAAACCTGATAACGGAAAAAACCCATGCCTATCATGTCCAGCCTTTTGAGGGGGCCAATCTGGACGAAGCTTCCCTGAAATTTACTGGCATAGACCCTTTTCATCCCTTGCGGATCGCTCAAAACGAAAAAGAAGTTTTCAGTGACATGTTTCGACAAATCCGCCAAAAAATGAAACAGGAATCTTGTAAGCGCGCCATCCTGGTCGCGCATAACGCCCACTTCGATCATGGCTTTATCCGGGCAGCGTCGGAGCGACACAAGCTAAAACGAAACCCTTTCCACCCCTTCTCCAATCTGGACACAGTTTCGCTCTCGGCTTTATGCTTTGGCCAAACGGTACTTTCGCGTGCCTGCGAAGCAGCTGGAATCGATTTTGATGACGAGCAAGCGCATTCTGCGCGCTATGATGCTGAAAAAACAGCTGAACTGTTTTGCCACATCGTTAATCACTGGAAACGACTGGGGGGCTGGACCTGATGCCGACTAAAGCCAGCACCATTGGTGAACGCTGGATAGACAGCGCCAAGCAGCTTACATCCAGTAAGAAGTACTTACTGATTGACACCCTGGGTACTGAGTTGACTGCAATCAAGGCTCTGACCGGCAGCATTATTCTGGCAGAAAAAATAAAAATTCTCAGCCCGGAACAGAATGTCGCCACCTTGTTACCAACCAGTGCCGGCGCCATGCTCTGCAATCTTGCTGTTTTAATGCGGGGCAAAACCCTGGTGAATTTGAATTACACAGCCAGCAAAGAAGCACTTCTGTCTTCTCTGCGCCAGGCAGATATAAAAACCATCTATACCTCTTCCCAGTTTTTACAGAAACTGGAATCGCGCGGATTTGACACTACCTGGCTGGAACACGAAGCCAAGATCGTCATTCTGGAAAAATTGCGTGCATCGACCTCTATCGTCAGCCGCCTGCTGACTTTTCTGCGTTGCCGTTTTAGCTCCACTAAATCCTTAAAAGCACGCTATCTGCAACAAAGCGATCCCCAGTCAGCCGCAAGCATCCTCTTTTCCAGTGGCAGTGAAGGTCAACCCAAAGGCGTCATCCTGACGCATGCAAATTTCTTGACCAATGTCGATCAGGTCATGCATCTGCTCAACCTGGAAGACGAGGATGTTGTACTGGCGAATCTGCCCCTATTTCATGCATTCGGTCTGACTGCCACCTTGTTTTTTCCCTTACTGGAAGGCATCCCTGTTGTCTGTCACCCGGACCCGACAGATGCACTAGCCACCGCAAAGGCCATCAAGAAATACAACATTACACTGATGTTCGGTACCTCAACCTTTTTCCGCCTGTATATCCGCAATGCAAAAATCACCGCCGATATGCTTGCCTCCCTGCGACTGACGATAGCCGGTGCGGAAAAACTGCAGGCAGAGGTGCGCGAAGAGTTTTTTAACAAATTCGATAAAGTCATTCTGGAGGGCTATGGTGCCACTGAAACGGCACCTGTTGCCTGCGTCAATATTCCGGATCATTTCACAGTAGAGGGCTATCCCCCAGTCAAGCACAAACCCGGTAGTGTTGGCCTCCCCATCCCGGCAACCGAGATTTGCATCATCGACCCTGACACCCAGGAACAGCTACCGGCCGGAGAATCCGGCATGATCTGTATCCATGGTCCTCAGGTCATGCTGGGTTATCTGAATGACACCCAGAAAACTGCCTCTGCCTTGCAGACAATCGCTGGCAAGACCTGGTATTTATCAGGTGACAAGGGTTATCTGGATGAAGATAACTTCTTACACATCGAAGACCGCTACTCCCGCTTCGCCAAAATCGGTGGTGAAATGATCAGCCTGGGTTTTGTGGAAACCAGTATCCGCCGCGTCAGCGACGACATTGAACTGGAACTGGTTGCCATCAGCGTTCCTCACAGTAAAAAGGGTGAAAGCATCATCATCCTGTCAAACCGGGAACTCCAGCAACAGGAACTGCGTAAACACCTGCTGGATGCCGGCCTGGGCAGTTTGGCCCTGCCCAGTGCCTATTTCCTGGTGGATGAAATTCCCAAGCTGGGCTCAGGAAAAACAGATTTTGGCAGTGCGAAAAAACTCGCCTTGCGTCTGGGGGAAATTGGCGATAAATACGGAAAAGCCAAGGACCAGTAGTTGACAATGATTCTCATTAAGCTTAACATTCTCAGCTGTAATATGACTGTTTACTGAGAACCCATACATGTACGTTTGTCTTTGTAAAGCCGTTACCGATCGCCAGATCAGAGACTCCATCAACGGAGGGGCCAGTTCCTTTGCTGAAATTCGCCGCTCCCTGGGTGTTTCCACACAGTGCGGGAAGTGCATGCAACAGGCAAAATCGATAGTTGAAACAGCAACAAAAAAAGCCCCGTTCCACCCTGCTTAAACCTCTTCCACTTGGCCTTAATTCCTCAAAAACCATATTGAATTCAGTAAGATACTGTAAAGATTAGCTGATTCACCAATGCCGGCTTTTGTCTCGAACTGCCTGCACTCATGACCTTTTAGCTAAATTTCCATATATCGCAATGTATTGCCCTGCCCGGACTTCGCTCCTCAGGCTTTAAATTAAGGTGTACCTGATTGCTGTACTCAGGTTGCTATAGCTGGTTCAAGCTCTTAAGTAAGAAACATAGTAAGAAGCATTCTCGTTTATATTTTCCCCCTTGTAAATGAATAGCTTGCGGTAGACTTTAAGGGCCGGCTGCTTCAGAATAAAACTTTACCCATTTCAGGCACACGCAACGAGGAGATTCGCATGCAGGGAGATAAACAGGTCATTTCCTTTCTTAACAAAGTACTGGGCAATGAGCTCATTGCCATCAACCAGTATTTTTTGCATGCCAAAATGTTTGAGGACTGGGGACTCAAGGAACTGGGCGATTTTACCCGTGACGAATCCATCGACGAGATGAAGCATGCCGATGAGATCATTGAGCGCATCCTGTTTCTGGAAGGTCTGCCCAATCTGCAGGATCTCGGAAAGCTGCATATCGGTGAAGATACGGAAGAGATGCTCAATTGCGATCTGGCACTGGAAATGCGTGCCATTCCGGATTTACGCGAGGCCATTGCCTATTGCGAGGAAGTCCGAGATTTTGTATCACGCGACTTGTTTCAGAAAATTCTGGATGATGAGGAAGCTCACGTAGACTGGCTGGAAACCCAGTTAAGCCTGATTGAGAAGATGGGTATCCAGAATTATCTGTCCGAGAAAATGGACAAGGAATAAACCCTCAGCGGGTATGCTCAGGCAAACTGTTTGCGCCCTGCCTCCAGGTAAATTCTGCGCCAGTTGATATAAGCAAAGATAACGATAAGCACATAGGCTGCAAACAGTAGCGCTGTCAGATACAGCTCCCTATCGATGTATAGCACAATTGAAATGGCGTCAATCAGCAGCCAGTATAGCCAGTTTTCCAACACCTTGAAGACGACCATGAAGGTAGTGATGACACTGGCCCAGGTTGTGAAAGAATCCACAAAGGGCCAGGCAGCATCCGTATAATTCTGCATCAGCCAGCCATTGACAGCGGCCAGCACTAGCATGCCCAGAATGATAAGCACATGATGCCAGAATTTCAGACTGCTGATAGCTAAGTGCCGCTTATTGGTACCGCCATATTTCCATTCCAGCCAGCCCACGATGGCCATCACTACATAAAAAATATTCAGCATGGACTCCATCAGCAGACTGACATCCCAGAATACAAACACAAAAATCAGGGAACTCAAAAAGGCACAGTACCAGCATAAAATATTTTCCCGCGCGGCCAGCAAAAGATAGGCAATCGCCAGCAACACTGCCAGGATTTCAAATCCCTGTGCAATCATTCAGGTGTCATGCCAGGAATGAATTTGGTGACATAGACTGCCCTGCCATGTTCGGCATAACTCCAAGCCAGCATTTCTTTGAGCACCTGCATGACATGCTCGTAATCACCGCTGATGAGGGTTGAAGTAGGACTGGTACTGGTCTGCAGCCCGGGATAGCTGTTCAGTTTTTTAATAAAGCTGAGAATGGGTGCCTTGAAGTCTTCAGCAAAAGGATACATGGAAATTTCGACGAGTATTTTCATAAATTTCACTTGCAGGGTGATTTTGATAATAACTTAGTGTGTCAGTTATGCCGGTGACTCTCAATAGCGTCAAGGCAGCAAAAATACCTGCCCCAACCATTGCCGATGCATCATCCTACTGCCGGACTAATGCAGCTCTTCACGATTCTTCGGACACCAGTACAGTCCTGGGGGGCTTTTTTTGCTGCCACAGAATATTACAGATAATACCCAGTACGACCAGAAACATGCCTAGGTAAGTCATGGCATTGAAACTCTCACCAAACAGGATAAACCCCAGACTCAGCGTAAAAATGATGCTGCTATATGATGCAATGGACACCGTGGCAATTTCTGCAATCTGGTAGGAACGCGTCAGATAATATTGTGCCAACTGCCCGGTCACACCCACCATCAGCAGATAAAGCCACTCGATTCCCTCAGGCGTTTTCCAATCAAACAACATACCGATCAGGGTGACCGGCAAACACAGCAGCGGGAAGTAATACATGATGACAATCGGATGTTCTGTCCGGGTTAGTTTCCTGACACAGTTATAGGCAAGACCCATCAACATCGAACAGCTGATACCGACCAGCAAATGGAAAAAGGAAACACGCTCATCGAAACCCTGAATAATCAGGATGCCGCTAAAACTCAGCACGAAAAACACAAACTGCAGAGCCCTGACTTTTTCTCCCACGAAAAAAATACCCAGAACAGTGGTGAAGATGGGGACCAGATATACCAGGGTTGAGGCGGCGGCCAGCGGCACCTGCTGGATCAGGTAGTAATTAAGAATAAGTGCAAAGGCGCCGGAAAGCCCGCGTAAAATCAACAGCGCTTTGGCTTGCCCGAAAACCGGAATCTTAAGTCGGTACAGCGTCAAATGGCAGAGCATGATGGCAATCACAGCTCTGAAAAACACCACTTCCATGGGAGGCACTTCCGGCAGCAGTTTCACAAACACTGTCATCAGCGAAAACACAAAGGTCGCCACCAGCATGTACCAAACGCCGCGAATCGAGTCAGACATAGAGCGGGCCCTGGCCCCGTCATTTATTCCGTGTCAGGTGTTTCTTCTTTGTCTGACACTTTGCCCAGCAAAGCCTTGAGTTCGCCGCTCTGGTAAAGCTCCGTCATGATATCGCAGCCGCCAACCAGTTCTCCGTCAACAAACAGTTGGGGGAAAGTGGGCCAGTCTGAAATTTTTGGCAAATTGGTGCGGATGTCCGGGTTTGCCAGAATATCAACATAGGCGAAACGTTCACCACAGGCCATCAGGATTTGTGATGCCTGTGACGAAAATCCACACTGCGGCTGATTTGGGCTGCCTTTCATATACAGAATGATAGGGTTCTTGCTGATTTGTTCTTTGATGGTTTCTTCAATACTCATAGGAGTTCCTGCTACTAAATTCACTGGCGCATTTTAGCTGATTTAGACGTCTTAAGATATCGCTGCTCCCCAGGCACCTCCACCCGGGGTATGAATGCTCAGGTGTTGCCCTGGGCTGGCGCTAAAAGAGCACTTGCCTGGCAGGGCGACCCCGTCCAGCAGGTTTTTTCCGGCCTTGCCGGGCTCTCCCCCTGATAGCCCCCAACAGCTATGTTGCCTGCGCTCACTGAGGATACTGACCTGGGTTTCTTCGAGGAATTCGTATTCGCGGATCAAGCCGTCACCACCTGCATGCCTGCCTTTGCCGCCACTGCCACGCCTGATGGCATATCGCCGAATCCGCACCGGGTAATGCAATTCAAGGCTTTCAACCGGGGTGTTCAGGGTATTGGTCATGTGGCTGTGCACAGCACTGACTCCCGCAAACCTGGCTCCTGCTCCTGTTCCTCCCGCCAGGGTTTCATAGTAATCCCAGTGACTGCCATGCGTGTAAGACCCCATAGCGATATTGTTCATGGTGCCCTGGCTTGCTGCCGGAATCTCAAGTGGGAGGGCTTGCTGCAATGCTCCCAGTACCACATCCACAATTCGACTGGATGTCTCAACATTACCTGCCACCACCGCCGCCGGAAAGCGGGCATTCACCAGACAAGCTTCCGGTGCTCTGACCTGCAGATGTCGAAATATGCCGGCACAGGCAGGCGTATTATCCGGCATCAGGCAGCGGAACACATAAAACACTGCTGCAGCGGTTACTGATAAGGGGCAGTTGATGTTGCCGGCAGCCTGCCCGTCCGTGCCGCTGAAATCCGCGAGGATTTCGCCATCGCCGACATGCAGCCGCAGTTGAATGCGCTGTTGCTGATTGCCCAGACCATCGTCATCCATGTAATCGACAAAGTCATAGCTACCGCGCGGTATTTTATCCAGGGCCGAACGTGCAATTTGTTCACCATAATCGTTCAGTGCAAGCAGTGCGAGGGAAAACTGTTCACTACCCAGTTGCTCAAGTAGTTTTCCCAGGCGCTTTTTCCCGCTATGAAGCGCACTTAACTGGGCTGCAATATCGCCTCCAATCTCTCCTGCCGGATTCTGTAGGTCCTGCGAGCTGTTTTGTAATGCCGCCAGTTGCGCTGCCAGTGGCTGATTGATCTGCCCGGCATTCAGCAGTTTTTGCGGCTCTATGACCAGCCCCTCTTCCTGCAGGCTGCTGGAATTGGGCATAGAGCCCGGAGACTCGGATCCGATATTGGCATGATGCGCCCGATTGACCACGAAAGCCTGCAAACTTCTCTGCCGGTCGAACAACGGAGCGATGACCGTCACATCCGGCAAATGAGTTCCCCCAAGAAAGGGATCATTCAGGATCAGCACATCACCTTCGAGCCAGTCGAAGCGGTCAACAATGGATTGCATCGCGAAGGCCATGCTCCCCAGATGCACGGGAATATGCGCAGCCTGCGCGCAAAGCCCGCCTCTGGCGTCAAACAGAGCACAGGAAAAATCCAGCCTGTCCTTGATGTTTGGAGAAAAAGCCGTACGTCGGAGTACCGCGCCCATTTCATCGCAGACAGCTTCCATTCTGCTGACGAAAAGACTCAGTTCAATGCTGTCCATGGTTTAACTTGCCTGTCTGTCATCAAGGCTTATTATACTGATACTCAGTCCGGCGCAACCATACATGAAGGACTGCGATAACAGAATAACAGCAGGGAGACTGGAGAAAGCGATGAGTGAACTGATTTTTTATACTAACCCGATGTCACGTGGGCGTATCGTTCGCTGGATGCTGGAAGAAATTGGCTGCAATTATCAGACCGAAGTGATTGGGCATGGTCCTGCCATGAAATCTTCCGAATTTCTGGCCATCAATCCAATGGGCAAGGTCCCTGCACTGAGCCACTTGGGCAAAGTGATTACCGAGACACCTGCCATACTTGCCTACCTGGCCGATGCCTTCCCCGAAGCACAGCTGGCTCCCGCACCCGCCGAACGTCAGGCATATTACCGCTGGCTGTTTTTTGCGGCCGGTCCACTAGAGGCTGCTATCACCAACAAGCACTTCAAATTTGAACTCCCAGACGATCCTCGTGCCAGCGGTATGGCCGGCTATGGTTCTTTTGAATTGACGGTGGATGTCCTGCAAAAGACGCTAGCAGCTTGCACTTACATTGCCGGAGAACGTTTCAATGCCGCAGATGTCTATCTGGGCTCGCACCTGGCCTGGGGGACACAGTTCGGCACACTGCCAAATCTGCCTGAATTTGAAACCTACATGAAGCGGGTAACTGATCTTGAGGCTTACCGTCGGGCCAATGGGATGGATAATACACTGATGCCAGAGCCAGATAATTCTGCTGGCTAGCTGGTGTCCTTGCTGAACTGCGCTATAGGAAATTTTAAGAGATGGGAGCCGATATAAGCGGCTCCGCCACAGACGAGAATTTTCACCAGATACTCACTGAAACCTCAGCTCGCAGCGAGTATAGCTCGGACACATGACAAGTCCAGCCAGTAATTATTGTCCCAGAAACTTAGCGATTACCGCAGGTATTCAGTTTCAGTACCTTGTAAAGGGGGCAGAAGCCCACAGCGCCGGTCACTGTCATCACCAGACCAACAATAATTGTCAGGGTAATCCAGATAGATGAAGAAGCTGAACTCCAGGCCAGCAAGATAAAAAACAGGCCAAGCGTAACCCGGATAAGACGATCCTGTATGCCTTCGTTAGTGTCCATGCGTATCCCCCTTAAAATGGATGAAATTTGGCGTATTGTTACTGCTGTTTGCCCAACAATTCAATAACTTTGATAAATTAATTCCGGCCACACGACACAGATCAAATTTGCGATTAATAATGGCATGGCCCAGGAATTCTGGTAATATCGCTTTTTAACTAGGGTAGCTCGCGCTGCCCTTTTGCGTTTCAAAGGCCGCCTATTTGTGACCGCTATCAGGTTGTGACCGCTATCAGGGCCGCCAACGAAAATGGTTTGAATCATGACTGAGAATACACATGTGATGCCTACCTACAAGCGCTATCCAATAGCCTTCGATTACGGTGAAGGCATCTGGTTGTTTGACACCGAAGGCAACAAATACCTCGATGCTATCAGTGGGATTGCCGTATGCCCTCTCGGCCACCAGCACCCTGAATTTACCAGGGCCCTGACCGAGCAGGCCAAGAAACTTATTCATACTTCAAATCTCTATGATATCCCCTTGCAGGATGAACTGGCCAAGCGACTGTGCCAGGACGCCGGTATGCAGCAGGTTTTCTTTGCCAATTCAGGCACCGAAGCCAATGAAGCCGCTATCAAGATTGCCCGTCTGTATGGTCACCAGCGTGGACATGAAATTCCCCGCATCATTGTCATGGAAGGAGCATTCCATGGCCGCTCCATGGGATCCTTGAGTGCCACCTATAACAGCAAGCACCAGGAAGGTTTTGCACCGCTGCTGGAAGGCTTTGTGCGGGTGCCTCTGAACGATGTTTCAGCTGTGGAAAAAGCGCTTGCTGAACACGAGGACATCGTTGCCATTCTGCTGGAACCGATTCAGGGGGAAAGCGGTATCAACCCCTGTAAGGCCGATTATCTGGAGCAGCTGCAGGCCCTGTGCAATCAACATGAATTACTGTTCATGCTGGATGAGGTACAGACCGGCAATGGTCGTACCGGAAAATATTTCAGCTTTCAGCATGCGCAGATACAACCTGATGTTCTGACAACTGCCAAAGGAATGGGCAATGGTTTCCCCATGGGTGCCTGCATGACTGGCGGTCGCGCCCTGAACGTCCTGCAGGCCGGCCACCATGGCAGTACCTTCGGTGGCAGCCCGCTGGCAAGTGCAGCAGGACTCGCAGTAAATCACGCAATCCATACTGACAAGCTGATGGATAATGCTCGCGTGCAGGGTGCAAAAATTCTCAATGATTTGCAGGCCATGCTCGTTGATATTCCGGCGGTCTCCGAGATTCGTGGTCTGGGTCTGATGATCGGCATTGAATTGAAGATCCCCTGCAGTGATCTGGTTAATCTGGCACGGGCCGAGGGTCTGCTTATTACTGTGCAGATGGACAGGGTGATACGCCTGTTGCCACCGCTCATTATCAATGATGAAGAAGTCCAGATTCTGATAAACAGCCTGGGCAAGGTAATACGGGAGTTCTGCCATGACACTTAGACACCTGAGAAGTTTAAAGGATTTAAGTTCCGCTGAATTCCTGCAGATTATTCAGCGCGCCAGTGAACTGAAAAAGTTACTTCACGAAGGTACTGAGCACGAATACCTCAAACACAAAACGCTGGCGATGATCTTTGAAAAATCCTCGACACGCACTCGGGTGTCCTTTGAGGCTGGCATGACCCAGCTGGGCGGTGCTGCCATCTTTCTATCTGCCGCCGACTCGCAACTGGGCAGAGGAGAGCCGGTTCAGGATACCGCCCGGGTTCTTTCCCGCATGGTCGATGCCATCATGGTCAGAACCTTTTCCCAGGAAACCGTGGAAACCCTGGCCGAACATGCCAGTGTGCCGGTCATTAACGGCCTCTCAGATGCCTATCATCCCTGTCAGTTGCTGGCAGACATGCAGACCTTTTTTGAGCATCGCGGCAATATCCAGGGCCATAAAGTCTGTTGGGTGGGTGATGGCAATAATATGTGTAACTCCTATATCAATGCCGCAGCCCTGCTCGACTTTGAGCTGCTGATTGCCTGCCCACCCGGCTATGAACCACTCGAAGACCTGCTACAGGCCAACACGGACCGGGTCAGCATCATTAACAACCCGAAAGAAGCCGTTGCCGGGGCCTCACTGGTCGCCACGGATGTCTGGGCCTCCATGGGTCAGGAAGACGAGATGCAAAAACGACGGCTAGATTTTGCAGACTACGAAGTAAACGCGGAGCTCATGAGACTGGCCAAGCCGGATGCCCTTTTTCTGCACTGCCTACCAGCCCATCGCGGTGAGGAAGTCAGTGCCGAAGTGATTGATGCGCCAGATTCAGTGGTCTGGGATGAAGCCGAAAATCGCCTGCACGCGCAAAAAGCACTGCTGGAGTTTTTGCTATGTGCCTAATCACTTCAGGTGGTCACACAAGGTGAACGCCACTCTCACCGTAAGGCAAATCAGCTGCCAGTATGCTGACAAGCTCATTATCCCGGATCTGAGCTTCTCGGTATCAGAAAACCAGATTGCCTGCCTGCTTGGCCCCAGTGGATGCGGAAAGACAACTGCATTACGGGCCATCGCCGGTTTCGAACCGGTTTACCGGGGCGTCATTGAGCTTGAAGGTAAACTTATTTCAGCACCTGGCTATACAGTGGTGCCGGAAAAACGCAAGGTCGGCATGGTATTTCAGGATTACGCCCTGTTCCCCCACATGACTGTCCGGCAAAATATCCTGTTTGGCATTCAGGACCATGCAAAAGAGGAGCAGGACGCTATCGGCTCAAAACTGCTGAACATGATCCAGTTACAGGAACATATTGATTACTATCCCCACCAACTTTCCGGCGGCCAGCAACAACGCGTCGCCCTGGCCAGGGCACTGGCACCTCAACCAAGCATTCTGCTGCTGGATGAACCCTTTTCCAATCTGGATACCGAACTGCGCCGGCAGCTAAGCCTCGAAGTCAGGGAGATCCTCAAACAGAACCGTACCACAACTATCCTGGTAACGCATGACCGCAATGAAGCTTTCAATATTGCCGATGAAGTCGGCGTGATGCATGAAGGCAGACTTGAGCAATGGGGCAAGCCTGAGGAACTGCTGAAAAATCCTGCCAACCCCTTTGTCGCCGCCTTCCTTGGCAACAGCAAGGCTGACTAGCAACTAGTAAATAACCCGGGTAGGACGATGATGGCGAATGCTGTCATTGGAAGACTCGCTGTCATTCACAATGGTATCCATCCGGCTCTTATACTCCAGGCGAATATTTTCCAGCAAGCTTTCCCTGCTGGTCTGATTATCCAGCGCCATTGTCCGATTGATAAATGCCTTGAACACGAGCCGTTCTTCCTCCAGCCTCTCAGCCTGTTCACCACTCAAGGCGATTACCTCCACACTGCCGCTTCGAAGGGCTATTTCGTTTGCTGATACCTGCAGGGTGAATAGGCTCATGGCTACTCCCAGCAAAAAAGTGCTGAAAAATTTTTCCATGGGTCTGTCCTCTTTTAATAATTTATGCATGATTACAACTTGTTACGATTTTTAATCTAGGGATCAATCTTGAAAGAATCCGGGAAGATTATTGAATCAATTATGAATCCGGGACGAGCGCTGAAACCGAAAATATAGCAGCCAGCGCCGCTATTTCCGGACTGTGAGCCAGGATTGGCGGCGCTTTCATCAAATTTCTCGCTGATTTCGACCTGAAAACACTAGATATAGTATTAAGGAGCTGCTAATAATTGCTCTTAATCGGGTTTTTTACCCGTTTTATTCTACCCACAGCTTATTAACATAAAATACACAACATTTTTACTTGCCAAGACGAAAAAATCCCTGATATAGTGAGCCGAATGTGTAATGACCCACTATATCTTGTGATATTAAGGGTTTAAGGCCAAAATCTGATATTACCTCGACCTTGCTCTCAGGCCCGTTCTGCAGCGTCGAAACAAGCATTTTGGCCGCTTGCCGCGCAAAAATACTGACAAATGATGAAACCACTATATATAGGGTTTCACCAAGCAGTTTTTGTCAATGCAGTAGCCATGAAGGGCTGGCGTGAACCGGATAGCAGGCTTCACTGTTTTACTGAAAGCTTCAACAGTTAAAACAGCGTAAACAAGAAAGCAGCGCGTTTCACACCGGCAAACAATAAGAACAATGACTCGCCTACCCGGGCACAGTGGGTTGCGCGAAAACAGACGAAAAGAAATTATGGAGTTTTTCATCAATGCAAACTGAAGCCGACACAGCAAATTCCGCAGCACAATCCACCACGCCAGTAAATGAAGATCAGGGTTCCGACCTGCAAGCAACCGCCCCGGGACAACTGCGTGTTATCAAACGCAACGGCTCTGTCGTTACTTACGACGAATCCAAAATAGCCCTTGCCATTACCAAGGCTTACCTGGCGGTGGAAGGTGGCAATGCTGCTGCATCGTCACGCGTACATGAAACTGTCGCCAAACTGTCCAAGGACATCAGCGAAACTTTCAGCCGACGCATGCCATCAGGTGGCAGTATCCATATCGAAGAAATTCAGGATCAGGTGGAACTGATGCTGATGCGTTCCGGCGAACACAAGGTCGCCCGCTCTTACGTAATTTACCGTGAAGAACATGCCAGACAGCGCACTCGAAAAACAGAGCCAGAACAACGCTCCGACATCTTGGTCACCATGGATGATGGCTCCAAAGAACCCCTGGATACCGGTCGACTTCTCACCGTTATCAGTGAGGCCTGTGAGGGACTGGACGATGTCACCGGTGACGCCATTTATCAGGAAACCCTGAAAAACCTGTATTCCGGTGTCAATATCAAAGACGTCCGCGTCTCATTGGTAATGACTGCCCGTACGCTGGTAGAGCAGGAGCCCAATTACTCCTATGTAGCCGCCCGCCTACTGCTGGATAGCCTGCGTAGTGAAGCGCTGCAATTTCTCGGTATTGCCGACAATGCTACCCAGTCAGAAATGCAGTACCGCTATGCTGCCGTCCTCAAACCCTATATTGAAAAAGGCGTGGAGCTGGAGCTGCTGGCTCCTGAGCTGCTGGAATTTGACATGGGCCGTCTGGGTGAGGCCCTGCAGGCAAGCCGTGATGAGCAGTTCACTTACCTGGGCATGCAGACGCTCTATGACCGCTATTTCATCCAGTCCGAAGGTACCCGCTTCGAACTGCCGCAGATATTCTTCATGCGCGTAGCGATGGGGCTGGCCATGAACGAAGAAAACCGCAATGAGAAAGCTATTGAATTCTATAACCTGATTTCCAGCTTCGATTACATGGTCAGTACGCCACAGCTTTTCAACTCGGGGACCCTGCGACCACAGCTGTCTTCGTGTTTCCTGACAACCGTCCCGGACGACCTGAGCGGCATATACGGCGCCATTCATGACAATGCCATGCTATCCAAATGGGCTGGCGGACTGGGTAATGACTGGACGCCGGTACGCGCGCTGGGCGCTTACATCAAAGGCACCAATGGTAAATCACAGGGCGTGGTCCCCTTCCTGAAAGTCGTCAACGACACTGCCGTTGCAGTAAATCAGGGCGGCAAGCGCAAGGGTGCCGTCTGTTCCTACCTGGAAACCTGGCATCTGGATATTGAAGAGTTCCTGGAACTGCGCAAAAACACCGGTGATGACCGACGTCGTGCGCATGACATGAATACAGCAAACTGGATTCCGGATCTGTTCATGAAACGCGTCTTTGATGATGGAGACTGGACTCTGTTTTCTCCTAACGAAGTACCGGATCTACATGACCTGTATGGCAAGGCATTTGAAGAGCGCTATGCCTATTACGAGCAACAGGCGCGTGAAGGCAAAATGTATGTGCACAAGCGACTCAAGGCCAAGGATCTGTGGCGCAAGATGTTGTCCATGCTGTTTGAAACCGGTCATCCCTGGATCACTTTCAAGGATGCCTGCAATATCCGTTCGCCGCAGCAGCATGTCGGCACCGTGCACTCATCCAACCTGTGTACCGAAATCACCTTGAATACCAACAAGGATGAAATCGCCGTTTGTAATCTGGGTTCCATCAACATGGTGAATCATGTCACCGAAAGAGGCCTGGATCGGGATAAGCTGAAAAAGAACATCCATACGGCCATCCGTATGCTCGATAACGTCATCGACATCAACTACTACTCCGTACCACAGGCGAAAAACTCCAACCTGAAACACCGTCCGGTTGGCATGGGTATCATGGGCTTTCAGGACGCCCTGTATATCCAGAAAATCCCCTACAGTTCAGAGCACGCTGTCACCTTTGCTGACCGCGCCATGGAAGTCATCAGCTACCACTCTATTGAAGCATCGACATTGCTTGCTGAAGAGCGCGGCAAATACGAAAGCTATGAAGGCTCCCTGTGGAGCCAGGGCATCCTGCCAATCGATTCGCTGAAAAAGCTGCAGGAGGAGCGTGGTGAGCAGTACATGGAAATCGACATGAGCAGCACCCTGGACTGGGACGCCCTGCGCAAGCAGGTACTCGCCAAGGGCATGCGCAACTCCAACGTGATGGCCATTGCGCCGACGGCAACTATTGCCAATATCACTGGCGTTTCGCAGTCCATAGAACCCACGTACCAGAATCTGTACGTGAAATCCAACCTGTCCGGTGAGTTTACTGTGGTAAACCCCTACCTGATCAAGGATCTTAAGGCAGCCGGACTCTGGGACAGCGTCATGATCAATGACCTGAAATATTACGAAGGCAGCGTACAGAAAAT
>CAZSHI010000014.1:0-52857 GCA_964606735.1 uncultured Enterobacteriaceae bacterium
ATTGGCATATTGTCTGCTTTTGGCCAAAAGCAGATATAGCTCATAAGGCCCTTAGTAATGTACTTCATCCCCTATTTTCCGGAATGCACCTACCTGGCTGTCGTCAGAGATCCACGCGATGTTTATCTTTCTGCTTTGAATCACCGGGATAACATGAACAATGTCGAGCTTGCATTTAAAGTCGCGCCCCGTTCCTTCGAGGCCTGGTTAAATGAGGCGGTCTCAAAAGATGACTGGGACGTTCAATCCCTGGCAATGCTGACGCACTTTTTCCAGTCTTACTGGCAGTTTCGCGATATGCCGAACATCCATATTTTTCATTACGCCGATATGAAGCGGGACCTCAAAGGTAGCATTGCAGCCATGGCTGAAGCACTCGGGCTCGATGTCGACGACAAACTACTGGAGGACATGTGCGAGGCCGCCAGTTTTGAAAACATGAAAAAAAATGCCTCGCAGTTTGCTCCTGTCGGCAAGGATTACTGGAAACAGGAAGCAGGCTTTTTTGCCAATGGACGCAACCAGCAATGGCGAGAAGTACTCAGCGATGAACAACTGGCAGCATTTGACGAGCGTCTGGCTGCATTGCTGCCCCCTGAAGAGGCTCAATGGCTGCTCAATGGTAGTCAGAGAGCCTAGCTAAAGCTCTTTGCGGCTCAAACACCGGGTCTGGACAGTGCTTGCTTCGTGCCAGCTTGCATGTCTGAGGGATTAATTTGACCACGCTTTGTTTCATCCCTAGAATTAGCGCTTTTTCGCCTCAAGGATATCCCATGCGACTGCCAACAGCCTGTTCCCTTGGTTTTTTTATAGCCATTGCCTCCAGCCCCGAGAGTCTTGCCACTAATGGCTATTTCACTCATGGTCTTGGTGTGAAAAACAAAGGCATGGCAGGTGCCGGCACTGCTCTGCCCAGCGAAGCAATTGCAACCTCCATCAACCCGGCTGCCACAGTTTTCATGGGTAATCATTTTGAGTTTGGCCTGGGGTTATTCTCACCTCGTCGTTCCTACACGGCATCCAGCAGCCTGGCCAATGGTCAGGGTGGTGCTTTTACCATTGCGCCGGGAACCGTCAACAGTGACAGCGAGTATTTTCTGATTCCCTATATCGCTTATACCTGGGAACAGACTGACACTACAGCCTTCGGCATTTCTTTTTATGGACGTGGCGGCATGAACACCGATTACAAGACAGGCTCCGCCATCTTCGATCCGGATGGACTGGGTGCAGCGCCTGTCATGAGCCTGCCCGGTTCTTATGGAGCCGGTGATGCCGGCGTCGACCTGACTCAGGCTTTTCTGGACCTGTCCTATGCCTGGGAAAGCGGAAACTGGAGTTGGGGTGCTGCACTGGTACTCAGTGCACAGGCTTTTGAAGGAAAAGGATTTGGCAGTTTTGCCCCCTATACCGAAACCTTTGCTGCATCTTACGGCACGGTAATGCCCGGCAGCCTGAGTAATAATAACAGGGACT
Source organism: uncultured Enterobacteriaceae bacterium (assembly GCA_964606735.1). Taxonomy (GTDB): domain Bacteria; phylum Pseudomonadota; class Gammaproteobacteria; order Pseudomonadales; family Pseudohongiellaceae; genus UBA5109. The sequence continues at coordinate 1,477 of CAZSHI010000014.1, forward strand.
ACAGCTTTGGTGCCGGCCTCAAAGGTGGTTTTATCTGGGAGGCAAGCGACACCATCAATCTGGCCTTGAGTTATCAGAGCAAAATATTCATGAGCGAACTTGATGATTACAGTGATCTGTTTGCCGAGCAAGGTGATTTTGACATTCCTGCCAGTATCCGGGCCGGCATCAGCTTTAAACTGTCAAATACCAGTGCTTTCCATTATGACGTCGAACACACGATGTTCAGTTCAGTTAACTCGGTAGGCAATCCGATCCAGCATATCTTCTCCTGCCCCATGGTTGGTGGTACTTCTCTGGCATCCTGCCTCGGCGGTAACAGTGGTGCCGGATTTGGCTGGAATGACATGAGCACCCATAAATTCGCTTACGAATGGCAAGTCAGTGGCGCCCCCAACTGGACTTTCCGTGCAGGATTCAGTCACGGCGAACAGCCCATTGACAGTGACCAGGTACTATTCAACATGATGGCGCCAGGTGTCATCGAAAATCACATAACTGCTGGCTTTACCCATCGGGTGAACAGTGGCCGTGAATACAGCCTGTCATTGATGTACGCACCTGAGAAAAAGATACAGGGCCTGAACAGCTTTGACCCGACTCAGAGCATCGAACTCAAAATGCATCAGTTTGAGATTGAGTTCGGCTATAGCTGGTAGCAAGGATCTGGCTTTCAGATCAAACCTGACTCCCTACGCTAGGACCAGCTCCGTCATCAGACCCCGGTGGTCTGACATGCGACGCCAGGCCTTGCCATCGAGGATACGGCTATCCAGCACCTCGAAGCCACGCTGGTAAATTCTGTCCATGGCCAGCAGCGGGAAATACGCCGGATAGGTTTTTGCCAGACCACCCCTGACCTCATCATGCACTTCTCGTATTTTTAATGCCTGCAAGAGCCGGGAATGAGAGGTCTTGCGCCAGTCATTAAAGTCACCTGCCAGAATCAGGGGTTCCTGTGGCGGAATGTGACTGTCCACATAGTCCAGCAAGCGCTCTATCTGCAGACGCCGTTCGCGTTCAAACAGACCCAGATGCACACAGAGCAGGTGTACTCCTTGCTGGGTCCGGCCATGCAATACGCCACGCTGCGAAAATGACAGACAGGAGATATTGATATTGCAGGATTCCACAAAGGGGATCTCACTCAGGATGGCATTGCCGTGATGGCCATGCTGGTAAATGGCATTCTTGCCATAAGCAAAATGATCCCAGACCGAGTCAGCCAGATATTCCATTTGATTACTGTCTGGCCATTCCGCAATTTTTTCACGATGCCTGAGGTTTTCACCGACCACCTCTTGCAAAAACACCACATTGGCCTGACTTTCACGCAGATTTTCCCGGATCATGTCTAGGGTAAACTTGCGATTACTCATGGAAAAACCTTTATGGATATTGAGCGTCAGTATGCGATAGCTTGTCATCGGTCCTTTAAATGCTCATGTCTGCTTACACGTAAAAACACTCGGCATGTTACTGCTCACTATCGTGAGCACTTTCATCCGCTTTTGATTTGGCAAACAGGTGAGGATTCTTCTGTATAAACTCATTAATCCAGCGTTCGAGAAAAGAGTCAATTTCCCTGGTTTTGATATACCCCCAACCCAACAGCGAAATAATAAAGGCACCAATGGCATCCACGATCAGGTCCCACATCGTATCCACCAGACCGCTCTTTTGCATGTTCAGGCCGAATAGCTGATCCATGGCAAATTCAAATATTTCCCACAGCGCTCCCATCCCCATCGCAAACATGAAGGCGAAGAGAGCCATGAAGTTCGGGTTGATATCCAGATCAATATCCTGCTTTTCATTGAGCACATAAATGAGCAGGAAACCCAGAATACCCAGCAAAAATGCCGATCCACTGTGCAGGACCAGATCCCACCACCAGAAACGGGCGTAATACCCGTAAACTTCACCCAGAAACAGGGACATAAAAACAAAGACTACTGCTAGAGTTTCGAAACCGTGTGGAATCCTGGCATCGAAGCGCTTGCCCATCAGTACCGGTAGCATGGTGATACCCAGAATGACCAGAATCTCGGCGGCAGACTGGTACTGGCGCTGCCAGAACATGGAGATGGCACCAATCACCAGCGTGATTTTCAGGATAAAGGAAAGCCGACGGTGGATATACTCCGTAAAATCAGAAGCCCGTAGTCGTTTTTTTCCAAACAGTGAGAACACGATTTCTCTCCTGGTCCAGCTCAGTCCTGTTACATTACCCCTATCTTTTCAGATTCCGGTCAACACGGCAATCAATGCTAGAATGAAGCGATGATGCAGACCTTCATATAGATCAAATGCCGTGGACGCCGTATTAGACGCCTTTAATTTTTCTCAGCAGACCCTGCTGCTGCTGACACTGTTCTCACTGCTGACTTTCCTGGCAAGCATCATTTTCCTGCCATTGCTAATTCTTGCCATCCCCAAAGACTATTTTGTCGAAAAGGAACGTCACCCCTACCACTGGAAGCATGGTAACTTCCTGTTTCGCTGGCTGGTACTGCTCATTAAAAACCTGCTGGGCTATATGCTTTTTATTATCGGTCTGGCTTTGCTGGTTCTGCCTGGACAGGGAATTTTGACCCTCGTCGCAGCGCTGATCCTGATGGATTTTCCGGGAAAATTTCAGCTGATGAGGAGCATTGCCCGAAAAGAGCATATTCAGCATTCACTCAACTGGATACGACAAAAAGGTAACAAGGAGCCATTTGTCACTTGAACCCAGTTTTCTGTTGAATTCATGTCAGAGGTACTTTATTGTGCCCCTCTTGAATCAAGAAGCTAGCCATCGCAATACGCATAATCAACAAGGAGATATCCCATGGCAAAAGTATTGGTGCTTTACTATTCCACTTACGGTCACATTGAAGCAATGGCGCAGGCTGTTGCCGAAGGAGCCAAAAGTGCCGGCGCGGAGGTTGATATCAAACGCGTCGCTGAAACGGTTCCTGAAGACATTGCCAAAGAAAACCATTTCAAACTGGAGCAGGCAGCACCTGTTGCCCAGGTAGATGACCTTGAAAACTATGATGCCATTATTGTTGGCTGCGGTACCCGCTACGGACGCATGCCTGCACAGATGGCCAGTTTCCTTGATCAGACTGGCGGCCTCTGGCTCAAAGGTGCGCTTAACGGAAAGATCGGTGCAGCCTTTACATCCACGGCAACCCAGCACGGCGGGCAGGAAACCACCCTCTTCTCTATTATTACCAATCTCATGCACCTGGGTATGATCATTGTCGGCCTGCCCTACAGCTACCAGGGACAGATGACTCTGGATGAAATCAGCGGTGGCTCACCTTATGGTGCTACGACAATCAGCGCCGGTGACGGCTCACGTATGCCATCCGAGAATGAACTGGCTGGTGCCCGTTTCCAGGGTGAGCTGGTGGCTCAGACAGCCATTAAACAGTTCGGCTAAACAAACCGGCGGCTACGGCTTAAAACCGCATTCAGTATGACGCTGAATGCGGTTTTTTATTCCTGCAGCTGGAATTTTTGAACCCGTTTGCCCTCATTGACTTCACTGGTATAAATATTTCCTGCGGAATCGATAGCCAGGTTATGTACCCAGTCAAAATAGCCGGCATTGCGACCACCACTGCCAATCTCCCCGACTGGCTCGAGAGTCTCCCGCTCCAGGATCCAGATTCGCTTGTTGGCCCCGTCGGCAACAAACAGGAAAGGCTGGCCGGGCTCCGGTGAAATTTCAATATCCCAGACGGAACCGTTAGCCAGAGTCCAGGGGGCAAGCAGTGCTTCCTCGACAAAGTCACCGTTCTTTCTGAAGACCTGAATGCGATCAGCCGTGCGGTCAGCCACATACAACAGTCCATCTTCCGAGAGGCGGACACTGTGTACCGGCCCCCGAAACTGCTGGGCGGGAGCAAGCTCCTCCGAATATTCGACCATCGGGGCATCATCCGGCCTGTTGCCATAAGCCCCCCAGTGACGCTTGTAGGCACCGGTATCCATATCAAACACGATTACCCGGCGATTACCGTAACCGTCGGCTACATAAACTTCGCGGGCTTCTTCATCCAGGTCTATTTCAGCCGGCCTGGCCAATTTGCGTGTATTGTTGCTGTCGACCCGATAAGGCTCGCTGCGGTCCAGATCGCCAATGATCATCAACAACTCTGAGCCATCATTGCTAAACTTGAGAATCTGATCGCCTTCACCATTGCCGGCAAGCCAGACATTGCCTTCACTGTCGACCTTGATGCCGTGTTCATTGCTAGGCCAGACCTGTCCGGGTGAATCGTCAACCCAGCTGGATGTTTCACGGTTCCAGTACGGACCACCCCAGGCCTGTAGCAGGTTACCTTCCCGGTCAAATTGCAAAACCGAGGGGGCAGGCACACAGCACAGGGTAATGGGTGGATTCTGAATGGCGCCGGCTTCCTGCGCGGTCAGTGAATGCGGACGGTGTACGATCCAGATATTGTCATCATCATCGACATCGATACCGGCAACCTGTCCGATGATCCAGTCATTGGGCAGACGCTTTGGCCAGTCGGCATCAACCTCATAGGCGGGCACGGATTGCGCCAGACTCTGCTGCCAGAGGCCAGCAAGCCCAAAGCTCAATGTTAGTAGGATACGGGATAAATTATGCTTGTTCATTCTTTCACCTGATTATCATTGTTGATTGGCGATCGGCGCAAAGCGCTTGCCCAGAGCATACAAAAAAAAGCCCGATGATGCTTACATCATCGGGCTTTTTCTGTGTTGAGGCTTCAGACCAGAAAGATCTTGCTATTCAGCGACATCGGCCTTTATGCCGCTGATGACTCCTTTTTTGGGCTTAAGAGATCCAGCATCAGCTGACGCTGGTTCTCCAGTTCAGCCGGTAATGAGTCACCGATCTCATTAAAGAGATTGGCCTGATCCTCAAATTCCCTGATGCTGTTTTCAGGATCAATGGACATCAGTGTTTTAAAGGTTTCCTCATCATAGACCAGACCATCCCAGTTGATATCCTCAAAGCGGGGCACTTCACCAAAGATGGTTTCGTCAGCGCTTACCCGGCCTTTAAGGCGGTTAACCACCCATTGCAGGACACGCATGTTCTGACCGAAGCCGGGCCACAACCAGCTGCCATCCGGCGCCTTGCGAAACCAGTTAACACGGAATATCTCAGGTAAATGCTCTACCTTGTTTTCCATACTGAGCCAGTGTGCCCAGTAATCGCCCATGTTGTAACCACAAAACGGCAGCATGGCCATTGGGTCACGACGAATAGCAGCCTGATTATCGGCAGCCGCAGTGGCCTCCGAGCCCAGGGTCGCAGCCATGTAGACACCGTGTGCCCAGTCGCGGCTTTGATACACCAGCGGGAAAGTGGTACTCAGGCGGCCACCAAAAATAAAGGCTTCAATAGGCACTCCTTTGGGATTCTCCCAATCCGGGTCGACACTGGGACATTGCGCGGCAGGCGCGGTGAAACGGGCATTCGGGTGCGCAGCCGGCGTCTCACTGTCAGGTGTCCAGTCATTGCCGAGCCAGTCAATCAGATGCGCAGGCGGCTCCTTGCTCATGCCTTCCCACCAGACATCTCCCTCATCAGTCAGGGCAACATTGGTAAAAATAGTGTTTCTGCTGATGGTATCCATGGCTGATGGGTTGGAATCATAAGACGTGCCTGGGGCCACACCAAAATAACCTGCTTCCGGGTTAATGGCATGCAGACGGCCATCGGCACCCGGCTTGATCCAGGCTATATCGTCACCCACGGTCCACACCTTCCAGCCTTCAAAACCTTCAGGAGGAATGACCATGGCAAGGTTGGTTTTACCGCAGGCACTCGGGAAGGCGCCGGCAATATAGGTTTTCTCACCATCGGGAGATTCCACACCAACAATCAGCATATGTTCAGCCAACCAGCCCTCGTCACGTGCCATGACCGAGGCAATACGCAGGGCTACACACTTTTTACCCAAGAGCGCATTACCTCCGTAGCCAGAGCCGAAAGAAACCACTTCACGGGTTTCCGGATAGTGCACGATATAGCGATTGTCCGGGTTGCAGGGCCAGGCCACATCCTGTTCTCCCGCTGCCAGTGGCGCACCCACTGAATGCAGACACTTGATGAAAGGCTTGTCACCCAGAATATCCAGCACCTTCTGACCGATGCGGGCCATGATGCGCATATTGACGACCACGTAGGGGCTGTCACTGATCTGTACCCCTATCTGCGCAATGTCTGAGCCCAGCGGACCCATGCTGAAGGGGATCACATACATGGTGCGTCCCTTCATGCAACCTTTAAACAGGTCTTTGAGGGTGTCACGCATGACCGTCGGTTCCATCCAGTTATTGGTGACACCTGCATCTTCCTCTTTTTCAGAGCAGATGAAGGTTCGATCTTCTACACGAGCAACATCACGGGGATCGGAGCGGCATAAAAATGAACCCGGACGTAGCTCTTCGTTTAATTTTATAAAGGTGCCATCTTCTACCAGTTGCTGACAAAAGCGGTCATATTCTTCCTGGGAACCATCGCATAGATAGACAGATTCCGGCTGGCATAATTCCTGGATTTCTTTAATCCAATCAATAAGTTGCGTGTTATTTGTGTGCTCTTGGTAAGAGACCATATTGCGCTCCGTTATTAAAGGTAGTTTTCTTACAAAAATAGCCAGGATCGGGTAAACCCTGGCTACGTTTTACAAGTATCTATTTTATAATTTTCACCCACTCATGAGTACCGTGAAAAACTTGAAAAGAACGCATTTCAAAAAAAATTTTGAAGATTTTTTAAAAAAATTCGTTTTTTTTTTGTAAATATTTTTCTGAATTTCCCGTTTTACAGAAAAATTGTTGATTTACTCGATTTTGACGAAATGCTAAATTAGCCGCCCTTTGTAGTTTTACTCCAAAATCGCAGACACAAGGAAACCCATGAGTTCTATTAAAATTGCGCTGCTCGATGGCGACGGCATTGGCCCTGAAATCATGACCGAAGCCGAACATATTCTGAATCTGATTGCTGATCGCAACAATGTCGCGTTTGAATTGACGCATGCACCCTTCGGGGCCAGTGCCTATTTTGACTGTGGCCACCCCTTTCCCGATGAGACCAAGGCAGTTTGTGATGCAGCCGACGCCATCCTCAAGGGGCCAATCGGACTGAGCCATGAAGAATCGAAAAAGATTCCGGTCGATATGCAGCCTGAACGCGGCGCCCTGCTCCCCCTGCGTCGTCGCTACAATACCTATGCCAACTTCCGGCCCGTCTACTTACCCAAGGGGCTGGCACATTTCTCCCCCCTGAAACCCGAGATTATCGGTGATGGCATCGACATCATGATCATCCGGGAACTGGTGGGCGGACTGTATTTCGGTGACAAGGAAACCGGCATCAATGAAGACGGCCGACGTTATGTCAAGGAAACCCTTGAATACACTGAGGACCAGATCAAGCGCATCATGAAGGTCGCCTTTGAAACCGCTCAGAAACGCAAGAAAGTGCTGCATAACATCCACAAGAGCAATGTGCTCAAATCATCAGTACTGTGGAACGAGATCTGCGGTGAAGTCGCCCAGGATTACCCGGATGTTAAAGTTATCCATATCCTGGTTGATGCGGCTGCTACCTATTTGTGCCTGAATCCGGGCCAGTTTGATGTCATGGTGATGGAAAACATGTTTGGTGACATCCTGTCAGACCAGGGTGGTGGCATACTCGGTTCACTGGGACTGATGCCCTCGGCCTGTATCGGCCCTGAAAAAGCCTATTATGAGCCTTCTCACGGTTCAGCTCCGGATATTGCTGGCAAGAACATTGCAAATCCCTATTCCATGATCGGCTCGGTCGCCATGATGCTGGAATTCAGCCTTGACATGCCGGCAGAAGCGAAAAACCTCTGGCAGGCCATGCAAAGCGTATTCGCCCAAGGCTACTCAACACCGGATCTGTCCAAGCCGGGAGCCGATGTGAAGATGGTCAGCACGACAGACTTTGGCGCCATGGTAGCCGAAGCCTTTGCCAAGAGCTGATAAGGCTACTTCCGATATTGTTTGATAGCTAGTGGAGACTCTCTGGTGACAGAACGTCACCAGCCGAGCCTGTAAAAGGATATACGTTTTTTGGCGTGTCTCAGGAAGCTACCAAGCAACAATTTTCATAGCGCATTGAAAAACTAACACGCTTACTTTGATTTACTCGTTCGCCTTAAGCTTGCTAAAGTTGTTCGGAAATGCTGAAAAGGAAAATACGATGATTACCCTAAAACTGCTCCGTTTACTGCCTGCCCTGGTTTTGTTGCCAAGCTGGGGGCTTGCCCTTGAAGAACATGATCCCGCACTAGATGAGATTACCAATTACCGTCAGTACAGCCCGGTTTTTGCCAGCTCCGGTCAGCCGAACAGGGAGCAATATCAAATCCTTGCCGAACAGGGCTTTGAAAGAGTGGTATATATCGCCTTTACCAACAACCCCAATGCCCTTTCCGATGCCGACCAGCTGGTGAAAAGTCTGGGCATGGAATACATGCACGTACCGGTGGATTTCAACAATCCCCTACCCGATGATTTTTACGCCTTTGCCGATTCCATGCAGCGCAATACCGGTAAAAAGACCCTCCTGCACTGCCAGGTCAATGCGCGGGCAACGGCCTTCAGCTTCCTCTACCGGGTTATCTACGAAGATGTACCGATTGCCGAGGCCAAGACAGACATGAATACCGTCTGGCAACCCAACGAGGTATGGCGCGATTTTATTTTTACCGTGCTGGAACAGAATAATATTTCTCCAAATTGCCCGTCATGTGACTGGAGCCCCGCTCCCTTACCCAATTAACAGGCCTTATTCTTGGCGGCTACACAGTTTGTATTGATTCATGGCGCCTGGCATGGCGGCTGGTGCTGGGAAAAAGTGAGGCCCTTGCTGGAAAAAGCAGCTTGTGAGGTTTATACACCGGATCTGCCAGGACTCGGCGACGATATCACCCCGATTCAGGAAATTTCCCTTGCGACTTATGTCGACAGCATCGTCACGCTGCTTGGCGCACTGCCTTCTCCGGTCGTGCTGGCCGGGCACAGCATGGGAGGCATTGTCATTTCAGCAGTGGCCGAACAGGTTCCGGAAAAAATCAGTACACTGATTTATGTGACTGGCCACAGCCCTAAAGATGGAGAGAGCCTGTTACAGAATTCGCTGGAAGACAGGGATTCCCTACTGCGAGCACACCGACAGATCCACAAGGACGAAGGCTATGCCCTGATTGCTGCAGATAAAGTAAAAGAATGCTTTTATCACCTGTGTGCGGATGCGGATGTGGCCAAAGCAATACCCCGTCTGAAACCACAGGCACTTGCGCCGATGCTGACGGCGCTCAGCTTGAGCAAGGAGAATTACGGCAGAGTAAGACGCTGTTATATCAAGTGCTCGGAAGACCGGGCGATCACCCCCTGCCTGCAACAACGCTATATGGATAATTTCCCCTTGCAGGATTCAGTTACCTTGAAGAGCGACCACTCCCCTTTTTATTCCTGCCCGGAAGAACTGGTTGAAGCCTTACTGAAACTTCAAGCTCTGGAATAAAACGATTTGATTGCAGAGACTGTTGTATGAATATCGTCCGTGCTGATATCCAGATGCGTGACCAGGCGGAAATTGTTACGCCCATCAACCAGAATCCCCTGTTTTTCCAGGAAGGCAGACAGTTCAGGCCCGCGTCCGTCGGGTACTGAAAAGAACACCATGTTGGTATGCAGGTATTCCATCGGCACATTGAGCTCTTCAATTTCCGCCAGCCCCTTGCCCAATAGCGCGGCATTGGCATGGTCCTCGGCCAGACGTTCGATATTGTTTTCCAGCACGTAAATGCAGGCTGCTGCCAGAATGCCGGCCTGACGCATGCCACCACCGACCACCTTACGCCAGCGTCTTGCTTCTTTTATGAGGTCTCTGGAGCCACAAAGCACTGAACCCACCGGCGCACCCAGGCCTTTGGACAGGCACACCGAAACCGAATCAAAATGCTGACTGATGGCTTTGACATCAATCCCCAGCTTGACCGCCGCATTGAAGACGCGCGCACCATCCAGGTGTTTGCCCAGACCGTGCTCATCAGCCAGTGCCGAGGCCTGTGACAGATAGTCCATAGGCAGCACTTTGCCACCGATAGTGTTCTCGAGGCATAGCAGGCGGGTTCTGGCATAGTGGAAGTCATCCGGTTTGATGGCAGCCAGGATATTATCCAGGCTCAGGGTGCCATCGGGCTCCACCGTAATCGGCTGCGGCTGAATACTACCCAGCACTGCTGCGCCGCCACCCTCCAGCTTATAGGTATGGGCATGCTGTCCCACCAGGTATTCATCACCGCGCTGACAGTGTGCCATCAGACCAATCAGGTTGGACTGGGTGCCGCTGGCCGCAAAGATGGCAGCTTCGGTTCCCAGCATATCAGCACTCAGTTCTTCCAGGGCATTGACCGTGGGATCATCTCCCCAGACGTCATCACCCACCTCTGCCCTGGCCATAAGCTCGCGCATGGCTTGGGAAGGTCTGGTTACCGTATCACTGCGAAGATCGATCATCTCTGGATTCCTTCTACTGTATCTGTGTTTGACTGTTCTTAGCCCGGGACCGGACACTCAAGCCTGTCGAAACAGAGGCCTAATCATACCCCATGCTTGCGGTTTTGTCGGAAAAGATGAAATTCACTGAGCGCCTGCTGTCGCAATACCTGTTCACGATTCAGCAGCAGTGTGTACAAGGCATCCAGACAGTCCGGATCAAGTGTCGCATGACACCTGCCGGCCTGGATGAGCCCATATTGAACCGTGATATCCTGTAATTCTCCCAGACTGTCCTGCAAGCCTTCCAAGGCCAGTAGTTCCTGAGCAGCACTCTCTTCCGGTCTGAAAAATTCCACACAGTAACGGTATTTTTTACAGGCAATTCGCAGTTTATGGATGTCTTCGGCCGGCGTATGGGATTTAATATGGCTGCCTTTTTCAAGCACCCGGGACCAGGCGGACTCAATCATCTGGGCTGATACTCGGGAAATAGGAGAGCTGGCAGTATACAGGCGGGACCGGGCAGGCGGCTGCTTGCGCAGGTAATGCTCCCAACTCTGTTTAAAAGCCTGGTAGCGTTTGCTTTGCAGCTGCTTTCTCAGGTGCACCAACTCATGTGCAATATCTTCTTGCAGAACTTGACGAAACGCCAGGAAGGTCTTGCGGCATTGTCGCGGTAATTCGGGTGCGGAATTTTTCAGCTTTTCCTGCATCACCTGCCTGTCACGAATGACATTGCTGTCTGCCATCACCCAGGCCAGGGTTTTTCGCGCTGAACGGATACGACTTTCCGGTAAAATACCATGACTGAAAGCCAGTAAGGAACGGCTGCGTCTCAAGGCCACCCGAAAAGCATGAATAGCAACCGGGCTGTCTTTCTCAAGAATTCTCTTTTCATTCAGCAGGGCATTGCCAAACAGGCGTAGCAGAATACTTTTGACGGCAGCATCTGCCCGGGTGTCGCCACTCACATTCAGCCTGACTCGTCGTGATCTGCGTGTAGCTTGTAGAACCATCTTGTTTTCCAACTGAACCGGCTCAGCCTTGACCATGAAAGCCGCGATTGTAGCGCGTTGCCTTTTTGCTGTCAGTGGACGAGATTTAACAGTTCGACCAAATTTTTTGTCGAGAAAATGTCTTAAATATTTAGAATCTTCTCGCGAAAATCGCTAGGTGCCTCAGACGAGGACTTATCCCGCACAGGGAGGAACTTGCCTAGCAGTATGTGGCCGACTGAGCAGGAGTAAGAACGATGCAGGACGCTCTTAGAATAATCACCTAGTTGCTTAACGTATGTAATCGGGTGTTTACCATCCGCAGGGTTGCCAGCACCGCAGCGTACACCTGATTGGCATGCACTCCCCGGGTTCGAAGTTTACGACCACGCATACCTTCCACATCCCAGATGATGGTACATTCGGTCAGCGCACCCGGTTTGCCGCCACGGGGAATGCGTACTGAATAATCTACCAGTTCCGGCAAGGTGAAGTTGACCTGTGCCAGTATCTTTTTCAGCGCATCGATAAAGGCGGAAAAACCACCGTTACCCTGCCCCTGCTCTGCGTACTGGGTGCCATTGATATCAAGTACCAGTTTGACGACAGATTCTTCACCGAAGCTGCTGCTGATCTCGCAACTCTCCAGATAGATATGATGGTAGGAACTGCTTTCCAGCACATCGGCAATAATGAAGGGCAAATCATCCGGAGTAATGGTCTCTTTCGAATCGCCCAAGCTTACCACCCGATCAAGCACTTTCTTCAAATCTGCTGCTGACAGGGAAATACCCAGCTCCTCAATATTTTTCAGCACCGAAGCCTTGCCGCTGAGCTTGCCCAGGGCATAGGTGCGTTTTCGGTCAAAGCGTTCGGGGCTCAGGCGGGTTTCGTACAGCCCCCCTTTGACATCACCATCGGCATGAATGCCTGCTGTCTGGGTAAACACGTCTTCCCCAACGATAGGCATGTTGGCAGACAGCCATTTGCCGGAAAAACGTTCCACCATGCGACTGACATCACTTAAATGCGTCTCATCAATGGCCGTTCTGACCCCCATTTTGTCCTTGAGCACAACAGACAACTCCGCCAGAGAAACATTGCCGGCCCGTTCCCCCAGACAGTTCACGGTGCAATGCAGGTTGGCGATTCCACTTTCAACAGCCGCCATACAATTGGCAACTGCAAGGCCATAGTCATTGTGCGGATGAAAATCAAACAACTGTTGGGGAAAGCGCGTCTGCATATCTGCCATGGCACGCGAGACTTCTATAGGACTCATGACCCCGAGCGTATCCGGTAACATGAAATGCTCGATGCCTGAGTCCTTGATCAGCTCCATCAAACCGTAGACATAGTCGCTGTTATCCTGGTAACCATTGGACCAGTCTTCCAGGTAGGCATTGACCCTCAAACCTTTTTCACGTGCATAGGCAACGGTCTGGCAAATATCGGCTGCATGCTCCTGTAATGTCTTGCCAAGCTGATTGCGGCAGTGATTCTCACTGCCCTTGGTCAACAGATTGACGACCTTGCCTCCGCAGGCCAGGATCCAGTCAACACTGTGTGTATGATCCACAAAACCCAGCACTTCCACCCGATCCTGGTAGCCATGTTGGGTAGCCCAGTTAATGATCTGGCTGACCGCATCTTTTTCACCTTCGCTGACACGGGCAGAAGCCACTTCGATGCGATCCACTTTCAGCGCTTCGAGCAGTGACTGGGCAATGTTCAGCTTTTCACCGGCCGAAAACGATACACCTTGTGTCTGCTCACCGTCGCGCAGGGTGGTATCCATCAATGCGACATATTCGGGTAATTTACTCATAACATGGATCTCATTTTTCAATACTTGTGCATTTCTCTCACAATCCGGGCTTCCTTAAAAAACGCAAAGCCCTAACGCAAAAAACCCGCCGATTGGCGGGTTTTTTAAAATCTTAGCAAATACGAACTGCTTCAACCCGCCTGATGCTGTCGAATAATAATAATGCTTTTGCAGATTTTCATTGTGTTCATGGGCCGCGATAATCAGGAATATCACCACAAAAGTCAAGAATTAACGTAAAATGCCGCCTCCATGGGCAAGACTCACAACAAAATGATCGGCGTAACTTTATGGCGCCGTCTGGCAGCGATAGTTTATGACAGTATCGTCATTACGGCGATCTGGATAATCGTTGGCTTTCTCGTGCTTTCCGCTTTCGGGATTGAGCAGGCTCAGGTGGTCGAAAATGATGCTGTTGTCATGGATCCCTGGTATCGCTTCACCCTTTTCGGTTCCATGCTGCTCAGTGCCTATCTTTTCTTTGCCTGGTTCTGGACCCATAGCGGTCAGACCCTGGGCATGCAAGCCTGGAAAATTCGCGTACAGGATGAAAGTGGTCATGCAATTAGCTACTGGCAATCATTGCAGCGCTTTGTGCTGGCTCCTTTTTGTTTTTTCCTGCTCGGCGCCGGTTATTTTTTCCTGTACTTCAATCCACAACGACAGACCTTGCACGACAAACTGTCGCGTTCGCTGGTCGTAAAAATAGACTGGGAAACTAAGCCGCTCGCCTGAGTAAAATAAACCCGATAGACAGGGTCAGCACGATTGGTATCAGCACGGCAAGCAGAGGATTGATCTGATAAATGGCGCCTACCGTATTAAACAGGCGTTGCAGGATAATAAAACCCAGACCAAACATCACACCACTGAATACCCGCGCTCCCATGGTCGCTTCCCGCAAGGGACCGAAGATAAATGAAATAGCTACCAGCACCAGAGCCGCAGTGGCCAAGGGCTGTAGCAACTTTTCCCAGAAGGCCAACACATAGGGGCTGGCGTCCTGGCCCTGATTACTGAAACGCTGGGCATAGGCATACAGATCACTGATGGTCAGCTTGTCAGATTCCATGATCATCAATTGCAGCATTTCTGGCGACAGATCACTTTGCCAGACCAGTTGATCCAGTGTCTGTGTTTCACTTTGAATGCCATCGGCATCATGACGGAAAAAGGTCTGTCTCACATCCTGTAACAACCATTGCTCATCCTCAAAGTGTGCCTGTTCGGCAACGATGTTGGCAGTCATCTGTTGTGCTTCATTAAAGCGGTAAATTTTCACTCCGTGCAGAATGCCTTGAGGTTCAATTGCATTAAAATGCAGGAAATCATCACCATCACGTTGCCAGGTTCCCGAGCTTGAAAGCACGACATCATCACTGTTGCTGATGTTTTTATTCACTTCTGCTTGCAGCTCCATAGCCGGTGCCAGATACTCACCGAGCAATAAGCCCAGCAGCATTAACACGATAGCCGGTTTCATGACAGCCCAGACGATCCGCCCTGCCTTGATACCGGAGGCCTGCATAACCACCAGTTCATTACTTGACGCTAATATCCCCAGACCAATCAGAGAGCCCATCAGGGCAGTCATGGGCAGCAGATCATAGATATGCCTTGGAAAGGTCAACAAGACATAGGAAGTGGCATCAGCCATGCCATAACGCTCATTGACCCCGGCCACTTCGTCAAACAGGGTAAACAGAAAATCCAATCCCGCCAGTACCAGCAGGACCAGTGCCATCGCCATGAAAATGGTTTTGCCTACATAGCTATCAAGTTTTTGCATGCGCCTTTGAGCTGCTATAGCTCCCTGAAAAAGACAATTTATCCTGAAACAGGAGTACCGCTAAGCCCAGAAAAAACAGATGCACCCACCACAGCCCGATAAAGGCCGGCAGCAGGCCCTGTGCCAGCCAGTCCCTGCTGGCCAGCAAGAGGCCAAAATAAGCGATGTACAGCAGAATGGCCGGCACCAGTTTGGCAAACCGCCCCTGTCTCGGATTAACCCGACTTAGCGGCACTGCCAGCACACTCAGCACCGGAATCAAAAGCAGCAGGGAAATACGCCACTGCCATTCGGCCATATAGGCAGGGTTGGATGAGCTCAGTAATTCACGCGTGTTCAGGGCTTTTTCCTCCAGCACCAGATCCAGATTGATCTCCCGTTGCGGCAGCCTGATGGCGAGTTCGGAAAAATTGGTAACTGAATAAGCCCCCCCCGAGGCCATGCCTTCACTTAGAGAACCCTGATCAAATACCACCAGTCGGCCATCTTCATCCTCCTGCAGACTGGCAGAATCTGCCACTGTTAGACGGTCCTGTTCCGTCTCATGCATGAAGACATCCCGAATCAAGTCTTCTTCAATACTTTGGGTATAGGTGGTGCGGGCACCATTGGATATATCCTGAAACACGCCCGGCACCATGATGTCGAATTCATTGAGGTCTTTTTGCTGCTCGAGCAGCAGGGAGCTGTTCAGCAAGCCCCAGGGCGTCAAGATGAAAACCAGACCGGCCAACAATAACAGAACCACCAGCGACGAGAGCTGGGTATAGATCAGCAATCGAAGCCTGCCCAGACCCGAAGCAATGAGCACGGTCATTTCATTCTCTGCATACATACGACCATAGGCCAGTAAAATACCCAGTAATAGCGCCAGTGGCAGGATCAGTTGAATGAATTCCGGCAATCGAAAGGACATCAGCAGGAACAGGATGCCGGGATCAAGCTCCCCTTCCGAGGCATCTCCCAGATAATTCAAGAGGCGGATCAGCACTGCCACAAAAAGCAGCACAAAACTCAGGGCTGAGGTCAGCTGTAAAACCTGTTTGCAAAGATAGCGCGCAATGATCATGATCTGATTCTAGTGTAATGCACTTTAGACAGCCACTGCCTACCTAAATTCCGGTGGATTTTTTTTCTACCTTTCTCTACATTAGTTTCAGGCTCACAAGTAATCTGTAAGGACTGTCATGCAATTTTCTACCAAAACTACTGCGCTAGGTGTTACTCCGACTTCCTGTCTGGTACTGGGTGTTTTCATGAATGGAAATTTACCCCAGGCAAGTGCCGAAGTAGACAAGCAAAGCGGCAAAAGCCTCAGCAAAATGATCAAGGCTGGCGATATCAGCGGTAAAGCCAAAGAATTCCTTTTGATTCACAGCCCAGATGGCATAAAAGCCAAACGCATTTTGTTAATAGGGCTGGGCAAAAAAACTGACTTTGACATCAAGAAGTTCACCGAAGCATTACGCTTCACAGTGCAACAGTTGAACCGCTATTCGCTGGAGGATTGTGTGCTTGGCTTCAAAGGCCTCGTAAGCGGAAATGCCGACAGTGAACGTCAAGCCATGCAGGTCGCCAAGGTGTTTACCCATGCCGAATATCGTTATCGGGAAACCCTCTCAAAGGCCAAGCCTCCACTGAAGCTGAAACGGGTGTCGATAGCGGTAGACAACGCAGACCGCAGTAAGGCTAAGAAGGGTCTGGATGCCGGCGCTGCGATTGCACTGGGCATGAATGAAGCCAGGAACCTTGGCAATTTGCCTGCCAATATCTGCACACCTACTTATCTGGCAGATCAGGCCAGAAAGCTGGCAACGAAAAACAAGTTACTCAAAACCCGGGTGCTCTCCGAAGCACAGATGAAACGTCTGGGTATGCATTCCCTGCTTTCGGTCGGCAATGGCTCTGACCAGGACTCAGCCCTGATCGTGATGGAATATCAGGGAGGCAGCGCCAACAGCAAACCACATGTGCTTGTCGGCAAGGGAATTACCTTTGATACCGGTGGTATCAGTCTGAAACCCGGCGCCGCCATGGATGAAATGAAATTCGACATGTGTGGAGCCGCCAGCGTGCTCGGCACCATGCATGCACTGTGTGCCTTGAAGCCCAAAATCAATGTCGTTGGCATCATCGCCAGTGCTGAAAACATGCCTAGTGGGCGGGCCACGAAACCTGGCGATGTGGTTTCAAGCATGTCCGGCCAGACCATCGAGATTCTCAATACCGATGCAGAAGGTCGTCTGGTGCTCTGCGACGCTCTCACCTACGCCAAACGCTTCAAACCGCGAAGCGTCATTGATATCGCTACCCTGACAGGTGCCTGCGTGGCCACCTTTGGCAATGTTGTCAGCGGATTGCTCAGTAACGACGATGAGCTGGCTGACAAGCTTTATCAGTGCGGTCTGGATGCACAGGACCCGGCCTGGAGATTGCCCCTGTGGGATGAATACCAGAAACTGCTGCACAGTAATTTTGCCGACATCGCTAATATCGGCGGACCACGTGCCGGCACCATAACTGCTGCCTGTTTTCTCTCACGCTTTACCAAAGACTTTAAATGGGCTCATCTGGATATTGCCGGTACCGCGTGGGATCAGGGCATTCACAAAGGCGCTACCGGCAGGCCGGTGCCCCTGTTGATGGAATACCTGCTGCAGGGCTGATGAGTAAAGTCAGTTTTTATCTGCTGAAACAGGGTCAGGCGGCGGAGCGTTATATCTTCGCCTGCCGGCTCTGTGAAAAAATCAGCTCCCAAAACCTGAAAATCTATCTGCATACCGATACCCGGGAACAGGCCCAGTATCTGGACGATCTATTGTGGAGTTTTCGTCCGGACAGTTTTTTACCTCATAGCCTGCTGGATACCGAGATTGATGAAGACGTCATTATCCTCATCGGTCATGGGGAGCAGTACCAGCAGGAATGTGATGTGCTGGTGAACCTGAGCGACAGCGTACCGCCTTTCTACCAGCACTTTGAACGCGTGGCCGAGATTATCAGCAATGATGAGCAGGAAAAAGACCAGGGCCGTCAGCGCTGGAAAGCCTACAAGGAAGCCGGCGTCGAGATTGAAACACATCAGGCCTGAAGCTCAGCCTGCAAGGCCCATACATTCACAGATCAACTCACCAACCTGGGTAAACTCTTCCTGTCGCGGCGAACGGGAGCGCCACATCAGACCAATGGAACGCTGTACCTCCCGGTCGGCAAAGGCATGCGCCTCCACACTGGTGCCACGCAGTATGTTTGCATCGACTGCCATTCTGGGCAGAATGCTTACCCCGATATCGTTGGCCACCATCTGAATCACGGTATTCAGGCTGGTCGCCTGATAAGGCACCTTGATATCCCGGTCTTTCAGTTTGCAGGCGTCCAGTACATGATCGCGTAGACAGTGGCCCTCTTCGAGCAGTAGCAATTCAGACTGCTTGAGGTCACTGGTCAAAAGGCGCTTGCGTTTGCCAAGCTTGTCCCCCTTACTGGTCGCCAGCAAGAGCTCATCATAGAAGAGGTGACGCTGGGTGACGCCTTCAGCCGGGTAAGGCAGCGCCAGTAAGAGCAGATCCAGCTGACCGGCATGCAGTTCTTCCAGCAGATTGCCACTAAGATCTTCACGGATGTACAGTTTGAAACGGGGGTAGCGCTGGCGAAAGGTCTTGAGGATTTTCGGCAGTAGGAATGGCGCAATGGTTGGAATGACCCCCAGCCGCATTTCGGTGCTGAAGGGTTCATGTGCTGCTACCGCAGTAGCGACCAGATCATCAATATCCGTCAGAACGGCCTTGGCCCGCTCGGTTACATCCCGGCCAATGGCGGTGAGACTCACATGTTTCTTGCTGCGATCGATCAGGGTAACGCCGAGAGTCTGTTCCAGCTCACTGATGCCGGCACTGAGGGTTGATTGTGAAACAAAACAGGCACTTGCCGCCTGTCCGAAGTGCTGCTTGTCTGCCACAGCACAGAGGTATTTAAGCTGTTTTAATGTGGGCGGATGACTCATCGGTAAAATCGATTAAGGGTTGGCAAATAATCTATTGGACAGATGGTAATTGAGATGCTCATAATGATGCAAGTTAAGGGCAAGAGGCATTAACTATATTCAAGCAACAAGACAGTCAACATGACAAAGAGGGCAAAACAATGTCATTAAAAGGAAGCAAAACCGAAGAAAACCTGAAAGCTGCATTTGCCGGAGAATCCCAGGCCAACCGCCGCTATCTCTATTTCGCCGCTAAAGCTGATGTCGAAGGTTATAATGATGTCGCCACCGTATTTCGCTCCACTGCGGAGGGCGAAACTGGCCATGCTCACGGCCATCTGGAATACCTCGAAGAAGTTGGCGATCCAGCTACCGGTCTGCCCATCGGTGGAACGTCTGACAACCTGAAAGCCGCTATTGCCGGTGAAACCCACGAATATACCGATATGTATCCGGGTATGGCCAAAACGGCACGTGATGAAGGTCATGATGAAATTGCTGACTGGTTCGAAACCCTGGCAAAAGCCGAGCGAAGCCACGCCAACCGTTTCCAGAAAGCACTGGACAATCTGGACGCATAATCTTGAATGCCTGAATTGAATCGTCCGCTGATGGGAGCCTTTCGGCTCTCAGCAGCGACAATTCATCATGAGGCTAGAGGCTAGAATATGAGTGATATCAGCACCAGAGAAGGCAGCCTGGAGGCACCAACTCGACATCCGGTAGACTGGCAATCCGATGAATTCTGGAACCAGCAGGCGCTGGACCAGGAACTGGAACGGGTTTTCGACATCTGTCACGGCTGTCGCCGCTGTGTCAGCCTGTGCAATGCCTTTCCTACCCTGTTTGATCTGGTCGATGAATCCGACACCATGGAAGTCGATGGTGTGGACAAGGCCGACTACGGCAAAGTGGTAGACCAGTGCTATCTGTGTGATATGTGCTACATGTCCAAATGCCCTTACGTACCTCCACACGAATGGAATGTTGATTTTCCGCACCTGATGCTCAGAGCCAAAGCGGTCAAATTCAAAAAGGAAGGTACCTCATTTCGTAACAAGCTGCTTTCGGACACTAACCGGGTTGGCTCGCTGGCGACCATCCCGCTGGTAGATGTCACCGTAAATGCACTCAATGCGAACAGTGCCTTTCGTAAAATTCTGGAAAAAACGGCCGGTGTTCACCATCAGGCTCCGGTGCCCAAGTACCATGCAAAAACCCTGCGTAAGCGCGTCAAACACATGCACAGGGAAATCACAGCGACAGCTGTCGGCAAAACTACCGGCAAGCTGGCCCTGTATGCCACTTGTTACGGTAATTACAACAGTCCGGAACTGGGTGAGGATTTTTTCAAGGTCTTCCAACACAACAATATCCAGATTGAGCTGGTACCCAAAGAGCAATGTTGCGGCATGCCCAAACTGGAACTCGGTGATCTGGAATCCGTCAAAAAGGCCAAGGAGGCCAACATCCCGATACTGGCCAGACTGGTGGATGAAGGTTATGACCTGACAGCCCCGGTACCGTCCTGCGTCCTGATGTACAAACAGGAACTGCCCCTGCTCTTTCCCGATGATGAAGATGTCATCAAGGTACAGCAGGCTTTCTATGACCCCTTTGAATACCTGCAATTGCGCCATAAAGGCGGTGCGCTGAATACGGATTTCAGTCAGGAGCTCGGCGATGTCTCCTACCAGGTCGCCTGCCACCTGCGTGTGCAGAATATCGGCATAAAAGCACGCGATATCCTGAATCTGGTTCCGGGCACGACGGTTACTACAGAAGAACGCTGCTCCGGTCATGACGGCACCTATGCTGTTAAAGTCGAATCGCATGAGCATGCAGTAAAAATTGCCCGACCGGTCGTCAGGAAAGTGGATGCCAAAGAACGGGATCACTTTATTTCAGACTGTCCAATGGCTGGCAATCATATTGCCAATCTCTCGGAAAAAGTCTCCAGAGCAGAACACCCTATTAGCTTGTTGCGTATCGCCTACGGATTGTCATGAGGAACACAGAAATTATGGGCACATTAAACAGAAGTGATTTACTCTCACTGGAAGAATACGCCGGCAGACGCCAGGAATACAAAGCCAAGGTTATTGCGCATAAAAAACCACGCCAGGTCAGCCTGACGGATCATGCACGTCTTTACTTTGAAGATGAACTGACCATTCGCTATCAGATTCAGGAAATGCTGCGCATTGAAAAAGTCTTTGAAGCAGATGGCATTCAGGACGAACTGGATGCCTACAACCCGCTGATTCCCGACGGCAGCAATCTCAAAGCCACTTTCATGCTGGAATATGAAGATATCGAAACACGTAAAGATGAACTGGCCAGACTGATAGGCGTCGAAGACATGGTCTGGATGCAAGTTGAAGGCTTCGACAAGGTATATGCAATTGCCGATGAGGACATGGATCGCGAAAATGCCGAAAAAACGTCCAGCGTCCATTTTATGCGTTTTGAATTTACAGCGGAAATGGTCAGCGCCTTCCAGGAAAAGCAGACCGTGCTGATCGGCTGTGACCACCTCAACCTACCGGTTGCCGGCATCAAACTCAGTCCGGAAACAGCGGCTTCATTGTCTGAGGATTTTGCTTAAAAAGCATAGCGCCCAGTTATCGGGATTCCACAGCCTATTGATGGCGGGCGATAAACTGTCGGATGCCTTCGGGTGAGCCCAAATTGTTCCACTGCTGCTCAGGCCAGTTGAAATTCTCGGTAAATTCATTGCAAAGCGCAGTATTCTGGCTCATGGCACCCAGCAACATCTGGAACTCCTCAGAGGGCGGCTTCATCATCAGGTTGGTCCAGCGTGCAGCACCCAGACAGCGCTCGTTTCTTTGCCTGTCGACTGCTTCAATAAAACTGCGATCGAGCTGCTCTGCCGCGAGAATGCCTTCACCCACCTTGAAGGCTGAGTAGGAAGCAATATTAGCCCCCTGACCATTTACCGGGTCAACCGTCACATGCACATCACCGAGGGCCAGGGCGAAGGTGCCATTTCCCAGTTCAACAGCCGTCTTGCGAACAGTCGGTACCACGGCACCCTGCAGAACATCCATGGGCTGGCACAAATCAAAGCGGGCGCTATCAACACGCTCATAAACACCCGGATGGTATTGTTCCAGGGCATCGAGAATGGTCTGCTTGAACAGCGCTGGATCATCGTCATAGCGGGTAGTAAGCATCGACTCCAGTGCCGAGCCGGGAATATTTTCAAATAACAGCGCCGTGCACATGCCGTCAAAACTCAGCATCGGAATGCATAGCAGTTCACCGATGCCGGGTGTCAGTGAAATGGTGACATTTTTTGGCGCTGCATGGGCGACACCGCTATACAGTCCGACACAAAGTTGACGCTGAGCTTGCTGAAACGGCGACTCCTGTCCATCACGCTCAAACAAGGCACCCAGCGGCCCCTTGCCAGCTGCCACAACCAGCAGATCAAAACGCTCTGCCAGCGCTTGAATATCCGCTTCCGTGATTTCTCGATACTCGATAGCTCCGCCACGCTCAGTGAAATCCTGCATCAAGGCAGGCAGGTAAAGTCGATAATCCACCGCACGGGATGGCTTTTTGAAATAACCGGGAAAATGCAGCGGTTCCGGAATATTCAGCCAGTGATCATGGTAATGATAATGGCAGTCATCATCCGTCCAGTGATTGACTCCCAGCTCGTTTTCGCGCTCAAGCGTGCAGTAGTGGTGGGCAACCGTGTTCAGCAAGCGGGAAGCACGATACTCTTCTGCCCTGCGGTCTGTAATGATGGTAGGCGCCAGGCCATGTTTTTGTAGATACAGGGCCAGGTGCAGACCGGCTATGCCGGCGCCAACGATGCCGATATTATGCATGTCCTTTACTCTCTCCAAAGCAGTTTTATCTGAGCTTATTGCAAGTGTCTCAGATTGTTAAGTAAGTAAGGAAAAAAAATCCGCTGCAGACATGAGCAGCCATTTTTCCGCTCTTGGCAGGGGAAAATCAGTGCTTACTTGAGTGAGGCTTATTCGACAGAAACACGAACACGCTGGCGGCTTTCTTCCAGCCAGAGATACACTGTGCCAAACGTACCCCGTTGAACTTCGATCATAAAGGGGGTGTCCGGCCAGCGAATCACGGTAAATGAATTACGCATCACATACACGGTACCATCTGCTGCGATGATGCGGGCATTACGCATGCCATCCGGATCAATTTCAACAATTTCAGTCATGAAAGAGTCATCCTCATCCGGACTGAAAAAAGGAATGGTCCTTCTGTCACTTTCATTTTCCTGTACGGCTGGGGATGCTGGTGTGGCTGGCGTGGCTCTGGGTGGATTCGAAGCCTGTGAATTGTTGCGGTTGTTACCGGCATTGGCTGAGTCGGTGGCCGGCGGCAGAATCCGGTCATAGCAGGCCAGCCGTTCAGCATTATCCGAAAGCTGCTGACAAACCCTGACAACACCGGCAATTTCAGTATCAGATTGAGCGTAGGCAGATGGCTGTAGGAGACCGACTAGCAATAATAATGTGGCACTTAAACCCAGTTTTTTGATGTTTTCCTGATAATACGCCATTAGCCTTCTTGCTCCTTACAGCATGACTGGTATTCATTATTCAATAAACGGAAAGTATATAACCCTTTTTTTCCTCAAAGCAAAGGGCAGCCACATAAATCATCAGGGTGATCGGACTGTGTTCAGTTTCAGCGGATTCTGTTAATAAAGGCGCCTGCTTACTTGGGGACAAACCCTCAACCCGTTATAATGTGCGGCTTTTCCGGCTACGTAATCTCATGGATAAAACCTACCAACCTCAGCAAATAGAAGCTTCCTGGTACCAGACCTGGGAGAAAAATGGCTATTTTCACCCTTCCGGACAGGGTGAACCCTACTGCATCATGATTCCGCCACCGAATGTCACCGGCTCCTTGCACATGGGCCATGGCTTTCAGCAGTCCATTATGGATGCCATGACGCGCTATCAGCGCATGTTGGGCAAGAACACGCTGTGGCAGGTAGGTACAGACCACGCCGGTATCGCCACGCAAATGGTGGTGGAACGTCAGTTACAGGCTCAGAACCTGACTAAGCATGATCTGGGTCGGGACACGTTTGTCGATAAAGTCTGGGAATGGAAAGAACACAGCGGCAACACCATTACACGCCAGATGCGGCGCCTGGGTGTTTCGGTTGACTGGGACCGGGAGCGCTTCACGATGGATGAAGGGCTATCACGCGCCGTTGCTGAAGTTTTTATCCGGCTCTATGAAGAAGGCCTGATCTATCGTGGTAAACGCCTGGTCAACTGGGATCCCAAGCTGCATACCGCCATTTCAGACCTGGAAGTCATCAATGAAGAAGAAAACGGTTCTTTCTGGTACTTCCGTTATCCACTTGCTGATGAGGCAAGCACCGCCGATGGCAAAACCTATATCGTTATTGCCACCACTCGACCGGAAACCATGCTGGGAGATACTGCACTGGCGGTAAATCCCGAGGATGAACGTTATCGCTCGCTTATCGGCAAGCAGGTAGAGCTGCCCTTGTGCAATCGGCAAATCCCCATCATTGCCGATGATTATGTCGACCCCGAGTTCGGAACAGGCTGTGTCAAAATCACCCCGGCACATGACTACAATGACTATGAAATCGGTTCTCGCCATGACCTGCCGATGGTCAACATCCTCACGGATGATGCAGCCATTAATGACAATGCCCCAGCCGCATATCAGGGCATGGATCGTTTTGTTGCCCGTAAGCAGATTGTCAGTGACATGGAAGCGGCCGGTCTGCTGGAAAAAATTGAACCGCACAAACTCAAGGTGCCCCGCGGCGACCGGAGTGGCGTGGTTATCGAGCCCTACCTGACCAATCAGTGGTATGTCGCTATTGAGGAACTGGCTAAACCGGCCATAGCCGCCGTCGAGAACGGCGACATCGAATTTGTACCCAAAAACTGGGAAAACACCTATTTCGCCTGGATGCGGGATATTCAGGACTGGTGTATCAGTCGTCAGCTTTGGTGGGGCACCGAATACCGGCCTGGTACGACGAAAACGGTCATATTTATGTAGGTCATGACGAGGACGAGGTACGGCAAAAAAATGCCTTGCCTGCGGACCTCGCACTCCGACAGGATCCAGATGTTCTGGACACCTGGTTTTCTTCAGCGCTGTGGACATTCTCGACGCTGGGTTGGCCGGATGACACTGAAGAATTGAAGACCTTCCATCCCACTGATGTACTGGTCACTGGTTTTGACATCATTTTCTTCTGGGTGGCCCGCATGATCATGATGACACTGAAATTCACCGGTCAAATTCCCTTCCGCAAGGTCTATATCACCGGCCTGATACGCGACAGTGAAGGTCAGAAAATGTCGAAATCCAAGGGCAATATCCTGGACCCGATTGACCTGATCGACGGTATTGATATTGATTCACTGCTCGCGAAACAGACTGACAGCATGATGCAGCCACAGCTGGCACAGAAAATTGAGAAAGCCACCCGCAAACATTTTCCGGAAGGCATAGCTGCCCATGGCACCGACGCTCTGCGTTATACCTTTTATTCTCTCGCCAGTACCGGTCGCGATATCAATTTTGACATGGGTCGCATAGAAGGCTTTCGCAATTTCTGCAATAAAATCTGGAATGCTGCACGCTATGTTCTGATGAACACTGAAGATGAGAGCTGCAGCAAACCCGACGGCCCTGAGCATTATTCCCAGGCCGACCGCTGGATACACTCGCGCTTTCAGTCTACCCTGCAATCCGTACATGAAGGCATGGCATCTTACCGTCTCGACCTGGTATCCCAGGCCATCTATGAGTTCTTCTGGAATGAGTACTGTGACTGGTATCTGGAATTATCCAAACCGGTACTCTGGGATGAGGAAGCCTCCGCAGAACAAAAAAATGCCACCCGCTACATGCTCCTGAACATTCTCGAGCAAAGCCTGCGCCTGGCGCATCCCTTTTTACCTTTTATTACGGAGGAAATCTGGCAGAAAGTTTCCCCCCTGCTTGGCATCAAAGGTGAGAGCATTATGCTGCAGGCCTATCCGGACAAAGATGAGTCTGTCATCGATCCCGCAGTGGATACTGAAATTGACTGGGTCAAAGGTGTCATTGAAGCGGTCCGTAATATCCGTGGCGAGATGAATATTTCACCAGCCAAAGCTGTTCCGGTCTTGCTGTGTAAGGGTAATAAACAGGATCAGGTTTATCTTGGCAACAACCGGCAATACTTGATGAAGCTGGCCAAGCTGGAATCCATCGACTGGCTGGATGATGCTAAACAGGCACCTCTGTCTTCCACACAACTGGTCAATAAAATGGAAGTTCTGGTACCCATGGCCGACCTGATTGATATCGCTGCCGAAAAGGAGCGTCTGGTCAAGGAAATTGACAAACTGCAGCTAGAAATCAAACGCCTGAATGGCAAACTCGGCAATGAAAAGTTCGTTGCCAATGCTCCCGCTGAAGTTGTCGATAAAGAAAAAGACAAGCTGCAGAACGCAGAAAGTTCTCTCGGTCAGTTGCAGGAACAGCTCGAAAAAATTCAGCAACTTTAAGGCCAGCACCATCACTTCTGGGCCTGATCAGCGAAGCTTAGTCGAGGCTGAGACTGTTTTAAAAAGCGGAGTTTACATCGTCAGTAAACAAGCATTTCCAAAGCCGTCCGCAACCAAGAATGACCGAGTGCAATAGCCCAGATCAGGCGCGGGACATGAATTTTCCCGTGATCGTGTTCACTTTAATCACCTCGCCCTGCTCCATGTATTCCGGCACCTGAACCTCAAGACCGGTACTGAGTGTCGCCGTTTTGGTGCGGGCTGCAGCACTTGCACCCTTGATGGGTGGCGGTGTGTCAATAATCTCCAGCTCAACCGATTGCGGCAATTCAATGCTGAGTAGTTTATCGTCCTGCAGGAGGCCAATCATTCCCTCCAGTCCGGCAGTGATATAAGGCGTCAGTTCTTCCAGTTCATCGGCATCGACTTCATACTGCGAATAATCTTCAGAGTTCATGAAAACAAACTGTTCATCACTCTGGTAGGAAAACTGAATTGGTATCCGGACACAGTCTGCTTCATCCAGAATGTCATCACCCTTGAAGGATTCATCCAGTTTTTGTTGCGTCAGCAGGTTATTGAAACGAACCTTGTAAAGTGTCGTAGCACCGCGTGAAGACGGGCTTTTGGCTTCCACTTGCTTAACCACATGCGGGGCAGCATTGATCAGGACTACCATTCCTCTTTTTAATTCACTGGCCTTGGGCATTGTGTTCTCCTTCATGCGTATACCACCGCCATTCTGCGGCGGCCTATTCTAGCATGCCGTCTATGCTGTGCTTTAACCGTGTAATTGATTAATGTTATTATCGCAGCGCTGTTTCGGGGTGCTGATGTCACAATTTGCACACTGAAAATTTCATTAAAAACAACATGTTTCAGGAAAAGAGACGTTTTATTTCATGAATACTAAAATATTTATCGCAGCACTGATTATGGCGATTGTGCTGAGCCTGCTGGCCTTTGTGCTGAATTTTGCCAGCCTGTTTCCGGCTCCAGTGGCCTACTTTAGCATCGCACTCATCAGTGGCTGTCTGACAACATTCTGGGTTATCCGGCCTCAGGCTGAAGAAAAGCCTAGCCGTCGTAAAAAGAAAAAAAGTCACGGCCCGAAAGAAACCGGTTCAGTCAAATGGTTCAGCCCCAGCAAGGGATATGGTTTTGTTACCCGTGAAAATGGTGAAGATATTTTCGTGCATTTTCGTTCAATTGAAGGGCGTGGAAACCGTATTCTGCAGCAGGGCCAGAAAGTTGAATTTGCGGTAACACAGGGTGACAAGGGTCTACAGGCCGAGGACGTCAGCCAGGTCAATTAAACTGTCTGGACCTGTCTATGGCTAGTAATGAGGCGGTTTTTCATCCTGCTGCGCGTGGGGGATGGCATTTTCAAGTCCTTCAAGCCTGTCCTGCAGGATTTCCAGGTGCAGGCTCAGTTTATCGATCTGTTGCTGCTGGCTAACCAGAGCCTCATTGAGCTCTGAGAGTGTGTGTTCCTGAAAACTGAGCTTGCTTTGCAAGTCGTTGATGGTTTCCTGCATGTGACCAGTGACCTCCTTACTATATCTGTATATCTGCAGAATCTGTATATCTGCTGATAGCCTTGCCTGTTGAACGCTTCAAGTGCCCATCGCGGTTTTACTCCGGCACTGCTTTTGTTTAATAATTCCAGCATCGTGCTGAGCAATAACTCTGTTTGGGATAATAATGCAATCAAGTTCGCAAAAACCACCGATTATCTGGATTAACCTGCTGGTACTGGGCATTCCCCCACTGATCGCCCTGACGCTTGTTCCCTGGTATGGCTTTACCCATGGCTATGATCTGTTTGAGTGGCTCTGGTTCCTGCTGCTGATCACTTTCTGTGAAATGTCCATCACGGCCGGTTATCATCGTCTCTGGTCTCACAAAGCCTATCAGGCACACCCGGTGCTAAGGTTTATCTTTGCTCTCGGTGGCGCCTGTGCTCTGCAAAATAACTGTATGGTATGGGCAGCAGACCATCGCCGCCATCACCTTTATGCCGACAACAATGAAAAAGATCCATATTCCGCTGGTCTCGGTTTCTGGTATTCACATTTCGGCTGGATGATTCGCCGATACGAAAGCACCAAGGAAGATCTCTCGAACGTTGGCGACCTGTTCAAGGACCCGATACTGGTATGGCAACGGAAATATTATGTGCCCCTGACCCTTCTGATGAACCTCGGACTCCCACTCCTGATCGGCTTTTTGCATGGCGACATCTGGGGCAGCCTTCTGCTGCTGGGCTTCCTTCGCCTGGTGCTCAGTCAGCATTTTACCTACCTGATCAATTCAGCGGCCCACATCTGGGGCAGCCGGAATTATGACCCGAAACAAAGTGCCCGCGACAATGGCCTGATTGCCTTGCTGACTTACGGTGAGGGTTACCATAATTATCACCATACTTTTGCCTGGGATTATCGAAACGGCATCAAGTGGTACCACTATGATCCGACCAAATGGCTGATCAAGGCCTGTTCCTGGTTAAAACTGACTTCAAACCTGCGTGCCTGCTCTGTCTGGCGACAGGAAAGAACCCGGCTGGATGCACAATATCAAAGCGCACTGGCCAAGTGTGAAGCACTCCCTGCTCCCGGCAAATGGCGAGCTCAACTGGAATCGGAATACAAGAGCCTGATGCAAACCCTGAATCACTGGGCAGAGGCCAGGCAGCAATGGTATGAAAGCAAATCCAAAGAACTGCAAAACAAACTGCACGAACTTGATATCGAGCATTTGCAGCAACGCTACCAGGAGCTCAAGGCGCGTCTGGATACACAGCGTAAAAGCTGGCAATCACTGCAACAACATTTTGCCCAATTACCCCTTCCCCAGGCAGGCTGAACACGGCCTATGGATTTTGAACTGCGTGTCGCCTCCTCCCGGGCCTGGCTGGATTGTGTATTAAGCGACTTCGACAGCTTTCTGCTTGACCATGCTTCCTGTGAAAAGAAGGCTTCCGGCATGGCCATGTCCCTGATTTCACACTATCCGGACAAACCCTTGCTGCTGCGTGCCATGATGAAT
Source organism: uncultured Enterobacteriaceae bacterium (assembly GCA_964606735.1). Classification (GTDB taxonomy): domain Bacteria; phylum Pseudomonadota; class Gammaproteobacteria; order Pseudomonadales; family Pseudohongiellaceae; genus UBA5109. Next base: position 31,223 of record CAZSHI010000014.1, read on the forward strand.
TTGGCGCTGGAAGAACTGGCACACTTTCGTGAGGTCATGGAAATCATGCTACAAAAAGGCCTGCAGGCGGGTGCTGAAAGCAAGGATGAATACGTGAACAAACTACGAAAAGCCATGACTCAGGGGTCGGAAGCCTATCTGATGGACCGCTTGCTGATTGCCAGTATCATTGAAGCGCGTGGCGCCGAGCGTTTTGGCATGATTGCAGAAGCCCTGCCTGGAGGCGAGCTCAAACGCTTCTATAAGAACATCAATGAATCAGAAGCCCGGCACTACCAGCTGTTTTTATCTCTCGCCGAACAGTTATGCCCGCCTGAACAGATTCCATCACGACTCGAGGAGCTGTTGCTTATTGAGGCTGATATTATCAGCAGACTTCCCCTGAGGGCAGCGCTGCACTGATAACGATGAATGAATGAGCAGCGCTCCAGTCCATTACACAAATACCTGAAGCTTTATGCAGAAGACGAGACAGGTCTGGCTGCCAGCCTGTCGCATCACTGGCAACAGGTGCTTTGCATTCCGGTCTATGATGAAGTAGAACTACTGCCGCAGCTACTGAGTCGCCTGCAAAAGGAAAGCGGATTACTCTGCATTTTGGTTTTCAACAGTCCCGCCACGACCCTGGCAGAAAGCGGCAAGCACAGAACCCAAGAGCTGGCGCAGGGCTTGATAAAAAGCTTCCCTGTCGAGCAAGAAATTGATGACACCTGCCACCTCTTGCAGCTTAACAGGCATCACACCCATCTTTTGTTGATCCAACGCTATGAGCTGCCTGCTCATGAGGGGGTTGGGCTGGCTCGCAAAATTGCCTGTGACCTGGCCTGCCAGCTGATTGCCGATGCCCGCATTGACTCTGCGTGGATCTACAATACTGATGCCGATGTTTCGCTGCCTGACGATTACTTCAGGCAAAACCCGGATAAGGCCTTTGCTGCAGCTATTTACCCCTTCAGACATGCGCTTAACCCGGATGCCCGACTGCAGCAAGCCATGCAACTTTATGAATATTCCCTGCATTACTATCTGGAGGGGCTGAGGTACGCAGCTTCACCCTATGCCTTTTACACCATCGGTAGTACCCTGCTGATAAACCATCAGTTTTATGCAAAAGTTCGTGGCTTTCCCAAACGCAGTGGCGCTGAGGATTTCTATCTGCTCAACAAACTGGTAAAACTGGCGCCGCTTAAACAACTGGATTCCGCCGAGCTGCTTCTTTCAAGTCGGAAATCCAGCCGGGTACCCTTCGGAACCGGACCGGCTGTGCAGCATATCAGTCTCTTAAGCAAACCGAAGCAGGCCTATCTGTTTTATCATCCGCTGTGCTTTGATTACCTGAAACGTTTGCTGGAGCGCTTTCCGCTCTTCAGACAAGCCGAGCAGTGGCAGGCTCTGATTCTGGAGGATTCTTTACTGAACTGCCTGGAAACAATCGGTTTTGGGAAGGCTGTCATGCATGCCCGCAAGCACGCCAGGACTGACATAAGTTTTGAGAAGCATTTGCACGACTGGTTTGATGCTTTCCGTAGCCTGAAACTGATTCACCTGCTCAGGGATAATGGGCTGGATTCCATCAGCCATGATGAACTGCAGCAGTACAAGGAAAGTTATGCCTTTATTACAAAGGCCAATCAGTTGATGCCGGTATTGAACTGATACACTTCCTGGCCGGCCTTGAAAGCCCTAAAACTGTCTGCATTCTCTTCCAGGATAAAACTATCCGGATCAAGGTTCTGCTGCGCCTGTACTTTTTCTGCCTGATGTACCCTGCCAAAAGAGCGGGAAACCAGCCTGCCGGCACCAGCTGCACTGACATTTTCACGGTAATAGTTCTGCACATCATCAAGGCTTATCTCAGAAACAGCTTCACTTAATTCCAGCAGTGAGTCAGCAGCAAGCTCCTGCTCCAGAATATCATTCCAGAAACGGCTGCTCAGACTGCCTAGGCGCTGGGGTTTTTCCAGCAGGTTGTTCAGCAGACCGGCTTTTATGGCTTCAAACTCTGCTTCGGACATGTTGTCCAGCATGACTCCATAGGCACTGATGAAATTATCCGTATAGCTTTCCAGCGTAAGTGGGTCAGCCACTGGTGACTGGACATACATGACCAGACCACTGACATCCATCAGGCTCATGGCACCAGCGTTAACAATATAACCAAGCTGATTTTCGGTACGCAGGTCATCAAAAAACGGGGAGCGAATCATGTTACCCAATACGGCCAGGCGGGCCCGGGTCTGCAGACTGTCATCAGGCCCCTGCAAATATACGACCAGGGCAGAATCATCGTGGTCCACCTCCAGTTCCAGTACTACCCGTGCTGTGTCAGGCATGTCGACAACCGTGCCAAACGGCGGTAATTCCTGCTCTGTTGAACTGCCCAGGTAACGGCGCAATTCACTGACCAGCTCCAGTGCCTCCGCTTGCGTCACATTGCCGTGATACAAAGCATCTATTCTCAGATTCTGCATCATACGCGGGACAAAATTCAGCACATCATCAAAACTGACCTGCTCCAGCATCGCCAGCCGTTCATCATCAGACCAGTAAGGATCACTCAAGAGTTCCTGAACGGCGCCATAGGCACGCACGTAGGGATTCTGCAGCCTGGCATTTTCCAATGCCCTGATCATTTCAGTGCGAATGATATTGAAACGCTCTTCTTCAAAATCATGGGCCTGCAGGGTCTCCAGCACCTCTCGCAAGAGTATGTCTTGCTTGTCATTGTACCCCCCCAGATTCAGTGTAAATCCACGTGAACGGCGCCTTACCTGGTAGAAAACACCTGCCAGATTTGCCGGATATTCGTATTCATTGAGTTTGTCGTTAAGCAGATTGACCACCAGAGTGGAGAGAATGCTGTTCTCGAGCGAATCGCTGAACAGTGGAGTCATGGCATAGAGAAAAAAATTGGCACGCGGCAAATTGAAAATGTCGTCCTGTTCAAACCAGAGCCTCACGCCGTCCTCCTGCAGAATCAGTGCTGGTTTTTCTACCATCGCCTGTAGACTCAGTGCTTCGACATCTCGCAGCTGTGTTGCCCTGATACGGATGTCTTCCGGTAAAAAGGGGTTGGGCTCGGGCAAAGCCAGGTTTGGGTTGATGGTACCTTCCAGCCAGGCTTCGGCACGTGATGCCGGCAGGGACGCATAGGTATACGGCGCGCTGTACCAGGGGTCTGTCTGTTCCGGCATGACAGACTGAGAGGTATAGGTAAGCAGCACATTATCCGGCCTTAATGCCGCAAGTATCTGCTCGAGAAAGTCGGGATTGAAGTTTTCCCAGGCATAAGGTGCCGCAATAATTTCCTCAAGAGGGTATTCCTGCATACGGCGTGACAGTGAACTGACCGCACTGATTGCCTGTGTCGCCTCCTGAAAATTAAAGCCCAGGTTCGCCATCAGCTGCTGTTCTTCGAAAAGCCAGCGCTGCAGGCCCTCGGCTTTCACCAGTTCAATGGTCTGAAACAGATAGCTACTGATCTCATCAATATGGTTCTGGCCTTCTTCCGTAAGGGAAATATTCACTGAAAAGGTAGCATTGTCTTCATAGGAAATCCCGCCACCGGCGCTCAGGCCATTGGCCCAGCCCAGGTCCCTCAGCAAGGACAAGAGACTGCCTTCACCCTCATGTCCGATCAGATTACCGATAAAGGCCGTCGGTTTCTCCCGGTAGCGCTCCAGGTGAACCGGTATCGGAAAGGTATAACTCAAACTGCGGTTGTTGCGAATGGGCTGGTACTGCAGGATGGCAGGCAATTGGCCTGCCAGAAACAGTGTCTCGTCAGTTTGTGGAGCTTCGCTTCCGGTATTGGCAATAGCAAAGAACTTGTCGCGTGCCATGCTTTCCAGCGCGTCCAGTGATTCCCTTCCCAGAATGGCGACAGTCATCTGATTGGCCGAGTAATACTGCGCATAATGCTCGAGCAAGGCCTGGCGCAGGCTGATATCGGCCTTATCCGTCAAGGTATCCAGATTGCCGGTAGAGAACTTTGCCAGTGGATGTGCCTGGTTGATGATTTGTTTCCAGACCGAGTTGGAGCGGCGCCCATCATTCTGCAAATTCGACTGATACTCGGAATTTACGGCATTCTTTTCGCGGTCGACATATTCCTCATTGAATAGGGGGGCAATAAAAAATTGGGCAAAACGGTCCAGCGCCGGTTCCAGGTAAGCTGCTTCAATATCAAAGTAGTAGTTGGTGTTTTCATAGGCTGTATAGGCGTTATGAGAGCCACCATGGGATGAAATGTATTCCTGATATTCGCCAGATTCCGGGTATTTTTCGGTACCGAGGAACAGCATGTGTTCCAGGAAGTGTGCCAGGCCCTGAAATGCCAGCGGATCACTGTTGTAACCCGAATTGACATCCACCGATGCCGCCGCCGTTTCCGCCTGGGGATCAGAAATCAAAAGAACTTTCAGCTCATTGTCGAGCACCAGCGCCCGGTATTCACGCCGGTCATTTGGGCTTTTTAGGGGCGTCACATAAGTGAGTGCCGCTTCGATCTCAGCTGCTGGCTGTTGATTTTCGCTGCAGGCACTGAGCAATAAAGCACTCAGTAGCAGCAGATAAGAAGCTATAAGCCTGTTGTTTTTCATAGGCATGGTTGACTGTATCAGCCCCGTGTTTAAGCAGGAATGTGCTTTTGTAATTGCAGTGCCCGTGTCTGGCGTTTTTTCCTGACCCGCATGTTAAGCATTTCAACGCCAATGGAAAAAGCCATGGCAAAATAAATGTACCCTTTTGGCACGTGAACATCAAAACCTTCGACCACCAGCGTAAAGCCAACCAGCATCAGGAATGACAATGCCAGCATCTTGATGCTCGGGTTGGCTTCAACAAAATCACTAATCGGCGTTGCAGCAAACAGCATGACGATAATGGCGATAACAATGGCAATGACCATGAGACTGACCTGTTCCACCAGGCCCACGGCTGTGATGACCGAGTCCAGCGAGAAGACTAAGTCCAGCAGGGCAATTTGAGCAAGCACTGAAAAAAATGAACTTGCCCTGGATTGCTGTTCAGCTGATTCCTCCAGCTCAAGCGCATTATGAATCTCCTGGGTTGCCTTGCTCAGTAAAAAAAGACCACCGGCAATAAGGATAATATCTCTGCCCGAAAATGCCTGCCCAACGATTTCAAACAAAGGATCGACCAGGCGCATCACCCAGACTATGCTGAACAGGAGGGCCAGTCTGCCGAGCAAGGCCAGTCCCAGCCCAAGTCTACGCGCAAGCAATCGCTGTTCGCTGGGCAAACGGGAAACAATAATTGACAAGAAAATAATATTGTCTATGCCCAGAACAATTTCCAGTGCCACCAGTGAAGCCAGCGCTACCCAGGCTTCCGGTGAAATCAGCCATTCAAACATGTCATCATCTCCAGTATCTGTATTATCTAATAAAGATGCAGGGGGGGCTCATCCAGTGCTGCCAGCTGCTCGCGCAGCTCCAGAATGTGCTCGGCCCAGTACTTGCCAGTATTGAACCAGGGGAAATTAAGCGGAAATGCAGGATCATCCCAGCGCCTTGCCAGCCAGGCACTGTAATTCATCAGACGCATGGTTCTGAAACTTTCCATTAACACCAGCTCGGCCGGATTGAAATGGTAAAATTCATCATAACCCTCGATCAGCAGTGCCAGCTGGCGCATGCGCTGTTGCCGCTCACCCGAGAGCAGCATCCACAAATCCTGCAATGCAGGCGCCATCATGCAGTCGTCCAGGTCGACAAAATGGGCTGCCCCATCACGCCAAAGGACATTACCTACGTGACAGTCACCGTGAACCCGAATGAATCTGGGCTTACTGCTCTCACGTTCAAGCACATGCATACGTGAGATAAGATCCTGGCTTAGGGACTCATAAGCCTCTCGTAATTCCAGTGGTAAAAAATCATGCTCGAGCAGATAGGCGGCACTTTGTTCGGCAAAGCGCTCTATCGTAAAGGCTGGCCTGGTCTGGAATTCTTGCATGGCACCTGCCTGATGCAGGCGGCCGAGAAAGCGTCCCATGACCCTCAGGTTATCCGGTCGATCAAACTCGGGGGCATGCCCGCCCTTGCGCTCGAATATGGCAAAGCGGAAACCCTCAAACTCCAGCAGGGAGTGCCCATCGGACTGCCTAAGTGGAGGCACCACCGGAATCTCAAGATCTGCCAGCTCCAGCGAAAAATCATGTTCTTCCTGAATCTGTGCGCTGCTCCAACGTTGTGGACGGTAAAATTTAACAATTACAGGTGAGGCGTCTTCAACACCCACCTGATAGACACGATTTTCATAGGAGTTCAGCGCCAGAATCCTCGCATCACTCGACAAACCGCTGCTTTCAACAGCGGCGATGACCAGTTCCGGGCTGAGTTTGGCAAAAGGATGTGTGAAACCTGCTTCCATGAATCATTTCACTGTGAAAAAGCGCTACAATGGCCGATTAAAACAGACTCACAGAATAATAGATATGCAGGACAAAGCCGTACTACTGGTCAATCTCGGAACCCCTGACTCGCCGGAAATTCCTCAGGTCAGGCAATATCTCAGACAGTTTCTGATGGACCCCTATGTTATCCAGCTTCCCTGGCTCCTTCGCGCACTGATCGTGTATTTGCTGGTATTGCCAAGGCGTCCAGCGACAAGCGCCCATGCCTATCAATCAGTGTGGACAGAAGATGGCGCACCCCTGCTGGTGCTGTCCAGAAAACTGCAGGCTGCCCTGCAGTCAAAAGTTAGCCTGCCGGTCGGTCTGGCCATGCGCTATGGCAATCCTTCCATCGCTAGCGAGCTGAGCAGACTGAGTGCTGAGGGTATCCGTGAGTTACTGGTCATACCACTTTATCCGCATTACGCTGACAGTACAGTGCTTACCGTTATTCAAGAAGTCGAACGCACGGTTCGTGATAGCAAACTCCCGATTAATTTTTCGGTGCTGCCCCCTTTTTATAACAATGATGCATACATTCATGCACTAAACACTTCAGCACAACCAGCGCTTGAGCAGGACTATGACCATGTACTGTTCAGTTATCACGGACTGCCTGAATCGCATATCACCAAAGCAGACCCGACAGGCTCACACTGCCTTAAAAGTGACAACTGCTGCTCCAGCCCCTCTCCTGCTCATGCGACCTGCTATCGTCATCAGGTCATCAGCACAACCCAGTGTTTTGCCAAGCAGGCGGGTTTGAAGGAGGAACAGTACACAATTGCCTATCAATCCAGGCTTGGAAGAGCCAAATGGCTGGAACCCAGTACCGAAGACACTTTGGTTAAACTGGCCCGGCAAGGTGTCAAAAAACTGCTGGTCCTGTGCCCGGCTTTTGTCACAGACTGCCTGGAAACCCTGGAAGAAATAGATATTCAGGGAAGGGAAACATTCCTGGCTGCTGGCGGTGAAGATCTGCTATACCTGCCATGCCTGAATGACAATGCCGAATGGGTAAACTGTCTGGCGGGCTGGATTGATAAGACATTCAATGATGGCAGCGACCTGAGTTAGGACTGCCTGACACTGAGTCATGGCAATAGTGCCGGCATTAGTAATTAATGCGCTAGAGAAATCTTCTGTTGTGCTTTGTTGTCTATGACGCGCAGACTCGCCAGTTGATTCAACAGGCGTTCCTGAACATCCGCCTCCAGATCGATAAAACGCAGGACCAGTTGATAGCGGTCACGCGACAATCGCCGATGTGTCAGAACCTGTGTTTTCAACTTGAAGGGCCTGGATACTTCTGCAATGGCAAAGCTTATATCGCAGGTATGGGGGTAGGCATTCTGACCCAGAATCGCCTGAATCAGGGCATCATCACAGCTTAGCTCAAAAGCGCGCAAGGAAATATTGATACTGCGTGCAGTGTATTCCCCTGTCGCGCCGCCAGACTCAATCTGAATTTTTACCTCGGTGTCTATGGCACAGCGCGGCAGTATTCGTCTTTCGCTAAAGGGAATCTGCTTCTCTATGACCATGTCTGTTACCTTCAAGATGTTTTAAGGCTTTATAGGGCACCATGTTAATTCGGCAATCACAAAAAAAAGTGAGGTGATTCAAAAACTTAGGACATTACCTCAACAGGGAGAGACTGTAGCTCAATGACTGGCAAAGCACAAAAGGAAATACAGCAAAGCAAGCACCCGCAAGGCAGCCTGCATAGGAACCGGCTAAGTCCTGTTGCGATTCCTTTGTCGGCGCGGACCTTTAGTGCTCCTGCTGGCGGCCGGAACCAGCTGTTCCTTGCCATTGCCGATCAGATCCTGCCGCCCCATTTGCATCAGCGCTTCGCGTAAGAGTGGCCAGTTCGCCTCATCATGGTAGCGAAGAAAAGCCTTTTGCAGGCGCCGTTGTGACAGCTCTTTCGGGATATAAAGCCGCTCGCTTTTGTAGCGAAGCTTCTTCAGTGGGTTCCTGCCAGAAAAATACATTGCCGTAGCCAGTGCCATGGGTGAAGGATAAAAAGTCTGTACCTGATCCGGTTTGAATTTATGCTTTTTCAGCCAGAGCGCCAGTTGCAGCATGTCCTCATCCCGGGAACCCGGGTGGGCCGCGATAAAGTACGGAATCAGGTATTGTTTTTTACCTGCCTGCGCAGAAAACTCATCGAACAGGTTTTTAAAAGCTTCATACAGATCGATGCTGGGTTTCATCATTTGCTGCAAAGGTCCGTCTTCACTGTGCTCCGGTGCAATCTTCAGATACCCTCCCACATGGTGAGTGACCAGTTCACGAATGTATTCTTTATCACGCAGCGCCAGGTCATAACGCAGGCCGGAAGCGATGAGAATTTTTTTAACACCCTTGATTTTTCTGGCCTCACGATAAAGCTGTGTCGTTTGTGAATGATCAGTCTTTAAGTGCTTGCAGATACTCGGATAAACACAGGATAAACGGCGACAACGCTTTTCGATTTCCGGACTCTGGCAGTTTAATCCATACATGTTAGCCGTTGGTCCACCCAGGTCGGAAATGACACCGGTGAAACCAGGCACCTTTTCCCGGATCTGCTCAATCTCCGCCAAAATAGATTCTTTTGAGCGACTTTGAATGATTCTGCCTTCATGTTCGGTAATGGAGCAAAAACTGCAGCCGCCAAAACAACCCCGCATGATATTCACCGAGGTCTTTATCATGTCATAGGCAGGTATCGGTGCCTCACCGTAATGAGGATGGGGGCGTCGCTGATAAGGCAGGTCAAACACGGCATCAATTTCAGCGGTACTGAGCGGAACTGGCGGGCGACTTACCCAGATTTCGCGTGTCCCGTGCTTCTGCACCAGTACCCTGCCATTATAGGGGCTAGCTTCCTGATGCAGCACCCGCGAGGCATGTGCATAAAGCACCGGGTCATTTCTCACTTTTTCAAAGGAAGGTAGGCGCACACAAGTTTTTTCCAGGGAAAGTTCATGCTTTCCCTGCAAGGGCAGCGGAATGATTCTGACTGCCTGCTCATCCCTGCTTTGTGTCGCCTCCCCGTTTTGTGCCTGCTTGTATTCATAGGGATTGGGCATCTGATCAATTTTGCCAGGCCAGTCTATTCGGGTGGAGTCGATTTCTGTCCAGCCTGCGGGAACGGATTCCCTGATAAGTACCGTGCCACGAATATCATGCATCTCCTCAATGCTGCGACCCTCAGCTAGCCCATGCGCAATAGCTGCTATGGCTCTTTCAGCATTGCCAAACAGCAGGATATCTGCACCCGAGTCGATCAGCAGGGATTGCCGGACCTTGTCACTCCAGTAATCGTATTGCGCAATACGCCGCAAGCTGGCCTCAATGCCACCGACGACCAATGGGACATCCTTGTAGGCTTCACGGCACTTTTGCGAGTAAACAATCACTGCCCGGTCCGGTCGCTTGCCACCCTCGTTATTGGGGGTATAGGCATCATCACTGCGCTGGCGCAGGTCGGCGGTGTAACGGTTAATCATGGAATCCATATTGCCGGCGGTAATACCGAAAAACAGATTGGGTTTGCCGAGCGCCATAAAGTCTTCACAGCTCTGCCAGCGCGGCTGCGCGATAATGCCTACCCTGAAGCCCTGGGCCTCAAGAAAACGGCCAATGACTGCCATTCCAAAACTGGGATGGTCCACATAGGCATCACCGGTGACGATGATGATGTCACAGGAATCCCAACCCAGTTCATCCATCTCCTGCCGGGACATCGGTAGAAATGGTGCTGTTCCGTAACATTCTGCCCAGTATTTTGGATAAGAAAAAAGGCTAGGAGCATTATCCTCGCTGACCTTTGCGTTTGCTGAAGGTTTTGTCATCCGGTGATTTTATCAGTTTATCGGGGCAATAAGCGATGAACAGTACTGTTTAGGCTGACAATCAAGCAGGCCTGGCTGGCTTCACTGAAAAATGGCTTGCTTCTGGCATGATGCGCCTCAGATAAGCGGCAAATGTGATAGTAAGAAATGGAACTCACCACGTCAGCTGGCTGAACTGGCCTGTTCTTTTAAGCAATTTCAGGCAAGCACAGCAGCTTTAATGGGACTGCTTGCCCCCAGGTGGGGTCACCAGTGTTGGAAAAGGCATGACTTTTTCGCCGTTGGAAATTTTGGCAATGCCTTCCTTTTCAACTTCGTCAATTCGAATAATGGCCTGCATCGGGATGAAGCTGCGTTTGACCCCTTTAAATTCCGCCTTCAACTTTTCCTCGGAAGGATCCACGACCATCTGTGAACGCTCGCCAAAGACAAAATCCTCGATTTCGATAAAGCCCCACAGATCGCTCTGATAGACTTCCTCGGCGTAGATCTCATAGATCTCGCCCTTGTTAAGAAAGGTGACTTTGAAAATCTTTTTAACTTTTGCTGATTCGGACATGCAGGTACTCATCAAATGGTCTGTATCTGGGACTTAAATAAGGGCAGACATCGCCTTTTCAAGGGCTAATGGCTATAATTCGCCCCCTATTCCGACCCGGTTTTACCCTAGCTTATGACAAAAAAGGTCTTCATCCAAACCCACGGCTGTCAGATGAATGAATATGACAGCGCTCGCATGCTGGATTTGTTGCAGGAAACTGACAAGATGGTACTGGCAGACTGTGCCGAGGAAGCCGATGTGCTTTTGCTCAACACCTGCTCAATCCGCGAAAAAGCCCAGGAAAAAGTGTTTCACCAGCTGGGTCGCTGGCGTCATCTAAAAGAGCAGAATCCGGATCTGAAGATAGCGGTTGGTGGCTGTGTGGCTTCCCAGGAAGGCGAGCTGATTGGCAAACGCGCTCCTTATGTTGATGTGGTTTTCGGGCCGCAGACCCTGCACCGACTGCCTAGCCTTTTAAAAGAAGGAGGGGACAGCGGCCCCGTCGTTGATATTTCTTTTCCTGAAATAGAAAAGTTTGACCGTCTGCCGCAGCCTTCCGTCTCAGAATGCCAGGCCTTTCTGACCATTCAGGAAGGCTGCAGTAAGTACTGCTCCTTCTGTGTGGTGCCCTACACCAGGGGTGAAGAAGTCAGCCGGCCGCTCGATGACATCCTCACCGAAGCGGTTCATCTGGCCTCGCAGGGAGTCCGCGAAGTAAATCTGCTCGGGCAGAACGTCAATGCCTACCGCGGTTTGAGTCACGAGGGCCAGATCATCGATCTGGCAACGCTGATCACCTATATCTCGGCAATTGAAGGGATTGAGCGTATTCGCTATACCACATCGCACCCGGTGGAGTTCAATCAGAACCTGATTGATGCCTATGGAAGCACTCCACAGTTGGTGAGTCATCTGCATCTGCCCGTACAAAGCGGCTCTGATCGTATTCTGGCCCTGATGAAACGCAATCATACGGTACTAGAATACAAATCCATCATTCGTAAATTACGGGCCATCCGCCCCAATATCAGCATCAGTTCAGACTTTATCATCGGTTTTCCGGGGGAAAGCGAGAAAGACTTTGAGGACACCATGAATCTGATTGCCGAGATTGGATTCGACCATTCCTTCAGCTTTATCTACAGCGCCCGGCCCGGCACGCCTGCTGCAGACCTCAAAGACGATACCGATATAAACATTAAAAAACAAAGGCTTGCAATTCTTCAGGCGCGCATATTGCAGCATGCAAACAGCATTTCAGCAGCCATGGTTGGTAGCTGCGAGCGCATACTGGTAACCGGACCTTCGAAAAAGGACCCCGGAGAGCTGCAGGGACGCACGGAAAATAACCGGGTGGTGAACTTCCGCACGGATCAGACGGGGCTGATTGGTCAGCTGGTGCCGGTCAAAATTACCGAAGCCCTGCCCAATTCCCTGCGCGGCGAACTGCTTTGAATTAAGCCTTTGACGACTGAAATTTAATCCCTTTTTTCGACTTTCCCTTGCTATACTGCCGGGATATAAAGCCACAGGAGGTAATGACCCCCCTTCATGACTAGCGACAATCAAGCATATCGACTAAGCCTAGAGCCTGAGAACCCCCAGCGTTTGGCCAACCTCAGTGGCCGCCTGAACGAGCACATCCACCAGATTGAAGAAAGACTGCATCTCAAGATCCGCAATCGCGGTAATCTGTTTACCCTGATCGGGGACGCTGATGCCGTTGCCATTGCCTCTCAGGTACTTGAAGGCCTCTATAAACTGACTGAAAACAAGGAAGTCCTGAGTCCTTCCCAGGTCCACCTGATTATTCAGGAATATCTGAATGAAGGGGTAAGAGCAGAAACCGGACAAGATGCCAGCAATGACTCGGAACAGACTGTGCAGTTGATACGCACACCAAAATGCTCGATAAAACCACGCAGTCATCACCAGAATGAATATGTACGCGCTATCATGCGCAATGACATCAACTTTGGCATTGGTCCAGCCGGCACCGGCAAAACCTATCTGGCTGTTGCCTGTGCTGTGGAAGCCCTGGTTAATGACCGCGTCAGTCGTATTCTGCTGGTTCGTCCGGCCGTGGAAGCCGGTGAAAAGCTGGGCTTCCTGCCGGGTGATCTGGCTCAGAAAGTAGACCCCTATTTGCGCCCGCTGTATGACGCGCTTTATGAAATGCTGGGTTTTGAACGCGTTGCCAAACTGATTGAACGCAATATCATTGAAGTGGCGCCGCTTGCCTATATGCGCGGACGCACCCTGAATAACTCCTTTATCCTTCTGGATGAGAGCCAGAACACTACCAGTTCTCAGATGAAAATGTTCCTGACCCGTATCGGTTTTGGTTCCACTGCAATCATTACCGGTGATATTACCCAGATTGACCTGCCAAAGGGCGAACGCTCGGGTCTGGTGCATGTCAGTGGCATCCTGAAAGGCACAAAAGGTGTCAGCTTCTCCTATTTTGATACCAAGGACGTGGTGCGTCACCCCATCGTTCAAAGGGTAGTGGAAGCCTATGAAGCCCATGACAGGAAAACGATCTCCACACTCCCCAAGAATGACAAGGCTGAGCAGTAAGACCTGCATGGGTGTGATCATTGAGCTTAGTAATGAATCCGGCCAATCCTCGGTGCCGGCAAGCAGCGATTTTGCGCAGTGGAGCGAGGCTGTGCTGGATTATCTGGATCAGGACGAAGAGCCTTATGAACTGGGTATCCGGCTGGTCAATGAAGCCGAATCAGCCCAACTCAATGAAAGTTACCGCCACAAAAAAGGAGCCACCAATGTACTGTCTTTTGGCTATACGGATATTCCTGTCCAAACCGGACCACGTCTGCTGGGTGATCTGGCCATCTGTGTTCCAGTGCTTGAGCGAGAAGCCGCTGAACAGAACAAAGCCTTGCAGGCTCACTGGGCTCACCTGACAGTTCACGGCATGCTGCACCTGCTTGGTTACGATCATCAGCAGGATACCGAGGCCGAAGCAATGGAGCTGCTTGAAGGGGTTATTTTGGCTAATCTGGGATATGCTAATCCCTATCACATACAACACGACTGACATTCTGGAAAAAACTATCTGATGGCAGAAGATCAATCTAGCAGCGATCCGGGGCAGCAGTCCTGGATCGATAAAATCAAGGCATTTTTTGGTGACCAGCTGACAGACAAGCAAAGTCTGATCGAACAGTTACGCCTGGCACAGCAGGCACAAATTATTGATACCGAGGCGCTGAGCATCATTGAGGGCGCCCTGCAAGTTGGTGATATGCAAGTCAGGGAGATCATGATCCCTCGATCACACATTGCCATGCTAAGTACACGCTCTTCGCTGGAGGAAATTCTGCAGATCGTCACGGAAACTGCCCATTCACGTTTTCCCGTTACCGGGGAAAACAGTGATGATGTGATTGGCATACTGCTGGCCAAAGATCTGATTCCGCTCCTGCTGGAAGCCAACGACACAGCCCGTTTCAATATCAAGGACATCGTCCGTCAGGCGACTTTTATCCCCGAATCAAAGCGCCTGAATGTTTTGCTGAAAGAGTTTCGTGAAAACCGCAATCACATGGCAATCGTTGTTGATGAGTACGGTGGGCTTGCCGGGGCCGTCACCATTGAGGACATTCTGGAACAGATTGTCGGTGAGATAGAAGATGAGCATGATATTGATGAGGAAGATTACATCAAGACAGCCGACGGTGAGCGCTATATCGTCAAGGCCATTACGCCGCTGGAAGATTTTAACGAATATTTCCATAGCAGTTTTACCAGCGAGGAAATGGGTACTATCGGCGGACTCCTGCTGAATCAGTTTGGCCACATCCCGAGCCGAAATGAGCGCATTGGTATCGGCCCCTATGTCTTTAAGATTCTCAATGCCGATGGGCGCAAGATTCGTCTGATAGAGGTCAGCTCGAGCCTGGCTCAAGATTCCGAAGATGAGCCTGTTAAAGGATAAATCCAGCACGCTGTATTCCGTCTTTCTGGCATTTCTGGCAGGAGCACTGGTCCCCTTTTCGTTAAGTCCCTTTGATATCTGGCCTTTGAGTCTGGTGTCGATATTCCTCCTGCTGTGGGTATTACGGGATACGACAGCGACTCGAGCTGCCCTGCTCGGCTGGTGCTATGGCCTGGGTTTTTTTGGGCTGGGAGCATCCTGGGTTTACGTCAGTATCAACGTCTATGGCAATGCGTCGGGATTGTTTGCCGCTTTCCTGACCGGCCTTTTTGTCGCCGCACTGGCATTGCTGTTCGCCTTGCAGACCTACCTATACCAGGCTTATTTCAGAAGATCACGGACTGCACTGGGCTTTGCTTCGCTGTGGGTATTGTTTGAATGGCTGCGCAGCTGGTTATTCACGGGCTTCCCTTGGCTTTACCTGGGATATGCCCACACCACGACCTGGCTCCATCCTCTGGCCCCGGTACTGGGAGTTATGGGGATCAGCTTTGCTGTCGTGTTCTGTGCCGGACTCCTGTTTGAACTGTTTGAACTCTGGCGCCATCAGAAATTTGAAAATCCCCTGCAGTACGGCATTTATGCCGGTATTTTCTGTCTGCTGGGCTTGACGCTGTTGCTGCTGGACCGTTTTACCTGGGTGGAAGCCCAGGCAGGAAAGTCAGCGGAAGTAGCTCTCGTACAGGCCAATATTGACCAGAACCTGAAATTTGACCCTGCCTATATCAATGAAGGCATCAGCCTTTACGACGAACTCAGCGCTCCGCTGTGGGAGAATGACATTATTATCTGGCCGGAAACGGCTATCCCCCTGCTCTATCAAGGCGCGGGTCCTGTACTTGGCTACTTCGACCAGCAGGCCCGGGCCAGCAACAGCACCCTGGTCAGTGGCATTTTGTATCGCGAACAGAACAAGACCTATAACAGCATCACCGCGCTGGGCAATGGCAGTGGCATCTATCACAAACAAAAGCTGGTTCCCTTTGGGGAGTATGTGCCGCTGGCAAGCCTGATGAGAAGCGTTCTGCAGTTATTTGCCCTGCCAATGTCCTCGCTCGCTTCCGGTCCGGCCGATCAGAGTTTGCTACTAGCCAATGATTTTACACTGGCTTCCTATATTTGTTATGAAGTGGTCTATCCGGACTTCGTCAGGCAACAGGCCTACCAGGCTGATTTTCTGGTAACCATCAGCAATGACACCTGGTTCGGGGCTTCCATTGGCCCCCTGCAGCACCTGCAGATGGCTGCCATGCGGGCCCTGGAAAATGGCCGTTACATGGTGCGCGCTACCAGTAATGGCGTTACTGCTTTTATCAATGAGCAGGGACAGGTACTTGCGCAGGCCCCGCAGTTTGAAGTCGCAACATTAAGCTCAAGTGTTCCGGCCTTCAGCGGCCGCACCCCTTTCTCATTCTGGGGAAGCTGGCCTGTCGTCCTGCTCAGCATGCTGGTGCTGGCGCTGCTGGGGCGCAACAGGCATCAGCACGGATAAGCCGTATGTACAGCCTGTCCGATGTAGTCGTTTTTTTTCTCTTCATACTCGTGCTGGCATACTGGTGGCGTATTTCTGAACAGAAGACCTTTGCCATCATGCAGGCCAAGAAATACTGTCGCGCGCGTAAACTTCAGTTGCTGGATCAGACCCTGGTCTTCAAAAAACTACAGTTTCAGCGTTTCAAGAAACAGCTGAAGCTCTGCCGCATTTATGAATTCGATTTTTCCACCAATGGCCAGGACCGCTTCAAGGGAGAAATCCTGCTCAGTGGCTTTAATTTTGTTCGGGTTATTCTGGAGATGGATGAGCTGGAAATTACCGAGTACTGAAGTGCCGGCTAACATTTACACCGGATAGAAAAGCAGCAGAAGCCAGCTTAAGGACAACCACATGATCAGCGTCAAAGGCACACCAACCTTGACGAAATCGCGAAAGGTATAGCCCCCGACCGTCATCACCAGCAGGTTGGTCTTGTAAGCCATGGGAGTGGCATAGCTCATGTTGGCACCAAACAGGACCGCCAGCACAAAAGGTTCAACCGGCAGGCCCAGCTGGGTGGCTATACCGATGGCAATTGGCGTACCGATGACTGCAGCCGCATTATTGGAAACAATATTCGTCAGAATCGCCATCAGTAACATGAGACCACTTAACTGCAAAGCGACCGGGCTTTCACTGGTAAGACTGACAAATGCCGAAGCCAGCCAACCAGCTGCACCGGTTTCCAGCAGGGCTGAACCCAAGGCGAGGCTGGCTGCAACGATGAGAATAATCTGCGCATTCAGTGCATGCCCCAGGTCTTTCCAGTTCAGACATTTACTGGCCACCATCAATAGCACGCCGGCTACCGAACTGAGCGCAATCGGAACAATGCCCAGCGCAGCCACCGCAACAACAGCTATCATGATGATCAGGGCGATGGAGGCTTTTTTGCTGTGCGCTATTTCAAGGCTTGAATCCAGCACCATGACATCCCCGCGTTTCTTCACGGCGCCAATGTGTTCACTGGAACCCTGCACCAACAGCACATCTCCCACCTGCAGGCTGGTATTGGACACATCCGACAGCATATTGCGGCCATAGAGTTCACCGCGATGAATCGCCAGCGTTATCAGCTGATAACGATCAGCAAAACGGCTACTGACCAGGGTATTGCCTTCCAGCACGGAGCCCTGGGTGACAATCAGCTCTGCCAGCTGCTGGTCTTCTGCCTGCAAGGGATGGTCATCATCCACCGGCTTGTCACTGCCATACAAGACCGTACCCAGCAGTTTTTCATAGCTTTTGAGGTTTTCCGCCGTATCCTTGACCAGCAACTGGTCACCCTCATTGATCAGTGTGCCGGTATGTGGCAATGACAGGAGCTCATCGCCCCCCCGGCGGATGTAATTAACCCTGATCAGGCCATCGGTTTTTTTTCGAATTTCTTCTATGGTCTTGTCCTTGGCAAAACTGTCCTCACCAACGTGCAATGCTGCGGAAAATATTCTGGGTGAGGCATCGAACAGTTCAGACTGCCGTTTTGGCAATATCAGCGGCGCGATCAGCCACAGGTACAAAATCGCTATACCACTGGCGATGGCTACCGGTACCAGAAATTCGAACATGGAAAATTCCCGCATCCCCATACTCACTGCGACGGATACCACCAGCAGATTGGTAGAAGTACCAATTGTTGTGCCCATTCCACCGATCAGCGTGGCAAACCCCATGGGCATCAGGATGCCGGATGGCGAATTTCCCGTGCGCAGTGAAACACTCATCAGAATCGGCAGCAGCAGGATAACAATCGGTACATTATTGACGAAGGCACTCAGAACGGCGCCTACCAGCAGGGTCAACAGAAAGGAAAATTTCGGGGCGACTGTCCACAGTCTGGCCAGTATCCTACCGACCGGCTCCAGCGCACCGGTTCTGGAAAGCCCATGACCAATCACCATCAAGGCGGTGACCGCCACCAGCGCCTCATGCCCGAAACCGGCATAAAACTCGAGGGGATCCAGCACACCGCCAATCTCCTCAAAGGGAAATAAATAAAAGCCGAGTGTGAGTACAACCAGAATTGCCAGACTGGAGGTTTCCAGCGGGACCCGCTTACTGGAAAACATCACCAGTGCTATCAAACTCAGCAGCATGACGGCAATTGCGTGAGGATTTAAGGCCTGTTCCATGAAGTTCATGCCGCAAGCTTACCTGAACAAACAGCTCTTTGTCCCCGTGTCATACCGCCTGAACTAATCATGCAAGTAATGTGAAAGCCTTGGGCTTAGCAAGTAAAAAGCTTTTAAATCACTGCGGGAATCATGCTATATTTTTTCATCCCACGAATAATTATTAGAAAAAGGACGTGTCATGCGCACCACTTTTAAAATTCTTGTCAGTTTAAGCTTGGCGACTGCGCTCGCTACCCAGGCCTCGGCACAGATTTTCGGGCACTGGAACCCCATCATGCACGAAGATTCTGAAGAACGTGGCCCAGGTCCGTTTGCCGGGGATTATGCCGGTTTACCAGTCAATGATGCGGCCCGCATGCGTGCAGACTCCTGGCAGGCATCCTTGCTGACGCTGCCGGAACACCAGTGCAAACCCCACCCCTCGACTTATGGCTTCAGGGGCGTCGGTAACCTCTACATCTGGCAGGAACTCGACCCCGTGTCTCTCGAAGAAGTCAAAATTGGCACGCACATTCGCTGGCAGGCCCAGCGCCGTACCATCTGGATGGATGGCCGTGAACATCCTGACGCCATGGCACCACATACCTGGCAGGGATTCTCAACCGGCCAATGGGAAGGTGATACGCTGGTGGTCAAGACCACTCATTTAAAAGCCGGATGGATGCGCCGAAACGGATTGGCCTTCAGTGACCAGGCGGTGATGACCGAACGTTTTATTCCACACGGCGACACCATGACCCATGTCTACATGATTGAAGACCCTGTGTACCTGACAGGAGTATTTTTTAAATCAAACGGTTTTGATCGTCGCGAATTGACCACCATGGGGGCATATCCCTGTCGTCCGGCCATTGAAGTGCCGCGCGCAGAAGGGGATGTTCCGCATAACAATATCGGCGAGTCTCCCTACAGTGCAGATTTTGCTGAACTCTATGGCCTTCCCTATGAAGCAGGCCGTGGTGGCGGTATTACCATGTACCCTGAGTACAAGGATTTTGTCAGACAGTGGCGCCTGGAGAACCTGACGGAAGAAGAAAGATTGGGTGATGGGATTTCACCAATTATCCGATAATTAAAAACCGCAATAAGCTGGCCAATTAAAACGCTAAGCAAAAAATAAGGAGGCAATGCCTCCTTATTTTTTCCTTGCGAACACAGTGTTTAACTCACTGTATTGCTCTTGTGTACCTTGTGTGCAATTAATTGCCCTGCCTATAATCCACCGACTTGATAGCTAATAAAGTCTTGTATGTAACTTTTGGAGAAAGACAATGAAGAAATGTTTGACCTTAATCCTGCTGGCACTGTTCAGCACCTCACTATATGCACAGGTTGCTGTTGAAGCGATTCCTGCCAATGAGCAGGCTGCCTGGCTGGAAGATAGCAATCCACAGGATGCAGCTGATAAAAGACTGGTTTACGATTTCTGGCGCATGGTGCTGGTTGCCCGCGATATGAATGCGGCACGTCGCATGATGGCTGAAGACTATATCCAGCATAACCCCAACATTCCTACTGGACGTGCACCGTTCATTGAGTTCTTTGGCCGTATGGAAGCCCAGGAGCCGCTGGACACTATTCCAGACCTGGTTGCCATTACCGCCAGTGGTCGCCACGTTACCCTGGCACTGCGTCGTGAAATTGAAAATCCTAACATGCCAGGTGAAACCTACACGACCACCTGGTTTGACATGTTCCGTGTGGAAGACGGCCGAATCGCTGAACATTGGGATTACGGTACGATTCAGGCAAGATAAGCAGTACCCAGCTGTTTTAAATGACAGCGAGATAATAAAAAGGCCGATGAATATCGGCCTTTTTTATGTCCCGAGTTAACTAGCGATCCAGTATTTCTCGAACTCTGGACCTGCCTGTATTGTTGAGACAGGCAATACTGCTAGAATTTCTGACGAAGGGCTCATAGCGTCTGCTATAGGCAGGCAGTTCATCAATATAGGCCCTTGCAGTGCTCAGGCCATTAAAATCACCGTGTATGACCAGCCACTGTGGTGACAGGCGCGATGTGCCCGAAATCAGGCATAAATAGGTCTCATCAATCAGGGTCGCCAGCGAAAGCAACTGCAGATATTCTTCCAGCATCAAGTCATCATTGATTGGAAAAGAAGCCATCTGCAGGGTATAGGCGTTTTTTCCCGAGATGGCCTGTAACCAATCGCCACTCGCCCTGGCTCGAATACCAATGAGACCTGACAACTCACTGAGGGGATCTTCAAGTTCCCTTAAGTCCTGCGGGATTTGAATTTCGCTGTTTTCCGCCTCTTCGGCTTCTGCAGGAATTTCAACTGCTGCCACGCTATCGCCCGTATCTCTGTCGTCACGCATCTGCTCGGGTGGGCTCTCAGCAAGCTGCTCTTCACTTACTGCCAAGTTTGCTGTGTGCTCTATGGTCGCTGGCACCGGGGTTTCGGCTACTACAGCGTCTATCTCTGCGGCAGTAGCCGTCAAGTTCTCAGGTGCAATCACGCTGATCTCTTCAACTGGATCAATGCTGGCCAGCGCTTCGTCTTCAACTGGCAATTCAGGTCGTGCTTCCACCTCAGGCGGATTACCCGGCTCTTCCTCTGCCTGAATCAGCGGTGCCGGACCTATCCGCGTATCAGTCGAAATATCTGTTGCAGGCGCCACGTCCTCAACCCTGTCCCTGACGAGGGCGAGCGGAATGGTGGTTTCATTGTCAGCAGTGAAATAGATACCGGACAACACGGCTCCAAGCCCCAGCACGGCCAGTGCGCCCACCAGCCCCTGCCAGGGGAACAGAAAACGCCTGCCATAACCACTGTCACGTATTGCCGCCCTGACATGCTTGGGCAGGATTTTTTGCTGAACCGCGCCGTACTCGTGGCCCGCTTGAATGGATGAAGTGGCATAAGCTGCCATCAGTGATTTGTCTGCCAGTATATTGACCCGCCTGGTCAGGCCCTGCGAAGCCTTATTCAGCAATTTCTCTGCCTTGGCAGTAAACACCTTCGGCCAGGGACAGCCTGCTGCCTGCATACGGTATTGCAGGTAATCACTGGTCTGTTCCAGGTTCATGGGTTCAAGATAAAAGCTATGTGTGATTCTTTCACGTAGCTGTCGGATATTCTTGCCCTGCAGGTTCTTGTCCAGCTCCGGCTGCCCAAAGAGGATGATCTGCATCAGTTTATGACGGTGCGTTTCGAGATTACTGAGCAGGCGGAT
>CAZSHI010000015.1:0-51268 GCA_964606735.1 uncultured Enterobacteriaceae bacterium
AGCAGCATCAAGCAATTGGCTGCTGAGCGGCTACGTCTTGATATGTTGAGTTTTGATAAGAAGCTGATTAAACACGGTCTGAAGCTGGAAGCATAAACTACTCGGCCGTGACGGGTATTCCGTTTAACAGGGCATCTTTAATGGTTATTTCATACTCGTCTCCATCAGGATCCCAATGGCTTATCTTGATCAGTAGCATGTCATGTGCCGGTGAAAACCAGAGCTGGGTTTCACGTTCACTGTTTTTCCTGACGCGTTCCACCTTTAAGGCTGAAAAAATGCCGATTGGAGATTCCACCTGCTCTTCACCGACAAGCCGGTAATGGTATTGTTCAACCTGATTGCGGTCGATGACGTCGAAATATATATCCTGTTCTCCTTCGCTGACGGCTTGTTTGATCAGGCTGTACATGCTCATTTCATCGAGTGTCAGATTTATCAGCGGGACTTCCATAAGCTGTCCATTGACCAAGGCCTGCGCCAGACCCCGTTCCCAGTCAAAACTGATGCTGCGCTGGCGTTTGCCAAGGCCTGATTGGATAAAATCATAGCGGCGGGGCAGGGGTCTTTCATTTACCCAGTTAAAGAGGCTGCTTTCATCAATGGATGTGACTGTCGCCCCCAGTAGTTTGATGGCTATCAGTGAGCGTGCCAGGTAAGCGCCGTCTTCTTGCTGTGCCAGTGAAATAGTAGCCTGGGCACGCAGGCCTCGATAGCGGGCATCGTAATTGACTGTAAACTCATCAGGCGCGGCTGCCAGGCAGAGCTGATTCACCAGCAGCAGGCAGGTACTGGCAGCAAAACTGATTAAAAGTCGTGCTCTTAACATGTTTTCATTATCTCTTTGAGAGCTTAACCCAGGCTTAAGCAGTGACTGGTTAGCTCAAGCCTGAATCGGGTATGATAGCGCCTATGAGAAAAGCAGTGAAATTTTCCTTGTTCAGAGCATTAGCAGGTTTTTTGCCTGTTATGCTGTTGTGCTGCTTTTTGCCGGCACAGGCTATCGAAGTCGATGGTCTTTATCGAGCGACTATTCAGGTGAATTCACGCAATGATGCACAGGAAAGGCGCCGAGCATTTAGTGATGCCCTGCAGGAAGTGCTGGCAAAAATCAGCGGCTCGAGTGCCAGCACCAATCCTGCATCCATTCGGCGTGCTATGAGCAACCCTGAGCCTTATGTGGAATCCTGGAGCACGCAGACCAGAATGGTGAGCAGCCAGAGTAACGAAGTGACAAACCAGCAACAGCTGATTGAGATTGTTGTCAATTTTTACGAATCCGAAATTGACCGCCTGCTGGATGAAAACAGTATACCTGTTTGGCCGGCAAACCGGCCTGAAACACTGGTTTGGGTTGTACTTGAAGAGGAACTTGCGGATAGACGCATGCTCGGCAGCAGTGATTTGAATAGCAGCGAGGTTTTAATACTTATTAAAAATATCGCTGACCGTCGTGGGCTCCCGCTACTGTTTCCCTTGCTGGATCTGGAAGATCAGTTGCGTCTGAATATCAATCGCCTGTGGGACTTAGATGAGGATGCCATTCTGGCTGCCTCTGGACGCTATCAGGCTGAGAGCGTGCTGGCCATTCGTCTGTACAAAGCAATCAATGGTGAGCTGCAGGCGAAATCTCTATATTTTTTCCGTGACAACGTATTCACATTCGAACAGAGCGAGTTGAATGAAGCGGAATTTCTCAGTGGCAGCATCAACCTGGCAAGCAATGAATTGTCACAATATTATGCTGTGCTCCTATCAGGAACCGATAATTCAGTCCAGGTGAACCTGCAGATAGATGGTATTGACAGCCCGGCAGATTATTCCGAGCTGCTTTCCTATTTGAATACACTTGAAGGGGTCAATTCATTTCAACTGAAAGAAGTAACGGCAAATAGCCTTTATATACAGCTGAATACGGGAGGACAATTACGCCAGTTGGTTGAAACCATGGCGCTGGAGTCATCCCTGCAGAGTGCAACGGAACTCAGCAGGCAGGATGAAGAAGTCTTCATGCATTACCGCTGGGTACGGGACTAAGTCAGAGCATCCATGGCATCTCCTTCTCAATTCTCGTTTGATTTCCGGCTGCGTAACGAATTCACTATTGAAAATTATCTTGCTGCTGAATCCAATCAGGAGTTGCTCAATACCCTGCAAGGAAGGCTTGTACATGACCTCTACCTGGTCTGGGGCGGTCCCGGCAGTGGCAAAAGCCATTTGCTGCAAGCCTGCTGCGCAATTCATGACAATGCTGTTTATTTGCCGCTGGCTGACTATGCCGGGCTGGGCGAGTCAGTGCTGGATGGACTCGAGCAGCTCGATCTGGTCTGTATTGACGATATTCAAGAAGTGCTGGGCTCGCCACATTGGGAAGAAAAATTGTTCGCTTTGTATAACGCGATTCAGCAAACGGGTTCACACCTGTTGCTGGCCTCACGGATAGCCCCGACAGCGTTGACATTTTCATTGCCTGATCTGCAGTCCCGCTTTGCAGCCGGCATGGTGTATCACCTGCATGAGTTGAATGAAGCACAAAAACTGCAGGCCTTAAAAATTCGAGCGCAGGCAATCGGTATGCCGCTGGATGATGAGGTGCTGCAGTATATCTGTGCCCGTGCCGAACGCAGTACCCATCATTTATTTCAGTTGCTGGATGAGCTGGCCGAAAGTACGCTGAATGAAAAGCGCAAACTGACAGTTCCCTTTATAAAATCTCTCATGCACTGGTGACTGTATTACAGGCTGCGGTAAAGACGTCTGATGCCCAGAAAAAAACCGGTAAAAACCCCAAGTGTTACGCCGCTTAACAGTGCCCACATCAGGATGTCCCATAGTGGGCGGCTGCGCATGGCTGCATTAAAATCAAGCCTGTGCAGGCCATAGTGTAACCAGCGATACCAGCGTGATTCAGCATCGTACTTACCGAGTAACTGGGCATTGTCGGGGTCAAGGTAATACAGCACAGGATTCATTCCGCCAGTTTCAACTTTGAAGACGGGTAATTTCACGGCATCGTGATGGGAAAAATAGTCCTACAGCTTTGTTTGGCAGACAAAACATTGCAAATACAGGTTTCCAGGATCATTGCCTGACAATAACTGCTCGAGACTTTCTTCAAGTTGCCGCGAAATATTACCGCTAAACAACTGGGCAAATGCAGTTTGCCTGACGGGAAACCAGGAGTGGATATCAAAATTATTTGCCAGATTCTCAATAAAGAGTTCGGCAGCCGATGGTGCCTGTGCGATACGGACGGTCTGGTACTGGTCCAGGCCGGCATGATTCGCTGCTGCGGCTATGGCGTCGTCTAGATCGCCGATATGGTCGATCAGCTTGAATTCAAGTGCGTCACTTGCATTCCAGACTCTTCCCTGAGCATGTGTATCAACCTCCTGAGGACTCATACCCCGAGCATCGGCAACGATAGTGAGAAAGCGCTGATAGCCATTTTCGACAATCAATTGCAGTGAGTTCCGGGTGACTTCGGGTAAATCCCGGCCAAAACCTAGTGCACCGGCCTGTTCGGTAGTGGCGACGCCATCGGTATAAATGCCGAGATTTGCCAGACTCTCACTGAAGGTCGGAAGAATGCCAAAAATCCCTATGGAACCGGTAATGGTCGCACTACCGGCCCAGATTTCATCAGCGGCGCTGGCAATCCAGTAGCCGCCGGAAGCCGCCACTCCACCCATGGATACAATCAGAGATTTTCCACTTTGCTTGAAATCCAGCAACTGCTGACGTATGACCTCTGAGGCGTAGGCACTGCCTCCCGGACTGTCGATGCGCAGGACCAGGGCCTTGATGTTTTCGTTATCTGTCGCCTGGCGGATCAGTGCGGCAAGTGAATCGCCACCGATTGATCCGCTGTCACCTTCGCCATCCAGTATAGTGCCACTGGCAACAATAATGCCTACCTGATTGCTGGCTGGAATGGGAGTGAAAGGTAAACGACGAGCCGCGAGATAACGCTGATAGGGAACCTGTAAAAAGCTGTTGTTTTCGGCATCGTGACCGATACGGTTGATCAGGTAGTCACGCATGGCTGGTCGGCTGCTAAGCTGATCAACCAGACCGAAATCAAGCGCCAGCGCAGCACTGTCGCCATTCTGGGCGGCCAGAAACTGATCCTGATTATTGATCAGGTCATTGATCTGATCAGGCTGTAGCTGGCGTTGTTGGGCAATGCCGTCCAGATACAACTGCCATTGCTGTTCAAGTAATTGCTGGTAATTTTCACGGGCAGCGTCGGACATACCGCTCAGCTCAAAAGGCTCTACGGCTGACTTGTATTCACCAACACGAAAGATATGCACATTGATACCGAGTTTTTCGATGGCCTCGGCAAAGTAATACTGATAGGCACTCATGCCTTCCAGGCTAACCATGCCCAGAGGGTTTAACAGGATTTCATCGGCATGGCTGGCCAGAAAATACTGAGTCTGGCTCAGATTGTCGGCCAGGGCATAGATCGGCTTGTTGCTGCTTTTGAAATCAGTCAGTGCCTGGGCAATATCCTGTAATTTACTCAGGTCAGCACTCTGCAGAGCATCCAGTGCCAAAACGATGGCGCTGATTTCATCATCTTCAGCAGCAAAACTGATGGCATCAAGCAGATCTTCAAGCAGGACTTCATCTCGAGCCGGGTTGCGTCCTAGCAAATCGGAAAATGATTCCAAACGGGTACGCTCTTCCACCAGCGTTCCTGCCGGTGCAATCAGCAGTGCTGCACCCTCTGGCACTTCAAAACTGTCCGAGCTTAACAAGGTAGCCAGGAAGGCCAGTAGAATCACGATGAAAACCAGATTGAGGCAGATAGCGCGGATCCAGCGATACAAGCTGAGCATGGCTTTAAGTAATGTGCGGAACATGGGCTTGCTTGCCTCCCTAAGCTGCAGGCTTTATTCAGTGTTTTGCTGCAGCATTCAATTTTTGCTGTTTATGAATATAAAAAATAGCAGAGCAGAATAAAAGCACGCTGAAAAAGGTGATAGCCAGACCAGTCAACTGTTTTACCGGGCTGAACAGATACAGTATGCCCAGTAAAAAATACAGGAGAATGACGAAACAAAGCCATTGATAGGCACGCAATCTCGGTTTTATCAGTGCTGGGGTAAACAGCAGTAAGGGGATAACCTGAACCAGCCAGCGGATAATGCTGATTGAGGGGCCTGTCCAGTTATCCAGACTTAAAGTCAGTAAGAGCGCAGCCATCGAAACCAGGACCAGTAGCTGAGCAGGAGAAATGGAAGCGAAGTCGCGCATCGGCTAGTCGTGTAAGCGTAAAGCCGTAGTGGCGAGTCGTTTGCCAAAGGCCTGACACAAGCTGGCTTCTTCCTCACTGATGGGCAGTGAGCCGTCAGGACCTGCGAGGTGGCTGGGTCCATAGGGGGTGCCGCCGCTACGGGTGCTGTTCAGGGCAGGCTCGCTGAAGGGAATGCCGCAAATCAGCATGCCGTGATGCAAGAGTGGAATTTGCATGCTCAGCAAGGTGGACTCCTGGCCGCCATGCAGTGATGCCGTTGAGGTGAATACGCCGGCAGGTTTACCAATCATGCTGCCATTCATCCACTGCGCTCCGGTACCGTCCAGAAAATGTTTGAGGGCTGCTGCCATGTTGCCAAAACGGGTAGGGCTGCCCAGGGCGAGTCCGCTGCACTGGCTGAAATCTTCCTGAGAACAGTAGATAGCACCACTCTCAGGTACTTCCGGTTCACTGGCCTCTGTTAGTGGCGAGACAGCCGGCACGGTACGAATTCTGGCTTCGATGCCGTTTACGCTTTCCACACCACGCGCGATCAGCCGGGACATCTTTTCCAGTGAGCCGTAACGGCTGTAGTACAGCACCAGGATGTAGGGATAGGCCATCAGATCAGACCCAGTACATTTTCAGGCGGACGCCCCAGCACTGCCTGTTCACCTTTGACGACAATCGGGCGTTCGATCAATTTGGGTTCCTTGAGCATGGCGTCTATGAGCTGATCATCTCCCAGTGATTCATCGGCCAGTCGCATGGCCTGGTAGGCTTCTTCGGATTTTCGCAGAAGTTCACGCGGCGTTTTGCCGAGTTTTTTCAGTAGGTCCTTCAGTCCTGAACGGTCCGGTGGTGTGTCGAGGTAAAGCACGACCTCGGGCTGTATGCCATTTTCTTCAAGAATTGACAGGGTTTGTCTTGATTTGGAGCAGCGTGGATTGTGGTAAATCGTAAATTTGGCCATAGTCATACCTTTATGGTCTGTGCATCGTTGTTGCGTCGTTACTGTGGCAGCAGATGGTAGACAAGTAAATTTGATTAAACAAGGGACAAGCAATCGGTTATGCTTTTGGTAGTGTGGTCCTTCCGGCTGGACCGTGGAAATGAATATGCAAGTATCTTTCAGAGATGTTTTCAAGGACACCTGGCAGTTTATCCGTTTTGCTCTGCAGAACTTTGTCCGCCACAAGGGCGTCGAAAATGCCAAGGCACTGACCTACATGAGTCTGTTTGCAGTGATTCCTCTGTTGACGCTGATAGCAGCCATTCTTTCTGCTTTTCCCGCCTTTCAGGGTTTCGGTATACAGGTGCAGGAGATGATTTTCGATCGCTTGTTACCAAGCTCCAGCTCGGAATTGGAAAACTATTTAACCAGCTTCAGTGAGCAGGCCAGAAATCTGACCTGGGTTGGAGCCCTGATGTTAATTGTGACGGCCTTTCTGATGCTGCAGAATATTGAGCGAAGTTTTAACCGTATCTGGGAAGTCAATGAATCCCGGCGCGGGCTGAATTCCTTTTTATTGTACTGGAGTGTGATGAGTCTGGGGCCCTTGCTCCTGGGTATGGGCCTGGCCATCAGTTCCTATATTACTTCCCTGAACCTGTTTGACAGTTTTCTGGATATCTCTGAAAGCCTGGGTACTACCAGTTTCCTGCTGGGGCTTTTCCCGCTGATTCTGACAACAGGAGCTTTCACTCTATTGTATATTGCGGTGCCAAATTGCGGGGTGCGCTTTGTGCATGGCCTGATTGGGGGACTGGTGGTTGCGCTTTCATTCAAGGTCGTCAAGGAACTGTTTACCTGGTTTATATCACTGGCAAGCTATCAGTTTGTTTACGGTACGTTTGCAGCAGTGCCGATATTCCTGATGTGGGTCTATCTTTGTTGGATTGTTATTTTATTTGGCGCCAATCTGGTGAGGGCGCTGCCAACGTACCAGGCCCAATATAAAAGCCAGCAGGTGCATCCCCATATCCTGATGCTGGCGCTACTGCACCTGTTCTGGCAGCAGCAGCAAAAAGGCAGCGGTGTCACTATCAGTGGTTTGATTCGGGAGCGATGGCCCTTTAATGAAATCAGCCTTAGTCGCATGATGAAGCTGCTGGAAAAAAACAAGGTAATCCGCCAATGTGCTGTCGATGAGTTTGTCCTGGTCAGGGATTTGAGCCAGCTACCGCTCGAGGCTGAACTGGGCTGGCTGGATATAAGTCTGCCAAGAATGCAGGATTTTGATCAGTTGCCAGACTTGATCAGGCAGCATTTGCCGAATCTGGACCTGCTTAAGACACGCTTTGCCAATATCGAAGCTGCTTCGAAAACGGAATTGAAGCTAAGCTTTGCCGAGTTGTTCATGGCCTCTGATTAGCGATGGGCTGCAGTAAACCAGCTCCTTTAAAGAGAAAAAACCTGTGCTCAAGGGAGGATTTTTTCCTTGAGGAAACGCATGGCATCCTGCAGCGGAATGTCCTGGCTGGACTCGCTGGCGCGGTGTTTGTATTCCAGCATGTTTTTCTCCAGGCTGCGTTCGGAGATGACCAGACGGTGGGGAATGCCGATCAGTTCCATATCGGCAAATTTCACGCCAGGGCTGGTTTTCTTGTCGCGGTCATCATAGAACACTTCGATACCGGCCGCTGACAGGTCCTGGTAGAGTTTTTCACACAGCTGCAGTACCTGCTCAGACTTGTGAGCGTTGAGGGGAATCAGTGCCAACTGAAAAGGCGCGATATTGTCAGGCCAGATGATGCCCTTTTCATCGTGACATTGTTCAATGGCAGCGGCAACTATGCGGGTTACCCCAATGCCATAACAGCCCATTTCCGGAATGATGCTTTTACCGTTCTCATTGAGGATGTTTAACTGCATGGATTTACTGTATTTGTTGCCAAGCTGGAAGATGTGGCCGACTTCAATGCCGCGCTTGATGGACAGTGTGCCTTTGCCATCGGGACTGGCATCGCCTTCAATCACCTTGCGCAGATCAGCCGCTTCATGGTACTGGCAATCACGCTCCCAGTTGACACCGCCAAAGTGCTTGCCATCCTGATTGGCGCCACAGACAAAATCACTGAGCAGCACAGCATCAAGGTCGGCAATGATCCTCACTTTTTCAGGCAGGCCGACGGGGCCAATGGAGCCGGGTTTGCAGCCTATCGTTGCCAGTATCTGTTCTTCCGAGGCGAAACTCAACGGAGACTGGATGCCGGGCAGTTTTGCCGCCTTGAGCTCATTCAACTGATGGTCTCCTCGCAAGACCAGGGCGATCAGCGCTGCGGGTTCTTCGTTTTCCTTTTCTCCCAGGACAATCAGGGTTTTAAGGGTCTGCTGTGCAGGCACTTTGAGCAATTCGCAGACGGCCTCAATGGTACCGGTGTCAGGGGTATCATACTCCTGCAAGTCCTGCTTTGGATCAGCCCGATCACCATGGGGTGCCAGACAGCTTGCCAGTTCCAGATTGGCCGCATAATCACTGTCGCTGCTGAAGACAATTTCATCTTCACCCGAATCGGCCAGGACATGAAATTCGTGAGAGCTGTTGCCGCCGATATTGCCAGAGTCGGCTTCAACGGCCCGAAAGGTAAAGCCCAGGCGGGTAAAAATTTTTGTATAGGTCTGGTACATCAGTTCATAGGTTTCCTGCAGGGAAGCCTGGTCAACATGAAATGAATAGGCATCTTTCATGGTGAATTCACGAGCACGCATGACACCGAAACGGGGTCTGCGTTCATCGCGGAACTTGGTCTGTATCTGGTAAAGGTTGATGGGTAACTGCTTGTAACTGCTGATTTCATTACGGACCAGATCGGTGATGACCTCTTCATGGGTTGGCCCCAGGCAGAAATCACGTTCATGGCGATCCTGCAGGCGCTGTAATTCCGGGCCCATCTGCTCCCAGCGTCCGGATTCCTGCCAGAGCTCGGCTGGTTGCACCACGGGCATGCTGACCTGGAGAGCACCGGCTGCGTCCATCTCTTCCTGAATTATTCGGCTGACCTTGTTCAGTACCCGCAAGCCCATGGGCATCCAGGTGTAGAGCCCGGCTGCCAGCTTGCGGATCAGGCCCGCTTTGAGCATCAGCTGATGGCTGGTGACAACGGCGTCAGCCGGGGTTTCCTTGGTGGTTGCAAGTAAATATTTGGAGCTTCGCATATGGGAAGAATGATAACTGTTTTAGGCCAATAAAAAAGCAGCCCGAAGGCTGCTTTTCGAACTCTTTTGCCGTGAGAGCTTACAGGGCAAATTCTTTGAGTTTTTTCAGAGGCAGTACTTTGACTCTGATGCTTGCCGGTTTTTTGGGAATGTCCATGAGTTCGCCCGGTTTGAAGGGATTTGGAACATTCTTGCGGGCAGGCCTCGCAGGACGTTTTACTGTTTTGATTTTCAACAGGCCAGGCAGGGTAAATTCACCGACACTGCGTTTTTTGATATGACGCTCGATCAGTGTTGTTAATTCATCCAGCACCAGTGAGACTTCTTTTTTGGTGAGCCCCGTATTTTCAGAAATAGTGCTAAGGATTGCTGTTTTGGTATATTTTTCCTGGATTGCGCTTGTTTTTTTTGCGGGTGCCTTCGCGGATTTCTTTACAGCCATACCTTCATCTCTTGGTTAGTTAATTGGTTAATGAAAAACTCAGGCTGAAGAGAGCAACTTTCAAAGCAAATCAGTTTAAAAACGGATTCATTTTACTGCTGGTTCAGGCTGAGGACTTTTGAAACTCATGTCGCCAGTCAAGGGAGCCTTTATATCTTTTTCACCCAGAGCGGGCAAGGCTTTTGTGTGAGTTTTTACGCTTTTTCGGCTATTTTTTTTGATGCAAGTGTTTTCGATCAAAAATGTTGTCGGCGAAATAAATAAGGTACAATGCAGCGCTTTTGATTCTGCTAGAGCAAAATGGTGTTGAGTGCATTATCAAGGTGCACATTTAGGTGAGAGTCGAGGTTTACAGTGCCTATTTATGAATACATTTGTGAGTCCTGCGGAGTGGAATTGGAAAAACTGCAAAAGTTCAGTGACCCGGTTCTGCTAACCTGTCCGGAATGTGGTAAAGACAGTCTGAAAAAGAAGATTTCTGCTGCCAGTTTCCGCCTGAAAGGTACAGGTTGGTATGAGACCGATTTCAAAAATACCAAGAAGAAAGGCAGTGAGGATAAAGCTGAAAAGGGCGGAAGCGATAAGAGTCAGAATAAAACCAAGGATGGGGGCTCTTCGACATCTGACAACAAGACGACGTAGAAGGATACTCAGGGTCGAGATGGCGTATTGACGCCGTATATACACCAGATCCTCTTAAGAAGGTAGAGATATGCGCAGCCATTATTGTGGTGAATTAAATGAAAGTAATATCGGTGAGCAAGTCACGCTGTGTGGCTGGGTGCATCGGCGGCGGGATCATGGCGGGGTCATTTTTCTGGACCTGCGTGACCGAGATGGTATTACACAAGTGGTGTTTGACCCGGACACAGAGGAAAATTTTGCCCTTGCCGAGCAGGTGCGTAATGAGTACGTCATTCGTATAGACGGTCTGGTGCGCGAACGGCCGGAAGGTACTCAAAACCTCGATATGTCGACTGGCAGAATTGAAGTGCTGGGCAAGCAACTGGAAATCCTCAGTGCGGCTGAGACACCACCGTTTCAGCTGGATGAGCATATGTCGGTTGGTGAGGATGTGCGACTGCGCCACCGCTATATTGATTTGCGTCGGCCCGAGATGCTCAAGCGACTGCGCACCCGATCCAGGGTGACCAGCAGCATCCGTCGTTTCCTTGATGAACATGGCTTTCTGGATATAGAGACCCCGATTCTGACCCGCGCAACACCGGAAGGGGCGCGTGACTACCTGGTGCCCAGCCGTACTCATGCCGGAAGTTTCTTCGCCCTGCCGCAATCACCGCAGTTATTCAAGCAGTTGCTGATGGTCTCAGGCATGGACCGTTACTATCAGGTCGCCAAATGCTTTCGTGATGAAGATTTAAGAGCCGACCGCCAGCCAGAATTCACCCAGATAGACATTGAGACCTCCTTCATGGACGAAAATGCCATTATGGAAGTTTCAGAACTTATGATACGGCAGGTATTTGAAGAGCACCTGGGTGTGGTTTTGCCGGAATTTCCACGCATGAGCTATGCCGATGCAATCCGGCAATACGGAACTGACCGACCGGATTTACGTAACCCACTGCAATTGGTCGATATTACTGACCTGATGCAGTCAGTCGAGTTCAAGGTATTCAATGCTCCTGCCAATGATCCGGATTCCCGGGTTGTTGTTCTGCGTGTTCCCGGTGCTGTTGAAATCAGTCGCAAGCAGATAGATGATTATACTGCCTATGTGGCCAATTACGGCGCCAAGGGACTGGCCTGGATCAAGATCAATGACCTGGCTGCTGGTATAGAGGGACTGCAGTCCCCGATTCTTAAATTTATGCCGGAGGATGTCGTACAGTCGGTACTGCAAAGGGTTGGCGCTGAAACCGGCGACATCCTCTTCTTCGGTGCAGACAAGGCCGCTGTGGTTAATGAAAGCATCGGCGCCCTGCGTGACAAGGTCGGCAAGGATCAGGGTTTGTTGGAAGGAACTTGGGCGCCATTGTGGGTCGTCGACTTTCCAATGTTTGAAACCGATAAAGAGGGTAATTACACCTCCGTGCATCATCCCTTTACAGCGCCTTCCTGTAGCCCGGAAGATCTCAAAAGCAAACCTCTGGCTGCACTATCCAGAGCCTATGATATGGTACTTAATGGTACCGAACTGGGTGGCGGCTCCATTCGTATCAATAATCCGCTCATGCAGCAGGCTGTATTCCGCGTGCTGGGAATTGATGAGGCTGAAGCGGAAGCCAAATTTGGTTTTCTGCTGGAAGCGCTGAAATATGGTTGCCCGCCGCATGGTGGTATTGCCTTTGGCTTGGATCGTCTGGTGATGATGATGACCAACTCCAGTTCCATTCGGGATGTGATTGCGTTTCCAAAAACGCAATCGGCCAGCTGTCTGCTGACAGATGCGCCGGGTGAAGTTGCCAGCAAGCAGTTGCGTGAACTGAATATTCGTTTACGTGAACAGGCAAAAGCAGAGTAATAGTATAAGTAGCTAGAGTTTAAATATGGCTGGTCACAGTAAATGGGCGAATATCAAGCACCGCAAAGCTGGGCAGGATGCCAAGCGCGCCAAAATATTCACAAAGATTATTCGTGAGCTGACGGTTGCTGCCAAACTTGGCGGTGGTGAAGTAGCCGACAACCCGAGACTTCGAGCGGTTGTCGATAAGGCACTGAGCGCCAACATGACACGCGACACCATTGATCGCGCCATTGCTCGAGGTGCTGGTAGCGCAGAGAACGAAAATCTGGAAGAGCTGACCTATGAGGGCTATGGGCCAAACGGTGTGGCTATTCTGGTGGAAACCCTGACTGATAACAAGAACCGAACTGTCGCAGAAGTCAGGCATTGCTTCACCAAAGCCGGCGGCAATCTGGGGACCAGTGGTTCTGTTGCCTATTTATTTGATAAAGCCGGTGTGATTGCCTATCCGGCCGGGACCGATGAAGAACAACTGCTGGAAATTGCCCTGGAAGCAGGTGCGGATGATGTCATCAACCAGGATGATGGTTCTTTTGAGGTGCGCACCAGTTTTGAAAATTTTGGCACGATAAAGGATGCGCTGGACGAGGCTGGCCTTGCTGCGAGTAGTGCCGAAGTAACCATGCTGGCCTCTAACGAAATAGCCCTTGATCTGGATAATGCTGAAAAGCTTATTAACCTGGTAGACCAACTCGAAGACCTGGATGATGTACAGAATGTCTATTCCAATGCCAGCATTAATGATGAGGTGCTGGCACAACTGAATAATTGATGCGGCAAAAGACCGGAGGGTATTACGGCTTATGGCCCTGATACTAGGGATTGACCCAGGTTCCCGTGTATGTGGTTACGGTTTAATCCATGCGAAAGGGAACAAACTAGACTATCTTGCCTCGGGCTGTATTCGTGTCGCCGATCTGCCATTTACCGAACGACTCAAAGTTATTTTTGATGAGCTGAGCAGCATCATCGAGAAATACCATCCCAATGAAGTTGCCCTGGAAGAAATCTTTGTTGGCCGCAGTCCGGTCTCTGCCTTGAAACTGGGGCATGCCAGAGGGGCTGTCATTGTTGCTTGCCGAAATCTGGAACTGCCAATCTTTGAATATCCGCCCAACCAGATTAAAAAAGCCCTGGTCGGGCGGGGCAGGGCCGACAAGGAGCAGATGCAGCACATGGTTATGTCCATCCTGTCCCTGAAGGCGAAGCCTCAGAAAGATGCGGCTGATGCTCTGTGCGTGGCTGTTTGTCATGTGCATACGCAAGCAAGTTTGATTAAGATGGTAGGAGTGAAGGGCAGCCGGCGCAAGCGTTTACAGGACCATATAAAACGATGATAGGCAGAATCACAGGAACCCTGCTGGATAAACAGGCCAACCAGATTTTGGTGGATGTACAGGGCGTCGGCTATGAGGTCGAAGTCCCAATGAGTACGCTCTATCAATTGCCTGAGACCGGCAAGGCCGTCAATTTACATACCCATCTGGTGGTTCGGGAAGATGCGCAGCTCCTGTATGGTTTTTTTGAGAGCCATGAGCGTATCCTGTTCCGTCTGCTGATAAAATTGAACGGTGTAGGCCCGAAGATGGCGCTGGGTATTCTGTCGGGCTTGAATATTCAGGAGCTGGCAAACTGTGTCAGGCATGATGATGTAAATGCGCTGGTACGTTTGCCGGGCGTGGGTAAGAAAACGGCAGAGCGGCTAATCGTGGAATTACGCGATAAACTCAAGGACTGGTATCAAGAAGAATCAGATAGCGCACAGTCGGACGGCAAACAGGCATACAATGAAGCCTACCGAGAGGCTGAAGAAGCGCTGATTGCACTCGGGTATAAGCCCCAAGAAGCCGGGCGTGCTATCAGCCGTGCGGCGACGAAGCTTGAGGAAGCGCAGCAACAAGCGGAAACCAGCGTTCTGGTTAGAATTGCACTCAAAGATATGACAGGCTAGGTGCTCATGTTGGAAGAAGACCGTTTAATTTCTGCGACACAGACTGATAATGAGGTGCAGCAGGAGCTGGCCATCCGTCCGGCAACCTTGGCTGACTATATCGGTCAGGAAGGGGTTAAGGAGCAGATGGAAATTTTTATTTCAGCTGCCCGTCAGCGTAAGGAGGCGCTCGATCATACCCTGATTTTTGGCCCGCCTGGACTCGGCAAAACCACACTGTCCCATATCATCGCCAATGAAATGGGCGTCACCATGAAAAGTACTTCGGGACCGGTACTGGAAAAGGCGGGTGACCTGGCTGCAATGCTCACCAATCTTGAAGAGGGGGATGTACTGTTTATTGATGAAATTCATCGCCTGAACCCAGCCGTGGAAGAGATTCTTTATCCGGCAATGGAAGATTATCAACTGGATATCATGATTGGTGAAGGACCTTCTGCACGTTCGCTGAAACTGGAGCTGCCTTCATTTACCCTGGTTGGCGCAACCACGCGGGCAGGATTGTTGACCTCGCCTCTACGTGACCGCTTTGGCATTGTCCAGCGGTTGGAGTTTTATAGTGTGCAGCATTTAAGTAGCATAGTGGCGCGCTCAGCGCAGATTCTGGATGCCGAATGTGATACAGCAGGCGCTGAGGAAATTGCCAGTCGCGCGCGCGGTACACCGCGAATCGCCAATCGTCTCTTACGTCGGGTAAGAGATTTTGCCGAGGTCAAACACCAGGGCAAAATCAGTGCGGACATCGCCAGAGAAGCGCTGGATATGCTGAGTATTGATAAAAACGGCTTTGATCATCTTGACCGGCGTTTTTTGATGACGCTGATTGAAAAATTTGACGGTGGGCCTGTCGGTATCGAGAGTATTGCGGCGGCCATCAGTGAGGAAAAGGGAACAGTAGAAGATGTGCTCGAGCCCTATCTGATTCAGCAGGGTTTTATTACCAGAACACCGCGTGGAAGAATGGTCACGGAATATGCCTACCGGCATTTTGGCCTGAAAGGGCGAAGTTCGGATTTATTTTCGGATGATCAATGACACTGTTCGATAAAGAGGAGAAAGCAGCAAAATGGGTGAATCAATGAGTGTCTGGACCATGATTATCGATGCAACATTTATCGGTAAGCTGGTCATTTTCTCTTTGTTTGTGCTTTCGGTTCTGTCCTGGGTCATCATCGTGCAGAAGTGGATCATCATTCAGGATGCCGATAAAGAAGTATTAAAGTTTGAAAAAAAATTCTGGTCCGGCATGGATTTGAGCCAGCTTTTCAGGGATGGCACTAACAAGCTGAAAAAAGAAGATCTCAGCATTATCGGTATGGAGAATCTGTTTCGCTCGGGGTTCAAGGAATTCACCCGTCTGCGTCAGCAACCGGGTATTGATTCCGATGCAGTGATGGAGGGCTCACAGCGTGCGATGCGCGTTGCGCTGGCACGTGAAGAAAAAGTGCTGGAACGGCATTTACCAATTCTGGCCACGGTGGGCAGTGTCTCGGTCTATATCGGTCTATTTGGTACGGTCTGGGGCATCATGAATGCGTTTTTTGATCTGGCAAATCAGAGTCAGGCCAGCCTGGCTGTTGTGGCTCCCGGTATTGCAGAAGCCCTGTTTGCTACTGAAATGGGTCTGTTTGCCGCCATTCCAGCAGTACTAGCCTATAACCGCTATTCGGCCAGTGTAAACTCCATTAGTGACAGCTATCACACATTTATTGACGAGTTTTCCAGTATCCTGCATCGACAGGCGCATACCAAACGCCAGGACAAAACAGCCTAGCAGGCCGGATGAATCAAATGCGAGTTGAAACCCATAAACAGCGCAGAAAACTAATGGCCGAAATCAATGTGGTGCCGCTCATTGATGTCATGCTGGTGCTTTTGATTGTTTTCATGATAACAGCACCCCTGATTACCCAGGGTGTGCGTGTGGATCTGCCGCAGGCTGATGCTGAAATTGTCGATGACAACAATGAGCTGACCCTGGTTGTCTCCATTGATGCACAGGGGCAGTACTACATCAGCCTGGGTGAAGTATCGGGAGACCCCGAGCCCGTTCCGCTGGAAACAATCGGGGATAATGTCAGCCGCATCATGAACCAGAATCCTGGGGTGCCGGTTTTCCTCGAAGCCGATGCAGCAGTCAATTATGGTTTGGTCATGAGCCTGATGGCGACGCTTGAAGATGCGGGGGCGCCTAGCGTACGTTTGATTACACAGCCGCCGGAAATTACACCCTGAACAGTCGATGTGCATAGTAAATAAGGAATAAAGCCCGTGTTTGCATTCCATCCTATGACATTATTGCTCAAATATGAGGGTTATCCCTCGGGGGTCATTGCTGCCCTGTTGGTACATGGCTTCATGCTGTATCTCATCATGGGCAATGCCATGCTTAACCGAGATATGGTCAATCTTGATGAGCCGGTTTATATCAATGCCAGTACGGCAGAAGCTAATCCCCAGCGTTTGCGTCGCATAGAACAGCTGGAACTGCAGCGTGCTCGGGAGGCCGATGCACAGCGCCAGCGGGAAGCCGACGCACAGCGTGCCAGAGAAGCCGAGGCCCAGCGTCAGCAGGAAATCCAGGAACAGCAACGACAGGAGCAACTCCGTCAGGAACGCGAGCTGGCGCAAAGACGGCAACAGGAAGCCGAACAGCAGGCAGCTGAACAGCGCCGTCAGGAAGAGGCAAGGCTCGAGCGGCAGCGTCAGGAACAGCTGGCAAGAGAGCAGGAGGCTGCCAGGCAGGCAGAACTGGAAAGGCAGCAACAACTTGCTACTCAGCAGGCCGCCGAGAACGCTCGTGCTGTTGATGCCTATAGTGCTATTATCTACAACGCGGTTGCTCGGGAATGGGTGATCCCTCCGAGTGCCAGGAACGGCATGACTGCTGTTCTTTCTATCCGGCTGGTACCGACAGGGGAAGTGATATCGGTCGACTTTATTCAGAGTAGCGGAGATGCTGCTTTTGACCGGTCCGTAGAGCAGGCAGTAAGGCGTGCTGAACGTTTTCCGGAATTGCAGGAGATGTCAATCAGCCTGTTCGAAGCGAGTTTTAGAAATTTAATACTGACATTCAGACCCGAGGACTTATTACGATAATGCACCGATTCAGTCGCATATTGCTTATATGTAGCTTGTGTCTTTCCAGTCTGGCCAAAGCCCAGCTTAATATTGTGATCACACAGGGTATTGATAACCCGGTTCCCATAGCCATTGTGCCCTTTGAGTGGGAAGGTTTTGGGGTGCTGAGTGATCAGGTTGATCAGGTGGTCAGTAACAACCTTCGTAATACCGGTGAATTTGCCCCTATTTCACCAGCCAACATGCTCAGTCAGCCACACGAGCAGGCTGAGGTTTATTTTCGGGACTGGCGTTTTCTCGGTGCGAGCTATCTACTGGTAGGCAAGATTAGCCGCCGTGAAAACAGTGGGCTGATTCAGGTCCAGTATGAGTTTTTTGATGTCCTGCGTGAAGAGCGTCTGGGTGGTGAGGTCATCACCGGTGATGAATCACAATTGCGTGATATTGCCCATAAAATCAGTGATCTGGTGTTTGAGGAAATTACCGGTGTACGCGGAGCCTTTTCCACCAAAATTCTGTATGTCACCGAAGACAGAAACCGGCCTTTCCCGTATCGTTTGGAAATGGCTGATGCCGATGGCGGCCGGCCACAGATCCTGTGGGAAGGGGAGCAGCCCATTATGTCTCCTACCTGGTCGCCGGATGGCAGTCAGATTGCCTATGTGTCCTTTGAAACGGGGCGATCACAGATTTTTATTCAAAATGTCAGTACCGGTGTCAGGGAACAACTGACCAATTTTAGCGGCATTAACAGCTCGCCGGTATTTTCACCGGAAGGCAACCGTCTGGCCATGGTTTCCTCAAAAGACGGTAATCCGGATATCTACATTATGGATTTGCGCACCCGCGAATTGCAGCGTATTACCAATCATTTTGCCATAGATACTGAGCCAAGCTGGACGCCTGATGGTTCATCACTGATTTTCACCTCTGAGCGCAGCAATAATCCACAAATTTACCAGGTGGACCTGGAGACCCGCTGGGAAGAGCGTCTGACCTTTGAAGGCAACTATAATGCCCGCGCCAGGATGCTCAGAGACGGCAATAACATGATTCTGGTCCATCGATATGACAATAATGATGATTTCCATATTTCAATCCTTAACCTGGCCCGGGGAACCATCCGGATTCTGACTGAAACCCAGCTGGATGAGTCGCCAAGTATCGCGCCAAACGCCAGCATGGTGATTTATGCCTCAAAAACGGGTGATAGAGGCATTTTAAATGCGGTGTCCATTGACGGCAGAGTCAAGTTCCAGATACCATCCGCGCAAGGTAATGTCAGGGAGCCTGCGTGGTCGCCGTTCCTGGATTAGCGACGAAGGGTAGGATATTATTGGCAGTTGGCTGGTGGTTTTTTAGAATTCAATGGCGTAAGACATAGGCTTGGCAATAAGACTTGAGAGGAGTAGACAAAGCTATGCAAACAAATAAATTTCTGAAACTTGGCGTGGTTGCAGTTTTTGCAGTATTTCTGGCTGCGTGTCAATCATCTACGGACGATATGGACGGTATGGATGATGGCGACAGCATGGATAACGGTTCCATGAATAACGGCAATACTGGTGGTGGCAATGCCTCAGGTGCTGATACCAACGGTGGACTGACAGCTGCTCAGATTCGTGAAAGAGATGCTGCGCTGGCAACTACCGTGTTCTACTTTGAATTCGATCGCTCCGATTTAAGTGCCGAAGCACGAGAAGCGCTGGTATATCATGCCAATCGCCTGATGGAAAATCCTTCTCTGCGCTATCGCCTGGAAGGTCACGCTGATGAGCGTGGCACACGTGAATACAACCTGGCTCTGGGTGAGCGTCGTGCCCAGGCTGTTGAAAGATACCTCCAGGTCCAGGGTGTTTCTGCGGGCCAATTAGAGGTAATCAGTTACGGTGAAGAGCGTCCTGTTGATCCGGGTACAACCGAAGCAGCTTATGCTCGTAACCGTCGGGTAGAGATCCAATAGTTCTCGATAAGTTGAACAAGCCGGGTACGCCCGGCTTGTTTTTTTGGGATGTCCATATGCCTGAATATGCTTCTCAAGTAAATAAAAAGCTTCTGACTGTCATCGTTGCGCTCATGATCAGTGGCGCTACCTTCGCGCAGGTGCAGGTGGTTGATGCTGCCAGCGCAGATGGCAATCAATCTGCCGCACAAAACTCTCAAAACAGCACTGCCAATTCAGCTACGGGCTCGTCCAATAATAACGATATCGTTGTGACCCTGTATAACATGCTTGAAGCCCTACAGCAGGAAGTACAGATGCTGCGCGGTATGGTTGAAGAGCAGGGTTATCAGATTCGTCGCATGGAGTCAGAGCAGCGTGATCGCTACCTGGATGTCGATAACCGCCTGAGTGCGCTTAATCAGCGAATCAGTCAGGGGGGGGGCGTTACCAATGGCGGTTTGCCTGGTAATTTGCCCACAGCTGGCACAAATACTGGCAATAATACTTTGCCCGGACCAGCCTCCGATCAGCCGACGAATCGTCAACCGTTCACTAATGGTGCCGGTCAGAATCAAACAGCCGGCACGAGCCCTTTACCAATACAGGGTGGAAATCAGGGCTCAACACTGGCCCTCAATCAGGCTGGGGCACAAGCGCTTACGGAAGAAGAACTCTACCAGGAGGCCCGTAATTTGTTACTCAACGATGCCAATTATGAGGGTTCAATCTCTGTATTCCAGCAAATGATAGAAAGCTATCCACAGGGCCGCCTGGCACCTAATGCATATTACTGGCAAGGAGAGGCCTTGATTCTGATAGAACGCTTTTCACAGGCAATCAATGTGTTCAATGAAGTGATCGACAATTTCCCCACCCATGAAAAAGCACCGGATTCCATGCTGAAGCTGGGTGTTGTCTATAGCCTCATGGATAATGAGCGTCGTGCCCGTCAGGTATGGCAGCAGTTGTTATCTGATTATGCCAATAGTGGCAGTGGTTCGCTGCGGCTTGCTGAAGTCTATTTGCGTGACGGTTATAACCGTTAAGCTGACCATTCTTATTTAACCAGTTCCTACACGGCTGCCTTCAGTGAGCAACGCATTACGTATTACGGAAATTTTTCATTCCCTGCAGGGTGAAAGCAGCCTGATGGGGTTGCCGACGGTTTTTGTGCGCCTGACGGGTTGTCCATTGCGTTGTCAGTATTGTGATACGTCCTACGCATTCAGTGGCGGGATTGTGTATCAACTGAAGGAAGTTCTGCAGCAGGTCGCTTCCTATCACTGCAAGTATGTAACGGTTACCGGTGGCGAACCTTTGGCACAGCCTGACTGTGCTCGGCTGTTAAGCATGCTTTGTGATGCAGGTTTCACGGTCTCACTGGAAACCAGTGGAGCCATGGATATTTCTGAGATTGATAAACGTGTCATCATCGTTATGGATTTAAAAACGCCCGGCTCGGGAGAGCAAAATAAGAATATACTGGAAAATCTCTCAAAACTTGAGAAAAAAGATCAGCTGAAATTTGTAATTTGTAGCAGAGAAGATTATTTGTGGTCGAAACAGCAGTTAGAACAATTTGATCTGAAAAATAAAGTATCAGATGTCTTATTTTCTCCCAGCAAGGAAGAGCTTTCCGCAAAAGAGTTGGCAGAGTGGATTCTAGAAGACAGGCTTGATGTGAGATTTCAGCTGCAGCTGCACAAATTGTTATGGGAAGACCAGCCGGGACATTGATGACAGCTTATGCTTGACCAGAAAAATGACAAAACAGCGGTGGTACTAATATCCGGTGGGCTCGACTCGGCAACCTGCCTGGCCATTGCAAGGCAGGAAGGCTATGACACTTACACGCTAAGTTTTGATTATGGACAGCGACATCGCAGTGAGTTGAAAGCGGCGGAAGCACTGTCGATCTATATGCAGGTCAAGGAGCACAAGACCATCCCGATAGACATGACCGGCATTGGTGGATCGGCGCTTACTGATCTGTCCATTGCGGTGCCCGAAGAATACAGTGAGGGTATTCCGATAACCTACGTGCCTGCGCGTAATACCATATTTCTGTCTTATGCGCTTGGTTGGGCCGAGGTGCTCGGTGCTAAGGCTATTTTTATTGGTGTTAATGCCTTGGATTATTCGGGCTACCCTGATTGCCGACCTGCTTTTATTGAAGCATTTAGCGCCATGGCAAACCTCGCCACCAAGGCAGGAGTGGAAGGGCGTCGGATTCGCATAGAAACACCTCTGATCAAGCTGAGCAAAGCTGAGATCATCCGTAAGGGCATTGAATTAGGGGTTGATTACAGTAAAACTGTGTCCTGCTATCAGGCCGACTCGCAGGGTAGGGCTTGCGGGCGCTGTGACAGCTGTCGTTTACGTAAAAAAGGCTTTACAGAGGCAGGAGTGGCAGACCCGACGCGCTATTAAAATACTTGTAATTTTCTGCCAAAACAGTAGTATGACCGGCTTTCAAAATGGGTCGTTAGCTCAGTCGGTAGAGCAGTTGGCTTTTAACCAATTGGTCGTGCGTTCGAATCGCACACGACCCACCATTTTCAGGGGCTTTTAACAAGCCCCTTTTTTTTAGGCAAACCGCTTATTTCCCTTTAATAGACCGGCTTTGACAGGCGTGAGCTGTGTTAAAATAACACTAGGTGAGTAAGGTAATTGTACGATGAATAAAGCCGTAAAACAGGAACTTGAAGGCGGTCTGGTGGCAGACAGGGCCTTTGTTAAAGCCTACCTGAATAAAGTACCGGAACGTCTGGAGCTGGCTGCTGCTGAAAACAATCAATACCGCCAGAAAATACTGACCTTGCTGCAGCAGAAAAACGCAGCGCTGGTAGCGCATTACTATACCGATCCCGCGCTGCAGGCCCTGGCGGAGGAAAGCGGCGGTTGTGTTGCAGATTCCCTGGAAATGGCGCGCTTTGGTGCACAGTCTCAGGCAAGCACCCTGATGGTTTGTGGCGTTAAGTTTATGGGGGAAACAGCTAAAATTCTCAGTCCCGATAAAACAGTTTTGATGCCGACACTGGAGGCGACCTGCTCACTGGATATTGGCTGTCCCATCGAAAGTTTTTCGGCTTTTTGTGAGCAATACCCGGAACATCAAGTGGTGGTGTACGCCAACACTTCAGCAGCGGTGAAAGCCCGAGCTGACTGGGTGGTTACATCAGCAATTGCCGTGGACGTGGTTGAGTACATACTGGATAGTGGCAAGCAGGTAATCTGGGCACCGGATCAGCATCTCGGACGTTATATCCAACGCAAACTTCAGGCTGAAGAAGATATTGTCCTGTGGGATGGTGCCTGTATTGTACACGAAGAGTTTAAACTGAAAGCTCTACAGGATATGCGTCATGTTTATCCTCAGGCTGCAATATTGGCACACCCCGAATCTCCACTGCAGGTACTGCAGGAAGCTGACTTTGTTGGATCTACCACGCAGATTATCAATGCGGCCGTTGCTCGCCCGGAAAAACAGTTTATCGTCGCAACTGATCAGGGAATTTTCTACAAGTTACAGATGGCGGCACCTGACAAGGAATTTATTATGGCGCCGACTTCCGGTGAAGGAGCCAGCTGTCGAAGTTGTGCTAATTGCCCCTGGATGGGAATGAATACCCTGCAGAATCTACACGATTCACTGCTACATGGTACTAATGAAATTCAGGTTGATCCCAAGTTGGGTAAACTGGCCATGATTCCCT
Organism: uncultured Enterobacteriaceae bacterium; assembly: GCA_964606735.1. Classification (GTDB taxonomy): domain Bacteria; phylum Pseudomonadota; class Gammaproteobacteria; order Pseudomonadales; family Pseudohongiellaceae; genus UBA5109. The sequence continues at coordinate 23,028 of CAZSHI010000015.1, forward strand.
TGCAGCGTATGCTTGATTTCAGGAAGCAGTGATTTAACGCAGGAATTGATTAACGGTAGTAACGGTCTGTGATGGTGCGGATGTCATCTTGGCGCTGTCTGATACGGGCCGTTGTCAAAGGGTCATTACGTTCATTCAATGCTAGGTTGAGGTGATCAAGCGCTCGGCCAAATTCTCCGATACCGAAAAAATACTCTGCACGCGCCTGGTGCACGCCAGAGATATCGCCTGTTAAACCACGCAATTCAGCCAGCTGGTACCAGATGTTGATATCAGTGGGTCGATTGTCCGCCAGTCCCTCGTAAACACTGACTGCTTGGGGGTAACGGCCTTCTTCTTCAAGTATCCGGGCATAGGCCAGTGTCAGTGGGTAATTGCCAGGATTAATATCCAGGTGCTCAAGCAGAATCTGTCTAGCCCGGTCAAAGTTACCGGCTTTCTGGGCAATCTCAGCTTCCAGCATGACATAGCTGATACGGTTGGGCTCTTCAGCCAGCAGGGGCGCAAGTGTTTCCGTCGCAGCAACAAATTCGCCTCTGTTTAGTTGAGCTAAGGCAATGCCATAGCGGGCGGCATCTTCTTCGGCGCCGTTTAATTGGGGCAGCTCACGTTGCAGGCTGTCAATATGGCCGTCATAGTCATTGGAAAAGTGCAAGAGCGCACGTTGACGCATGAGGGAATATTCAATATCGGCGATGTGATCCACGCTGGGCATTGAAAGAGTTCGGTTGCGGGTATCAGCAACACGATTTTCATCCAGAGGGTGGGTTGATAAAAACTCAGGAATTCGCTGCGAGCCATTTCTCATCTGCATCATGTTCTCAAACATTTCTGCCATGGAGGATGGGTCGAAGCCAGCGTTCAATAGGGTTCGAATACCGACGCGGTCGGCTTCCTGTTCATTGCTTCGACTGAATTGCAGCTGATTGTCCAACATGACGGATTGGGTGATCCCCAAAGCAGCCTGGCCCGCTTCACCGCCGGCAGTTGCCAGTATCAACAGTGATGCCAGTGTGGCGGCTATATTGGTAACGGAGTTGGATTGGGCATCCAGGATACGGCGGGCATAATGTCGCTGTGAAATGTGTGCAAGCTCATGGGAGAGCACAGAAGCAAATTGGCCTTCTGTTTCAGCATACAGAAACAGGCCCGCATTCACGCCAACGATACCGCCAGGAGCAGCGAATGCATTCAGCTGCTCGCTATCAATCAGCAGAAATTCAAGGCGGTGGTCGGTTAACTCGCTGTTGGCTGCCAGATGATAGGTCAGGCTGGCTATATATTCCTCGATAAGCGGGTCGACCAGGAGAGGTGTCTGCGCCCGGAACGAGCGGAGCATTTCCCGGCCCATCTCATATTCCTGTTGGGTGGTGATGACACCGGACACAGTGTCGCCTAGCACCGGCAGATTATTGCTTTGAGCGAATCCGGCGTTGGTGGCAAGTGAAATACCTGCGCTTAATAGGCAGGTTTTCCCCAGTTGTTTTAACAGTCCGACCATAATTTAACTAATACACTATCATCAGTTAGACAATAAATAATACTACTAATTCCATGCAATAACTCGGTTTTTTAACAGGCTCCTGCTAGAATGCCGCGATGAGCGAAGCAGCAGATATTGAGCTGGATCTAAGCGGCTTGAATTGTCCCTTACCCTTACTAAAGACTAAACAGGCACTCAATAAATTGAGTCCTGGACAGACGGTTAAAGTACAGGCGACAGACCCGGGTTCACAGAGGGATTTTCAGGTATTCGCTGAACAAAGTGGCAATCTATTGCTGAGCATGCATCAGGATGAAGGTGTATTTTATTATGTGCTTCAGAAAAGCTGAGCCAGGCTGGGCCACTTGCAGAAATTTTGACTAAGGTTTTTTCATGTTGAGAGTTTTCTCAGACCTCTACGATCGTTATTTCTCAGAAGAGGAAGCGCTGATCTTTACGCTGATGCTTATCATCGGCACGGTCATCATGATGACCTTGGGTGGCGTGCTGGCGCCGCTCTTATGGAGTCTTGTCATCACCTTTATTTTACAGGGGCTTGTCAATTCATTGTCTCGCATGAAAATGCCTCACAGCATAGCGGTCTATCTCAGTTACATTATTTTTCTGGGTATCATGCTGCTGATTATGCTGGTTCTACTGCCCTTTACCTGGGGTCGATTAATTATTTTTCTTGATGAGTTGCCGAACATGATGAGTCAGTTAAACTCATTTTTGTTGCTCCTGCCGCAAAACTACCCCGAACTCTTCAGTGAAGCACAGATTCAGGACTGGCTGAACAATCTGCAAAATTCGCTGGCTGAACTGGGTCAAAATGTCCTGTCTTATTCCGTCACCAGCATTACCCGACTAGTGACCTGGGCTGTTTATGCCGTGTTGGTACCGATTCTGGTTTTCTTCATGTTACGTGACTCGGATAAATTACTGACCTGGCTGGAAAGCTGGCTGCCGGAAAAACGTCCTATCATGGCGCAGATCTGGCATGAAATGAATGACCAGTTGGCTAACTATATCAGGGGCAAGGCATTGGAAATTCTGATTGTCAGTTTCAGTTCGTTTCTGCTGTTTTATATTTTGGGATTAAATTATCCGGTCTTGCTGGCGCTGGTCACGGGACTGTCAGTGATTATTCCATATGTAGGGGCCACCGTAGTCGCTATACCGGTCTTTCTGGTCGGGCTGTTTCAGTGGAGTTTCAGCGGTGATCTGACACAGATCATGCTGGCCTATATCGTTTTGCAGATGATTGACGGTAACCTGCTGGTTCCCCTGATTTTTTCCGAAACGGTAAATCTGCATCCGCTGGCGATTATCACGGCCATTTTGATTTTTGGCGGTATCTGGGGCTTCTGGGGTGTGTTTTTTGCCATTCCGCTGGCCACTTTCCTCAAAGCGATTGTTCGCGCCTGGCCTGTTCGGTCCAAGATACAGCAGCAGGCAGATCACTAGGCCAGATAGCTTTTGTTTCTATAAACTTCTTCGCACTTAAGCTAAAATCATCCTTTGGATAAAACTTTGACATTCCCCGGGGGGGTGCATGATTAAAGGCAGTATCGTCGCGCTGGTGACACCCATGACAGAAGATGGTGAGCTGGATTTGCCAACCTTGAGCAATTTGCTTGAATGGCATATTCAGGAAGGCACCGATGCGATTGTTGCTGTCGGCACAACGGGTGAATCGCCAACCCTGTCGATTGAAGAAAACTGTGCGCTTGTCGATTATGTGGTCAAGGCGGTAAAGGGTCGTGTTCCTGTGATTGCCGGAACAGGGGCCAATTCAACCAGTGAGGCCATCGAAATGACTGCCGCTGCAAAGGATTCTGGCGCCGATGCCTGTTTGCTGGTGACTCCATATTACAACAAACCAACGCAAAAAGGCCTGATTGCCCATCACAGCGCCATTGCCGATGCCGTAGATATTCCCCAGATTCTCTATAACGTACCGGCTAGAACTGCTTGTGACATGAAACCTGAGACTGTAAAAGTGCTCTCCAAGCATCACAACATCATTGCTATTAAGGAAGCTACCGGAGATCTGGTCAGGGGCCGGGAAGTTATTCAGAGCTGCCAGAGTGATAATTTTCAGGTCTACAGCGGTGATGACCCCAGTGCCATGGATCTCATGCTGATGGGAGCCAATGGCACGATATCAGTTACAGCGAATGTTGTGCCGAAATTATTTCATGAACTTTGCAAGTTGGCGATGGCGGGTGAGCAAAAAGCAGCGGCTGAGATTAATCTTGAACTGAGTGTATTGAACAAATGCCTGTTTCTGGAGTCCAACCCGATACCGGTGAAATGGGCTCTGTACCAGATGGGGAAAATATCGCCGGGTATTCGTTTGCCTCTGACACCACTGGATGAGCTGTACCGTGATTTCCTGTATTCAACCCTGGAAAGGCTGGGTCTGGTATAGGGTCTGAGAGCCAGTTGATATTTGAGATGCTTAAAAACAGATATTTTTTAAAATTTACCCTGACAGGCTTTTTGGGCTTTGTGCTGAGTGCCTGCAGCCTCATCCCCGGTACGGGTTACCTGGTTGGTGATGATGGACTGTTCCGTGATCGCGGTGGCGATTATCTGGAAGCAGTATCTATTCCGCGGCTTGAAATTCCTAATAATCTGGATGCCTTCATCATTGATGACCTGCTGGTTATTCCTGATATGGGGGATATGGAAGGTCAGTCTTTTGTAGATGTACCCCGTCCGCGGCCCCTGCAGGGGAACCCGGATCGCGCCGTTGTGATTCAGCGACTGGAAGGCCTGAGCTGGGTGGTGATTGATTCAAGAGCAAGTCAGGTATGGCCCAGAGTCCGGCAATACTGGATTGAGCAGGGGATAGAATTGGCTCAGGAAAACCCAAATCAGGGCATGTTGGAAACCATCTGGTTCACCAGTGAAGAAAACGAGGGTTTTAAGGAAAAAATTCGTGTCATCGTCATTCCTGGTTTCCAGGATGACAGTGCCGAGCTGAGTATCGCTCATGTGTCCGCCCCCGAGGATTTTGATGTGCCGGAAGAATTTACTTGGCCGGAAGATCCTGAGGATAATGAATACGCCTATCAGGTGCTGGCTGACATCTCAACGTATCTAGCTGATCAGATTCGACTTTATCAGGCCTCAACGGTTTCTTTCCTGGCTGGTGCTATTCCAGACGAGGGAAGAGCCAGCATACGCAGCGTGGGAGAGAACAATGTCCTGCACCTTGATGCAGACTTTGTGCGCAGCTGGGCGGCTGTCGGTCGTGCACTGGAAAGGGCAAATGTTGAGATTGTTTTTGAAGACATGGATGCTGGCATTTTTGATGTTGCCTTTTCTGCTTCCGAAGAACCGGTTGAAAGAGGAATGTTTTCCCGCTTGCTGAGTATTACCGAGGCTGATGACAGCCTGCCTTTCCGTGTCAGCTTGCAACAGACGGATAACGGTATTGATGTGATCACTGAATCCAGTATCGATGGTCAAACCGGTAGTGCGACAGACAATGAGATAAGCCAAGAGCAGCAAGATGAATTGAACGAGGCCCTGTTGCAGGCGATTTATGATTTTATTTCCTGATAACTGTCGTCCGGTCTGATCCGGGTCTGGAGTGTTATGTAATGCAATTGGGTGAAGAGCTTTATTCCGGCAAGGCCAAATCTGTGTTTCGTAGTTCAGAGCCAGATTTATACGTACTCCATTTCCGTGATGACACCTCTGCTTTTGATGGTGAAAAAGTTGAACAACTGGCCGATAAGGGAATGGTGAACAACTGTTTTAATGCCTTTATCATGGAAAAACTGTCAGCCGACGGCATTCCAACACATTTTGTTAAACGCTTGAATGCAACGGACTCCCTGGTTAAAAAACTGGATATGATTCCGGTGGAATGTGTTGTTAGAAATTTTGCTGCTGGCAGTATTTGTAAACGTTTCGGCATTGAAGAAGGTATTGCAGTTGACCCGCCGACTTTCGAGTTTTTTCTGAAAAATGACGCGCTACATGACCCCATGGTCAATGATTATCACATCATTTCTTTTGGCTGGGCGAATGAAGCGCAGATAGCCGAAATGAAAGCCCTGACCTTCAAGGTTAACGAAATCTTGAAAGGCCTGTTCGATGCAGCGGGGATGCTGCTGGTTGATTACAAACTGGAATTTGGCATGGCTGATGGGCAGCTTACCCTGGGAGATGAATTCAGTCCTGATGGCTGCCGTATCTGGGATAAAGTCACCCGTAACAAGATGGATAAAGACAGATTTCGCAAAAACCTTGGAAATGTCATAGAAACCTATAAGGAAGTCGCCCAAAGGCTCGGCGTACCTCTTGGCTAATCCACCGGAGCCCTCACAGGAGCGTAAATGCCGGCAAGCCAAATCACCATACTCCTGTTATTCCTGTTACTCGCCCTTTGCGTACTGGGAATAATTTTTCTCTATCGTAGAAATCAAAGACTGCAGGGCACCCTGGATCAGGAGCGTCATGCTGCCACTGAGCTTAAAGTACAGCTTGGCCGTCAAGAAACCCGCCTGCAGGAAGAAAAAAAACAGCATCAGGAAAAGTTGCAGGCGCTTGAAGATGCCAGGAAACATATGACGGCTGAATTCAAGAACCTGGCCAATGAGATTCTCGAGCAGAAAAGCAAGGCTTTCACGGAAAGCAACAAGCAGAATATTGAAAACATCCTGAAGCCTCTGGGTGACAAAATTCAGCTATTCGAAAAAAGAGTCGAAGAAACCTACGACAAGGAATCCAAGCAACGTTTTGCCTTGCAGGAGCAGATCAAGAGCCTGCAAGATGCCAATTTACAGATTTCTCAGGAAACCCTGAATCTGACTAATGCCCTGAAGGGGGAGAGCAAGACTCAGGGAATCTGGGGTGAATTGATTCTGGAGAGAGTGCTGGAAAAATCCGGCCTGGTAAAAGGCCGTGAATATGAGGTGCAGGTAAGTATAAAAACGGAAGATGGTCAGTCCAGACAGCCTGACGTTATCGTTCATTTGCCGGAAAACAAGGATCTGATCATTGATTCCAAAGTGTCTCTTAGTGCCTATGAGAAATACTGTAATGAGGATGATGATAAGCAGCGACAAAATTACCTGAAGCAGCATTTGAGCTCGATCAGGAATCATATCAAGGGGCTGTCGGATAAGAACTACCAGAACTTGGAGGCAGTCAGAAACCTGGATTTTGTCATGATGTTTATGCCTGTAGAAGCTGCTTTCACTCTGGCGGTGGAGCATGATGACAGCCTGTTTACCGATGCCTTTGAAAAGAATATTGTGATTGTCTGTCCATCCACCTTACTGGCAACACTAAGAACCATTCAGAATATCTGGCGCTATGAGCAGCAGAACAATAATGCGCTTGAGATTGCACAGAGTGCCGGCAAGCTCTATGACAAATTTGTTTTGTTTCTTCAGAGTCTGGACGAGCTGGGTACTAATCTGAATCGTGCACAAAAGTCTTATGACCAGGCCTATAACCGTCTGCAAACTGGGCACGGCAATCTGGTCAAGGGTGTGCAACGCTTGCAGGAACTGGGCGCCCGAGCGAGCAAAAAAATTCCGGATAATTTACTGGATAATGAAAAAGCTGCACTGGATCCGGTGGCTGCTGATGAAGATGAGCAGGAAGGCTGAAGCGGGTGCAGATAGATAGCATAAAGGCCTTTTTAGGAAGCGATACCCCCAAAAGCTGGATACACAAGGCAGTTGATGAACAGGAAATCTTGCTAATCGATCACGCCAATTGTGAAAAGAAAGCTGCTTCCACGGCGATGAACCTGATGTACCGATACGTGGACCGTAGTGAACTGTTGCAGAAGATGTCACAACTGGCACGAGAAGAGCTGCTGCATTTCGAGCAGGTGGTGTCTATCATGCAGGAGCGGGGGATCGAATACCGCCACATAGAGCCATCCCGTTATGCCAGTTCATTGAGGTCGCACATCCGGCAGCAGGAACCGTTTAAACTGATTGATACGCTGATTATCGGGGCTTTTATTGAGGCGCGGTCCTGTGAACGTTTTGCTGCACTGGCGCCCTATCTGGATGCAGAGTTACAGAAATTTTATAAGTCACTACTTCGTTCTGAATCAAGGCACTTTGAAGATTATCTACGGCTGGCTGAAATTTATGCAGATGAAGATATTGCAGATCGCGTGGCATTATTTGCAGAAAAAGAGTCAGCCTTAATTCAGGAAGAGGATACGCAATTCCGTTTTCACAGCGGGATCCCGCAATTAGATACAGCTTAGAGGGCGTATCAGCGAACTTCCAATTCTTCCCTGCAATCTGTCGAGCTGGCGACAGCTGATATTATCGTTGCCACTCAAGTCAATAAAATTCAAAAGACTCAATTCATTAAGCGTGCTGATATCCCGAATGCGGTTGTTTGAGATACGCAGCACGCGCAGATTGTCTAAACTGATCATGGGGCTCAGGTCGCCGATATCGTTATTGCTCAGATCTATGACCGAAAGGCTGGGAAGCTGGTTCAGCCCGACGAGAGAAGCGATACCGGCATCGGTGCAGGATAGGAGGCTCAATGATTCCAGACTTTCTTCTGGATTGTCATTCAGATAGTTGTTGACGCAGGCCTGCAAGGCAGGGTCGCTGAAGGTCTCCAGGGGTGTCCCGTTTTGTGGCCGAAACAGGACATTGTTATTCACTGAGATGGAGTAAGGGTGGAAGCTGCAAGCACTCAAAAGTATCAGTAAGCCGGTGTATTTGATGAATGTGAGCAATCGCATGGTGTCCAATTATGGCGGTAGTAATTAATTTCCAGTCTCTGTAATATTGGCGCTTTCACTCACAGAAGGCAATTGCCGACTATCAGGCAGGGGATAATACAATGAATAGATTAGTAAAAGTGAGAATTACCACGCTGCTTTTTGCGTTAGTTTCGACCTTTCTGGGTAATTCATCACTTTTAGCACAGGAACTGGATCTGGAGTCAACGGATGTCAGAGCCGGATACAGTATCGGCGTCAATATCGGACTTAACCTAGCCAGCCAGGGTATCCTGGGCCCTGAAATAGACTCTGCTGCCCTGATACAAGGTATTCGTGATGCAATTGATGATTCCATTCAGCTCAGCGATGAAGAAATAGTTGCTGCGCTCGAGGCTTACAGCCAGCGTATGCAGGATGCAGCCAGTGCAGAATTGGTCGCCATGCAGCAAAGTAATGCAGATTTCCTGGCTGACAATGCCCTGGAGCCGGGCGTGGTAACCACGCCTTCGGGTCTGCAGTATCTGGTACTGGAAGAAAGCACGGATCCCAATGCGCCGATGCCTTCGGCAACTGATGAGGTTCGTGTTCATTATCACGGTACGATGATTGATGGCAGTGTTTTTGACAGTTCGGTGGACCGCGGTGAACCGATCAGCTTTCCACTGGATGGTGTTATTGCCGGCTGGACGGAAGGTGTGCAGTTAATGCAGGTTGGAGACAAGTACCGATTTTTCATTCCCTCAGAATTGGCCTATGGTGCCAATGGTGCTGGTCCCATCCCGCCTTATTCAACCCTGATTTTTGACGTAGAACTGCTGGGTATCGAATAAGCGGTACTTATCAAGATGAACAGTAATGCTGGCCTTAATGTGGGCTTGTGTGATTTCCTCAGGCAATCACCCACACCTTTTCATGCGGTTAAAAACATCAGTGAAGGCCTGCAGTCGGCAGGCTTTCAAGCGCTACATGAAGGTGATGCCTGGCAACTTGAAGCCGGTAAGGCCTATTACGTCACGCGCAATGCCTCCTCGATAATTGCCTTTCGGACAGGTTTCGGAGATCCGGTGGAACAGGGTTTTCACATGATCGGCACACACACCGACAGTCCCTGTCTGAAAGTAAAACCGGAAGCAGGTTATGTCAGCGCAGGCTATGCCCAACTGGGTGTGGAGGTGTACGGTGGCGTCCTGATGAATCCCTGGTTTGACCGTGATCTTTCTCTCGCAGGGAGGGTAAATTATGAAGACAGTTCGGGCCAATTAAAGGCTATTCTGATTGATTTTCAGAAAGCCATAGCAACGATTCCCAGTCTGGCCATTCACCTGGACCGTGAAGCTAACAAGAGTCGCTTCATCAATGAGCAGAAACATCTGCCGCCGGTAGTAATGCAACTCCAGAATAAACAAAAGCACTTCAACTTTTCCGATTTGCTGCTGTCTTATCTGCACGATGAGCTTGGGTTGTCCGATGCCGTGCAGGTATTGGGTTTTGAGCTGAGTTTTTATGACACGCAGCCTCCTGCACTCATTGGACTGAAGGATGAGTTTATCGCTTCGGCCCGTCTGGACAATCTGCTTAGCTGTTATGTTGGGCTTGAAGCCCTGCTGGGAGCTGATGATAAGGCGCCAAGTTTACTGGTTTGTACTGATCATGAAGAGGTCGGCAGTGTCTCGCTTGCCGGGGCTGCTGGCTCATTTCTGGAAGCAGTGCTTGAACGCATCGCCGAGAGTTTCTCGGCAGATAAAAAACAGGAAGCGAAGCGACGTATGCTGGAGCATTCCATGCTTCTGTCTGTTGATAATGCTCACGGTATTCATCCCAATTTCATGGATCGCCATGACCAGCAGCACGGCCCCATACTGAATCAGGGACCAGTTTTAAAAGTGAATGCCAACCAGCGCTATGCCACGACCAGTGAGAGCAGTGCGCGCTTTAAAGCGTATTGTCAGAAAGCTGAAGTTCCCCTGCAGAGTTTTGTGGTCAGAACAGACATGGCCTGTGGTTCAACAATCGGGCCGATTGTTGCTGCCGAACTTGGTATCAAAACCCTGGACGTCGGTGTGCCAACCTTTGGCATGCATTCAATTCGAGAGCTGGCAGGTACTCAGGATACCGGGTATTTGCTATCAGCCTTGCAGGCTTACCTGAGTCGCTAGGTCCTTCTGGCGTTTTAGATCACGAATTAAAAAGCGGATTGGGTGCAGTGCAGCCACCATATTCCCAGTCAGTGGCAGCGGACTTCCATTAATGATTGCCGCAAGATAAGCGGCGCTCAGTGGTGTGCTGCTCAATGCATGTGAACCATGTGCCACGTTGATGAACAGTCCGGGTTCCACAACGGCTTCCTGAATGTTTTTGCTACGGGCATTACGGCTCAAGTCACTGAAGCGCTCCAGACAATGCCTATAGTGCTCAACCGGACCCAGCAGCGGTAAATAGTCGGGGCTGCTGCACCGTAAACCGCTGCGGCTGCTCAGAGGTTTCTCTGCCAGCAGTTCTTCGCTCAGCGCTGGACAGATCTCCTGCAGCAGTTTCAGGTTCTCCTTAATGCCTTTGTCCACACTCATGTGTTCATAATCACTTGCCATGTTAAGTCCGCCTACCAGCAGGTTCTGCTCATGCTGGGGTAGCAGGTAGCCCTTGCCACTGATGATGCATTTGAGGGCCGCCGCGGCTGCAGGTTTCAGGTATTCATCAAGCTGGCCAAAATTTTTCAGCAGTGGGTAATGCCGGGTTTCTGTAAAGGCAAGGGCGTCATGGCTGTTGGCAATAATGAGAACTGGAGCGCTGGCAATAGGCCCGGCAGTTCCCGTGATGTGCCAGGCCTTATCCTGATAGTTCAGGCTGAGAGCTTCCTGTTGCAGTAGAACCTCAATGCCAGGATGAGCAAGGTAAGCCTCACACAGTGCTTGTGGATTGAGTGAAGCTGATTGCGGAAAATACAGGCCACCCTGTTGCAGCTTGATGCCACTGAGCTCGCTGGCAGTATCTGCATCAAGTAACTGTGTCAGTGCTTTCAGACAGGGGCTTGCATGCAGTTTTTGTTGGCGTTTTTGCTGCTTCTCGTCCATAGCCAGATGCAGGTGGCCGCTGCTGCACCAGTCCAGTGAAGCCTTCTCAGAATACTGCCGGTAATGGTTCATTGCGTACAGAAATGCCTGCAAATAAAAATTATCACTGACAGCGGGCGTCAGTGAAACCCGGCACGAAACGACACCACGTTTGTTGCCGGATGCAGCGCCGGCAATTGTCTGCTGGCGGTCGATCACGCTCAGCTGCCAACCGGTGTTGGCCAGAGCACGAGCCGTGGAACAACCGGCCAGCCCGGCGCCTATGACCACTGCAGTTTTTTCTTCCGCCTTTATTGCGGCAGGCAGGGTATAGCAATTCGTCTTAAAAACTCTGCCCGCAGGGTTCCCCTGGAAAGTCGCTTTGAGCATGTGTCGTTTTGGTCCAAATCCCTTAATACGCTGAACCGTGAAGCCAGATTCATGCAAGGCATGTTTAATGCTTGCAGCGGCGCTATAGGTGCTTAAAGAGCAAGCAGGTTTGCTTAATGCTGCCAAAGTCTGGCACAGTTCTTTTTGCCAAAGCTGTGGGTTTTTTGCCGGAGAAAAGCCATCAAGAAACCAGCAATCGACACGAAAACCGTTTTTCTGCATGAGTCGGTTCAGCTGTTTTTGGGCATCACCGTACGCCAGGGTTAGTGTGATCCTGTGTTTGCCGAAACTGAGCTCGCGCTGGTGAATACCGGCACACAGTGCTGGCATGGCGCCGAGCAGTGACGGGCTGAATTTATCCAGAGTAGGAAATAGCGTAAGCAGACGTTCTAGATCATCATTTTGCAGGGGGTGTAGTTCACTGGCGAGGTAATGTAGACGGGCATTGACTGGAGCCGTTTCACACCAAAGCTTGCAGCAATTCAAAAAATTAATGCCGCCACCAAAACCCAATTCAGCAATAACGAAGTGCTCGGTGTCGAGGTTTTGCCAACGCTGATTCAACTGGTTGACCCTCAGAAATACATAAGTACTCTCTTCAAGTGCCAGGTTTCCGGAATAATAAACATCTTCATAATCCAGAGAGTAGGGGTAGCCATTTTCCTGCCAGCGAATTCTGGCAGTAGAAAGTCCGGATAAGGATTTATTTTGCGGCATCGGGTGCAATCTTGATTAGACGATACTGGCCAGGCTGCAGGTCATCCAGCTGCCAGTCCCCAATCCGAAAACGTATCAGTCGCAGAGTTGGGAAACCGACAGCTGCGGTCATGCGCCTGACCTGTCGGTTCCTTCCTTCCCGGATGGACAGGCTCAGCCAGGATGTGGGGATGTATTTACGCTCCCGGATGGGAGGGTTTCTTGGCCAGATAGTGGGTTCAGGGATCAGCTCAACGTCGGCCTTTTCAGTCATCCCATCCTTTAAGTGGACACCATCACGCAAACGTTGTAGTGCGTTTTCATCCATTTCACCTTCAACCTGAACCCAGTAATGTTTTTGCATTTTTTGAGCCGGATGAGAAATCCGGTGCTGCAATCGACCGTCGTCAGTCAACAGGAGCAGGCCTTCAGAGTCTCTGTCTAATCGACCGGCAGGATAAACCTCGGGGATGGGGATGAAGTCAGCAAGTGTCTGCCGTTTGATGTCAGCTTGATTTTCATCGGTGAACTGGCAGAGAACATTAAATGGTTTGTTGAACAGGAGGAGCTGACTCATGGGCTAATGATAGCAGTTTACTCAAGCTTGAGTGGCAACCAGGCCATAGCTTCACGTGTATCCCTAATGAAGAAAATCAGAGGGGTGGAAATGGGCAAAAAAGAGGACGGCTGATTTATTGCTCAGCAGGATCCTTATCGGACTCGTTGGCGGCTTCGTCGGACTCAGCAGGGGCATCAGTTTCGGCTGCAGTATCACTGCTCGCTGTTGATTCACTGCTATCAGTTTGGCCATCCAGCGGCATAATATTCGCTGCATGCAAACCCTTTGGTCCTTCCACGATATCGAAAGAGACAGCCTGTCCGGCTTTCAGGGTTTTATAACCTTCCATGCCGATGGAAGAATAGTGGACGAATAAATCTCCGCCACCATCGTCTGGCAAAATAAAGCCAAACCCCTTTGCATTATTAAACCATTTAACTTGACCAGTACTCATATATGACCTGCCTTGCTTCTCATTATGTCGTCTTTATTATTATTTGGAATCAAGCTTGTTGTGATATAACGCCTTTGAAAAATTAAGTCAATTTTAATTGTGCAAGAATCTTGAAATATCAAATAAGCATCGCCATCTCAGCAATAATGCCTTTTTTTTGGCTGCAGGCAGATTGTTTTATTAACAGCCATGGTATAGTTTCAGCTAGAGTTTAAACGCTGTTTTCGAAAGTAATTCAGGTAGCTTTTTATCTGCCGATTGCTGGAAAAACACATAAATGAGCACGACATACTGACGCACAATGAGAGTGAATGCAGATAACAAAGCACCCTGGCAAATGGCAGCTGATGATGGGCTTGAACGCGAGGGAAATATCAGTGAAGCGCTGGCGCCTGAAACCTTAAAAGTAAAACCGCCACCACTTTACCGGGTCATTTTGCTAAATGATGATTACACTCCAATGGAATTTGTGGTTCAGGTACTTTGCCAGTTTTTTTCCATGAATGTTGAAACAGCAACAGCGGTCATGTTGAAAGTGCACACGGAAGGCAAGGGTGTGTGTGGTGTTTTTCCAAAGGAGATAGCTGAGACCAAAGCTGTGCTGGTTAATGAATATGCTCGTGAATCTGAACACCCGCTATTGTGCGATATTGAAATGGATGACGACCATTAACAAAATTTTTTAATCTGGAGCCTAGTCCGGGAAATCCCTATGTTTAGTAAAGAGCTTGAATACACACTGAACAGAGCATTCAAAGAAGCCAGACAGAAACGCTATGAGTTTCTGACGCTGGAACATTTGTTATTGGCTTTGTTGGACGATGTGAGTGCTCGCGAAATACTGCTGGCCTGTGATGCTGATCTGGACGAACTACGAGAGGATTTGCAACAGCATCTTGATTTGTATGTGCCAACCCTGACAGAGGCAGGCAGCGATAATAAGGATATTCAGCAGACCCTGAGCTTTCAGCGTGCCATGCAAAGAGCGGTCTTTCATGTGCAGTCTTCCGGCCGGCAGGAAGTCACTGGTGCGAATGTACTGGTGGCTATTTTCAGTGAAAAAGAAAGCCATGCCGTCTATTTCATGAACAAGCAGGGTATTACCCGGGGACAGGTTGTTAACTATATAACGCACGGTTCCGTCGAAAAGCCGGGCTTGAGTCATGACGATCAGGCTGAAATTCAGGCCGATTCGCAAGCAGCTGAAGACAGTGCTGGTCCGCTGGAAAGTTTTGCACAAAACCTGAATGAGCTAGCCCGCAAAGGGCAGATTGACCCACTGATTGGCCGGACCAGTGAAATTGAACGGGTTGTGCAAGTGCTCTCCAGACGGCGAAAAAACAACCCGCTATTCGTGGGGGAATCCGGCGTCGGTAAAACCGCCATTGCAGAGGGTTTGGCAAAGCAGATTGTCGACGAGGAGGTGCCAGAAGTCCTCAAAGAAAGTACCGTCTATTCGCTCGATATGGGAGCCTTGCTGGCCGGGACGAAATACCGAGGTGATTTTGAAAAACGATTTAAAGCCCTGCTGGCGGAACTTGGCAAGGATGAACATGCCATTCTGTTCATTGATGAAATCCATACCATTATAGGTGCTGGAGCAGCATCAGGCGGCGTCATGGATGCATCCAATCTCTTGAAGCCCTTGTTGACTTCGGGGCGCTTGCGCTGCATTGGCTCGACTACCTACCAGGAGTACCGCGGAATTTTTGAAAAAGACCGGGCCCTGTCGCGACGTTTCCAGAAAATCGACATCAGTGAGCCGGATGTTGAAACCACCTACCAGATACTAAAGGGCCTCAAATCGCGTTATGAGGAACATCATCATCTGCGTTACAGCAATAAGGCCCTGAAAGCGGCTGCTGAACTGGCGGACCGTTATATCAACGATCGCTTCATGCCTGACAAGGCCATTGATGTTATTGACGAGGCGGGCGCCTATCAAAATCTGCAGCCCAGCAGTAAACGCAAAAAGCTGATTTCAGTCAGTGATATAGAGCGTGTGGTTTCGCAGATTGCCCGCATTCCTGAGAAAAATGTTTCAGCATCTGACAAAACACTACTCAAGGATCTTGAAAAGAATCTTAAGCTAGTAGTTTTTGGTCAGGATCCGGCAATTGAGGCGCTTGCTTCCTCAATCAAACTATCACGGGCTGGTTTGCGTGAAGGGGACAAGCCCATTGGTTCCTATCTGCTTTCCGGTCCGACCGGCGTCGGGAAAACGGAGGTCAGTAAACAGTTGGCCAAGATCATGGGTGTTGAACTGGTGCGCTATGATATGTCTGAATACATGGAGCGACATACAGTTTCTCGTTTGATCGGTGCGCCTCCGGGTTATGTAGGATTTGACCAGGGTGGCCTGCTGACTGAAGAAGTCAGCAAGCACCCGCATTGTGTGCTGTTACTGGATGAAATAGAAAAAGCGCATCCGGATGTGTTCAATCTGCTGCTGCAGGTCATGGATCATGGTGTGCTGACTGATAATAACGGTCGCCAGACCGATTTCAGAAATGTGGTGCTGATCATGACTACCAATGCCGGTGCTCAGGAAATGAGCCGTAACTCCATTGGTTTTTCACAGCAGGATCACACGACGGATGGCATGGAAATCATCAAGAAAATGTTCACCCCGGAATTCAGAAACCGGCTGGATGCGATTATTCCCTTCGCGCCGCTGGACAATATTGTCATCCGAACCGTGGTGGACAAATTTCTCATGGAGTTGCAGGTGCAACTGGATGAGAAGCAGGTCAGTTTACACGTGGATGATGAGGCGATTGACTGGTTTGTCGAGCATGGCTATGACCAGAAAATGGGAGCCCGTCCCATCTTGCGCCTGATTCAGTCAGAGATTAAAAAGCCGCTGGCTGAAGATATTCTTTTCGGCAAACTGATGCACGGTGGTGATGTGCACGTATTCGTTAAGGATGGACTGATTGCGCTGGATATTGAGCCCGATGGAAAATCCGCTAAAGCGCAGGGAAAAAACAGTAAAGCGCAGGAGGATATGCAAGCCTAGTAATGGCGACTTTTAGCGAGCCCGGTAGGTTATGCGGCCCTTGCTTAAATCGTAGGGAGTCATTTCAACGGTGACTTTGTCACCGGTTAGAATGCGGATATAGTTCTTACGCATTTTGCCGGAAATATGGGCAGTCACGACATGACCGTTTTCCAATTTTACACGAAACATGGTATTTGGCAGGGTATCGATAACCTCGCCTTCCATTTCTATCTGATCTTCTTTGGACATCTATCCCTCTGTGTTTAATGCATCACATGCATGAAAGCGCCGCATTTTGCCTGAAATAGTAAGACTTGGCAAAGTTTCTTAGCTGCTCTGACGCTGCCAGCCATCTGAGCACAGTAATTCAAGCGGGGCGAATTGGGTCTTGTAGTTCATTTTCTGGCAGTCTTTGATCCAGTACCCCAGATACAGGTAGTTGAGCTTCAGGCGTTGTGCAACCTTGATCTGCCAGAGAATGGCGAAGGTTCCCAGTGAGCGTTTGGGCATATCAGGTTCAAAGAAAGTGAAAACAGCCGACAGGCCATTGAGCAGGCGATCACAAATCATCACGGCTAGCAGTTTTTCCTGCTGCCGTACCTCCAGAAACAGGGTATCCTTGCGGCAGTTCAGCAAAAATGACCGGTACTGCTCGCTGGAGGCGGGATACATGTCGCCATCCTGGTGGCGGGTATTAATGTATTTTTCGTAGAGGCGGTAATATTCAAGGCCAGCAATACTGGGAAGTGCACTTACCTGCAGATCTTCATTTTTTTTCATGACTCGCCGGAAGCGCCTGCCGGGCTTGAAATCATTTACCAGTATGCGGCAGGGGGTGCAGGCAGAGCAGTTCTGGCAGTGTGGTCGATATATATGGGCGCCGCTACGGCGAAAGCCGATTTCGTTTAGACGGGTGTGAAATTCGATATCAATAGCAAATTCCGGGTCAATAAAGAGCGTTCTGGCACGTTGCCCGGGCAGGTAGCTGCAGTCATGTTCTGCAGTGGTAAAGAGTTTCAGGTCTTTTAAGGATGTCATGCTCACGGGCAGTGTCTCAGTTCATCATCTAACAGGCGATGGCCTAAACGTACTCTTGCCAGTGCCATTTCCGAGGCAGTTCAATCGCTTCTAACAACTGGCGCATGAAGAGCCTGCGTGGAATATCACGCGCACCCAGACTGCTGAGGTGTTTGCTGGCCACCTGGCAGTCTATAAGTTTATAGTCTTGAGCCTGCAGCTTCCGGACCAGGGTCACAAAGGCCAATTTGGAAGTGTTATTCACCTGGCTGAACATGGATTCCCCAAAGAAAACGGCACCAATGGCCAAGCCATAGAGGCCGCCCACCAGCTTGTCCTGTTCCCAGACTTCTACGGAATGCGCCCAACCCTCAGTATGCAAGCGAATATAGGCCTGCTGCATTTCCGGTGTGATCCAGGTCCCCTGACGTCCTTTACCGCGCTGCTCTGCACAGGCCTTGATAAGTCCTACAAAGTCCTGATCACAGGTAATCCGGTAAGGATGGCTTTTTATGAATTTTGCCAGGCTGCGTGATACATGAAGTTCCTCAGGGTAAAGGACCATGCGTGGGTCAGGGTGCCACCAGAGGATAGGCTGTGCGGCTTCATACCAGGGGAAAATACCCTGACGGTAAGCGATCAGGAGACGTTCAGTACTGAGGTCACCTCCTATCGCCAGCAGTCCGTTTGGCTGGTTTAATGCTTGCTCAAAGGGCGGAAAATCCAGCTTTTCCTGATCCAGTTGATGCAGAACTTCCATGATGCTTAATGTCTGAGTAGTTGCTTATTGCTGAAGATTATCCAGATATCGTTCAGCATCCAGTGCAGCCATGCAGCCAAAGCCGGCCGAGGTGACGGCCTGGCGGTAAATGTGATCAGCAATGTCACCGGCGGCAAAGACACCAGGAATACTGGTTTGGGTAGCATTACCATCGGTGCCGGAGGCAATTTTGACATACCCGTTATGCATCTCCAGTTGATCGACAAAAAGCTCCGAATTGGGCTTGTGGCCAATGGCAATAAAGACTGCATTCAGGTCTATCTCCTGGACCTTGTCTGATTCGGTGCTGCGGATACGCATTCCGCTCACAACACCGTCCTCCCCAAGTATTTCCTCAAGGGTATGTCGCCAGATTATCTGGATATTGCCCTTATCGGCCTTTTCGAAGAGCTTGTCTTGCAGGATTTTTTCCGCCCGCAGGCTGTCACGCCGGTGAACCAGAATCACTTCGCTGGCGATATTGGACAGATACAGGGCTTCTTCCACCGCCGTGTTGCCGCCTCCGATGACTGCCACTTTTTGTTGTTTGTAGAAAAAACCGTCGCAGGTAGCGCAGGCACTGACCCCGCTACCCATGTAGCGTTCTTCTGATGGCAGCCCCAGATACTGCGCAGAGGCACCGGTGGCGATGATCAGCGCATCACAGGTGTATTCGCCAATGCTGCCGACCAGGCGAAAGGGGCTTTGTTGCAGTTCAGCTTTTTCAATATGGTCAAAAATTATATTAGTTTCAAAGCGTTCTGCGTGATTCTTCATCCTTTCCATTAAGTCTGGACCTTGCAGTCCTTCGACGTCTCCTGGCCAGTTATCAACGTCAGTGGTGGTGGTCAGCTGCCCCCCTTGCTGCATGCCGGTAATGACAACCGGCTTGAGGTTGGCGCGGGCGGCATAGACGGCTGCGGTATACCCGGCCGGTCCGGAACCAAGGATGATTAGGCGGTGGTGCTGTACCTCACTCATAGGAAATAGTTCTCACAGCTGCTGAAAAATGAAGGCTGAATAGTAGCAGATATGAGCAGCGGATTGAGCGCTTTTTCGTAATTAAATTCTCAGGCTGTATCCCTTATATGGATAATTTATTATCATTACACCCCTAGATATGCCATTTTCGATAAAAGTAGGCAAATTTTGGCAAGTGTAAAATCGCGACTCAATAATACGGCTGGCACTAATGTGGATAAGCATGCACCGCATATGCTCCTCAAGGAAGGCATACTGCTGGTCATGCTGGCTCTTGCACTCTACCTGCTGCTGGCGTTGCTGACCTATTCACCGCTGGATCCGGGCTGGTCGCGAACCGCCAGTTCGGACAATATTGCCAATGCCGTCGGTGCCAGCGGGGCCTGGGTTGCAGATGTGCTGCTGATTTTGCTGGGCTACCTGGCTTATCTCTTGCCTGTCATGCTGATTTACCGTGCCTTCGTGTTGTTCAGGGAACGAAAAAAGACAGCTGACTTCCACTGGTCCATGTTTGCCTTGCGTGGTACGGGCTTTGTCCTGACCTTGCTGGGAGCTACAGCGCTGGCAAGTATGCACTTTCTCAGTGAATTGCCAGAATCTGCCGGTGGCATCCTCGGGCGTGCCATAGCGCTGATGGCCCTGCCAGTGCTGGACCTGATAGGTGCTTCACTGGTCTTTTTGACCCTGCTTTGTGTGGGTATCACACTGGCGACCGGACTCTCCTGGATAGATCTTGTGGATGGCACAGGTAAGGTCTGTCTGGGACTGTGGCAGCGCATCTCTCTGAGCTACCGGAAGTGGCAGGATGAGCGGCAGGAGCAACAGCAGACCAGAAAGGCCATCACCCAACGCAAGCAGGCATTGGATACCTTCAAGGAGAAAGAGAAAAACCGCAAACCGATCAAGATTGCGCCGGTAAAAAAGAAAGCTGTCGAGCCGAGTTCACGGGTTCAGCAGGAAAAGCAGGGCAAACTATTCAATACTGCCGATGTCGGCGAACTGCCGCCAATCTCCCTGTTGGATGAATGGGTAGAGAGCCTGAATGCCGGTTATTCCTCGGACGCCCTCGAGGCTATGTCCAAATTGCTTGAAATCAAGCTTAAGGATTTTGGCATCGATATAACAGTGGAGGCGATCAATCCGGGTCCGGTAATTACCCGTTTCGAAGTGCAGCCAGCTCCTGGCGTCAAGGTCAGTCGCATTAGCAACCTGGTGAAGGATCTGGCACGTTCTCTGGCGGTAAGTTCTGTGCGCATCGTCGAAGTAATCCCCGGTAAAACTGTCATTGGCATTGAGATTCCCAATGAGCGCAAAGAACTGATTCAGCTCGGACAGGTCTTGTCTGCCCCTGAGTTTGATGAGGCCAAGTCACCCATCTCCCTGGCTCTCGGGCATGATATTGGTGGCAACCCGGTAGTCGTGGATCTGGCAAAGATGCCGCATCTGCTGGTCGCAGGCACCACCGGCTCTGGTAAGTCCGTGGGGATCAATGCCATGATTCTCAGTATTCTGTTCAAATCCAGCCCCAAGCATGTGCGGCTGATCATGATTGATCCCAAAATGCTTGAGTTATCGGTTTATGACGGTATTCCACACTTGCTGACCCCGGTGATAACCGACATGAAGGATGCAGCTAATGGTTTGCGCTGGTGTGTTGCAGAAATGGAAAGGCGTTACAGGCTGATGTCGGCAATGGGGGTCCGTAATCTGGCCGGGTTCAACAAGAAGGTTCATGACGCAGCAAAAGCCGGTAATCCGATACCGGATCCCTTATGGAAACCCGACCCGCTGCTTTCTGAGGAAGAGCAAAGCCCCGATGAGCTGGAAGAATTACCAGTTATCGTGGTGGTGGTTGATGAACTGGCCGATATGATGATGGTGGTCGGTAAAAAAGTGGAAGAATTGATTGCCCGTATTGCCCAGAAGGCTCGCGCTGCAGGTATTCACCTGATTCTGGCTACCCAGCGGCCTTCAGTGGACGTGCTGACAGGCTTGATCAAGGCGAATATCCCAACCCGGATTTCATTCATGGTTCAGTCGAAAGTGGATTCACGAACGATTCTGGGAGAAGGCGGGGCGGAACAGCTGCTCGGACATGGGGACATGCTGTTTTTGCCGCCCGGCGGTGGTGTTGCACAGCGTGTACATGGCGCTTTTGTGGACGATGATGAGGTGCATCGCGTGGTGGCTGACTGGAAATTACGTGGAGAGCCGCATTACATCGAGAGTATTACCACTGAGTCAGGTTCTGAGGCAATTCCAGGTCTGGGTGGTGGTGACGAAGAGGGCAGTGAAGAAGATGATGTGCTGTATGATGAGGCGGTTCACTTTGTCACACAAAGTCGTAAGGCATCCATTTCGGCAGTCCAGCGTAAATTGCGCATCGGCTACAATCGGGCAGCGCGCATGATAGAAGCCATGGAAATGGCGGGCGTTGTCTCTGAGATGAATGCTAACGGCAGTCGAGAAGTGATTGCCCCTCCGCCACCTGAAAACTAATATTAAATGTTTTATTTCAATAAGATAAATAAATATTTTAAAGTAAAATATTACTATATTTTATGGCTGGGTCTCGCCAGTTCTTCAATTGCTCAGACACAGCAGACGCCTTTGCAGGAACTGGTCGCCATCCTTGCTGAAACCAGCACCATGCAGGCAGAAGTTGAACAGCTTATCCTGTCTCAGGACGGGCGTGAGATTCAGGCCCTGCAGGCAGAACTGGTCATGCAGAAACCCGACCAACTCTACTGGCGAGTCACGGAGCCTTATGAAGAGTTAATGCTCAGTGACGGCGTCACACTGTGGTATTACGAACCGGACCTGGAGCAGGTCAGTATCCGGGATTTTCCCAGTGATGTTGAAAACAATCCGATTTTGCTACTCAACGATGATTTGCAGGCCATTGCAGATGCCTATGAAGTGAGCCTGGGCTACGTAGATGAAGAAGTCAGGCAATATCTGTTATTACCACTGAGACCAGACAGTTCCTATGAGCGTTTCAGTCTGACTTTTTCAGGTCAGAATCTTTTGCAGATGCAATTTGAGTCCAGTGTTGGTCAGTTGACCAGCTTTTCCTTCACTGAGATTGTTAACAATCTGGAAGTTGATCCGGCACTGTTTCAGTTTGAAGTGCCTGAGGATATTGCCGTCATAGACAGCAGAAGCACCGATACACCTTAGGTAATATCAGGTGAGTGACTCTCTTTTTCACAGTGAACCGGTTTATCAGCCGCTGGCAGCCCGCTTACGACCTGCCAGTCTGCAGGAATTCATTGGCCAGGAGCATATCCTCAGCCCTGGAAAGCCGCTGTATGAAGCCCTGCAAAGTGGCCAGGCACATTCGATGATTTTCTGGGGGCCGCCAGGTACCGGTAAAACAACTTTGGCACGGCTGCTGGCGCAAAGCAGCCAATCTCACTTTGAAGCGATATCAGCCGTCCTCAGTGGCGTGAAGGAAATTCGTGCTGCTATTGAAAAGGCGCAGCTGGTGCGGGACCAGCAGGGCAGGCGATGCATACTCTTTGTAGACGAGGTACATCGTTTCAACAAATCCCAGCAGGATGCTTTTTTACCCTATATTGAAGACGGCACCCTGATTTTTGTTGGGGCGACCACTGAAAACCCTTCTTTTGAACTGAACAATGCCTTGCTGTCACGGGCGCGGGTCTATGTTCTGAAAAGTTTGGAAACATCTGACCTGCTTAAAATTCTCCAGCAGGCACTGTCGGATAAAAATCGCGGCCTGGGAGATTCTGCTTTGCACTTGAGCGAGCAGCAGCAACTGATACTGGCGCAGTCAGCCGATGGTGATGCACGACGTTTACTGAACCTGCTGGAACTGAGTGCCGAACTGGCGAATGCCGAGCAGATAAATAGCCTCAGTGACGAGACCCTCGCCCAGATTATTCAGGGCAGCACTCGCCGCTTCGACAAGGGGGGAGATGTTTTTTATGAGCAGATATCTGCCTTGCACAAGGCGGTTCGTGGCTCCTCGCCTGATGCAGCTTTGTATTGGCTCTGTCGTATGCTGGATGGTGGTTGTGATCCGCTGTATATTGCCCGCCGTGTAGTCAGAATGGCCAGTGAA
This sequence comes from uncultured Enterobacteriaceae bacterium, assembly GCA_964606735.1. Taxonomy (GTDB): domain Bacteria; phylum Pseudomonadota; class Gammaproteobacteria; order Pseudomonadales; family Pseudohongiellaceae; genus UBA5109. The sequence continues at coordinate 46,236 of CAZSHI010000015.1, forward strand.
GATATAGGAAACGCAGATCCGCGGGCGCTTGAAATTGCGCTAAATGCCTGGGATGTCCAGGAACGGCTGGGGAGCCCGGAAGGAGAGCTCAGTCTGGCTCAGGCGGTTATTTATATGGCTTGCGCAGCAAAGAGCAATGCCGCATACATGGCCTTCAAGGCAGCAATGCGCGAAGTTAAAAATTCAGAGAGTTATGAGGTGCCGATGCACATTCGCAATGCGCCGACACAGTTAATGAAGGACATGGACTATGGTGAGGACTATCGCTATGCTCACGATGAGTCTGAAGGCTATAGTGCCGGGGACAACTATTTTCCTGAGCCGCTTAAAGACAAGCGCTATTATTTTCCCACTGAGCGTGGTCTGGAAATGAAAATCAAGGAAAAGATGGACTATCTGCGCAAACTGGATGCCAGTGCGGCATTTAAACGCTATAAATAAATCAGGATAAAGCAGGGTGATAAGGTGATGCCATATTTAGCGGTCGCTCTGGGTGGCGCATTGGGAGCGATGGCTCGTTACTGGATGTATAATACCTGGCTGAAGCTGGCGGAGAATTCCTTTCCCTATGTCACCTTACTGGTGAATGTCATCGGATCTTTGCTGATTGGTGTGGTATTTGTGCTGTTGGTAGAGCGGGGTGCTTTGACCTTGGAATGGCGAAATGTGCTAAGTGTTGGATTTCTCGGCGCTTTTACAACATTTTCCACGTTCTCCCTCGATGCACTCGGTCTGCTTGAGCAAGGCGAGTTTGCACTGGCCTTGCTTTATGTTTTGGCCAGTGTACTTGTCTGCATATTGGCTGCCTGGCTGGGTCTGAGTGTGACCCGTATGATGTTTTAAGAAAATCAATCGACAGAAGTAGAGTTATTCATGTTAGATCCCAAATTACTGCGTAGCGAACCGGAGCTGGTTGCCAAAAAACTTCAATTGCGAGGTTTTACACTGGACATCAATCGAATCAAGTCTCTGGAAGAGCAGCGCAAGTCACTGCAGGTAGTCACAGAAGAATTGCAAAACCAGCGCAATACCCGCTCCAAGAATATCGGCAAGGCCAAGGCTGCCGGAGAAGATATAGCGCCCTTGCTGGCAGAAGTCGAAAAACTCAAGGACGAATTGGAAGAAAAGAAGCAGGCGCTGGCGGACGTGCAGCTTGCCTTTGATGAAATCATTCACTCGACGCCCAATCTGCCGGACGACAAAGTGCCGGCCGGAAATGATGAAAGTGCCAATGTGGAAATCCGGCGCTGGGGTGAACCAAGAAAGTTCGATTTTGAGGTGAAGGATCATATTGCCCTGGGCGAGCGGGGAACTGCACTGGATTTTGCCGCTGCAGGTAAGATCACCGGGTCACGTTTTGTCGTGATGCGTGGCGAAATCGCTCGACTGCATCGGGCACTGACACAGTTCATGCTGGATATGCATACTCAGCAGCACGCGTATTCGGAAGTTTATGCACCTTATATCGTCAACAGTCAGACCCTGTTTGGAACCGGGCAGCTCCCCAAATTTGCCGAGGACTTGTTTCGCCTGGAAGGAGAACAGGACTACTACCTGATTCCGACAGCAGAAGTACCGGTTACCAATATTGTCCGTGACGAGATTATTGATGCCACTGAATTGCCATTGAAATTTGTCTGCCATACCCCCTGTTTTCGCAGTGAAGCAGGCAGTTACGGCAAGGACACCAAGGGCATGATCAGGCAGCATCAATTCGAAAAGGTTGAGCTGGTGCAGATCGTCAGACCGCAAGATTCTGTACAGGCTCATGAGAATCTGGTGGCTGATGCGGAGCGGGTCCTGCAGGCCCTCAAACTGCCTTATCGCACTGTGGTGCTCTGTGGCGGTGATCTTGGGTTTGGTGCCAGACTGACTTATGACATCGAGGTCTGGTTGCCGGGTCAGAACAGCTATCGTGAAATTTCATCCTGTAGCAATTATGGTGACTTCCAGGCCAGACGCATGCTGGCCAGATGGCGAAACCCGGAAACGGGCAAGCCTGAACTAGTGCATACTCTCAATGGTTCAGGGCTTGCGGTCGGCAGGGCGCTGATTGCTGTGCTGGAAAATTACCAGCAGGCCGATGGCAGCGTGAGCATTCCGGAAGTCCTGCAAAGCTATATGGGCGGCATGGATTCAATCCTTGTGCCCTGATGGACTTTCTCCCCATTTTCTTCAAGGTGCAAGCCAGGCGGGTACTTCTGGTCGGTGGCGGAGATATTGCCCAACGCAAGGCGCGTCTCTTGCTGCGTGCCGGGGCACAGATCAAACTCGTCGCCAGGGAAATCAATCCCGAGCTTCGCCAGCGCCTGGATTCAGCAGAGCATGAATTGATTGAACGTGCCTATCAAACGGATGATATGTCAGCGGTGAGCATGGTGATTGCGGCTAGCAATGACAATCAACTGAATCGTCAGATTTATGAGCAAGCGCTTGAGCTAAATCTGCCCGTCAATGTTGTTGACCAACCAGAGCTCTGCACCTTTATTTTTCCCTCCATCGTGGATCGAAATCCATTATTGATAGCCGTTTCCAGCGGTGGTCGTTCTCCGGTTCTGGCTCGTCTACTAAGAGCGCGGCTGGAAACCTTTATCCCGGCTGCCTATGGCCATCTGGCAAACTTTCTGGGTGCTCACCGCCAGCGTGTCAAAGCTGTGATCAGTGACAGCGCCCTGCGCATGCGCTTCTGGGAAAGAATCATTAATGGACCCGTTGCTGAAAGCGTGCTGGCCGGAAAGCAGGCACAGGCTCAGAGCCTCCTGGAGGATGCCTTGCAAACGGATGAGCAGGCCGAGCAACAGGGAGAAGTCTATCTGGTGGGAGCCGGCCCGGGAGATCCGGATTTATTGACTTTCCGAGCCTTGCGGCTAATGCAGCAGGCTGATGTGGTGCTCTATGATCGTCTGGTCTCCGAGCAAGTGTTGAATATGACCCGGCAGGATGCTGAAAAGATACATGTCGGTAAACAGCGGCAGCAACACACGATGCCACAACAGGAAATCAGCGCCCTGTTGGTCAGCCTGGCGCAAGCCGGGAAGCGCGTATTACGTCTGAAAGGCGGAGACCCTTTTATTTTTGGGCGGGGTGGTGAAGAAATTGAAAAACTGGCGCAGGCGAGAATCCCCTTTCAAGTCGTGCCAGGTATCACAGCGGCGTCTGGTTGTTCCACATATGCAGGCATTCCTTTAACTCATCGCGATCATGCGCAGTCCGTTGTGTTTGTGACCGGGCACATGAAAAACGGCCAGTGCGAACTGAACTGGCAATCCCTGGTTCAGGAAAACCAGACGGTTGTCATTTACATGGGGCTGATCAGCCTGCCTTTGATTTGCGATGAGCTGATTGCGCATGGACGTAATAAAAACACCCCCGCTGCCTTAATACAGCAGGGAACAATGCCGCAGCAAAAAATCCTGACGGGCACGCTTGCAAGCCTTCCCGCCATAGTGGAGGCCGATGAGGTCAGGGCGCCAACCCTGATTATTGTGGGGGAGGTGGTTGCATTGCATGAGCAGCTTGCCTGGCGGTAAAAAGAAATGCGCGTAAGCAGCAATAAATCACTTGGCAGCCTTGCTTTATACGCTGCTGGGCATTGTAATAGGCAGCTGCAAACAAGGTAGTCGTTCAGTATGTCAGAAAATATTTTTGAGGATATTCAGATACCCGGAGCCTGGCGGATAGATATTTCCGGTATGCGCAAAGGCATTGATAACTACCACTTGATGTTCGTCTGAGTAAACGTTTCAGTTCCGACCTGAAAGTCCTGATAACTGAACTGCTCAGACGGGAAACGGAACAGACAAAATTTCAGGGCGATCCGAGCAGAGCTTTCACACCAATTTGTAAAAGTTATCAGGATATGATGACTGTCCTGATCCATCGCGTAAAAACGGATCTTAATGCCGAAGAAGTGTCTTTTTTACAATTTTCAGTCGTCAAACATATTCTTGATTCGGTTACATTTTCGTTAAACAAGCTGATCACAGATACCAAAAAGGAAGCCACGGACTTGAGGTCGCAGGGTTCCATGCATGTTCTGAAAGTTCAGCATCAACTCGCAAGTCTCAGTAAAAACTATAACGCGATTGTTTATGCCATTCTGAAGCAGATATTCACATATCTCCATCGCACGGAATACCGTCAATTACGCAGCTTGCGAGAACAGTACCTGACAGAGACAAACATTGACTATCAGGCTTTTCTGAATAATTCCATGCTATTCAGCAAAGATCTGAATTCAGCGCATTTTCTGATTCAGCACTATATCTTCTGGGGTGGCGACATGGATGCCAGTGATTTCCCCGCTCTTAATGCGGGCTTGGAAGATCTGATGCAGCAGGTTTTGCCCGAGCTTGTAACCGAAGAGCTGAAGCAGGATGTCAACAGTGCGGAAGACTCACTGGAGGTCTATGACGATCTGCGTGTGTTGAGGGCCATCCAGTATTACCTTGGGCCGGCACTTAATCAGCGAGAGCAGGTTGAGGAAGCTTTCTGCTGGCTGGATTCTCCGGATACTGTTCGCAGCCTGTTTGATATTGAAAAACTGCAGGACTGTTTGCCTGAAATAAAACAGGAATTCGGCTCAAAAAGTGCCAGACTTTATAAAGCCCAAATAAGGACACTGCAGAAATCATTAAAGCGTTTTGCCACACAGTTGAAGCGGCAAAAGCGACTGAAGCTGTTTTTAGCATCCTATGAAACCAGAAAAATCTGGTCCGACATTTTCAATGAAGAGCTTGATCCGAGATCGCTTTGCCTCTACCTGGCCGGTGATGGTGATCTCAAGCGCCTGCAGGATAAGACTCATGGCGGGCGTGAGCTGAGTGATGAGGACAAGCTGACACTCAAGACATCCATCAAGCAGATTGCCCAGGCTGCTAGCAAGCAGCTAAATGAAAGACTGCTGGATGTGTTGGTCGATATTGCCCGTTTTCGGCAGGATCTGAAATATACACGTTTTGCCCATCGCCTGTTTAACCGAATGCAGGTCCTTAGCTCGGCTGATGATATTGCTTTGTCAAAACAGGCGCAGA
>CAZSHI010000016.1:0-47127 GCA_964606735.1 uncultured Enterobacteriaceae bacterium
GCAAAATCGAAATTTTTAACGCAGCGTTAACGACAATTGTTGCCTTATAAGAATCGATAGCTCTTAATAAATAGCTTAATTGCTCTGGGTCAGTGATGGTGGGGCTGTGTCTAACAGTAGGGGTGGCCTTTAGTGCGCCTACCAAATCTCTGCTTGGGTCAATTTGTGCCCTGTTAGTGATAATTGCATATCTAAATATTTGCCCAGTGATTTGCCTTGCGCGTTGAGGTAAGTCTGTACTGCCTCTTTGCTCTATTTTTCTAATTGCAGTAAGTATCTCTAGAGGTTTTATTTGTGAAATTGCTATATCTCCAATATATGGGAATAAATCTTTTTCTAGTATGGCTAATGTTCGACTTTGGTTTCTTTTTGATGATTCTCCTTGTTTTTGGATAAACCACTCTTCGGCTATGGCTTTAAATGTGTCACTGGCAGCTATATTGCGAGTTAATTTCTCTAGACGTTTATTGTGTGATGGGTCTATCCCATTTTTGAGAAGTTCTCGAGCGTTTTGATGTGCAGTTCTAGCATCAGCCAAGCTTATGCTTGGATAAATACCAAGTGCTAATGTTTTTCGCTTATGAGTGAACTGGTAGTCATATCTCCAATATTTACTGCCGTTCGTATGAACGAGTAGATATAGACCATTTCCATCAAATAACTTGAAGTTTTTACTTTTTGGCCTAGCTTGTTTTACTTTAGTGGCGCTGAGCTTTTGAATCATTATTGTTGTTTTACGGTATATGTTACTTTAATTCTGATTTATACCGTAATTTATACCGTAATTATTACGGTATATTTATGGATGTTGTTGGACGGCTATAGATGAAGTGTATTAGAAATACTCTGTTAATAATAGAGTAAAAAAAGATTCTGGATAATGATGGAATTAAATTTGGTACCGGAGGCCGGACTTGAACCGGCACGCTGTCACCAGCATCGGATTTTGAATCCGACGTGTCTACCAATTTCACCACTCCGGCACACAGACAGTCAGCATAGACAGGCGTGGATTATACAGTTATGCCTGTTATTTCCAAAGTAACTTGGGTAATCTTTCGCCCTCATGAAGCGCAGTGATTTTCATTTTGACTTACCCGAGGACTTGATCGCCCACTATCCGCCGCTCAAGCGAACGGACAGCCGTCTACTGTGCCTGAACCGGCACAACAAAGAGCTCTCCCATCAACGCTTCACGGATTTTCCGGCATACCTCAAGCCTGAGGACCTGCTGGTCTTTAACAATACCCGGGTGATTCCGGCACGCCTGTTTGGGCATAAGGAAAGTGGCGGCAAGGTCGAAGTGATGGTGGAAAGACTGCTGGGTGATAAGCGCCTGCTAGCGCAGGTGCGCGCCAGCAAAACACCCAAAACCGGGTCGAAGATTTTGTTTGGAAAGGAAATTGCTGCCAGCTTGGAAGCCCGCGATGGGGAATTCTTTATTCTGCAGTTTGATCCTGACCTGGGTCTGGCAGATCTTCTTGATGAGCTAGGCCACATGCCGCTGCCGCCTTATATTAAAAGGGAAGATGAAGCGCTGGATAAGGAGCGTTACCAGACCGTTTACAACAGCCGCAAAGGGGCCGTTGCTGCACCCACTGCCGGGCTGCATTTTGATAAAGAGATACTGGCAAATATACGGACTATGGGTGTGGAGACGGCCTTTGTCACCTTACATGTGGGTGCCGGCACTTTTCAGCCCGTGCGCAGCGAACACATTGAAGCGCATCGGATGCATAGTGAATACCTAGAACTTGAGCAGGAGGTTTGCGACAAGGTAAATGCCTGCCGTGCGCGTGGCGGAAGGGTGATTGCGATTGGCACGACCACGGTGCGCTGTCTTGAGACAGCAAGTCAGGGCGGCAATATCAGACCCTTTCAGGGCGATACCGATATCTTTATCTATCCCGGTTATGAATTCAGGTCGGTGGATGCCATGCTCACCAATTTCCATCTGCCGGAATCGACCCTGATCATGCTGGTCAGTGCCTTTGCCGGGCGGAAAAATACGCTGAATGCCTACCATCAGGCAATAGCACAGAAGTATCGCTTTTTCAGTTATGGCGATGCCATGTTTATTTATTAAAAGCAATTTTCGGGCGGGGCTACTATACTTGCCTGTCCTCACTGTTGCTGAACTTGCCCCATGGTCAGAGTCATCCTGAAAAAAAATCGTGAAGATGCCCTTATCAGGCATCATCCCTGGATATTTTCCGGGGCCATTGAGCGAGTGGAAGGGGAGTTGCCTGTTGGTGCTACTGTGACTGTCTGTAATGCTGCCGGCAAGTCGCTGGCACTGGGGGCTTACTCCCCTGCATCGCAGATTCGGGTGCGCCTTTGGAGCTTTGATCCACAAGATCTCATCGACAAGCGTTTTTTTAAATACCGCCTACAGGCTGCCATTGAAGCGCGAAAAGATCTGGCGGCATCAAGCAATGCCCAGCGCCTGGTATTTTCTGAAGCAGATTCTTTGCCCGGTCTCATTGTCGACCGTTATGCAGATGTTGTGGTCTGTCAGTTTTTATCGGCAGGTGCCGACTATCACAAGCCCCTGATACTGGAATGCCTGCAGGAACTGCTGCCCTGTAGAAGCATATATGAGCGCTCCGATGTCTCGACCCGGTCCAAAGAGGGGCTCAATGAAAGCAGCGGATTGCTCATCGGCGAGGAGCCTCCCGAACACGTGTTGATCCGGGAGAATGGCCTGAGCTATCAGGTGAATATTCGTGAGGGGCACAAAACCGGATTTTACCTCGATCAGCGCGATAACCGCGCCATGGTGGCTTCACTCAGCGGGGGGCGAGAGGTTCTCAACTGCTTCTCCTATACGGGTGGTTTTGGCCTGGCCGCGATGGCCGGCGGGGCGAAAAGTGTGATCAATATCGACAGCTCAGAGCAGTCCCTGCAAATGGCCTCCAACAACGCCGCGCTGAACAATATGGATAGCGAGTGTTTTAGTGTTATGGCTGCTGATGTGCCCAGTAGTCTGAGAGAGATGCAAAATGCACAGCAAAGCTTTGATCTGATTGTGCTGGATCCACCCAAGTTCATCGACAACAAGCAGCAGATTGATCGCGGAGCGCGAGCCTACAAGGATATCAATCTGCAGGCTTTCAAGCTCCTGCGTCCCGGTGGTTTGCTGTTTACCTTTTCCTGTTCGGGTCTGATGCCCGACCGTCTGTTTCAGAAAATTGTTGCCGATGCGGCACTGGATGCGCAATGCCAGGCGCAGATTATTCATCAGCTGACGCAGGCCAGCGATCACCCGGTGAGCCTGAATTTTCCGGAAGCCGCCTACCTGAAAGGTTTTTGCATACGTAAGGTCAATACAGCCGATGGATATTAAACACCTGCAGGAGCTATTAGCTGAATTTGCCCGGGAGCGTGACTGGGAACAGTTTCACAGTCCGAAAAACCTTAGCATGGCGCTGGCGGCAGAAAGTGGGGAGTTGCTGGAGCTGTTCCAGTGGCTCAGCGAAGCGCAATCCACCCAGTTGGATGAATCGCAGCAGCAGATGGTGACAGAAGAGCTGGCTGATATCCTGCTTTACCTGCTCCGGCTTGCCGATGTGCTCGACGTGGACCTGAACGAAGCTGCCCGTCAAAAACTTCGCAAAAATGCAAAGAAATATCCTGTTGCACTTGCCAAAGGCAACGCGACACAGTACAAGCACCGAAAATAAGCCTGCATGCTCAGCTACCAGCATTCCTACCATGCCGGCAACTGCGCCGACGTTCACAAGCACCTGGCTCTTGTCTGTCTGCTTCAGCAGCTGCAGTTGAAGGAAACACCTTTTTGCTATGTCGATGCGCATGCCGCTTGCGGCCTGTATGACCTGCAAAGTGAAGCGGCTCTTAAAACCCGTGAAGCAGAACAGGGGATCAGCCAGTTTGAAGGCGGGCAAGTAAAAAATGCTCAGTTTCGTGCTTATCTGGAAGCCATTGCGCACTATAACGGCGGGGAAGGGGGTATACGCTGTTACCCGGGGAGTGCGGCACTGGCGCAAGTTTTTCTGCGACAGCAGGATCGTGCAATTCTGCTAGAGCAGCATCCTCAGGCAGTCGTCTCCTTAAAACGCAACCTGGGTAAAGACAGGCGTTTGGCGATTCATCACCGTGACTCCTACGAAGGATTGCCAGCCTTGCTGCCACCTGACATTCGCCGGGGTATGGTTCTGCTGGATCCGTCCTATGAAGTCAAACAGGAATATGGGCAGATATTCGAATTGCTGCAAAAAGCCTGGAAACGCTGGGGTAATGCGATTTTTGTCCTGTGGTTTCCGTTGCTCAGGGAGGGCCGACATACCCATCTTCTGAAAAAACTGAACGCTGCCGCTTTTGGCAAAACCCTGTATAGCGAGTTTGTCTGGGATACGCAGACTGATGGCATGGGAGGCTCCGGACTGTTTATCATCAACAGTCCCTGGTATTTTGCCGAACAGTTTACTGCGGCAATGCAGGAAGTGCTGGAGGTGTTGGGTAAGCAGCCAGGCGCGGGACACCGCTTACAGGATTCTCAGGGCAGGTAACGAATCTGTATGCCGACGCTGTCCTGGTCAATCAGCAGGTCGGAAATCACTACCACCTTGTCATTCGCCTCAAACCCGGCCTTGGTTTTCAGTTCGTGAAAAGCGAGTCTCAGGGTTTCTTCCGGGTCATTGCTGAACTCAATTTTGAAGGGGTAAAGGTAACGGTTGAGCGTCATCAGACGCCGAGTTACGCCGATGTTGGTGAAAGCAAAGATAGGCGAGCTCTCCGGATGACAGTTGGTGACATAGTTGGCCATGATGCCGTGGCGAGTGACAACAACGATGCCTTTGGCGTTTAAGCCATCAGCAAGTTCAACCGCCGTAGCTGCCAGATGTTCCTTGTCGGATGATTTGATCAGCTCGTCGGTGAAATTCAGGCCGGGATGTTTTTCAGTGGCGCGGGCAATGGCATCAAGCTGTTTGACGCAACGCACGGGATGTTTGCCAACCGTGGTTTCACCGGAGAGCATTATGGCATCGGCACCTTCATAGACGGCATTGGCCACATCGGTGACTTCGGCGCGAGTCGGTATCGGGTTTTCAATCATAGACTCCAGCAAATGGGTGGCAACAATCACCCGTTTGCCATACCGGGCGCAGAGTTTGACGATATGGCGCTGTACTGTGGGTAATTCAGCCAGATCAATTTCCACACCCAGATCCCCCCGGGCCACCATGATGCCGTCGGCAACCTGAATGATTTCCTCCAGGTTTGTTACACCAAGCTGGTCTTCAATTTTGGCGATGATCTTGATGGTGTCGATTTTTTCCGGAAAGTTTTCTTCAATCAGTTTACGTAACTCCAGCACATCATTGGCATCACGCACAAAAGAAAGTGCAATGTAATCCAATTCATGTGAAAGGCCATATAGAATGTCTTCACGGTCTTTTTGAGTGATGGCGGGCAGGTTGACACGAATGCCCGGCAGATTGACGTGTTTCTTGCTGCCGAGCTTGCCACCATCAAGAATCTTGCAGCGCAGGAGGGGATTGTTTTTTTCCAGTACCTGCAAATTGATCAGGCCATTATCCACCGTGATTTTGTCGCCAACATTAACGGTTTCAATCAGCTCGTCATAATTGATGCGGATTGAGGATTCCTCAACATCCACGTTATCGCGAACTGTAATGGTGATTTCATCACCGGCCTTCAGGTCGAGATCGTTTTCCAGAACGCCGGTGCGAATTTCGGGACCCTGCGTATCCAGCAGAATGCCCACTGGAAAGGCGGTATGCTTGTTGAGCTCTACAATGTGTCCGATCATGCGGTCTACCCAGCTATGCGGGGCATGAGACATATTAAGACGGATAATATCCATACCGGCTTCATGCATATCCTGGAGTGTTTCGTAGTTGCTGGTAGCTGGACCGAGGGTGCAGATAATTTTGGTTTTGCGCATGAAAGCGTCCGCGACGATTTGGGTAAAAGTCCAGATGTGGACCCTGCTTATTCTAACAGAGTCGTGGTCTGGAAGTCAGTTTTTAGCGAGACGCCTATGGGGCTTATTGAAGATGCAAGAGGCATTTATCAGGCACTTGGTCTAAATCAATCTAAATGATAATAATATTGATTCTCATTTATATTTAATTTAAAATGCCCCTATATTTAACAGCCCAGAGTCCTTTTCATGTCCATTCGCTCAAACCTGCTGTTCGGCACAACGGCATATTGCCTGCTCATGACTGCATCGTTGGCATCAGCACAGGCTGCAAATACAAACTCGATTACTGAGATCATTGTCCGAGACCGTTACCTCTATACCGATCAGGTTAATGCCCTGAGAACGCCGACACCTCTTATTGACGTGCCACAAAGTGTTTCTATCGTGAGCGCTGAACAAATGCGCCTGCAGGGATTTACATCCATAGGGGATATCATCACTTACACCCCAGGCGTCACCATGTCACAGGGAGAGGGTCACCGTGATGCGCTGGTAATCCGGGGTGTGCGATCAACAGCCGATTTTTATCTGGATGGTGCCCGTGATGACGTTCAGTACTATCGTCCCCTGTATAACCTCGAACAGGTTGAAATACTGCGCGGGCCTAACGCACTCCTGTTCGGGCGCGGTGGAACGGGCGGCATACTGAACCGGGTCAGCAAGAAGGGTGTGATAGGCGAGAATTTCACGGATTATCAGGCAGGATCTGACACCTTTAGTGAGTATAGTCTGCAGCTGGACACCAATCGTTCCCTGGGTAATGCATCGGCATTCAGATTTAATGCCTTCTACGAAAGCCTGAACAATCAGCGTGATTTTTATGAAGGTGAACGCATTGGCCTGAATCCGACTTATCGTTTTATGGCGGGTCCGGATACCAGAGTTGACCTTTCCTATGAATATGCCGACCACCAGCGTTTTATCGATCGCGGTATCCCATCTGGCGCAGACGGTCGACCGCTTGTTGCATTCAAGGATATTGTGTTTGCTGACCCGGCTCTCAATCATGATGAACTGCAGGCACACCTATTGCGCAGCATTGTGCAGCATGATTTTTCGGATGCGATGAAAGTTAATGTCAGCCTGTTTTATGGTGACTATGACAAGCTGTACCAGAATTTTTATGTATCCGGCTATGATCAGTTGGCTGCGCCTGATGAAGTCACGCTGGATGCTTATTTTGACAGGACGCGTCGCAAAAATCTGATCATGTCAGGTAATCTGATCCGTGAATTCAGAGCGGCAGGGTTTGGGCATACGCTTATTGCAGGTGCTGAATTTATTAATACCGCATCCGATCAGGATCGTTATAATTCATTCTGGAACACGACACTCGATGACAATGAAGTATTCAGCATATCCCGGCCTTTGTCACTGAATGCCGGTGCGGGTGTCAATGCAGCCGGCCTTGCCACCCTTAACGATTTTACTACTGATATCAACGATGATACCCGGGTAAACATAAGGGTAAACTCGTTTTATCTGCAGGATGAGATTGAAATCAATGAAAAGCTGGACCTTGTTGTTGGCGCCCGCTTTGACAGCTTTGATATTGACGTTTTCAATGTTGTTGCCGGTGAAAACCGAAGCCGGACCGATGAAGAAGTGACGCCGCGGCTGGGACTGGTATTGAAGCCGATGGAAAACATCTCTGTTTACGGCAGTTACAGTAAATCCTTTTTACCGCGCAGCGGTGAGCAATATGCAAACATCAATGGCAGCAACAATCAGCTGGATCCGGATACCTATGACAATCTTGAAGCTGGACTGAAATGGGATTTCTCCCGAGGCTTGAGCCTGACGGCAGCCGTTTTTGAAATCCGGCAAAGTTCACCACAGGTTGCCGACGCCGATCCGGCAACCCTGGATGTTATTGATTCGGAAATAACGGGTCTTGAGTTGCAGTTGCAGGGGCAGTTTATGGATCGTCTGTTCATATCCAGCGCCTACAGCCATCTGGATGGCGAGCAGGTTGACTGTTTTGGCCCGAATGGCTTGCGTCCGACGGAATTGCCCGAGAATATGTTTTCATTCTGGACCCTTTACCAGCTCAACAATTCACTGGGATTGTCACTGGGTTTAAGTTATCAGGATGATATCTTCATCAATAACGGCAATACGGCGCTGCTGCCGGCTTATACCCGGATAGATGCGGGTGTATTCTACGACTTGTCTGAGAGACTGAGACTCCAGCTCAATCTGGAAAATCTGGGGGATAAACTCTATTTCCCCAACGCCCACAGTACCCATCAGGTCACTGTCGGGGCGCCCTTGAATGCCCGAATCAGTATCAGCGGAAGGTTTTAGCAGTCTGGCATTTTATTCGCGAATGCCCCTTGACTGGCAGGTGCACTATGCTGAAGGAGCATAATTTCATGCTCACAAGCGCTGGATTCACTTACTGTTTTCGACAGTGAAATTACCGCATAATCTTTGCTATAATTGCGCGCTCGCGCCGCCAGGGTCAAGTCAGGCGGCCTCTAACAAGACAGTCTTTAATTACAACGCAAAAGGGATCCAAATCCATGAAATCACCTGTTAGGGTTGCAGTCACCGGTGCTGCAGGACAAATCAGTTATTCACTCTTATTCAGAATTGCCTCCGGCGCCATGTTGGGTCCGGACCAGCCCGTTATTCTTCAGTTGCTGGAAATTACCCCGGCACTGGAAGCCTTGAAAGGCACCGCTATGGAAATTGACGACTGTGCCTTTCCATTAGTTCAGGGAATTATCCAGACGGACGACCCCAATGTAGCTTTCAAGGATGCCGATTACTGCCTGCTGGTAGGTGCCCGTCCCCGTGGACCCGGCATGGAGCGTAAAGACCTGCTGGAAGCCAATGCGGCCATTTTTTCTGCACAGGGCAAAGCCATCAATGACAATGCCAGCCGAGATGTCAAAGTCATCGTGGTAGGCAACCCGGCCAACACCAATGCGCTGATTGCCTATCGCAATGCTCCTGACCTGGATCCCGGTCAGTTTACTGCGATGACCCGTCTCGACCATAACCGCGCCATGGCCCAACTGGCCCAGAAAACCGGCAAGCACACGACGGATGTTGAGAGCATGATTATCTGGGGTAACCACAGTGCCACCCAGTATCCGGATATCCATCACTGCAAGGTCGATGGGACTGCCGCGACCGAGCTGGTCGATCAGGACTGGGTAGTTAATGACTTTATTCCGACGGTTCAGCAACGCGGTGCGGCCATCATCAAGGCACGCGGTCTGTCCAGCGCAGCTTCTGCTGCCAATGCGGCCATAGAACACATGCGTGACTGGGCTCTGGGCACCAATGGCAAGATTGTCAGCATGGGTATTCCCAGTGATGGCAGCTACGGTATTGAAGAAGGCCTGATTTACTCCTTCCCGGTAACTTGTGAAAACGGTGAGTACAGCATCGTGCAGGGGCTGGAGATTAATGAGTTCTCTCAGGATCTGATGAAGAAGACGGAAGCAGAGTTAGCAGAAGAGCGCAACGGCGTAGCACATTTGCTTCCGTAAATTACAAAGGCGCTTGCGGATTGACTCCCAGGCACCGTTATTTATGTACTGAGTTGCTTGTGTATTCATTAATACACTCCCACCTTCCGTGCATAAATACCTCGCCTGAAAGCCAATCCTCTAAGCGCGGGTGATTTCGCGTATAAGCGGATCCAGCAATGATAGTCTTGAAGGCATCTGAGGCCTGGATTTAGCAGCCAGTCTTCATGCATGGGTTTACTGCCCCTTTCAAAACTAGTTGATGGGTTGGTTCTTAAACTGTTAAAGGAAGTGTTCGCACTTCCTTTTTCTTTATAAGGGTAATACAAGGTCGTGGAATTCAAGGTATCCACAACAGATGGTGAAGCACGGCGCGGGGAATTGAGCTTTCCCCGTGGCAAGGTGCAGACACCGGCCTTTATGCCGGTGGGAACCTATGGCACGGTGAAGGGCATGCTGCCTTCACAGATTGCTGAAAGCGGGGCAGAAATCATTCTCGGCAATACCTTCCATCTGATGTTGCGCCCGGGTACCGAGGTCATCAGCAAGCACGGTGACCTGCATGATTTTATGGCCTGGGAAAAACCGATACTGACCGATTCGGGAGGCTTTCAGGTCTTCAGCCTGGGCAAGATGCGCAAGATCAGTGAAGCCGGGGTAGAATTCCGCTCACCGGTTGATGGTGACAAGGTGTTTTTGAGTCCGGAGAAGGCCATCCAGGTCCAGCATGCACTGGGTTCGGACATTGTCATGGTCTTTGATGAGTGCACGCCTTACCCGGCCAGTGAAGCGGAGGCGCGGGAGTCCATGGAGCTGTCCATGCGCTGGGCTGTTCGCTGCAAGGAAGCCCATGCCGGACATGAGGGGGCGTTGTTCGGTATTATTCAGGGCGGTATGTACCCGCAGCTGCGAAAAGCATCACTGGCGGCGCTACAGGAAATTGGTTTTGATGGTTATGCCATTGGCGGTCTGTCGGTTGGTGAACCGAAGCATGAGATGTTCAAGGTGCTCGATGCCATTGCCTCGCAAATGCCGCCAGCCAGGCCGCGGTACCTGATGGGGGTTGGCACGCCGGCAGATTTGGTAGAGGCCGTATGGCGCGGTATTGATATGTTCGACTGTGTTATGCCGACACGAAATGCCCGAAATGCACACATTTTCACCTCTGAAGGCGTGCTGAAATTACGCAACGCCCGTTTTCGGGATGATCTGGCTCCGCTGGATAAAAATTGTGCCTGTTACACTTGTAAAAACTTTTCCCGGGCCTATTTACATCATATGGATAAATGCCGGGAGATGCTGGGAGCACAGCTTAATACCATTCATAACCTGCATTATTATCAGAGCCTAATGGCAGATTTGCGCCGTGCAATAGAACAGGGTACATTGGCCGCCTTTAGAAACAGCTTCCATGCCGCGCAGGGCGGGCAGGAAGATAATCCGTAATAGAAGGCTTACACGATGAATTTTTTAATCAATTCTGCATACGCTCAGACTGCCGGAGGCGCTCCGGCCCAGCAAAGTCCCTGGACTTCTTTTATTTTTCTGGGTGGCTTCATTCTCATTTTTTATTTCATGCTGATTCGTCCGCAATCAAAGCGGGCAAAAGAGCATAAGGCTCTGGTAGAACAGCTTGCCAAAGGTGACGAAGTGATGACAGCTGGCGGTATACTGGGCAAGGTGACAGCGGTTGATGAACATTATATTGCCATTGCTGTGACCGATAACGTGGAACTGAAAATGCAGAAATCCTCGGTTTCAGCCGTGCTGCCAAAAGGTACTATCAAGTCCATAGGACAGGCAAAATAACCGAAACCGCTTTGTTTGTGGAAGCAAGATGTTAAATAAATACCCACTCTGGAAGAACGTACTGGTCGTCTGTATCGTCGTGATTTCTCTTGTGTATGCGGCGCCGAATTTCTATCCTCCGGATCCAGCCATACAGATATCCCATGACAGTGGCTTGGTAGACCAGAGTGCGCTGGATACAGCAACGGTGGCCTTGAGAACTGACGGTATTGCTTACCTTTCTGCCGAGCTGGACAATGGCACCGGGCTCATCCGCCTGCAGGACCAGAATGACCAGGGCAGGGCGCAGGATATTGTGCAACTGTCGCTGCCTGATGAATACATCGTGGCACAGAACATGGCCGCCAATACGCCGGACTGGCTTTCGGCACTGGCAGCCAGTCCGATGAGTTATGGTCTGGACTTAAGCGGCGGAGTGCATTTCCTGATGGAAGTGGATATGCAGCAAGCCGTTGCCAATCAGCTGAATGATTCAACGGCCATCATGCGCTCCTTATTACGTGAAGAGCGCTTACGCTATCGGCCACCGGTGGAAGTCGATGAGCAGAACCGCATCATTATCCGTTTCACCGATGCTGAAACCCGTCGTCAGGCCAATGAGTTGATACAGGATGAATTCCCCGACTTGGTGTCTCGAAATGACGAGATAGGTGAAGACTTCATCCTTTACTATCAGCCGACTGAGGCCAGTCTACTTTTGTTGCAGGACTATGCTCTGCAGCAGAACCTGTCAACTTTACGAACCCGTGTCGATGCGCTTGGCGTGAAGGAACCCAAAGTCCAGCGCATGGGACAGGACCGTATCATTGTTGAGTTGCCGGGCATTCAGGATACCACCCGTGCCAAAGATATTATTTCAACGGTTGCCACCCTGCGTTTCCATCTGGTGGCAGAAGCGGGGGCTGCTGCCGGCACCACAACCGATTACCTTTACGAAGGCATCATGCTGCCGCTGGAAAATGACATTATCGTCAGCGGTGACAGCGTAACCCAGGCACAGTCTTCTTTCGATCCACAAACAACGCTTCCACAGGTCAATATAACGCTGGATGCGGCAGGTGCACGGCAGATGAATGAAGCCACGCGTGGCAATATCGGACGCCAGATGGCTATCCTGCTCAGTGAAACCAAGGTGCGGACGATTACCGAATTGCTGCCCAATGGCGAGATTGAATCCCACTCGGAACCCTTTGAGGAAGTGAGGGTAATCAGTGCGCCGGTAATTCAGGCTGCACTGGGACGCCAATTCAGAATTACCGGCCTGGTTGGCAATGAGGCCAATGACCTGGCCTTGCTGATTCGATCCGGCGCCCTGGCAGCACCCATGTACTTCCTGGAAGAGAGCACTATCGGACCGAGCCTGGGTCAGGACAATATTGATCGTGGTGTGCTTTCCGTGCAGATTGGTATGGGGCTGGTGCTGCTGTTCATGCTGGTGTATTACCGTCTCTTCGGTCTGATTGCCAATGTGGCGCTGGGTATCAATCTGCTGCTCCTGATTGCCCTGATGTCAATCATCGGAGCCACACTGACCCTGCCGGGTATAGCCGGTATCGTGTTGACTGTGGGCATGGCCGTTGATGCCAACGTGTTGATTTTTGCGCGCATACGTGAAGAATTGCAAAGTGGTACGAGTATTCAAAAAGCCATCGATGCCGGCTATGGTCGGGCCTTTGTTACCATTCTTGATGCCAATGTCACCACCCTGCTGGTCGCCATCATCCTTTATGCCATCGGCACCGGTGCTGTCAGAGGTTTTGCGGTAACCCTGTCAATCGGCATTCTAACCTCCATGTTCACGGCCATTGTTCTGACTCGGGCCATTGTGAATCTGATTTACGGGGGAAGACGTGTCAATAAAATATCCATCGGCATCAAGTTGCCGGACGTAAAAGCGGCAGCCAGTTAAGGTGGAGAGTCGACGTGATTGAATTCCAGAACACTATCGATTTTATGGGCAAGCGCAAACTGGCGGTGGCCTTTTCAGTTGTACTTTTGCTGGTATCGATTACTTCATTTTTTGTGAACGGCATGCGTTTTGGGCTGGATTTTACCGGGGGTGCCCAGGTTGAGGTTTTCTATGATCAGGAACCGAATCTGGAGGAAATCCGCAATTCGCTGCAACAGGCCGGCTATGAAAATTATGAAGTGGTGTTTTTTGGCAGTAATCAGGATGTAGTCATCCGGATTCAGGATGTGCAGGAAGAAGAACTCCTGCTGGATGAATCAGATCAGGCAGGAGACCGGGTATTCCAGGTGCTCAGTGAAAATGCCGGCCAGAATGTTCAGTTGCTGCGCTCGGAGTATATTGGTTCGCAGGTGGGTGATGAATTAAGGGACCAGGGAGGTCTCGGTATGCTGGTAGCACTCATCATGATCATGATCTATATCTCCCTGCGCTTCCAGTTCAAATTTGCTGTGGGAGCTGTCGTTGCACTGGCGCATGATGTGATTATCGTGCTCGGCTTCTTCTCGGTGATGGGATATGACTTTGATCTGACGGTATTGGCAGCTGTGCTGGCAGTTATCGGTTACTCGCTTAACGATACCATTGTGGTATCTGACAGAATCCGTGAAAATTTTCGTATCCTGCGCGCAACAGAACCTCTCGAGTCCATCAATATTTCGATCACCCAGACTTTTAGCCGGACCCTGATTACCTCACTGACAACTTTACTGGTGCTGCTGGCACTGTTGCTGGTTGGAGGTGAGATGATCAAGGGTTTTGCTACGGCACTGACGGTTGGTATCGTGATCGGAACCTACTCTTCCATCTATGTGGCAGCAAATGTTCTGCTGTACATGAATATCAGCAAGGAAGACCTGATTCCCGCACAGAAGGATAACGCCGAACTCGACGCTATCCCCTGAGTGTTTGCAGGCTTTATGACAGGGTCAGTACGTCCTGACCGACTTTCATCAGTACTTTTTCTGAAGTGTTACCGCGCATGAGAGCGGAAGCGCCCCGGCGGTGCAGGGTTCCAATGATAACCATGTCGGCATTGATCTCGTCAGCATACTTGGCAACCACATCAGCAGGATCACCTTCTTCAACATGAACCTTTTCAGTATCCAGACCGGTGAATTCCAGGAGCTTTTCTCGATTGGGGTAATGCATGCTGTCCTTGTAGGCATTGATGACATAGACATCAGCACCATAGATGCTGGCAATACGCTTACCATTGCTGATGATTTTTTCGTTAAGGAGTTTGTATTCTTCCTTCTCGGCCTGAATATTCAGCGCCGCCAGAATAACCTTACGATGGCTGCTGGCATTGGGGCGCACGATCATCACAGGACAGAAAGATTTTCTCAACAGCTCCCACTTGGAATTGGTGAACATATTGCGACGTACGGCCACATCATAATCCGGAATGAAAATAATGTCGGGCTGAATTCTGTCTGCACAGTTTAGTACGGCCTCTGTCCATTCCAAGGACCAGCATAGCTCATAATCGAATTCCAGGCCTGAGCCTTCAATCGGAGCCGTGAGCTCTTTTAACCAGTTGCCGCTGCGGAAGAGAGATTGATTACGTGCCTTCAAATCTGTATTGGCTTCATCTACACAGATGAACAAATATAATTTAGGTGGTACTTTTCTTAATTTTGCAGAAGTCAGGGCACGGTCCAGAGCAATATGTGAATCCTGGCTCGGTTCGATAAGTACGAGTATATATTCCTGCTCACTCATGTTTCATTCTCCACGCTTGGCATTTCAGTTTTAATTTTATTTATACAGTTAAGATACTACTGATTTTTCCCTGTGGTGGATATGACAAATATCAATCACCGGGGCAATATCAAGACGCTTTGTTGATTAATGGCAGCAATGATTTGAAGGTTTTGCTATTGGCGAAGACCAGTTTGTCGCTGTTCAGGCAATCCGGATTGCCCTGATGGTCACTGATCAGACCGCCGGCTTCCTGCAGAATTAGGATGCCGGCTGCGACATCCCATTGCTGGATGCCAGACATCCAGCCGGCGTTAAGTCGACCGCAGGCGGTATAGGCAAGGTCCAGGGCCGCTGAGCCGGTGAATCGTAAGCCTGCAACCTTGTCCTTGAGATTTTTTTGCAGAGTCAGCGCAGTGTCGTAGCGATCGGCTGAGAATGAAAAACTGACCACCGAGTTTTCCAGAGTCGCCGTCGTGTTACAGCGAATTTTTTTGCCGTTCAGCTGGGCGCCTTCTCCTCTGTTGGCAGTGAATTCCTCACGACGCACGGGGTCCACGATAATGGCATGCTGTAATTTGTTGTTTTTTACACAGGCCATGGAAATACAGAAATGCGGAAAGCCACGCATAAAGTTGCGGGTACCGTCAATCGGGTCAATGATCCACAGACTTTGTGAATCTTCCCCTTGCTGCAGGCCGGACTCTTCACCCAGGAAACCATGCGATGGGTAGGCTTTTCGAATGCTCTGAATTAGCAGGTTTTCGACTTCCCGATCAATGTCCGTGACGTAGTCATTTTTACCTTTTTCAAATATTTTGACGCGGTCCAAGCGCTCAACTGCATCAAGAATAATATCCGACGCTTCGCGAGCGGCGCGCAAGGCGATATTGACGATTCCATGCATGTGAGTTTGCCCTGAGAATGTGGGATTGAGCCGGGCGCTATGATATCAGAGCCTGCCGCTTTCTGCTAAGATGCCCGACTTTTATTCTGGTAGATAAATGAGGGGCTCAAGTGGACCCCGGACAGGCAAATGCACATGACCTATCAGCTCGACAATATCCGACTTGTTCTGGTGAACACATCCCATCCCGGCAATATTGGCGCTACGGCCCGTGCCATGAAAAATATGGGCCTTTCACAGTTGTACCTGGTTTCTCCGAAGGATTATCCCTCCGGTGTGGCGGTTGGGCGTGCCTCCTCAGCGCTGGATATTCTGGATACGGCCGTGGTTTGTGAAAACCTAACAGAAGCCATTGCCGACTGCTCGCTGGTCATCGGCACCAGTGCCCGTTCGCGCCGGATTCCCTGGCCGGTATTGGAACCCGATGAATGTGCGCATCAATTAGTTGTCGAGGGGCAAAATCAGCAGGTTGCACTGGTGTTCGGTCGCGAGGATCGAGGTCTGAGTAACGAGGAATTACAGCTTTGTCACTATCATGTGCAGATTCCGGCCAATCCGGAATACAGTTCCTTGAATCTGGCCGCTGCAGCGATGGTGCTGTGTCATGAAATTTATCGGGTGAAATATCGTCAGGAACAGTCCGGGGAACAAGTAGAACAGCCCTGGGACAAGGAAATGGCCACGGTTGCTGAAGTGGAACGTTATCTGGCGCACCTGGAAGAATTACTGATTCAGATAGATTTTCATGATCCTGAGAACCCCCGGCACCTGATGCCAAGGCTGCGACGCCTCTACAGCCGAGTCAGGCTGGATAAGATGGAAATCAATATCCTGCACGGTATTGTCACGGAAAGCCGGAAAATGCTGGAAAAAAACAAATAAACAGGGGGCTTCGATCAGGCAATACTTGACTAAAAAGCTTGGTTTTTAGATAATACCCGAGTAATTTAATCAGGATTAAACAGCCATGCGCTTAACGACAAAAGGCCGCTACGCGGTGACCGCAATGCTCGACTTGAGCATCAATGCTAGCAAGGGGCCCGTCAGCCTGAATGATATCTCGCAGCGGCAGGATATTTCGCTGTCCTATCTGGAGCAGCTTTTTTCCAAGCTGCGCAAGCATTCACTGGTAAGCAGTGTGCGTGGTCCTGGCGGTGGGTATTTGCTCAGCCGCAAGGAAAATGAAATTGATGTGGCTGAAATCATTGATGCGGTCAGTGAATCGCTGGATACCACGAAATGTCAGGGTAGCGGGAACTGTCAAAAAGGAGCCACCTGTCTGACGCATCACTTGTGGCAGGATCTCAGCGAGCAGATCTACGGTTTTCTCAGCAATATCACCTTGGCCGACTTGGTCGATAAAAGGGAGATTTCTGAAATTGCCCAGAACCAGCAGCGTCGCCAACTGCAGAATCTCGACGGCGGCTTAGAAAGAATTGCCAGCAGCTCCAATTAAGGGATAATTGCCGGCCGGTTTAACAGTACTCAAGCGATAACGAAAGTAAGGAATTATGCGAGCACCCATTTATCTGGATTATTCAGCTACCACTCCGGTTGACCCACGGGTTGCGGAGCTCATGATGCATTGCCTGACACAGGAAGGTAATTTCGGTAACCCAGCTTCACGGTCACACATGTTCGGCTGGAAAGCGGAAGAAGCCGTGGAAGAAGCCCGTCAGCACGTAGCTGACCTGATCCACTGCGATCCGCGTGAAATTGTCTGGACTTCTGGCGCTACAGAGTCAGACAACCTGGCCCTCAAAGGGGTGGCCCATTTTTACCAGAACAAAGGTAAGCACATCATCACTTCGAAAATTGAACACAAGGCTGTGCTGGACAGTTGCAGGCAGCTGGAGCGTGAAGGTTTCGACGTCACTTATCTGGATCCAGATGCCAAAGGAAGGATTTTTCCGGAAGATGTAGCCAGTGCCATCCGCGAAGATACTATTCTGGTCTCGCTGATGCATGTTAACAATGAAATCGGGGTCATCAATGATATTGCGGCCATTGGTGAAATCACCCGGGAGAGAAAGGTACTGTTCCATGTTGATGCGGCTCAGAGTGTCGGCAAAGTCGATATTGACCTGGAAAAGATGAAAGTGGATCTGATGTCGCTGACGGCTCATAAAGTTTATGGTCCCAAGGGAATCGGTGCGCTGTTTGTACGCCGCAAACCACGGGTTAGGCTGGAAGCACAGATGCATGGAGGCGGTCATGAACGTGGCATGCGTTCGGGCACGCTGCCAACGCACCAGATTGTCGGTATGGGTGAGGCCTACCGGATTGCCAAGGAAGAAATGCATCAAGAAGCGAAGCGGACTATGGCATTGCGGGAGCGCTTTCTGAAAGGCCTGGGCGACATGGAAGAAATTTATATCAATGGCGATATTGACCAGCGGGTGCCAGGTAATCTGAACATCAGTTTCAATTACGTGGAAGGTGAGTCGCTGATCATGGCGCTCAAAGATCTGGCAGTTTCATCCGGCTCAGCCTGTACTTCCGCCAGCCTGGAACCATCCTATGTACTCAGAGCACTGGGACTGAATGATGAACTGGCACACAGCTCACTGCGTTTTACCATCGGCCGTTTTACCACCGAGGAAGATGTGGATTATGCAGTGGAAAAAGTGAAGGAAGCCGTCAGCAAGCTAAGGGAATTATCCCCGCTGTGGGATATGTACAAAGACGGTGTTGATTTAAGCAAAATTCAGTGGGCTGCACATTGAAAAACTGGTGAGATTACCGTCTCACATAAGATCTTTCCGGGATGCTTAATTAAATTCACCTGGAAAATGGAAGCTAAAAGTTTACAGATAAATACATAAGCAAATTTGAGAGGTATTGAAAATGGCTTATTCAGACAAGGTCTTGGATCATTACGAAAACCCGCGAAATGTGGGTAAGCTGGATGACAAGGATGAAAATGTCGGCACCGGTATGGTCGGTGCCCCGGCCTGTGGTGATGTCATGCGTTTGCAGATCAAGGTAAGTCCGGATGGCGTCATTGAGGATGCCAAGTTCAAGACCTACGGCTGTGGATCGGCTATTGCCTCCAGCTCTCTCTTAACGGAATGGGTAAAGGGACGGACTCTGGATGATGCGCAAAAAATCCGAAACAGCGAAATTGCCGAAGAGCTCGGCCTGCCACCGGTTAAAGTTCACTGCTCGGTGCTGGCGGAAGATGCCATCAAAGCAGCAATTGCGGATGTAAAAAACAAGCGTGGTTACACCCAGAAAGAAACGTTGACTGAACAGGAAATGCAGCAACAACAGGCCCAGCAATAAGGCTTTTATTAGCTGGGTAGTACAGGTGAATTGAAATATGGCAATAACCTTAACTGAAAAAGCCGCTTCACATGTGGCAAAGCAACTGGTAGACCGCGGCAAGGGCGTGGGCATCCGTGTTGGTGTCACCACAACCGGTTGTTCGGGCATGGCCTATGTTCTTGAGTTTGTCGATCAGCCTGAAGACAGCGATTCTGTCTTTGAGGATCATGGCATCAAGATTGTGGTTGATCCCAAAAGCCTGGTTTATATAGACGGGACAGAAATGGATTTTGTCAAAACAGGGGTTAATGAAGGCTTCCAGTTTCACAACCCGAACGTTAAGGGGGAATGCGGTTGTGGAGAATCTTTCTCCGTCTGATCAGACAGGATTGAACCGGATGATTTACAAAGCTTAAGTTTTTCGATTCGGTGTTTGGTAGATTCTTTTTCATCAGTTGCTCTCTCGTCTTTCATCACATAATTGTTGTTTCATCTATTGCGTATTGATGCAAAACGGATAGTTTGATTTGGATATCAACAGGCAAACTTATTTTGAGCTTTTCTCCATAGTGGAGAGTTTTGATATTGATCCAGAGGCTTTAGGTGAAAGTTACAGAAAGCTACAAGCACAATATCACCCTGACAGGGTCAGTGGGCTGGATGATACAGCCCGCCTGCAGGCTTTGCAGACAAGCAGTATCATTAACCAGGCTTTCGATACCCTGAAATCACCCCTCAAGAGGGCAGCTTATATGCTAAGCCTTAAAGGTCTGGATCCTGATAAGTATCAACAGAGTTTGATGAGTGAAGACCTGCTGATACAACAGATGCATTGGCGTGAACAGTTGGAAGAGGCTGCGCAGGATGAAAATTTAAATGCACTGGATAACCTGAAGAAAACGGCACAAACAGAACTGCAGGACTGTCTTGCCGAGTTTAAAACACAGCTGAATGAAGAGGAGCTGGATAAGGCCAAGGCGCTTTATCACAAGCTCCAGTTTATAAACAAAATACTGCAGGAAATTAATCGAGCAGAAGAAAAAATTCTGGATTACTAAGACTTACACATGGCTTTACTGCAAATTTCAGAACCCGGACAAAGTCCGCGACGATCCCACTCCAAGAAACATGCGCTGGGAATAGACCTGGGCACAACCAATTCACTGGTTGCATCGGCAAATTCCGAGGGGCCTTTTATCATCAAGGTATCAGAAGATGAGGTTTTGCTGCCTTCGGTTGTCGATTACCGTAAAGACGGTCAGGTGCTGGTTGGTAAGGAGGCACAGGAGAGTCCTCAGTCCATCAGTTCGGTCAAGCGTCTTATGGGGCGTGGTCAGCAAGATGTGCAACACAGACTTTCTTACAGGCTGGTGCCAGGTGAACAGGAAGGAATGCCGATGATAGAGACAGCAGCCGGCCGGAAAAGTCCGGTGGAAGTTTCGGCAGATATCCTCAAAAGGTTGGCGCAATGTGGACAGGCAAAGCTGGATGCTGACATCGATGGGGTGGTGATTACCGTGCCGGCCTATTTTGATGAGGCACAGCGCCAGGCAACCAAGGACGCTGCCCGTATTGCCGGGCTCAATGTTCTGCGCCTGCTCAGTGAGCCGACAGCTGCTGCGGTTGCATATGGCTTGGACAAGAAACTTGAGGGCACCGTTATCATTTATGATCTGGGTGGTGGCACTTTTGATGTGTCACTGATGAAACTCGAAAAAGGGGTGTTCAGTGTTTTGGCGACAGGCGGAGATACCGCGCTCGGTGGGGATGATTTTGATCACGCCATCATCCACTGGCTGGAAAAACAAAGTGGACAAGCGTTTGGGCAGGCCGATATGCATGTCCTGAAAAATCTGGTCCGCCATGCCAAGCATGAACTGTCGGGTCAGGAACAGGTGGAGCTTGCCTATGCCGGTTGGCATGGCACTCTGGATCAGGATACCTATCATCAACTGATTGATGATTATATTGATGAGACCCTCAAAGCCTGTCGTCGGGTGTTACGTGATGCGCAGGTGAGTATTGAGGAAATAACCGATGTGGTTCTCGTCGGCGGGTCGACCCGCTCACCACGGGTGCAGGAGAAAGTGGCCGATTTTTTCCAGCGTGAGGTACTGCATGAACTTGATCCGGACCAGGTGGTTGCTCTGGGTGCTGCAATTCAGGCTGATTCCCTGGTTGGCAACAAATACGGCAAGGATCTTCTGCTGCTTGACGTCAATCCGCTTTCGCTGGGTATAGAGACCATGGGTGGACTGATTGAAAAAATCATTCCTCGCAATACCACTATTCCAGTGAGCCGGGCGCAGGAATTCACGACATTCAAAGATGGCCAGACAGTGATGAATCTGCATGTGCTTCAAGGAGAGCGAGAGCTGGTGGATGACTGCCGCTCACTGGCTTTCTTTGAACTGCGGAATATCCCGCCCATGGTGGCTGGTGCCGCGCGTATCCGGGTTACTTTTCAGGTCGATGCGGATGGACTTCTGTCCGTTGAGGCAGAGGAACTCAGCTCGGGAGTCAAAAGCAGTGTCGTGGTAAAACCTTCCTTCGGTTTGCAGGAACGTGAAATTGAAAAGATGATCAGGGATTCACATACGCAGGCCAGGCATGACAAAGAGATGCGGCAATTAAAAGAGAACCAGGTTGAAGCCCTGCGTATCATTGAAGCAACGGAGTCGGCGCTAGTGAGTGATGGCGAATTGCTCAGCAGTGAAGAAAGAAAAGTGCTGGAAGCAGCATTGCAGGATTTACGGAAAAGCCTGTCGTCGGATGATGCAGATCTTATTCATGAAAACTCGGTTAAGCTGAATGATCTCAGTACGGAATTTGCTGCGCGTCGCATGGACACTCAAATCAAATCGGCTTTTGCCGGTAAAAAACTGGAAGAGATAGATCGCTGATGCCAATCATAAAATTTTTACCCAACCCCGAGCGCTGTCCCGAAGGTGCCGAAGTGGAAGCACAAACCGGTGAAAGTATTCTGGATGTTGCGCTGCGTAACGGTATTGATATAGAACATGCCTGCGAGAAGTCCTGTGCCTGTACGACATGCCATGTCATTATTCGCAAGGGCTTTGATTCCCTGCAGGAATCAGACGAAGATGAAGACGATATGCTGGATAAGGCCTGGGGGCTCGAGCCGGAGTCCAGGCTTAGTTGTCAGGCACGGGTAGCCGATGAGGATTTACTGGTTGAGATTCCCAAGTACACCATCAACATGGTTTCAGAAACGCATTGAGCCAATGCAAGTCAGGTAAGAACACATGAAATGGACTGACAGCCTTGAAATAGCAATTGCGCTGATAGAAGCGCACCCGGACGTAGACCCGCAATATGTCAACTTCGTCGACTTGCATCGCTGGGTTTGTGAGCTGGGTGAATTTGATGATGATCCGGACCGTAGTGGAGAAAGGATTCTCGAGGCTATACAAATGGCCTGGATTGATGAATCCTAGTCTTATCCCGTCCTGGCTTGTTGCCAGGCTAGCCTACGCCCATCAGTAGTCTTGCCCTGGCGTCTGAGCCCTGGGGTTTGTGCCTGAAGCTGGTCTAAGCCTCTAAAATTCATACAAAAAACCTTCAAACAAGCGTATAATGCGCGCTCTTTGTTGTGAGTAGCTTTAAATTTGGGAGTGAAAGAATGGCGCTTGAACGAACATTATCAATTATCAAGCCTGATGCCGTGGGGAAAAATGTCATTGGGGAAATCATCAGTCGCTTTGAAAAAGGCGGATTGAGGGTTGTCGCTGCCAAAATGTTGCAGCTGGATGAAGCGCTTGCCGGCGGATTTTATGCTGAGCATCAGGGTAAAGGTTTTTATGCTGACCTGATTGAATTCATGACCTCAGGTCCGGTAATTGTGCAGGTGCTGGAAGGTGAGAATGCCATTGCCCGTAACCGAGAATTAATGGGTGCGACAAATCCTGCAGAAGCAGAACCCGGAACTATTCGTGCGGATTTTGCCAACTCAATTGATGCCAATGCCGTGCATGGTTCTGACTCGCCAAGTTCAGCTGAACGTGAAGTGAATTATTTTTTTAAAGCTGAGGAAATCTGTCCTCGCTTGTTTTAATGGCTCACTGACAACAGGAATCACTTTCCTGAATTCCAGAGGCAATTTATGCCAACAGAGCGCATCAATTTACTTGGCCTAAGTAAACAAGGTATGGAGGCCTTTCTTCAGTCACTTGGAGAAAGGCCTTTTCGCGCTATACAGCTGATGAAATGGATTCACCAGCAGGGCGTCACCGATTTTGATGCCATGAGCAACATCAGTAAATCCCTGCGAGAACAATTAAAAGAGTGCGCCGAAATCAGGCCGCCGAAAATCAAAGACTGTTTCGCTGCAAAAGATGGCTGTTTTAAATGGATTATTGAAGTTACCAGCGGAAGCTCCGTTGAAACGGTTTTTATTCCGGAAGCAGGTCGTGGCACTTTATGTATTTCATCGCAGGCGGGTTGCAGTCTTGATTGCAGTTTCTGTGCGACGGGTAAGCAGGGTTTCAATAGTGATCTGACGACTGCTGAAATTATCGGCCAGCTTTGGCTGGTTAATCAGGCATTCAATACCTTTGGTACCAAAACTCCACGCAAAGTAACGAATGTGGTCATGATGGGGATGGGTGAACCACTGATGAATTTTGAAAATGTTATGGATGCAGTGGGTTTGATGATGGAAGACAACTGCTACGGCTTATCAAAACGCCGGGTAACCATCAGTACCTCCGGGGTCGTGCCAAAAATCTATGAAATGCAAAAGTACACGGATGCATCCATTGCGGTATCACTGCATGCCCCCAACGATATATTGCGCAGTGAGATTGTTCCCATTAACAGGAAGTATCCCATCAGAGAGCTACTTGATAGTGTAAATGCCTATCTGGAATCCTTTCCTGACAGTCGCGTGGCAACCATTGAGTATATTCTAATTGCCGGCGTGAATGATCACAGGCAGCATGCACGGGAGCTGGCTGCCCTGTTGCGCGAGACTCCCTGTAAAATAAATCTGATCCCCTTCAATCCCTTCACTGGGACTGACTACAAACGCTCAAGTGATTCTGCTGTCAGCAATTTTCGTAAAATTTTGCAGAATGAGGGCTATGTGGTAACGGTTCGAACTACCCGTGGGGATGAAATAGGTGCTGCCTGTGGCCAGTTGGTGGGGCAGGTTGATGACATGACTCGCAGAAGCGCGAGATACCTTGCACAACGGGAACAAAGCGCTTCTGTTCAGCCTCTAAAAGTTCAATAATATGTTAGGCTAGGGGCTTTGGGTAGATAATGAAAATGCTGACGAAGAAACAAGGCACATTGCTAGGCTGCGTGCTTTTATCAGGCTTGATACTGAGCGCCTGTGTCAGTGAAACTACTGGCGGTTTTGACAGGGCTCCTCCAGATGAAGCCCTGGATAATTATCTGCGCCTGGCACAGGGCTATCTTGAGCAGGGTGACTTGGCATCAACTCGCCGGCATCTAAATAATGCATCCGAGATAGATCCGAATAACAGTGATATCTATGGTGTCTGGGGCCTGATCTATACCCTTGAAGGCGATCTGGATCTGGCGGATGACAGTTTCCGCCGTGCGATTCGGCTGGACTCTCGCAACTCCCAGGTTCGAAATAATTACGCGGCTTTTTTGTATTCCAATCAACGATTTGATGATGCCTATGATCAGTTGCAGGAAGTCGTCGCAGATACCGCCTATCCAAATCGCGCACAGGCATTCGAAAACATGGGACTGGCGGCTATACAGCTGCAGCGCTTGAATGATGCTGAATTTGCCTTTAACAGGGCATTGCAACTTAATGGCAACAGGCTTCGTTCGACGCTGGAGCTGGCTGATCTGAATTTGCAGCGGTCCAATCTTGCCGGAGCACGGGATTATTATCAGCGGTTTCTGACTCTTCAGCAGTTTTTTAATTTGCAACAAACAGCGAGAAGCTTATGGGTAGGCATTCAGCTGGAAGACGCTGGGGGTAACAACGCCAGGCTCCAGGAGTATGCCGCATTGCTGGCAGAAAGGTTTCCTGATTCAACAGAGTATGCGCTTTACCGCCAACTGATCAATGAGTGAGAAAATCGAGGAAAATACGCAGGACTCGGCTCACGAAAATGAGCGTGATCTGTGGCCTTCGCCTGGTGCAAAATTGAAAAAACTGCGTGAAGAAATGGGCTACTCACATGAGCGCGTGTCGGAATCATTGTATATCACCGTGCATTACGTCAAGGCTCTTGAGAATGATGACTATAGCAAGCTGCCCGGTGCTACTTTTACCAAGGGCTACTTTAAATCCTATGCCCAGTTTTTAGGGGCTGATGTCGATGAGATCCTCAAGTGTTATCAGAATTTCGTGACAGCCGGGCAAGATTCCGCCAAGCAGGAAAGTGAAGCCAGAAAAGCAAAAGGCAATAAGAAAATAATCGTCTGGGTCCTGCTCGCGCTAATATTGCTGGCCGTGTTGATAGGACTGGCACTTGTATTTGCCGATGATGCCAAGGCCCAGAACGCAGAACTGCCACACAGCATTACTATCCTGACAAAAGCACAGATGACAGGCGGATAATGATTACTGAAAGCCCGATAAAGCGCCGTAAGACCCGACAAATAATGGTAGGGGATGTCCCTGTTGGTGGTGATGCACCAATAGCTGTTCAAAGCATGACCAATACCAATACCTGCGATGTTGAGGCGACTCTGGCACAGATCCGCTCGCTGGAAAAAGTGGGTGTGGATATTGTCAGGGTGTCTGTTCCCACCATGGAAGCTGCCGATGCCTTCAGACAGATTCGTGATGCTGCCAGGGTGCCGATTATTGCCGATATTCATTTTGATCACAAAATAGCGCTCAAGGTGCTGGAAACCGGAGTCGACTGTTTGCGCATCAATCCAGGCAATATAGGTCGCGAAGAAAAAATCCGTGCTGTGATTGAATCCGCCAGGGATAAACAAGTTCCCCTGCGAATCGGCGTTAATGCCGGATCACTGGGCAAGGAATTGCTGCGCAAGTACGGGGAGCCGAATGCCGATGCCCTGGTAGAGTCAGCCTTGCGACAGATAGACATTCTGGATTCTTATGACTTTCAGGACTTCAAAGTCAGCATGAAAGCATCAGAAATATTCATGACCGTGGATGCTTATCGCAAACTGTCGCCGCAGATTGAACAACCTTTGCATCTGGGTATCACTGAAGCTGGCGGACTGCGTGCCGGGACAGTCAAGTCATCCATTGGGCTGGGTCTGCTTCTGATGGACGGCATCGGCGATACCATTCGCATATCCCTGGCTGCTGATCCGGTCGAAGAAGTCAAAGCCGGATTTGAAATTCTCAAGAGTCTGCGACTGCGTAAAAAAGGGGTTAATCTGGTCGCCTGCCCAAGCTGTTCCAGACAGAATTTTGACGTGATTGCTACGGTCAATGAACTGGAGTCCCGTCTGGAAGACATCACCACGCCGGTGCATGTTTCCGTGGTGGGCTGTATTGTGAACGGTCCGGGTGAGGCACGAATAGCTGATATTGGCCTGACCGGAGCCACCCCGGTCAACATGTCCTATATCAATGGGCAGACCAGTCACAAGATCAAGAATGAAAATCTGGTCGATGAACTCGAAGCGATGGTGCGTGCCAAAGTCGCAGAAATTGAAGCCGGACAGGTAGCACCTGAGCCACTGAAGAAGACGGGAAGTAACTAGTTTGTCGAAGCAGAAGATACAAGCCATTCGCGGCATGAATGATGTATTGCCGCCCGAAAGCTCACACTGGCAATACCTGGAAAAAGTGATTCAGCAGCTGATGGCTAGCTATGCCTATCAGGAAATCCGCTTTCCTGTGCTGGAGCAGACCCAGCTGTTCAAACGTTCTATTGGCGATGCTACAGACATTGTGGAAAAAGAGATGTATACCTTTGAGGACCGTAATGGCGACAGCCTGAGCCTCCGGCCAGAAGGGACCGCCTCCTGTGTCCGCGCTGCCGAACAGCACGGTCTTTTATACAACCAGATACAGAAGCTTTGGTATCTGGGTGCGATGTATCGACACGAGCGTCCCCAAAAAGGCCGCTACCGGCAGTTTTCGCAGTTTGGCGTGGAAGCCTTTGGTATGTCAGGCATTGCTATTGAGGCAGAGATGATTCTACTCAGTGCCCACCTCTGGCAGGCGCTGGGCATCGAGCAATACCTCACGCTGGAGATCAATAATCTTGGAACCCCGGCTAACCGCATTGCCTACAGTCAGGCTTTGCGTGATTACCTTCAGTCCCATAAAGCCGAGCTGGATGAAGACAGCCAGCGCCGTTTGGAAACCAATGTCATGCGTATTCTCGACAGCAAGAGTCCGCAGACGCAGGCTATTTTAAAACAGGCTCCGCGCCTGGATGCATATATCGACAGCACTTCCCAGCAAGAGTTCCAGGCCCTGCTGGATATGCTGGCAGCACAGGGAATTCAGAGCAGTATTAATAGCAACTTGGTGCGTGGCTTGGATTACTACAACGGCATGGTCTTCGAATGGACTACGGATAAACTAGGGGCGCAGGCGACGGTTTGTGCCGGTGGTCGCTATGATGGCCTGGTCAAGCAGTTGGGCGGGTCTGATACGCCAGCTGTCGGTTTCGCCATGGGCATGGAACGGGTATTGCTGATGCTGCAGGAGCTGAGAAAGTTGCCTCCGACTCTGGAAAAGCAGGTCGATGTTTTTATTGCCATAATTGGTGAGGAAAATATCCCCCGCGGCCTGGCTCTTGCATATGAACTGCGCAGGAAAAACCCGGTACTAAGAGTTTTGACCCACTGTGCTGGCGGCAAATATAATAGCCAGCTCAAAAAAGCCTATGCCAGTCAGGCCAGTTGGGCGCTGGTGCTGGAAGGGAGCGAAATCAAGCTGAAAATGCTCGATGATGATGGTCAGTCAAGCATACTGGCAGAACAGGACGTGGCAGCACGGATTACAACACTATTTAATGATGCAGGTGCTTAGGAGCATATTTTGGCCTACGATACAGATGAAGAACAAATTGAAGCCATAAAACGCTGGTGGGAAGAAAACGGCACAACGGTCATTGTTGGCATTGTTTTCGTTCTGGCGGTTTTATTCGGTTCCCGTTACTGGGAATCTTCTCAGGCAAGTGTTGCCGAAGCAGCCTCAGATATCTATCTGCAATTGCTCAACCAGGTGCAAACGGATGCTGACCTTGACGTCGATGAAGACGAACTGAGTTCTGCACGTGCTTTGCACGATGAGCTGAAGAATGATTTTTCTGCAACAGTCTACAGCCGTTATTCAGCATTGATGATGGCCCGGCTTTATGTGCAATCGGGTAATCTGGAAGCTGCGGCTGCTGAGTTGCGCTGGATTCTGGACAACCCCAAACTGGGAATGTTCAGTAGCATTGATGATGAGCTGGCACTGACCGCACGTTCAAGACTTGCCCGGGTTGTGTTGTCTCAGGGTAATGCCCAGGCCGCAATTGATCTCTTGAATGCTGTAGAGGCAGGCCCTTTTGCCGGAAATTATGCGGAAATCCAGGGAGATGCGCATGCCATGCTGGGAAATACCGAAGAAGCCCAGGCGGCTTACCAGAGAGCGCTTGAACTGGGAGTCAATGCCGAAATTGTGGAGCTTAAGCTGAACGACATCAGTTCCTAAGCCCTATGATGAAACTCTCTACTTCAAGTCTTGTTCTTTCACTGAGTTTGTTACTGGGTGGCTGTGGCTTTTTCTTTGGTGAACCGGAAGGTGAACAGCCTGCTGAGCTGGTCAGTTTTGATGAGCAGGTTTCCTTCACACGACTCTGGCGTGCTGGAGTTGGTAATGGACAAGGCGATACCTACAATAACCTGAGACCGGCAATTGATGCGGCTGCAATTTATGCGGCTGCCAACAATGGTCAGGTAAGGGCATTTGATCCCGAAAATGGCAGCAGGCTCTGGCAAAACAATCTGGAAGAGGAGATTACCGGTGGTGTCGGAATGGGCAATGATTACCTTTTCGTCGGAACCGCTAATGCCAGCCTGATTGCTCTGGATAAAAATACCGGTGAGCTTGTCTGGCAGTCTGATACCAGCAGCGAGGTCTTGTCGGTGCCGGCTGTCGAAGGTAATACAGTGGTCGTGCAGGCAATTGATGGCAGTCTGGCAGCCTATGATGCTCGCAGTGGAGAACGTATCTGGATATATGAGAATACGGTTCCGGCGCTCACCATACGCGGCACCAGTTCGCCGCTTATTGTGGGCAATGCTGTGCTGGCCGCTTTCGATAACGGGGTCATGGTTTCAGTGGCACTGAATAATGGCACCTTGAACTGGGATACACGTATTGCCATTCCTACCGGCCGTTCAGAGATAGAACGGCTAACTGATGTGGATGCCAACCTGTTTCTGGATGGTGCGTCTGTGCTGGTTCCCACCCTGCATGGCTATTTGAGCATGCTGGATATCAATACCGGACAGATTCAGTGGCGGGTGGAAGAATCGAGTCTGGTGGGTGTCAGTACAGGTTTTGGCAATATATACCTCGTGGATGAACGTGGTCATGTGAAGGCTTATCGGCGCGGCGCACAGAATCCTGAGGTATGGAACAATGATCAACTGGATTTACGTCAGATTTCAGCGCCAGTCAGTTTCAATAACTATGTCGCTGTCGGTGATTTTGAAGGTTATATCCACTTGCTTTCCCAGGTAGATGGCAGTTTTGTCGGGCGCTATCGACTGGGCAGTGGAGGCTTGCGCAGTATCCAGAGCAGAAATGGTATTCTCTACGCTTACGGTAATCGTGGCGACCTCGTTGCATTACGCGTTGAGGGTGAATAGTTCTTTAAGCGCTTAAGCGCCAGATTAAATCTATGGTACCCGTGCTGGCCCTGGTGGGCCGTCCCAATGTTGGCAAATCAACCCTGTTTAATCGGCTGACCCAGAGCCGTGATGCGCTGGTGGCTGATTTTCCTGGTTTAACACGGGATCGACAGTACGGTGAAGCCGAACATCAGGGGCGGGCCTTCATTGTCATTGATACCGGCGGTATCGATGGCAGTGAAGAAGGTATTGATGCGCCCATGTCAGATCAGGTTTTACTCGCCATCAAGGAATCAGATCTGGTGCTCTTGCTGGTGGACGGTCGTGCCGGCCTGGGAGCCGGAGACCAGTTCCTGGTGGATTATCTGCGCAAGCAGGAAAAGCCATTCATCTTGCTGGTCAATAAGGTTGATGGTCTGGATCCTGACCTGGCGCTGAGTGAGTTCTACCGTCTCGGGCTTGAGGATATTTATCCGATTGCGGCAAGCCAGGGAAGGGGAGTGAAAAGCATGATGGACAAGATACTTGCTGATTTTCCCTCAGATGAACAAAACGAATTGGAGGATGAAGAAGAAGCCGGCATAAAGATCGCTATTGCTGGTCGG
This sequence comes from uncultured Enterobacteriaceae bacterium, assembly GCA_964606735.1. Taxonomy (GTDB): domain Bacteria; phylum Pseudomonadota; class Gammaproteobacteria; order Pseudomonadales; family Pseudohongiellaceae; genus UBA5109. The sequence continues at coordinate 30,503 of CAZSHI010000016.1, forward strand.
CCCAATGTGGGTAAATCTACGCTGGTAAACCGCTTGCTGGGTGAAGAACGTGTTGTGGTTTTCGATCATCCTGGCACCACTCGCGACAGTATCTATATTCCCTTTGAGCGCCGAGGGCAGAAATATACCCTCATCGATACAGCCGGTATCAGAAAACGGGGTAAGACCAAGGAAACGATTGAAAAATTTTCAGTAGTGAAATCCCTGCAGGCAATTCAGGATGCCAATGTGGTTATTCTGCTGATGGATGCACGTGAAAGCATTGTTGAACAGGATCTGCATTTGCTGGGTTATGTGCTGGAAACAGGCCGTGGTCTTATCATAGCCCTGAATAAATGGGATGGCATGAGTGAATATGACAAGGATAAGGTGAAAAAGGATATCCGTCGTCGCCTGGTGTTTGCTGATTTTGCCAAGATCCATTTCATCTCGGCTTTGCATGGTACGGGTGTGGGGGATCTATATCGCTCGGTGAAACATGCCTACGATTCAGCGCTACGCAAATTACCCACAGCAAAATTGACTGCGATTCTGGAGCGGGCCGTCAGTGAGCACGCACCTCCGATGCATAACGGCAGGCGTATCAAACTGCGCTACGCACATGCCGGCGGTCAAAATCCGCCTAGAATCGTTATTCACGGAAAACAGACTGATAAGTTGCCCGCTTCTTATGTAAAGTATCTGGAAAAAACCTTTCGGAGCCTGCTTAAACTGGAAGGGACGCCCGTTCGTATTGAGCTGCGCAGCGATGACAACCCTTTCATCAAGCATGAAGAACAGCTAACGGGTCGCCAGGTTGCCCGTAAACGGCGGATTAAACGAAACCGAGAACTTTCCCGACACTCCAAATCATGAAGCCCATCCTGATCATTAAAACCGGACACACGGTGCAAAAAGCCTTTGAACGGGCAGGGGATTTTGAGAAATGGATTATCGATGGTATGCAGGCCAAGGCAGCCGAATTTACTGTCGTCAGTGTTTATCAGGATGAAAAATTGCCAGCGCATGATGCGATAGCCGGTGTTGTGATTACCGGTTCACCCGCCATGGTTACGGATCAACTGGATTGGAGCGAATATACGGCAGACTGGTTGCGTCATGCCTTGGTGACTCGATTACCCATGCTGGGGATCTGTTATGGGCACCAGTTACTGGCTCATGCCTTCGGGGGTCAGGTTGACTATCATCCGCAGGGGCGTGAAATTGGCACGGTTGAAGTGAATTTGCTGGATGGCTCAGAGCAGGATCCTCTGTTTTCAAGGATGGGCAGGCGTTTTAGTGCGCATGTCAGTCATATGCAAAGTGTCACACGCTTGCCTGCCGGGGCAAAAGTGCTTGGCAGCAATGATTTCGAAGCCTATCACGCAGTGCAATTTGCAGAAAATATCTGGGGATGTCAGTTTCACCCCGAATTTAATGCGCTTGTAATGCGCGCTTATATAGAAGAGCGGCAAGAGACCTTGCGCGAGGAAGGGCTTGATGTTGAAAAAATTCTGGCTGGTATACAGGAGACGCCAGGCGCCAGCAGTCTGATGCTGGAATTTTACAGGATGATCAGGGCTCAGGAAGTATAGCTTTCCAGCAGCACCTGCTGGGCAGCGCGCGCCTTGGTATTACCCCTGCTTGCCTTTTTATAGCTGCCGTCTGCCTGAAGAAGCCATGCCTGAACATTGTCAGACAGATAATTGAGCAGACATTCCTTGTACACTTTTTTCTTCAGGCGTTTTTCCTCAATGGGAAAACAGGTCTCAATACGGCGGAAAAAATTGCGGTCCATCCAGTCTGCAGAAGCAGCATAGAGCAGGTAATCGCCATCATTGTGAAAATAAAACAGTCGAGAATGTTCAAGAAAGCGACCGACAATGGAGCGTACATGAATATTATCTGAGATGCCTTTTAAGCCGGGTCTCAGGCAGCAGATGCCACGAATAATCAGATCGACTTTAACACCTGCCTGTGAAGCCTGATAAAGCGCCTTGATAATTTCAGGTTCTACCAGGGAATTCATTTTAGCAATGATTCGTCCTGTGCCACCTTTTTTCGAGATGGCTATTTCCTGATAAATCAACTCGAGCATGGTTTTGTGAAGAGTAAAAGGAGCCTGGAGTACCTTTTTAAGCCTGCCTGCCTTGCCGAGTGCTGTTAACTGCTGAAAAACCTTTTGAACATCATCCGTAATTGCCGTATCGCTGCTCAATAAACCTATATCGGTATACAGCCGGGAAGTTTTTGCGTGGTAATTTCCAGTTCCCAGGTGAACGTAGCGTTTTAAATGACGGCCCTCACGGCGAATAACCAGAATCATCTTGGCATGTGTTTTGTGGCCAACCACGCCATAGCTGACGTGAACGCCAGCATTCTGTAGTTCAGTGGCCAGTTCGATATTTTCTTCTTCATCAAAGCGGGCACGCAACTCAATCACTACCGTGACTTCCTTGCCAGCATGCGCTGCAGCAATCAGGGCCTCGACCAGAATGGAGTCATCCCCGGTGCGGTACAAAGTCTGTTTGATGGCCAGTACATCGGGGTCTGCCGCTGCCTGGCGTACAAAATCTATCACCGGCATGAATGACTGAAAAGGATGGTGTAGCAGAACATCACCTTTCTTGATGGTTTCAAAGATATTGTCTGAGCGTATCAGTCTATTATGCAAGGCTGGTGTGAAGGGAGGAAATTGCAGTTCCGGTTGGTTAACCATGCTGGGTATGGCAAGCATCCTGTTGAGATTGACGGGTCCATCTACCCGGTAGACATCCTTTACACGCAAGTTGAATTTATGAATCAGGAAATCAACCATTTCCTGTGGACAGTGGTCTGTAACTTCCAGTCGCACAGCCTCGGCAAAGCGTCTGGACGGCAATTCACCTTCCAGAGCGCGCATCAGGTCTTCTGCTTCTTCCTCGCTGACAAATAGATCACTGTTGCGGGTGACACGAAACTCGTAACAACCGGTTACTGTCATACCGGGGAAGAGGTCACCTGCATGCTTAAGAATAATGGAAGATAAAAATACGAAATCATATTCATGACTGGCGCAGGATGAGGGCAAGCGTATCAAACGTGGCAGGGCCCTGGGTGCCTGCACGACGGCAATACCACTGTTGCGGCCGAATGCGTCCTTGCCTTCAAGGGAAATAATGAAATTCAGACTTTTGTTCAGTACTGAAGGAAAGGGGTGAGCGGGATCAAGGCCAACCGGACTGAGTACGGGCAGGAGCTCCCGGTTGAAATAACTTTTTATCCAGGTGGACTGGGTCTGATTCCAGCGATCATGATGTAGAAAATGGATATCTTCCTTGGCCAGTGCCGGTAATAACTCATCATTGAGTATACGGTATTGTTCATCCTGCAGGTCATGGGCAATTTCACTGATGAGGTCCAGCTGTTCAGAGGGGCTCAGATTGTCTGGCCCGCGCTGGGTTGAGCCGTAGGCGACCTGTTGCTTGAGGCCGGCAACACGAATCTCAAAAAACTCGTCCATGTTGGAGCTGGCAATACACAAAAAGAACAAACGCTCGAGCAGTGGTGTTTGTTTGTCACGGGCCTGGGCCAGTACTCGGCGATTAAATTCAAGCAGGCTCAGTTCCCGGTTGATAAAATAGTCGGGAATATCCAGATTTAGCTTGTCTGTGCCGCTTGATGTGTTGTTCATATCATTTGTCGATAATCAGTAAATATCCGTCTTTATGGCTGGGTTCATGAACTTCCACTTCAAGCAGCTCTGCTCCCAGTTTTTTCTTGCAGCGCTTGGCTAGTTTCAGAAAAGGTGAACGGCCCGGGTCTGCAATAATAATTCGTGTTACGCCTTCTTCCACAGATTTTTTTATAACCTTGTATAAGGGGTCAACCAGTTCATCCCAAAAACAGATGTCTGCCCCGACAATTATATCCTGTTGTCTCAGCGTTTTGCGCCTGAGGTTTTCAAAGCGGGCCACCTTTTTTTTCACACTGGTGTTATTTGCTCTGGCATGCAAATTCAGAAAAGGGAAAACATGCTTGTCGGCGTCAACGCCAGTGACGCAAGCCTTGAATTTCTTGGCACAGTAAATCGATAACAAACCCCAGCCACAACCGATTTCCATGATGGCGGTGTTTTCAGCTGGCGGATTGGTGTCCAGGTAATCAATCACAAAAAAACTTGAATACCATATCTTCGTGCCGTGAATTTCCGGCTCGTCTTTTTCTGCTAACAGTTTTTTTAGGGTTTTCGATGTTTTTTTATAAACAGCTAAACCATGGACTGTCTTGGTTTCAGTAGCAGTCACAACTTTCCCCTTGTCAGTAAAGTTGCCGGAGAAACTCTAATACAACTTTGTTAAGGAATGATTAAAGCGAAAATTTTCAGAAAGACTAAGGCAGTTAACCTTAATATCTAAAGTAAATTCTACGCATTAGGCTGTGCTTAATCAATAAAAGGGGAATGAAGAGACACAGAGAACTCCACGTCTAAGTATCTTGTGCCGCATTTTTCGGAGTTACTTCTTCAACAATGCTTATCAGTTCCCCCTCGTGCAGACGGGTTTTAATGGAAGCTCCTGCTTTAATATCTCGACAGGAACTCAATACTTGATTCTTGTCGTCATAAGTCACCGAATAGCCACGGGCCAGAATATTCAAGGGGCTCAGATTGTTCAGGGCATGGCTCATATCAGCCAGTTGCATTCTGAGACCTTTAAGATGCTGCAATAGAGCCCTGTGCAAACCTTGCAGCAGGTAAGCACTTTCCTGATGTCTGCTGCGAATCATGCTAAGCGGGGAGTGCTGTAACAGATTTTGCGACTGAGTCTTGAGAGTATGCCTGCACTGAGCAAGTGAAAAGTGAAATTCTCGGCGTAGTTTGAGCTCCAGTCCATCTACTTTCTGGGCCTGTTCCTGCAAGCGACGCCCCGGGTGTTTGATCTGCTTGCGCAACCAGTGCAGATGCTGGGAGGCCTGTTTGAGGGAGCCATGTAGCAGGCTGGAAAACTGGTTCTGGTAGGCGGCAAACAGCGCCTGGAATTCTTCCTGGTCAGGGCTCAGCAATTCAGCAGCGGCAGTCGGGGTTGCAGCCCGCATGTCTGCAACAAAATCGGCAATGGTGAAGTCCACTTCGTGACCAACCGCACTGAGTACCGGCAGCTCCGATGCAAAAATGGCACGTGCCAGCTTTTCATCATTGAAAGCCCACAGATCTTCCAGCGAACCGCCACCGCGACCAATAATCAGTACATCCAGGTCAGACAATACCCCCTGTTTTTGGTTAGCCACTTGCAGAGCCTGCACCATAGCCGGTGCTGCCTCAGTACCCTGTACAGGGACTGGCAGGATGGTAATTGGGATGGCAGGAAAGCGGCGTTTGAGCACGCTGATAATGTCCCGGATAGCAGCCCCGCTGGGCGAGGTGATGACCCCGATATGGGCAGGCAAGGAGGGCAGTTCCCGCTTGTGTTCTTCATTGAACAGGCCTTCCCTGTGCAGTTTGTTCTTAAGTGCTTCAAAAGCAATCCGCAGGGCTCCTTCACCCAGAGGGCTCAGGCTTTCAACAATCAGCTGGTAATCACCACGTCCTTCGTACAGGCTGAGCTTGGCCCTCAGCTGTATCTGCATACCTTCGCGGGGCTTGATTTTAACGAACTGGTTACGTCCCCGGAACATGGCACAGCGAACCTGTGCATTTTCGTCTTTCAGAGTGAAATACCAGTGGCCGGAAGCTGGCATGGCTATGTTGGAAAGCTCACCTTCAACCTGCACTGCAGGAAAATGATCCTCTAGCAGATGGCGAGCCTCACGGTTCAGTTCAGTGACCGTATACACAGCCTCTTGCCGGGCAGTGGGACTGCTAATCTGTTCGTTTGTCATGCTGCCATGATACCGTAAATATGCGGGGCTGGTCCCGCCTTCTGCCTTTTTGCAACAAGCTGCTATTGTCTGGTTTCAGGCAGAAGTTTATAATAGCGCGCTTTCCCGCACAGCCGGGCCTGCACTTGGATAAATGGTGATATGCTACGAATAGTAGAAGATGCCTTAACCTTTGACGATGTACTTCTAGTCCCTGCGCATTCCCTTGTGTTGCCCAATTCGGTCGAACTAAAGACCCGCCTGACTCGCGATATCAGCCTTAACATTCCTCTCGTTTCTTCAGCCATGGATACCGTGACAGAGTCACGTCTGGCGATTGCCATGGCGCAGGAAGGAGGCATGGGCATTATTCACAAGAGTATGAGCATTGAAGAGCAGGCCAGGGAAGTACGCACCGTGAAGAAATATGAAAGCGGTGTGGTGACGGATCCGATTTGCATTACCCCGGATACCACTGTGCGCAAACTGCTGGACATGATTCAGGAACATCATATTTCGGGAATGCCGGTGGTGGAAAACCAGGAAAGCAAGCAGCTTGTCGGAATTGTTACAAGCCGTGATGTGCGCTTTGAAAATGACCTTAATGCCTGCGTCAACAAAATCATGACGCCGAAAGAGCGTCTGGTCACGGTGCCGGAAGAAACGGGACTGGATGAAGTCAAAAAGCTCCTGCACAAGCACCGTATTGAAAAGGTGCTGGTGGTGAATGCTGAGTTTCAGCTCAAGGGGCTGGTTACTCTCAAGGATATCCGCAAGGCGGAAGAATATCCCAATGCCTGCAAGGATGCCCTGGGTCAGTTGCGTGTCGGTGCAGCGGTAGGTACCGGGCCGGATACAGAAGAACGCGTCAAGGCGCTGGTAGCCGCCGGTGTGGATGCCGTGGTAGTAGACACCTCACATGGCCATTCCCAGGAAGTGATTAACCGTGTCAAAGATATCAAAGCGGCTTTTCCGTCGACTTCACTGATCGGTGGCAATGTTGCCACGGCAGCCGGAGCCCGAGCACTGGTGGATGCCGGTGTGGATGCGGTCAAGGTCGGTATTGGTCCGGGTTCGATCTGCACCACACGTATTGTTACCGGTGTCGGTGTCCCCCAGATTACCGCCGTGGCCAATGTTGCCGAAGAACTCAAGGATACGGATGTCACCATTATTTCGGATGGCGGAATTCGTTTTTCCGGTGATATTGCCAAAGCCATTGCTGCCGGTGCCAACGTGGTCATGATCGGTTCTCTGCTGGCCGGTACTGAAGAATCCCCGGGTGATGTTGAACTGTACCAGGGGAGATCCTACAAGGCCTATCGGGGCATGGGTTCACTCGGCGCCATGTCAAAAAACCACGGCTCCAGCGATCGTTATTTTCAGGATATAGAAGCCGGTGCCGCCAAGCTGGTGCCGGAAGGCATCGAAGGCAGGGTGCCCTACAAAGGACCGATGTCGGCAATCATATTCCAGCTGATCGGCGGTATTCGTTCCAGCATGGGTTTGACCGGTTGCAAGGATATTGAAGAGATGCGAGTGAAGCCAAAGTTTGTGAAAATCACATCGGCCGGCGTTTCCGAATCCCACGTACACGATGTTAGCATTACCAAGGAAGCTCCCAACTACCGTGTTAGCTAAGAAAGCTGCTGTGCTTGCAGATTCTTCGTTAACAAAGTACCCAGTCAGTCATGTCTTAGAAGCATACGCTCCTTCCCTGCGTGTTTTATTGCCTCGATTCTGCGTCGCAGGCAACGCTTTCAAACGTGTTTCCTTCACCCCGTTTGTTTCCTTATTCAATTTTGCATACACAGGATAGTTGTCTAAATGAGTCACAACATTCACGCACAAAAAATTCTCATCATTGATTTTGGTTCGCAGTACACCCAGCTGATTGCACGTCGGGTGCGTGAGGCCGGTGTTTACTGTGAAATTCATCATTACGATATCCCACGGGAAGATTTTGAGGCTTTTGCCCCACAGGGCGTTATTCTTTCAGGCGGACCGGAGTCCGTGCATATTATTAACGCGCCGGGTGCACCTGATTATCTGTTTGATGCCAATATTCCCGTGCTGGGTATCTGCTATGGTATGCATACCATGGCCCAGCAGTTGGGGGGCGAAGTAGAGGCCTCTGATAAATCCGAATTTGGTCATGCAGCCATTGCCCTGGAAGGCGAAAGCCAACTGCTGGCCAATCTGGAGAGCCCTATCGAAAGAGATGGCAAGATTCTGCATAACGTCTGGATGAGTCATGGAGACAAGGTTACCCGTATTCCAGAGGGTTTCAGGGTCATTGCATCGACAGAAAGTGCTCCGGTGGCGGCCATGGCCGATGAAAACCGGCGCTTCTATGCTATCCAGTTTCATCCGGAAGTCACTCATACGCCGGCAGGACAGAGTATTCTGAATCGTTTTGTCCACGACATCTGTGACTGTGAGGCGCTCTGGACGCCAGCCAATATCATTGAAGATTCCATCAAAAGCATTCGAGAACGGGTTGGCGATGACCAGGTCCTACTGGGCCTTTCAGGCGGCGTCGATTCATCGGTTGTTGCTGCACTTTTGCATGAGGCCATAGGTGATCAGCTGACCTGTGTCTTTGTGGATAATGGCTTGCTGCGTTTACGTGAAGGTGACCAGGTCATGGAAATGTTTGGCCATCACATGGGAATCAAGGTTATCCGTGCCGATGCCGAGGACCTGTTTCTACACAGACTCGCAGGCATTGGTGATCCAGAGCAAAAACGCAAAATCATTGGCAATACCTTTATTGAAGTTTTCGATGACGAAGCTGGCAAGCTAAGCGGTGAGGTCAAATGGCTGGCCCAGGGAACAATCTATCCGGATGTGATTGAATCGGCTGGCGCCAAACACGGTACCGCCCATGTCATCAAATCCCACCATAATGTTGGTGGTCTGCCGGAAGAAATGGAGCTGGAATTGCTCGAACCCCTGCGCGAACTGTTCAAGGATGAGGTGCGCAAACTTGGTCTGGCACTGGGCTTGCCCTATGACATGGTCTATCGGCATCCATTCCCCGGTCCGGGTCTTGGCGTGCGAATTCTCGGTGAGGTCAGGAAGGAATACTGCGATATCCTGCGTCAGGCTGATTCCATTTTTATCGAAGAGCTGCACAAGGCCGACTGGTATCACAAGGTAAGCCAGGCTTTTGTGGTGTTTTTGCCGGTCAAGTCTGTTGGCGTGGTCGGTGACGGACGCCGCTATTCCTATGTGCTGGCGATTCGTGCCGTGGAAACTGTAGATTTCATGACAGCGCGCTGGGCACACCTGCCGTATGAGTTGCTAGAGACGGTTTCCAGTCGCATCATTAATGAAATTCGTGAAATTTCGCGTGTGTCCTACGATATCTCCAGCAAACCGCCGGCCACCATTGAGTGGGAGTAGGCATAGCAAGCTGCTCTTTCGGCTGTGCCTGGTTTTTTGCTGTCGGCTGGTGCATCAATCGCATGCCATCCCGTAACTTTGCGCTTTACCGTCCGTCTTTTCGCACCAATCTAGTGCTAATCGCCTGCATTTCGCACCGAATCTTGCTGCTTTGCTGTTAATAGCAGCTGGCACATCCGGTCTTTTTTCTTCATTTTTCTCTAAAAATATAGTTAAAACAGCTAGTTAGAATAGTTGGCAAGGTCTTTGCTATTTAAGCTGACAGGAAATACATGCTTTCCTGGTAAAACCAAATTAACTGTCCCGTTGTGGCGGGAACATTAGGAGAAAAGTTATGAAAAAAACGCTGATCACCACCCTTAGAAAGCCTCTGGCTGTGTCAGCATTAGGTCTGGCTGTGGCTTCAGTTTCTGCGCCTTCTTATGCAGAGCTCTCAGGTAACGTCAATCTTACCAACAACTATATCTGGCGCGGTCTTACCCAGTCTATCAACGAAGCTGCCGTTCAGGGTGGGATTGACTATGCCAGTGATTCCGGTTTCTACGTCGGCACCTGGGCATCCAATGTGGCCTATGATTCCGATGATGCCTACTCTTATGAGCATGATATCTACTTTGGTTATGCAGGTGAAACAGACAGCTTTAGCTATGACCTTGGCTATCTGTATTACAACTATGACACCAATGCCGGATATGACTTCGGTGAAATCTATGGTTCTCTTGGTTTTGGCAATCTTGGTCTGACCCTGTACCTGCTGACCAATGCGGAACCAGACGAAGCACCGGGTGAAGATTTTGGTTTTGCCCAGGCATCCTACTTCTCAGTGGACTACACCATCCCCATGGCAAGTGGTGCCGAATTTGGCTTGCATGCCGGTTTCCATGAAGGAGATTTCGCCTACTCTTTTAATGGTGTGACTGAAGACTACATGGATTTCAACATCAGCCTTGCGAAGGATGGCTTTGCCGCCATGGTTACCTTTACTGACCTGGATGCCGATGGTGATGGCGATGGTCTGGAGGACTATGCCAATATGCCGGCAAGAGACAATGATGAAGTGAAGTTTGTTGTTTCTTACAGCATTGACTTCACGCTGTAAAATTCAGAAAACCGCATAAAAAAAACCGGCGCTTAGAGCGCCGGTTTTTTTATGTCCTGAAAAGCTTGCTGCAGAAGGGGGGAAGAAGTCAGCAAGCTTTCAGGAGGTTCAGGTGGCTTGAGCCGCTTCGAGATTGCTCTGTTCGAAACGGCTAGGTGACTTTCCCAGCAGTTTCAGTGCGGCTTCCAGCGCAGCTTCCAGTGTCGGCAAATGGTCCGCAGGGTCCAGATGCTTGTCTGCCTCGAGGGCAGAAAGTGTTTTCTCGACATCCTTGTTCATGCAGCAGAGGTAAATAGTCCTGCCGCTCTGTTTGGCATCCCTGGCGACCGTTTCAATTGCCAGCGCCGCTGAAACATCAAGGAAGGGCACTCGCTCGAAATCAAGGATGATAGCCTGAGCGCCGCCTTCCAGCTGGGAGCGCGCATGGTGTCCCAGGTCAGCAGCTGCACCAAAACTCATCGGACCGCTGAAGTCGAATACCTGCACCCTGTCGCCCAGTTCATCGAGAATCTCAAGCTCGCGCGGAGTTGCTTTGTGGCGCACCGTATGGACTGCGCGCAGTCTTTCCATCTGGTCGTGGGCAACCTGTCGGACAAAGGCGAGTGAGGCGAGCACCACGCCGACGCCGACGGCCGTGATCAGGTCAACGAAAATGGTCAGTCCTACCACCAGCAGCATCAGTATCAGGTCCCAGCGCGGGCCACGATGCGCATTCTTGATATAGCTCCAGTCAATGATATCCAGACCAACCTTGATCAGGATGCCTGCGAGCACTGCATTGGGGATATAGCTGGCGTAGGGGCCAAGGCCAAGCACGACGGCCAGCAGCAGCAGGGCATGAATCATACCCGATATTCTGGTGCGGCCACCGGTACGGATGTTGACAACCGTACGCATGGTTGCGCCGGCACCGGGAGCGCCACCAAAAAAGCCGGCTAACATGTTGCCGATCCCCTGGCCAATCAGTTCCTTGTTGGAATTATGACGTGATCGGCTCATGTTGTCGGCAACCAGTGATGTCAGCAGGCTGTCGATGGAGCCGAGCAGGGCCAGAACCAATGCAGCTTCAGCAATGATCAGAAAAGAAGTCGCAGACAGAGTCGGCACATGCATCTGAGGCAGACCGGTCGGGATATCACCCAGAATCGGCGCGCCGCCAAAGATAAGGCTTAGGATGGTGCCAATGATCAATGCCGCCAGCGCGCCTGGAACATACTTGCCCAGTGCCGCTGGCCATTTCAGGGCGATGGCCAGAGTGAGCGCACCCAGGATAAGTGCCATGTAATTGATGTCCAGTAAGGCCGTGGGGGCATAAAAGAGAGAATCGATTGTGCCGGCCGGTGCATCATGCCCCAGCATCGGGCTGATCTGAAGTATGATGATAATGCCACCGATGCCGCTCATGAAACCGCTGATCACGGGATAGGGGACCAGACGAATATATTCACCCAGTTTGAAAAAACCCATCGCAATCTGAAACAGCCCGGCCAGCATGATTGCTGTAAAAATTAATGCGGTATTGCCCATCAGGTCCGGGTGGGCAGCAATACTGGCGGCAAGGCCGGCACACACCACTGTCATGGGGCCGGTTGGTCCCGAAATCTGCGGTTCAGTGCCGCCAAACAGCGCAGCAAAGAAGCCGACGAAAATAGCACCGTAAAGGCCCGCAATGGGCCCCAGACCGGAAGCCACGCCCATGGCCAGAGCCAAGGGGAGGGCGACCACGCCTGCGGTTACACCGCCGTAAATATCACCGCGAAGATGACTGGTGTCCAGTTTAATCATGACTACTTGTCTCCTTGGTACATCAAAAATTTCAGTGTTGTTGTGTTTCAGTTATTGCCTGTTAGTTTCATTCCAGCTTGTCGGCGTAAGGCTTCAGGCTCAGGCAGATTTGCGCAAGGTCTTGTCATACCAGTCTTCAACCTTGATGAAAGCGTTTTCACTGCTGTCATAACAGGTTACATCGCCGTTTTCGATATCGTAAACCCAGCCGTGGATTTTGACTTCGCCCAGGGCAAGCTTGGCAGCAACACTGGGGTGAGTTTCCAGGTGTCGCATCTGCAGGAGAACATTTTCCTGAATCATATCGATAGTATGCTCCGCACACAGGTCTCCATGAACTGCTTTTACCCTGGCCAGGGCTGCAGCACTGTGGGAGAGCCAGTTGGAGACATGTGGCAGAGACTTGAGGGAGTCTGGATTCATGGCGCCTTTCATGGCACCACAGTCAGTGTGACCGCAGACGACGATGTCCTTGACGCCCAATACCTGGACAGCGTATTCGATGGTGGCAGTGTTACCTCCGGCACTCATGACATGGGGAGGCACAATATTGCCCGCATTTCGAATAATAAAGAGATCGCCCGGTTCGGTTTCGGTAATCAGGTTGGGGTCAATACGGGAATCAGAACAGGTGATGAACAGCACTTCCGGTGACTGCCCGCTGGCCAATTCCTTGAATAATTTTTTACGTTGCTGGTAATCCGTGGATTTGAATTTTGCCAGCCCCTGAATCAGTTTTTCCATGTCACTTTCGCCTCTATAAAAACCAAACATTAAAAAAATCACGCTCTGGCTTGTCTGACCAGGCTGAATAAAGATCCTGGTATCCAAAGCGTGACATCGCTTTTTAAAACTTGGGGCTACTATAGTGAAAATAAACTATTAAAAATATATTATTAGTGATAGGAATAAACTATCATATTGGCAAGACTATTAAAGGAAGTGTTTAAAAACTATGAACGAAGCAAATCTCTCACTGAAACAGTTACATTACTATCTGGTGACAGCCCAACACAAAAGCCTGAGGCAGGCTGCACGGGAACTTAAAATCAGCCAGCCTTCGCTCAGTGCACAGTTGCAGAAGCTGGAGGAGGTGCTGGGGCTGGAACTTTTTGAACGGGGCAGGGGCGGTGTCATGCTGACCCCCCTGGGCAGGGATTTACTGAAACAGGCCAGACAGGCGGTGAATGCTGCCAAGCAGATCATCGATGCTGCCAACTTCGCCACCAAGGGCCCTTCAGGAACCTTTCGTTTGGGTGCCAGCAAGACACTTGGGCCCTATTCTCTGCCCTGGCTCCTGCCGGAAGTTCACCGGCAATACAGCGGGATCAAGTTCTTTGTCAGGGAAGAAGTGCCTGATGATCTGGCTAACGGCTTGTACGGTGGTGACTATGATCTGATTCTGACCACACTGCCGCTTAAGGAAGACGGTATCACGGTAATGCCGCTGTTTAGAGAACCGCTTTTTCTGGTCATGAACAGGGCCCACCCGCTTGCCAAAAACAAAAGTATCGAGGCTAGCCAGTTGGAGGGACTGGAAATTCTGACGCTGGAAGAGCACAACCTGCTGTTCAGGCAGGTAGAGGCCCTTTGCAAGGAGTTCAATGCCGAAATACTGCGTGACTATGAAGGCACGAGTCTGGATTCAATCCGGCAGATGGTTCACATGGAAATGGGCGCTGCCTTTATGCCGGCCCTTTATATCCGCTCGGAAATCAGGGGCAGGGATGAACTCAAGGTACTCCGCATCAAGGGGGAAGCCATTACGCGGAGTCATGCACTGGCCTGGCGTGATTCATCACCCTTAAGGGGTTTTTACAGAGAGCTATGTACATTATTTCAGAAGGAGATCAGGAAAAAATTCGGTCAGGACGTTATCTTGCTATAAAAAGTGCTCAAAGCGTCCTGATTTTGTGGGAATTATTGGCATAACTTCATGATAATACTGGGCGAAACGATTACTTAACAATCAGTTGGTTATGAAAAAAATACTCCCTCCCTTTTCATTGGAAGCAGCACATTTCAACATCAAAGATAAAGAAAAATTCTTGCAGGGGATTACTTTAATAAAAGAATCTTTAGCCTGTAAGGGAAAGACTTTGTTTAGTTCAGATAACATGATTCTTTGGAATAAGAATTATTCCATGTTGCGAAAAGATGAATACAGAGAATACATGGGCAGCAAAGATGTCGGTGTCATTCCAAAAACGATAGTTTGGAGAACCTATGTCCTGGACTTTTTGCTGGGCCATGCATTGAAAGTAAATGGTGATGTTATCGAGCTTGGCGTGCTGGAGGGTGATACAGCGGATTTTTTGTGTAAAAAATACAAAGATGAGTTTAATGGTAGACAGTTTTATTTGCTGGATCTGTTTGAGTGGGCGGAAGGTGATTTACATACCCGGCATGAAAGTTTGCTGGATCAGAACCTTTATCAACGAGTATACGAACGCTTCAAAGGTTATGAGTTTGTGCACGTTTTCAAGGGGGATGTAGCTGACACGCTGCCAACGATGAAGCTAAATCAAATTGCTTTTGCTCATATAGACATGAATGCAGCCACACCAGAGCTTTTTTCACTGGAGTATTTGGCGCCTAAAATGTCTGAAGGTGGATATATGGTTTTTGATGATTATGGCTGGTGGGGGTATTCTGAACAAAAGCGTTTATTGGACAAAGCCCTTGAAGCGCTTAATCTGGAAATTCTCGAATTGCCAACAGGGCAGGGTATAGTCTTTTTTTAATAGAATTGATGGGACTGATACATCATCAATTTAATCAGGATCAACAGCCTTGAAAAAACCGAACTCGCTGGAATCTTTCAAAAATAGCCCGCATCCATCGTTTAAACATACCACTTATTTCGATGTGTATGACAGGCTGCTAAGCCCTTATAAAGACAAAGAAATATGTTTTGTTGAAGTTGGTGTGCTTAATGGTGGTTCCTTATTTATGTGGAGGGATTTTTTTGGGCCCAAAGCTAGAATAATTGGTATTGATCTAAATCCTGCTGCAAAAAAATGGGAGAAGCATGGTTTCGAAATATATACAGGCAGTCAATCCGATCCAGATTTTTGGGATAACTTTATACTGGAAGTGGGGCCGATAGATATTTTTCTGGATGATGGTGGGCATACCTACTTGCAACAGATCATCAGCGCTGAATGTTTGCTGCAAAATATAGCTGATGGAGGCATGCTAATTGTTGAGGATACTCACACATCCTACATGGATGGCTTTGGTGACAAGAAACATAGCTTTATTCATTACGCCAAGCTCTGGGTTGATAAAATCAATACACGATTTGGTAAATTCAATAATGACAGTTCCCAAAGTGACAGAAGAGTCTGGTCAGTCGAATTTTTTGAATCCATCGTTGCCTTCAAAGTTAACAAGGCTGCTACTAAGGTTAAATCAGAGCCTGTTTGGAATAAAAAACCTGTCCAAATGGAGGATGATTTCAGATATCAGGATCGTGAATTGTTGGAGGATAAAAAATCAAAAATTTCATCTATTCTGGATCAAGCCTTTTCAATCTACCAAAAGAGGGAGTCATGAAATTCATTTTTCGTAATATGCAAATTCTGGTGTTCATTCTCAGTTTTTCAATGGTTCAGATTGTTCATGCCCAGGAAGGCCTGATCAGTCTTGCAAGCCCCTTTGGGGCACTTGAAACATTCACCCGAGCTGAAAATATTGTCTCAGAGAGTGGCTTTACGGTATTTGCCCGTATTGATCACGCCGCAGGTGCTGAGCGTGTTGGGCAAAATCTGCGGCCCACCATGCTGCTGATATTCGGCAATCCCCAGGGAGGCACTCCCTTTATGCAATGTGCGCAGACGGTCGGTATCGATTTGCCGGTCAAGTTCCTGGTCTGGCAGGATGAAAATGCACAGGTTTTTCTGTCCTATAATGACCCTGCTTATCTGGCAGAGCGCCATGATGTTGCTAATTGCCCGGTTGCACAGAACATGAGTGCTGCGCTTGCCGGTCTTGCACAGGCCGTCATCAGCCCATGATGTTCCTGTCAAGCTGATGACTCGCTTTTGCCAGCAGGGAGCCTGCAAACTTGCTTGAATTGCTTGTTGATTTGGCCCCGATATTTTTCTATTTTGCGCTCGGTATCGGGCTGAAAAAGTTTGGCCTGGCGGACAGAATCCACGGTGATTTCATTTTGCGGCTGGTGTTTTTTGTCACGCTGCCTCTGTTGATACTGACGACCATCCCGGGCATCCCCTTAAGTGTAGACAAGGCGATGCTGCCGCTGAGTAACATTATGGTAAGCCTGCTGGCCATGGCTGCCATGTTCCTGCTGCTTAAAAGGCTGCCCCTCGAACGGGGGACACAGGGAACCCTGCTGATTGCCGCCATGACCCCCAATAATACCTACATGTTTCCCTTCATCCTGGCGGTATATGGGGCCAATGGTTTTGGTGATGCCATTTTGTTTGATTTCGGTAATGCCCTGCTGGTCAGTACCTTCACTTACGGATTTTGCTTTCGTTTCTCAGAGCAA
>CAZSHI010000017.1:0-45951 GCA_964606735.1 uncultured Enterobacteriaceae bacterium
TTTTCGGCAGGATCTGAAATATACACGTTTTGCCCATCGCCTGTTTAACTGAATGCAGGTCCTTAGCTCGGCTGATGATATTGCTTTGTCAAAACAGGCGCAGACCTTATACCAGTTGCCCTGTGCTGATGAAATTGAAGATGATGAAGCCAAGATTGTTCACCATGCGGTCATGAAGGCAGATGTGCGTGGTTCGACAGTGGTGACGGAAATGCTGGAAAAGCATAATCTCAATCCCGCTTCCTATTTCAGCCTGCACTTTTTTAACCCGATCAATGAGATTATTCCTGTTTATGGTGGTAACAAGGTCTTTATCGAAGGCGATGCCATCATATTGAGTTTTCTGGAGTATGAAAACACGCCTCAACAATGGTTTTCCGTTGCCCATGCCTGCGGGTTGGCGCGAGCCATGTTGCGAATCATTCATGCCAACAACAAGTTTGCCCGTCAGGCAGAATTACCCACACTGGAATTGGGCATTGGAATCTGCTTTTCGTCGGACGCTCCGCGTTACCTGTTTGATGGCGAGCAGCCCATCATGATTTCCTCCGCCATTGGCCTGGCAGACAGACTGTCTTCCTGTTCCTGGAAGTTACGGGAAAAAATGCAGAGCCGTATTTTTAGTGTTGAGGTGCTGAACTATGCCGAGGATGATCGGGATAAGGGTGAAAAAGGGCAGCAAAAAATTCGTTACAACGTCAATGGTATCCTGCTGGAAAATGCTGCCTTTGCCAAACTGGAAAAGGAAGTAAAACTACGCAAGATTACAGCCGGCATAGATGGGCATAAAGAGACCTTGTATTACGGGATCTACAGTGACCTGCAGGAAAGCAGGCATGATATTGTCATTCGAGAGGGGCGAGTCGGCCTTTGGCAGAATGATGATATCGTGAAGGGTGCAGCAAGCTCAGAGCCCTATTACGAAGTCGTCACAAACGGTAAAGTCATTTCAATGCTAAGGGACAAGCTCAAGACCTGATCTTACCGTGTCAGAGTTCGTAAGAGGGCAATGGCCTCATGGCAGAGTAGCGAGGTTTTACTGTTGCGCAGCCCTTTCTGCATTATCCTGCCGGTGTTTTTGTTTTAGGATTTTGCGTTTTTCGGGGTCTTTGGGTTTTCGCGCAATCGTTTTGTTAATCGCTTTAGTAACAAGTGCGGTCTCCCAGTTAATGTAAGACATAACACACCTCCAATTTATTTAAGCGACGCAATGTAACATATAATTATTATCAATGTATATACAAATTAACATCTTTTGTTATCAGAAAATTAAGGGAAGACGCCGCGTAACAGTTTGGCTTCACTGACCCGGCTGATACCTTCAATCAATGCCGCTGTTCGCATGTCGACGTCATCGCGCTGACTGCGCAGTAAAGTCCGCTGGAAAGCCTCCACCATGATCTGATGCAGACGGTTATTTACTTCTTCCAGTGTCCAGCTAAATTCCTGTGTATTCTGTACCCATTCAAAGTAAGAGACGGTGACCCCGCCGGCATTACCCAATATATCCGGCAGGACAAAGATGTCCCTTTCACGCAGAACCCGGTCAGCCTCCAGCGTAGTCGGGCCATTGGCTCCTTCCGCGAGCAGGCGACAGTTAATATAGTTGGCGTTCTCGGCAGTAATCTGGTTTTGCAGAGCGCAGGGGGCGAGAATGTCACATTTCAACTCCAGCAATTCGCTGTTACTGATTTCATCGGCGTCTTCAAATCCTTTCAGCACCTTGTTTTTTTGCAGATGATCATCGATAGCGCCAAGAGAGAGTCCTTTTTCATGATGCAGGCCACAACTGACATCGCTGATTGCGATAATTTTGACGCCCAACTGCTCCAGAAACGTGGCGACATTACGTCCGACATTGCCAAAACCCTGAATGACGGCTGTGGTATTTTTTAAATCGATGCCAATGTGATTGGCAGCATCCTGAATCAGGTAAACCAGGCCGCGACCGGTTGCCTCCTCGCGTCCCTTAGAGCCTCCCAGCACCACGGGTTTACCGTGACCACCTCAGGGACAGAATAACCAACCTGCTGACTGTAGGTATCCATAATCCAGGCCATCACCTGGGCGTTGGTTCCCATATCCGGTGCCGGTATGTCCTTGTCCGGGCCAAGCATATTGACGAACTCCATGGTGTAGCGTCGGGTCAGGCGCTGTAATTCAGACCGGCTAAATTCCTGCGGATTAATACGCACACCACCCTTGGCACCGCCAAAAGGCAGGTGCATAAGGGCACACTTCCAGGTCATCCACATGGCGAGGGCTGAAACCTCGCCCAGGGTGACATCCTCGTGATAGCGGATACCACCCTTGGTGGGGCCCATGGTGAGCACATGCTGCACCCGGTAGCCGAAGACCGTTTCGACTTCAGAATATTTGTCTTTACGGCAGGGGAAGCTGGCTATCATGGCGCGTTGGGGGAACAGCAGCCGCTTGCGGATATTGTCATCCAGGCCCATTAAGGTGGCAGCCTTTAAAAACTGCTGCTGCGCCAAGTTGAACATTGGGGAATCCCACTCTGCTTGGGGGATGATGTGATCAGAATTTTCCATAGGTTTATCCGAATAATAATTTATCCGAAGCTCTTAAGCTCCAATTTAAACGACAGATTAAGCGATTATTAAAAGTGTCGCCATCATCCGTCCAAAATTAACTTGGCCAGCCTACTATCTGAATGTTCTTTCCGAGTGTGGTAGCCGTACTTATACCGAAAAAAATACTATTAATTAATCGGCAGGGCTGGTAATAAACTTTACTACTTTATTCGGATAATCGGTAAATACACCATCGATGTGCTGTTGGTTTAGAAATAAATCTAATAAGTGGTTAAAATTTGGGGCATAAGATGGCAGTTCAAATTCGGCAGCACGAAAAGTATAGGCATGAACAAGGAGCCCTGCTTGGTGTGCCATGGCAACCAGATTGGTGTTAATAATGATTCTTGCTGATGACTCCGGACGAATGATCATCGCCAGATTGGGGCCGATACCGTCAACATAATGGGATAATTGTTGCAGGCCTTCAGCCTGGTACATCCACTCATAGTCATAAGCTTGCAGTTGCCCCTGCTCGTTTATTTCAAAAGTTTCCTGCCAGGAATTTTCAGCTATCAGCTGGACCAGTTTGAGATCCATTTGCAGTTCAGGCAGTAAGTCGTCGTGAATCCTGCGGATTTCATTAAAATCAAAACTTTGCAAATAGACCGGGGAGGATTTATCGTCATAGCCATAGTGTTTCAGGGTCTGCAGGACTGCGAGACTCAGATCTTTTCCGGCCTGGTGATGAAACCAGGGTGACTTGACCTCCGGATAAATTCCCGCCTCTCTATGACTTGAGGCATTGAGTGCTTGAATCAGCTCTATTTCTTCTGCCAGAGTATGTACCGAGTAGTGCTCCACAAACAAATCAGGAAAAGTGCTGGTCAAGCCCAGCTCTCTGGCCGGGCCGTGATCAAAATTCAGTCGAAGTTGACGAATTTCTTCCAGGCTAAAGTCGATAACGTAAAAATGGCCATCACTGCGCCGCCTCGTAGGGTAGACGTCAGCAACATTGGTAGTCCTGTCCAATGTCAGGTCATGAAAAACCAGTAACTCGTTGTCACGAGTCATTACCACATCCTGCTCTATATAATCCGCACCCATGGCATGTGCCAGTATTTTGGCTTGCAGGCTGTGTTCAGGGAGGTAGGCGCTGGCACCTCTATGTGCAATGACGAGTTTTTCCTGAGCATTAAGTGGGTGAATGAAAAGACTAATGCTCAAGCAGATGAATAGCACAGAAGCGGCAGATTTGATGTTCATGGGTTTATTACCGTTAATAGGCTCTACACTAACTTAGATGAATTATCTTATGTCCTTTAAATTAAATTTTTATGAAGATGGATTTAAAAAAATATAATCCTTATAAAATAATAAGTTAAAATATATAGTTAAAGTTTTTTATATTATTAAAACTATTGTGTACATCCTACTAAACTGTTGTGAGAAGGGAGGTGCTCTGTGGACATTAGCCTATTCGGATCTTATGCTTTGGCCTTAATTTATGGCACCCAGATAGAGGCGAGCTTTGCGCCTTCGGCAAACCTGTGTGTTCGCCTTTCATCCCCATCGAGAAAACTGACACTATGAATATTCGTAAAGCAAAGCCCGATGATGCTCCGGTAATTCTGCAGCTGATCACCGAACTGGCTATATATGAAAAGGCTGAAGATAAAGTGCTTTGTTCTGCGCAGGACATTCATGACAGTCTCTTTAGTGACAAGGCCAAAGCCAGCGCCTTGCTGGTCGACCTTGATGGGCAGGTCGTGGCTTATGCGATTTATTTCTATAACTACTCCACCTGGCTTGGGCGAGCAGGTATTTATCTGGAAGACCTTTATGTACAGGAGGCTTTTCGCAAAAGAGGAATTGCCACGGCCTTACTCAAGCATATTGCCAATATTGCCCTGCAGGAAAACTGCGGTCGTTTTGAATGGGCAGTTCTAGACTGGAATAAACCAGCCATTGATTTCTATGAGTCGCTGGGTGCCAAAGCACAGGATGAGTGGACCATTTATCGTCTTAGCGGCGAGGATCTGCGTGATTTTGCCCAAAACTGAACGGCGATTAATAGACAATCTGCTGAACAGCTGCTTTTGCATCAAGTATAATGCGCAGTTTCGACATTCAAGCAGTGAAGCCACATGACTGAAGTACGCACACGTATTGCCCCATCACCGACAGGAGACCCCCATGTCGGCACCGCCTATATTGCTCTGTTTAATCTGTGTTTTGCCCGACAGCACGGTGGGAAATTCATATTGCGTATTGAGGATACGGATCAGTTGCGCAGTACCAGTGAGTCTGAAGCCGACATCCTGGCAGCCCTTAAGTGGCTTGGGCTGGACTGGGATGAAGGACCAGATAAGGGTGGGGATTTTGGGCCCTATCGACAGAGTGAGCGTTCGGATATATACCGGCAGCATGTGAATACCTTGCTGGAGCAGGGTGATGCCTTCCACTGCTTCTGCTCCGCTGAAAGGCTGGACAGTCTACGTAAACAACAGATGGAGGAAAAACGCAGCCTTGGCTATGACGGTTATTGCCTGAACCTGAGCCAGGCAGTGGTTAAGGCCAAGCTGGGAAAAAATGTGCCTCATGTGATTCGCTTGAAAGTGCCTGAATCAGGAGAGTGCATTGTAAAAGACATGTTGCGTGATGATGTTGCCATCGACTGGCGACAGATCGATATGCAGGTATTGATGAAATCAGATGGTTTACCGACTTACCATCTGGCCAATGTCATCGATGACCATCTGATGAAGATTACCCATGTGATCCGAGGAGAAGAGTGGATTAATTCCGCGCCCAAACACCTGCTGCTCTATCAGTATTTTGGCTGGGAGCCACCGCAACTTTGCCATATGCCGCTATTACGCAATCCCGACAAGAGTAAACTCAGCAAGCGTAAAAATCCTACCAGTATTAATTACTATCGGCGTATGGGTTATCTGGCAGAAGCAGTGACAAACTATCTGGGTATGATGGGATGGTCCATGCCGGATGAAAGGGAAATGTTTTCTCTGCAGGAAATGATTGAACATTTTGATATTCAGCGTGTCTCACTTGGTGGCCCGGTGTTTGATACGGAAAAACTGAACTGGCTAAATGGTCGTTACCTGCGAGAATCACTCTCTGATGAGGAATTCATGCAGCGTTTTTCGCGCTGGGCCATGCGCCCAGAAGCACTGCAGGCAATTGTTCCGTTGATTAAGCAACGAGTTGAGCGCTTCAGTGATGTGGCACCACTGGCTGCGTTCTTTCTTTCAGGCCTGCCTGTAATCAGTGAGCAGAGTTTTGAGCACAAAAAACTGACAAGGGAAGAATTCCTGAAAATTTTGCAGTTTATTGCCTGGAAAATGGAAGAGCTCAAGGTCTGGCATCGTGACCGGATTGAGCAGTCACTGATGGGATTGTCGGCACAAATGGATTATAAAATTCGCGATTTTCTGTTTCCGGTTTTTATCGCCATTGCCGGTACCGCTGTGTCCATCTCGGTAATCGATTCAATTGCGGTATTGGGGCTGGATATAACCAGAGCACGTCTGCGTCATGCTATCAACGTGCTGGGCGGAATTTCCAACAAGCAGCTAAAAAAAATGGAAAAAGAATTCGCTGATCTGGATGCTGGCGACTCAGCTTCTTAATAATTTCTTTATTCCTTGACAGCTTTGAGGGTGCTGCTTAGAATGCGCGTCTTTGCTGATCTTGGTCGGCAATTGACTCGCAAGAAGCATATGTTTGTAGAGTAAAGCGGGGCCATAGCTCAGCTGGGAGAGCGCAACGCTGGCAGCGTTGAGGTCAGGAGTTCGATCCTCCTTGGCTCCACCACTCATAAAACATCCGCTTTAGTCCCCTTCGTCTAGAGGCCTAGGACACCGGGTTTTCATCCCGGCAACAGGGGTTCGAAACCCCTAGGGGACGCCATTTTAAAAAAAGCCCGCTTATAAGCGGGCTTTTTTGTTTTGGCTTTTTATTTTTTGGGATAGTCCCGCGAGGTTGGTCCAGTATACAGCTGTCGAGGGCGACCTATCTTGAAAGGGTTGCTGATCATTTCATGCCAATGGGCGACCCATCCAGGAGTTCTGCCAGTGGCAAAAATCACAGTAAATAGACTGGTTGGGATACCGATGGCTTTGAGGATGATGCCCGAATAGAAATCCACATTGGGGTACAGGTTACGTTCAACGAAATACTCGTCTTCGAGCGCAATCTTTTCCAGTTTCATGGCGATTTTCAATAAGGGGTCATCGTCCTTGCCGAGATCTTCAAGAACATTCTGGCAGGCTTCTCGCAGAACCTTGGCACGGGGGTCAAAGTTTTTGTAGACGCGGTGCCCGAAGCCCATCAGACGGAAGGGATCATCCTTGTCCTTGGCTTTCTTGATAAACTTGTCGATATTGGATTCGTCGCCAATCTCGTTGAGCATCTTCAGTACGGCTTCATTGGCCCCGCCGTGAGCTGGTCCCCATAATGCAGCAATGCCCGAGGCAATACAGGCGTAGGGATTGGCACCAGTGGAACCGGCCAGTCTTACAGTAGAAGTAGATGCATTCTGCTCATGATCGGCATGTAGCAGGAAAATTTTATCCATAGCGTCGGCCAGCACCGGACTGACTTTTGTCTCTTCACAGGGTGTGCTGAACATCATGTGCAAAAAGTTTTCCGAGAAGCCCAGGCTGTTGTCGGGATAGACAAAGGGCTGGCCCACTGAATATTTGTAGCACATGGCCGCCAGGGTTGGCATTTTGGCAATAAGTCGAACTGCAGCTTCCATGCGATGTTCGTCATTGCCTATTTCCAGGTTGTCGTGATAGAAGGCTGAAAGGGCTCCAACCACACCAACCATGATAGCCATTGGATGAGCGTTACGGGGAAAGCCATTAAAGAAGCTGTGCATTTGCTCATGCACCATGGTGTGGTAGCGGATGCGGTTATTGAAGGATTCTTTTTGTTCAGCGTCTGGCAGTTCGCCATTCAAAAGAAGATAGCAACATTCCAGAAAATCTGATTTTTCAGCAAGTTGCTCAATCGGATAGCCCCTGTAGAGCAGTATGCCCTTGCCGCCATCAATGTAGGTGATTTTGGATTCACAGGAGGCGGTGGACATGAAACCAGGGTCAAAAGTGAAAACGCCTTTGCCTGCCAAACTGCTTACATCAATTACATCTGCTCCGGTAGTACCCTCGTAGACGGGTAAGTCAAGGGTTTCATCTATGCCATCAACTGACAACTGAGCTTTTTTCTCAGCCATAGCTACTCCTGTTAAGAGAAATATTAGTTCTGTGAAAAGTGTGTTTTTTAAAGCACACCGCAACGGAAAATGCACACTATCTTCTGCCAAGGAAATTGTCAAATAGACAGGACAAAAAAACCCAGTCTACACGCCACTTAGACGCACTTTTTGCAATCCTGCTGAATTCCCAAAAAAGCGCAAAAGGCTGTTGCGAAAAGGGGGCGAAGCGACTAATATGCACACATTTTCTTGGTCAGACCGTTATGATAATAAAAATCTATCAGATATTGAATTTCTGATAGATATTTAAAAAAGGGGTTGCTCTATCGTGAAAGACAAACGGCCGGTAAATCTAGATATATCCACCATCCACCTGCCCATTGCGGCATACACTTCCATCACTCACCGAATTTCAGGGGTCATCGTATTCGTCGGCGTCGCCATTTTACTGTGGATGTTTGATCTGTCCATGAGCAGTGAAGAGGGCTTCAATCAGATAAAAGACCTGATGACTTCGCCGCTGATGAAGTTCATTGTCTGGGGTATTCTCTCGGCCCTGGCTTACCACCTGGTTGCCGGCGTCAAGCATTTGCTGATGGACATGGGTATTGGTGAAACCAAAGAGGCTGCACCGCTAGGGGCTAAAATCACCCTTGTTGTGAGTCTGATTCTGATTGTCGCTCTGGGGGTATGGGTATGGTAACCAATGTCACTAGTTTTGGTCGCAGTGGTCTGTATGACTGGATTGTGCAGCGGCTTTCAGCAGTCTTCCTGCTTATATATGTATTCTTTCTGCTTTATGTCTTTATGACAACACCGGATATGCAGTATGAAGACTGGCAGGCTTTATTTGCACAAAACCCGGTACGGATATTCAGTCTGGTAGCGCTTTTATCGCTCTGTGCTCATGCGTGGATTGGTATGTGGACCATCTCCACAGACTACCTGACCACTAAGATGCTGGGCAGTGCTGCTGGAAAAATTCGCTTCTTGTTTGAACTTGTGTGCCTCCTGTTGCTCTTTGTCTATTTTGTGTGGTGCATCCAGATTTTGTGGGGTATTTAAGTCGTGGCTAAAATCAGAACATTATCCTTTGATGCCGTAATTGTGGGTGGCGGTGGCTCAGGCATGCGTGCCGCTTTGCAACTGGCCCAGTCTGGATACAATACGGCCGTTATTTCCAAAGTTTTTCCAACCCGTTCACATACAGTGTCTGCCCAGGGCGGCATCACCTGTGCGATTGCCAGTGCCGACCCGGAAGATGACTGGCGCTGGCATATGTACGATACAGTCAAGGGTTCTGACTATATCGGTGATCAGGATGCAATCGAATACATGTGCAGCGAAGGGCCACAGGCTGTCTTTGAGTTGGAGCATATGGGCTTGCCATTCTCACGCAACGAAGATGGACGAATCTACCAACGACCATTTGGCGGGCAGTCAAAGGATTATGGTAAAGGTGGTCAGGCAGCACGTACCTGTGCCGCTGCTGACCGAACCGGACATGCACTTTTACACACCCTGTATCAGGGTAACCTGAAGAATAACGCCAGTTTTCTGAATGAATGGTTTGCTACGGACATTGTCAAGAATCAGGACGGTGCTGTAGTCGGGGTGATTGCCATTTGCATGGAAACGGGTGAAACGGTCTACATCAAAGCCAAGGCTACTGTTTTTGCAACAGGAGGCGCTGGTCGTATTTACGCATCAACCACCAATGCACTGATCAATACCGGTGACGGTGTTGGCATGGCATTGCGAGCCGGATTCCCTGTGCAGGATATCGAAATGTGGCAATTTCATCCAACCGGTATCCATGGCGCAGGCGTGCTGGTGACAGAAGGTTGCCGCGGTGAAGGTGGTTATCTGATCAATAAAGATGGTGAGCGTTTCATGGAGCGTTATGCACCGAATGCCAAAGATCTGGCCGGGCGCGATGTGGTTGCCCGCTCGATGGTGCTGGAAGTTCTGGCAGGGCGCGGTGTTGGCCCGGAAGGCGACCATGTTCTGCTAAAACTGGACCATCTGGGTGAAAAAACCCTGAATGCCAAATTGCCAGGAATTCTTGAACTTTCGCGTACCTTTGCACACGTGGATCCGGTCAAGGAGCCTATTCCGGTTATACCGACCTGCCACTACATGATGGGTGGTATCCCAACCAATGTTCATGGCCAGGCCATTACCCAGGATGAGCAGGGAAATGACAAGGTCATTGAGGGTCTTTATGCGGTCGGCGAGGTCGCCTGTGTCTCTGTTCATGGTGCCAACCGTCTGGGTGGCAACTCGCTGCTGGACCTGGTTGTTTTTGGCCGGGCTGCGGGTATTCATATCGAAAAAGCCCTGAGTCAGGGTATCGAAATGCGCGATGCAGTCGAAACCGATATCGAAGAATCCATGCAGCGCCTGAACCGACTCAACGAGAGTAGTTCTGGTGAGAAAGTGCCGGACCTGCGCAAGGAGCTGCAGGGCATTATGCAGAACCATTTTGGCGTATTCCGTAAAGGCGACTTCATGCAGGAAGGCATTGAGAAACTGAAAGATCTGCGAGAGCGGATTGCCAAGGTACACCTGGAAGATAAAAGCCAGGCTTTCAATACAGCACGCATTGAAGCGCTGGAACTGGAAAACCTGTTTGAAGTAGCTGAGGCAACGGCTATTGCGGCAGAAGCAAGAACTGAAAGCCGTGGTGCGCATGCCCGTGAAGATTATGCTGAACGGGATGACGAGAACTGGCTGTGCCATTCCATCTATACCCCCGGGACGAAAAAACTGAGCAAGCGCTCAGTGAACTTTACACCGAAAACGGTCCCGACTTTTGAACCAAAAGTACGAACTTATTAAGGTAGAGGGTGAATCATCGTGTTAGTTAGTGTTTATCGTTACAACCCGGAAACAGATAAAGAACCGCACATGCAGGATATAGAGGTTGAATTGCCGGAAGGCAAGGACCTTATGGTGCTGGATGTGCTGCAACTGGTTAAAAATCAGGATGCCAGTATTGCCTATCGACGTTCCTGCCGCGAGGGTGTTTGTGGCTCAGACGGGCTTAATATGAATGGCAAAAATGGTCTAGCCTGTATCACACCGGTGTCCAGTATTATAAAAAATAACAAACTGGTCTTGCGTCCACTGCCTGGTCTGCCGGTCATCCGAGACCTGGTGGTGGATATGAGTGCCTTCTATAAGCAATATGAGCGCATCAAGCCCTATTTGCAGAATGATGAACCGGCTCCAGCCATAGAGCGTCTTCAGTCTCCCGAAGACAGGGCCAAACTTGATGGACTTTATGAATGCATACTCTGTGCTTGCTGTTCCACTAACTGTCCGTCTTTTTGGTGGAATCCGGACAAGTTTGTGGGGCCGGCCGGTTTGCTGCAGGCTTATCGTTTTCTGGCTGACAGCCGGGATACCCATACTGAGGAAAGGTTGGCGGGACTGGAAGACCCTTTCAGTGTTTTCCGTTGTCGCGGCATCATGAATTGCGTCGCAGTCTGTCCGAAAGGTCTGAATCCGACGCGTGCAATTGGACATATTAAATCCATGCTAATGGATCGAGCTACCTGACGAGGAAGGGCTTAAGCATGTCGACGCCTGAGAATTTTCGCGAACTAATGTTTCGATCTACTCATATTTCCGGTAGCAATCTGGAATATGTTGAAGAGCTGTATGAGTCGTACCTGGAAGACCCGGCTTCGGTGCCGCAGGAGTGGCAGGACTTTTTCAATGAACTGCCAGGCGTGGGGGCTCAACAGGAAGTTGCGCTGTCGGCGATTGAAAAACAGTTTATGGGAGTCCCACGTCGTAGTAGTGGGCAAATTATTATACAGGCGGCTGTAGGCGGTCAGCAGGTTTCGGCGTCTCATGAAGCCAAACAGGTAAGTGTTGTTCAGCTCATCAGCTCCTACCGGGTACGGGGGCACCAGCATGCCAAGCTTGACCCGCTTGGCATTATGTACCGTGAAGAAGTGCCAGACCTTAAGCTCGGTTTCCATCAGCTTTCTGCTGCCGACCTGCAAATTAGTTTCAAAACACAGCCATTATTTGTGCCTAAAAATGAAGCCGCATTGTCTGAAATTATTGATATGTGTGAGAGCATTTATTGCAGCTCTATCGGTTACGAATTCATGGGCATAGTTAACCTGGAAGAAAAGCAATGGATACAGCGCCGTATCGAAAGTAATGGCGGCAAACCGAATTTTCCAAATGAAACCCGGCTGCATATTCTGGAACGCCTGAGTGCTGCAGAAGGGCTGGAGAAGCATCTAGATTCAAAATACCCAGGAACCAAACGTTTTGGTCTTGAAGGCGGAGAAAGCCTGATTCATGCCCTGGACGATATTATTCAGCGAGCTGGAGAGCATGGAGCCCAGGAAATTCTTATTTCAATGGCCCACCGCGGCCGACTGAATGTGCTGGTCAATACGCTGGGTAAAAATCCGGCAGACCTGTTTGATGAATTTGAAGGACGAGCGGTATTTAAAGGCTCAGGTGATGTGAAGTATCACCAGGGGTTTTCGTCTAATGTAATGACGCCGGGCGGTGAAGTTCATTGCAGTATGGGATTTAATCCATCGCATCTTGAGATCAGTTCGCCGGTAATTCAGGGATCTGCAAGAGCCCGTCAGGATCGTCGAAAAGATCCAGTTGGTGATACGGTATTACCGATTTGCATCCATGGTGATGCAGCTTTCGCTGGACAGGGCGTGGTAATGGAAACTTTCCAGATGTCACAGACTCGGGGTTATAAGACAGGTGGCACGGTGCACATCATTATTAATAATCAGGTTGGCTTTACCACTAACCGTCAGGATGATGCCCGATCCACAGAATATTGTACCGATATAGCTAAAATGGTGCAGGCACCTATTTTTCATGTAAATGGTGATGACCCTGAAGCCGTTCTTTTTGTGACACACCTGGCACTTGATTACAGAAACAAATTCCATAAAGACGTCGTTGTTGATTTGATTTGCTACCGACGACGTGGACATAACGAGACTGACGAGCCTTCTGCTACACAGCCCAGAATGTACGAAGTAATTAAAAAATTACCGACTACGCGGAACCTGTATGCAGAAAAGCTGATTGCCGAGGGCTTGCTGAGCCAGACAGAGGCCGAAGAGCTGAACTACTCATACCGTAAAGCACTGGATGAAGGTACGCATGTGGTGAAATCTCTGGTGCATGCTCCGAACACCGCCATGTTTGTGGACTGGCGCCCCTATCTGGGTCACGACGCTGACATGAAGTGTGATACCTCCATAGATCAGGAACATCTGCAGCGCCTTGCACACAGGCTGGTCGAAATTCCAGAAGGTTTCAAGCTCAACAGGCAGGTTGCCAAAGTGATCGAAGCCCGCAAGGCAATGGCGAACGGCGAGCAGCCATTTGACTGGGGTGGTGCGGAACTACTGGCCTATGCCAGTCTGGTCGATAGCAATTATAAAGTCCGTATCACAGGCCAGGATGTTGGTCGTGGCACTTTCTCCCATCGTCATGCCGTTGTTTATGACCAGGATACCGGTGAGCCCTATGTACCGCTCAGTTACATTTCAGAATCGCAAAGAAAATTTGTGATTTATGATTCACTGTTGTCGGAAGAAGCTGTGCTGGCTTTCGAATACGGTTATGCCACCACACGCCCGGATGCGCTGGTTATCTGGGAAGCTCAGTTCGGTGATTTCGCTAATGGAGCTCAGGTGGTCATCGATCAATTTGTCAGTAGTGGTGAAATCAAGTGGGAGCGTCTTTGTGGGCTGACCATGTTTTTACCGCACGGCTACGAAGGTCAGGGTCCGGAGCATTCATCGGCGAGATTAGAACGTTTCCTGCAATTATGCGCTGAAGGCAATATACAGGTTTGCGTCCCGACCACTCCTGCTCAAACATTCCATATGTTGCGCCGTCAAATGATGCGCCCATTACGCAAGCCGCTGGTGGTAATGACGCCGAAAAGCTTGTTAAGACACAAAGAGGCCATATCGAGTTACGATGAACTGGCCAATGGGCGTTTTCATCGGGTGTTACCTGAGACGGATGATCTGGATGCCAAAAAAATTAAGCGCGTCGTGCTTTGCAGCGGTAAAGTTTATTATGAACTTCGTGCCAAACGCCGCGAGGAAAACATCGACAATATAGCCATCATCAGACTTGAACAGCTTTATCCCTTCCCGGAAGAATCGCTGGAGAAAATAATCTCCGCGTATACGAATGTCGAGTCTGTCGTCTGGTGTCAGGAAGAGCCGCAGAATATGGGTGCCTGGTATCCCAGTCAGCACCATATGAAAAATGTGCTGCACAGGCTTAATCCAAAACTTGTTCTGGAATATGCGGGTCGTGACCTGTCAGCATCACCGGCGGCCGGGTACACCGCTTTGCATGTAGCTAGACAGGAAAAACTTGTGCTGGATGCGCTCAAGCTGAGCAAAGACTGAAATTTTTTCAATAACTCATTGTTAACTGACAAATACGGAAAAACACATGGCTATAGAAATTAAAGCTCCTTCATTGCCGGAATCAGTTCCGGATGGAACCATTGCTACCTGGTATAAGCAGGAAGGGGAAAGTGTATCCCGTGATGAGCTTCTGGTTGATATAGAAACCGATAAGGTATTGCTGGAAGTGGTTGCTCCGGATAACGGTGTGTTACAGAAAATCCAGAAAGCTGAGGGCGATACCATTGTCAGCAACGAGGTTCTGGCATTGTTTGAGGCTGGCGCGGTGGCAGAAAAAGCAGCTGAACAAACTGAGCCGACACAGGATAAACCTGCAAAAGCAGAGCCGGTTGAAGACAACAGTTCTGTAGAGGTGCTGTTGAGTCCTGCAGCAAAAAAACTGGTGGAAGAAAATGGCCTGGAACCAAATAGTGTGAAGGGTACCGGTAAAGATGGTCGTGTAACAAAAGAGGATGTGCTCAAGCATCTTGAATCAGGTGGCGCTAGTGCTGAACCTGCCGCGGTCATAAGCCCGGCAGCAGTTGCAGCGACACCGCTAGTAAGTGGCCCCAGAGCTGAAGAACGTGTGCCGATGACTCGTTTGCGCGCCAAAGTGGCTGAACGCCTCCTGCAGGCAACCAATACCACGGCAATGCTGACAACCTTCAATGAAGTCAACATGCAGCCAGTTATGGAACTGCGCAACAAGTACAAAGACATGTTTGAGAAAAAACATGATGGCACCAGACTTGGCTTCATGTCTTTCTTTGTGCGGGCCAGTATTGAGGCCTTGAAACAGTTCCCGGCGGTCAATGCTTCAATAGACGGCAACGACATTATCTATCACGGTTATCAGGATATTGGTGTTGCCGTGTCTTCACCTCGAGGCCTGGTAGTACCAGTTTTGCGCGATGCAGATGCGATGAGCCTGGCGGATATCGAAGGTCAGATTCGTGATTATGGGCTTAAAGCGCGTGACGGAAAATTGACTATCGAAGAAATGACAGGTGGCACCTTTACCATTTCCAATGGAGGGGTATTTGGTTCACTCTTATCCACGCCGATTTTGAACCCGCCACAAACAGCCATTCTAGGTATGCATAAAATTCAGGATCGACCGATGGCAGTGGACGGAGAGGTGAAAATTCTACCCATGATGTACCTGGCATTGTCTTATGATCACCGGATGATAGACGGGAAAGAAGCTGTACAGTTTCTGGTTACGGTAAAAGAATTGCTGGAGGATCCGGCGCGAATCCTTCTGGAAGTTTGATAGAAAACGGGAATTATTATGTCGGCAGATTATGATGTTATTGTTATTGGTGCTGGACCGGCCGGATATGTGGCGGCGATCAGGGCAGCCCAATTAGGCTTTAAAACGGCCTGTATCGAAAAGTGGCTGGATAAAGAAAACAAACCGGTATTTGGTGGAACTTGTCTTAATGTTGGTTGCATCCCGTCCAAAGCGCTGCTGGACTCTTCACATAAATTTACAGAAGCAAAACATGATTTTGAATTGCATGGAATCGGCACAGGCACCTTGAAAATTGACGTGCCAAAAATGATTGAGCGTAAGGAAAAAGTTGTCAAACAAATGGCAGGGGGCATAGGTGGCCTGTTTCAGGCTAATAAAGTAACCGCCATTTCCGGAACTGGAAAGCTTCTGAAAGATAAAAAAGTGGAAGTTCTGGATCATGCCGGAAAGACCCAGACACTTGCAGCAGAGCATGTCATCATAGCGGCCGGTTCTGTACCAATCGAAATTCCGCCGACACCTCTGCAGGATGGCATCATCGTTGATTCCACGGGTGCGCTTGAGTTCCAGTCTGTGCCCAAAAAACTCGGCGTTATTGGTGCCGGTGTAATCGGCCTTGAATTGGGCTCTGTCTGGTCCCGTCTCGGTGCCGAAGTGGTTGTTCTGGAAGCCACTGAGAAGTTTCTCCCCATGGTCGATCAGCAGATTGCCAAAGAGGCACAGAAAATTCTTGGCAAGCAGGGTCTGGACATTCGCCTGGGCGCCAAGGTAACCGGTAGCAAGATCAAGAAAGGAAAAACTCCGGGGGTCACTGTCGAGTATACCGACAAGGACGGGGAGCAGAAAATCGATTTTGACAAGCTGATTGTCTGTGTTGGTCGCAGACCCTATACCGAGGGGCTGCTTGCCGATGACTGTGGCATTGAGAAAGATGAGCGTGGTTTCATCAAGGTTGATGATTATTGTGCGACCTCGGTACCCGGCGTTTATGCAGTGGGAGATGTCGTGCGTGGACCGATGCTGGCTCACAAGGGTTCCGAAGAGGGTGTCATGGTGGCTGAACGGATAGCCGGTCAAAAAGCTGCGATGAATTATGAGCTGATTCCATCGGTTATCTACACGCACCCGGAAATTGCCTCGGTCGGCAAGACAGAAGAGCAACTGAAAGAGGCGGGCATAGACTACAAGGTTGGGACTTTTCCTTTCCTGGCTGTTGGCAGAGCCGTTGCCGCCAATGATGCAGACGGCATGGTGAAAATGCTGGCTGATGCCAAAACTGACCGGGTACTGGGTTGCCATATTATCGGGCCATCTGCCGCCGATCTCGCGCAGACTGTTACTGTTGCTATGGAGTTCAGTACCAGTGCTGAAGATATCGGAATGACAGTCTTCGCTCATCCTGCGCTGAGTGAAGCGGTTCATGAAGCTGCACTGGCGGTCAATGGCCATGCGATCCACATGCCTAACCGTAAAAAACGCTAAAACGAATCCACTATCATTCTCGCAACTTAATTCAAGGGTGCTTATTAATGAATTTACATGAATACCAGGCAAAACAGATTTTTGCTGAATATGGTTTGCCGGTCTCCAAGGGAAAAGCTTGCGATACGCCGGATGAGGCTGTAGCAGCAGCAAAAGAAATTGGGGGTAGTGAATGGGTGGTCAAAGCTCAGGTGCATGCCGGTGGCCGAGGTAAAGCCGGGGGTGTAAAGCTGCTGAGCGATATGGATGAAATCAAGGCCTTTGCCCAGAAGTGGCTGGGTAAAAACCTGGTGACCTATCAGACCGATAAAAACGGCCAGCCCGTCAGTAAAATTCTGGTAGAAGCCTGTACTGATATTGAACAGGAACTCTATCTGGGTGCGGTGGTGGATAGAGCTTCACGTCGAATTGTCTTTATGGCTTCCACAGAAGGTGGTGTGGAAATCGAAAAAGTGGCAGAAGAAACACCTGAACTGATTCTCAAAGCCGTGATTGACCCACAGGTCGGTGCTCAGGCCTATCAGGGCAGGGAGCTGGCATTCAAGCTGGGTTTGAACCCCGAACAAGTCAAACAATTCACCAAGATATTTTTGGGCCTGGCGAAAATATTTGAAGATTGTGATCTGGCACTGCTGGAGATCAACCCTCTGGTGATTACCACTGCTGGTAACCTGCATTGTCTGGACGCCAAACTGAATATAGATGGCAATGCACTCTACCGTCAGTCGAAAATTCATGAAATGCGTGATCCTTCCCAGGAGGATGCGCGTGAAGCCCAGGCAGCCCTGTGGGAGCTGAATTATGTGGCGCTCGATGGCAATATTGGCTGCATGGTGAACGGAGCCGGTCTGGCTATGGGGACCATGGATATCGTCAAGTTGCATGGCGGCGAACCTGCAAACTTCCTTGATGTGGGTGGTGGCGCTACCAAAGAGCGAGTCTCTGAGGCCTTTAAAATCATTCTGTCAGATGAAAATGTCAAAGCCGTGCTGGTGAATATCTTTGGCGGTATTGTCCGCTGCGACCTGATAGCGGAAGGGATTATCGGGGCTGTTGAAGAAGTCGGCGTGGAAGTGCCGGTTGTTGTCAGGCTGGAAGGGAATAATGCCGACCTGGGCACCAAGGTGCTGGCTGAAAGCGGATTGAATATTATTGCTGCAAGCAGTCTCACCGATGCCGCTCAGCAGGTTGTTAAAGCAGCGGGAGGTGCGTAATGAGCATTTTGTTAAATAAAGATACCAGAGTTATCTGTCAGGGCTTCACCGGCTCACAAGGAACCTATCATTCCGAACAGGCCATAGAGTATGGCACTCGAATGGTTGGCGGCGTTACGCCTGGGAAAGGCGGGCAAACCCACCTGAGTTTGCCGGTTTTTAATACTGTTTCAGATGCTGTAGCAGAAACCCAGGCGGATGCATCGGTTATTTACGTGCCGGCACCGTTTTGCAAAGACTCCATCCTGGAGGCTATTGATGCGGGCATTAAGTTGATTGTCTGTATTACCGAAGGCATCCCGACGCTGGATATGCTGGATGTAAAAGTGGTTTGTGACCGTGAAGGTGTCCGATTGATCGGGCCAAACTGTCCGGGCATTATCACGCCGGGTGAATCAAAGATTGGGATCATGCCAGGGCATATCCACTTGCCTGGAAAAGTTGGCATCGTATCCCGATCAGGCACACTGACTTATGAGGCTGTCAAGCAGACCACGGATTACGGTTTTGGTCAGTCCACCTGTGTCGGTATTGGCGGAGACCCGATTCCCGGTTCCAGTTTTATCGACATTCTGACGCTGCTCGAGAAAGACGAGCAGACTGAGGCGATTGTCATGATCGGCGAAATTGGCGGAACCGCAGAAGAAGAGGCCGCTGCCTATATCAAGCAGAATGTCACAAAGCCTGTTGTTTCCTATATTGCCGGGGTGACAGCACCTCCGGGTAAACGCATGGGCCATGCCGGTGCCATTATTTCCGGTGGCAAGGGAACGGCTGATGAGAAGTTTGCGGCATTGAATGATGCCGGTGTCACCACAGTTCGAAGTTTGGCGGAAATTGGTGATGGTTTGAAGAGGGCGGCAGGCTGGTAGCTGGGCGGGTTTGAGATAGATTGAGCATAGCTAAATTTTAGTAATTTACCGGTTCAATCTGCTTAAACTATCTGCTATGCTCCGCAGCACTGCCTGTTAATGTGCTTAGTTTTATAATAATTAATCGGCGTGATAAGTAGTTCCTACAAGGGCATTATCGGCAGATCTGAATTAAAAAATTTAAGTTTTGATTAATCTACGAATGGGATGACTCATGAAATACCATCTAATTAGGAAGCAGTTGTACGCTTCAATACTGGTTGCCCCAGTACTTCTTAATACCGGGCCGGCTAGCGCCCAAGACACCGTAATAGACACCAGTATCCTGGACGAAATCTCTGCTCAGGCGGCAGAAGTTTTTAGCATGGGTGCAGAAGCTCAGATTGAGATCAATGAATTATCCGATCAGGCCGATGAACTGACCGTGGAATTCCAAGATCAGGCCAAGCTGGTTGACGGCCTGGAAATCTACAATGCCGGTATGCGTCGAACCATAGCCCAACAGGAGCGTACCATCGCTGAATACGATGAGTCGATTGCTGATGCGGCAGAGCTGCAACGCCAGATTGCCCCATTGATGGAAAGAATGATGGTTGCGCTGGAGCAGTTTGTTGAGCTTGATCTGCCTTTCCAGTTGGATGAAAGACAGGCACGACTCGATACCATCAGAAACACATTTGATGATTCAAGCGTTAACGTCGCTGAGAAATTCCGTCTGGTGCTGCAGGCCTACCAGATTGAAAATGATTATGGCCGTGGTATTGCCCATTATACAGACACGCTGGAAATTGATGGTGTGGAGCGTGATGTGGACCTGCTGCGTGTTGGTCGAATCGCGCTGATCTATCAGTCCAGTGACCAGAACTCTACAGGCGTTTGGGATAAAGCAGCCGGACAGTGGGTGGCACTGGATGATTCCTATCGCCGACCTGTCGCTCTGGGTATTCGTATGGCCCAGCAGCTTGAAACCACGCAACTTCTTGAATTACCGATTCCAGCACCGGAGTAAGACAACATGAAATTACTAAAAACTTTTGGATTAACTCTGGCTTCGGCGGCATTTTGCTTTTCATCGGTACAGGCTAACGCTCAGACTGATGCACGAAGCCTTGATGAATTGCTGCAGCTGGTGGAGCAGGCTACCCTGACAGAAACCCAGGAACAGCGTGACCGTATACAGCGCTTTACACAGAATGTTAACCAGCGTCAGCAGATGCTTAACGACATTCAGCAGAGACGTGCCGAAGAAGAGGCCATCAGTGCCCAGCTGGAAGCCACCTATGAAGAGAATGAAATTCTCAAGGCCCAGCGTTTTGACACCCTGCAGGAACGGCTGGGTGACCTGGATGAGCTCTTCGGAACCATCGCCGGTGTCGTAGGTGATACCCGCAGTTCATTCGAGCAATCGCTGATCAGCGCACAGTTTGATGGTCGTGAGGAATTCCTCACTGATCTGGCCAACATTATGGCCAGTGATTCCCAGTTGCCCAGTATTGAAGAGCTTGAGCGTCTGTGGTTCTACCTGCAGCAGGAAATGACTGAATCAGGCCGTATCGTCAAGTTCAATGCGCCTGTTGCTGCGGCTGATGGTACCCAGAATACACAGGAAGTGGTCCGTATTGGTTCCTATAATATCCTGTCTAATGGTGAATACCTGCAGTATGACTCGAATACTGGCCGTTTGAGCGTGCTGCCTGCACAGCCAACCGGAGGACTGTTGAATGCTGCTTATTATCAGAACCAGGCTGCAGACTTCCAGGCCGCGACCGGTGGATTTGTCAGCATCGGTATTGACCCGACCGGTCCAACCGGTGGTTCCTACCTTGCTGCCTTGATCAGCAGCCCGGATTTACGTCAGCGTATTGATCAGGGTCGTGAAGTAGGGCGTGTGATTATCGGTATCGGTATTGTCGCACTGCTGTTTGCCATTGAGCGCATGATTTACCTGACCATGGTCGGTGCCAAAGTTAGAGCCCAGCTGAAAAATACTGCCAAGCCTAACAAGAAAAACCCACTTGGCCGTGTTTTGATGATTTATGAGCAGGATCAGTCTATGGACATTGAAACCCTGGAGTTGAAGCTGGGTGAAGCGATCCTGCAGGAAACACCAAAACTGGAACGTTTCCTGACGCTGTTGAAGATCATTTCCACCGTGGCTCCATTGATGGGTCTTCTGGGTACAGTGACCGGTATGATCGACGTGTTCCAGCAGATTACCCTGTTCGGTACCGGCGATCCCCAGATCATGGCTGGTGGTATTTCTGCCGCCCTGGTTACCACAGTATTGGGTCTGGTTGTGGCCATTCCTACCGTACTGCTGCATACCCTGGTTAAAAGCCGCAGTGACCGCATCATTCATATCCTGGAAGAGCAGGCAACGGGTATTATTGCCAGAAAAGCTGAAGCAAGCGGTGCAGCATAAGCTAAGGGATTACTGGAGAATAGCTTATGTTTGACTTGTTTGAAGAAAGCGTATTTGCCATTCAGGACTTCATGGAACGTGGCGGTCCCGTATTATGGTTGATAGCACTGTTATTGTTTGTGAAATGGAGCCTCATGTTTGAGAGGGTCTGGTTTCTCAACAGCGTGCACAAGAAGAATACGGCGACCGCACTGGCAGAATGGGAAAAGCGCGGTGATAAAAAGTCCTGGCACGCCCATGCGATACGCCAGGAATTGATTTCCCGCGTTTCCCTGGATCTCAGATCAACCATTCCGATGATTGAAGTACTGGTCGTAGTCTGTCCCCTCTTGGGGCTGCTCGGCACAGTGACCGGCATGATCGAGG
Source organism: uncultured Enterobacteriaceae bacterium (assembly GCA_964606735.1). Classification (GTDB taxonomy): domain Bacteria; phylum Pseudomonadota; class Gammaproteobacteria; order Pseudomonadales; family Pseudohongiellaceae; genus UBA5109. The sequence goes on from CAZSHI010000017.1 coordinate 21,819, forward strand.
TGTTCTATGTGATGGCCGTGACAGGTGGTGGGGATGCCAAGCAGATGTCAGGTGGTGTTGCAAAAGCAACGATTCCTACTATGGCAGGAATGGTTGGCGCACTTTCCGGTATTTTTGCCAGTAACTGGTTAAAACATAAAACCAACCGGGAAATTGAACTGCTGGAAGATCATTTAACAATACAACACGCTTAATATATTACTTTAGATATTTAGCGTAACTTATTGAAAAATAAATATGAAAACTTTAGCAAAAGATAAAGAAGAAGGGCAGGCAGGTGAAATAGATCTTACGCCAATGCTGGATGTGGTATTTATCCTGCTGATTTTCTTCATTGTAACGGCGGTTTTTGTCAAGGAAGCCGGTTATGATGTGGTGAAACCCCAGGCCTCCATGGCGCAATTTACCACGCTGGACCCCATTCTGATTGCTATTTCCCCAGCTGGTGAAATATTCATGGATGGTGATATAGTAGAGCAGAGAAATCTGCGATTTCGTCTGGAGCAGCGCGTGGCCGAGACGCCTAACGCGCCCGTTATTATTCAGGCTGATCAACAGGCAACCAACGAATATGTAATAGCTGTGATGGATGCCGCTCGCGAGACCGGCATTTCCAGCATTCAGATAGCTGCGGAGGAATAGTCATGGTAAGAACAGTCAATGCCCTGTTAGCTGTACTCTTAGGTGCTGCTATCACCTTTTCACTCTTCTATTTGATGCAATCATTGATTGCAGCGGGTATTGGAGAGCCTGAACAGCGTGAAGTGATTCGAATTGCCGATATCACTATCCCTGAGCTTGAAATTGAAATTACCCGTGCCGAGCCCAAGCCGCAGGAACCGGAGGAGCCAGAAGAGGCGCCGGAGTTGCCTGATCTGCAGGCCGATACCATGGAAATGAATACTGGTGAAGGCTTGAATATCACGCGTGTCGAAGTCGACCTGGGTGCGGTTGACACGAATGTGGCTGTCGGAATCAATGATACTGAGATGCTACCTATCGTGACTGTGCAACCGCAATACCCTAACCGTGCACTGTCCCGTGGTATCGAAGGCTGGTGTCTGGTGTCGTTCACGGTGACAGCAACTGGAACCGTGGAAAACCCGGTTGTTGTTGATGCTGATCCGCCCGATATTTTCAACAATTCCTCGATTCGAGCTGTTGAGCGTTTTAAATTCAACCCCCGAGTTGAAGACGGTGTACCCGTACCAGTAGAAGGTGTGCAATACCTGTTTAGATATAATGTAGACGAATAAGGGGAACTCATGAATCTGCTAAAAAACAGAATAAATGCATTCTCGAAATTCCTGATACTGGCGCTAGCAGTGGCTTTGCTGCCGCTGAGCCAGTCGGTATCTTCAGCTTTGAACTTTGTTCAGAGTGCGGCATTAGCACAGGAAGAAGAGGGTCGTCGTGCACCTCCCTCAGCACGTTCTTCACAGACTCTGTCTCGTCGTGTCTATGAGCGATTGGAAGAAATCATGGAACTGCGTGATGCCGAAGATATGGAGGGTGCCAACCAGGTACTGGCTGAAATCATGGAGATGTATGAAGATGGTCGTCTCAATGATAAGGAATCGCTGACCATGTGGCAGTTTTATGCCAATATCGCTGCTCTGGATGAGCGTTATGAAGAGGCCATAGGTTATCAGCAGGAAATTCTGGCAATGGGTGATGTGCTGTTGCCAGAACAGGTGGAAGACACTCTGTCGATGCTGGGGCAGCTGAGCTACGCCATCGAAGATTATCGGGGAGCCATCGATTATTACCTGCGCTTTCTGGATGTTGCCTTGGAGCCAGGTCTGGATCCCTATCTGCGTATTGCTTCTGCCTATTACACTATTGAAGAATATGCAGATGCCATTCCTTTCATGCTTGAGTTTATTGATCGTAGCCGGGCTATGAATGAAGATATAGACCGATCAACCTTCCTGCTGCTAAGAGCACTCTATACCACGCTTGAGCAATACCCCGAAGCGCTGCAGCTGACTCGAGAAATGATTATCATGTATCAGGACAAAGAAGACTGGGAGTTCATGATCAACCTTCTCGGCGTGCTGGAGCGTTTCGATGAACAGGCTGGTTTCCTGTATGCCATGGACGCCTTTGGTTATCTGGATTCTGAAGGCCAAGTGACCAATCTGGCTGCACAGTTCTTCAATGAAGGCTTCTACTGGGGATCCGCCAAGACCCTGGAAAAAGGGCTTGAGCAGGGAATTATCGAAGATGAAGCCGACTTCCGCCTTTGGTCTAATATTGGTCAGGGCTACCAGTTTTCCCGTGAAGATGAAATGTCTCTTGAGCCTTTGGCCAGAGCAGCTGAACTGGATGAGTCTGGCGACACCTATTCTCGGCTGGCAACTGCCTATATCAACTTGGGACGCTATGAAGATGCCGTACCCGTTTTTGAGGATGCCTTTGCCAAAGGCGACCTGAATAGGGAGGATCAGACCTATCTGCGTCAGGCTCAGGTTTACCTGAACCTGAACCGTTTTGATGATGCTCTGGAAGCCGCTCGTAATGCAGGCCGGGATGAGCGCAGTGAAGATGCTGCCGAGACCTGGATACGCTACATTGAAAATGAGCGTAATTTATATGACACCAAGGAGCGCCAGCGAGAACTCTACCAGGGTTTTTTCCGCTAGACTTAGTGTAAGTTCTATAAAAAACGCACCTTCGGGTGCGTTTTTTTTGCCCTTGAAAAAATATATTCAGCCCCTATCTATTGAACTTGTTTTAGCTATAACACCGTATCTGTCCCAGGAGATTTTGTCATGACGGCTGCACAAAAGCAGACACTTGGATTCCAGACAGAAGCCAAACAGCTTCTGCATCTGATGATTCATTCACTTTACAGCAATAAAGAGATCTTTTTACGTGAGTTGATTTCAAATGCCTCTGATGCAGCGGATAAGCTTCGCTTTGCTGCCTTGAAAGATGATTCCCTGTATGAAGGTGATCCAGACCTGAAAATTCAGGTGGATTGTGATGAGAAGAAAAAGACTATCACGATCAGCGACAACGGTATCGGCATGACGCGTGATGAAATTGTTGAAAACCTTGGCACGATTGCCAAATCCGGTACAGCACAGTTTCTGGAGAGTCTTACCGGAGATCAGAAAAAGGATTCCAAATTAATTGGGCAGTTTGGCGTTGGGTTTTATTCCGCATTTATTGTTGCCGACAAGGTTGAAGTCTTGAGTCGGAAAGCAGGTGAGAGCGCTGATTCGGCAGTACACTGGGAATCCAACGGCGAATCCGAGTTTAGTATTGAAAGTATTGAAAAACCCGAACGGGGAACGACAATAATTCTGCACCTGAAAAAAGCGGAAAAGGAATTTGCTGAACCCTTCAGGCTGAGGGGTATTGTTAAAAAATATGCCGATCATATTTCCCTGCCGGTGATGATGCCCAAGCAGGAAATTGGTGATGAGAAAGGGAAGAAGAAAAATAAAGAATATGAGGCTGTTAACGCTGCCCAGGCTTTGTGGACGCGTCCCCGTGCAGAACTGAATGATGAGGAATACCAGGAATTCTACAAGCATATCAGCCATGATTTCGGCGATTCTCTGGTCTGGAGTCATAATAAAGTGGAGGGCAAGCTCGAATATACCTCCTTACTTTACCTGCCTGCTAAAGCCCCCTTTGATCTGTGGAATCGGGATGCTGCACGTGGCTTGAAGCTCTATGTTCAGCGCGTTTTCATAATGGATGAGGCAGAACAGTTCCTGCCCTTATACCTTAGGTTTATCAAAGGGGTAATTGATTCCAATGATTTGTCGCTGAACGTATCACGTGAAATTCTGCAAAAAGACCCGGCAGTTGAATCCATGAAAAGCGCATTGACCAAACGGGTCTTGGACATGCTGAACAAGCTCAAGAAAAAAGACAGTGAAAAGTATCAGAATTTTTGGAAAGAGTTTGGTCAGGTGCTCAAGGAAGGCCCCGCTGAAGACCCGACTAACCGTGAAAAAATTGCCGAACTGTTGCTGTTTGCAACTACGCATACCGATCAGCCTGCACAGGATCAGTCCCTGTCAGATTATGTTAAGCGTATGCCAGAAGGTCAGAATAAAATCTATTACATCAGTAGTGAGACTTTCAATACTGCCAAGAACAGCCCGCATCTGGAAGTTTTCAGGAAAAAGGGACTCGAGGTTTTACTGCTTTCAGACCGGGTTGATGAATGGCTGATGAGTCACTTGATGGAATTCGATGGCAAGGTTTTTCAGGATATCACCAAGGGCAAACTGGACCTGGGTGAACTGGACAGCGAGGAAGAGAAAAAACAGCAGGAAAAGGCCGATACAGCAGCCCAGCCTTTGCTGGAGCGTGTGCAGCAGTCTCTTGAAGATAAAGTATCTGAAGTGCGTACAACCAACCGTCTGACGGATTCGCCGGCCTGTATTGCCGTCGGTGAATATGACATGAACCTGCAAATGCGCAAATTGATGGAGGCTGCCGGCCAGTCTGTTCAGGCATCCAAGCCAATCTTTGAATTGAACCTGGAACATCCTCTGTTGAAAAAACTTGAAGCAGAGACAGATGATGAGCGTTTTAATGAACTGGCAGCCATTCTGTTTGATCAGGCCAGTTTGGCAGAAGGCGGCCAGCTGGATGATCCGGGCACTTTTATCCGACGTCTTAACAAGCTATTGCTTGATTTAAGCCAGTAAGCTGGTTTTATCCGTCATGAAGGCGCGCTGTTTTGCTACAGCGCGCTTCATGAGATTTCGTCAGCCCTGGAAACCGTCAATCAGTGCATTGAGTGTGCTGCTGGGACGCATGGCCCTGGTACACAACGCATCATCAGGCAGGTAATAACCGCCAGTCTCAACTGCTGAGCCCTGTGCTGAATTCAGTTCGCTGACGATGATACTTTCATTGTCACCCAACTGTTGGGCAAGTGCTGTAAAGGCCTCGCTGAGTTCCTGATCCTGTTGCTGTTCTGCCAGAGCCTGTGCCCAATACAGGGCCAGGTAAAAATGACTGCCCCGGTTGTCCAGTTCGCCGACTTTACGTGAGGGCGACTTGTTGTTCATGAGCAGTTTGCCGGTGGCGGCATCCAGTGTTTCAGCAAGTACTTTGGCTTTTGTATTGGTATTGGCCTGGCTGTAATGCTCGTAGGAAACGGCCAGCGCTAAGAACTCGCCCAGTGAATCCCAGCGCAAATGATTTTCGCTGACAAACTGCTGGACATGTTTAGGGGCAGATCCTCCAGCACCGGTTTCAAACATGCCTCCACCATTCATCAGGGGCACAATTGACAGCATTTTGGCGCTGGTGCCGAGCTCCAGAATTGGAAAGAGGTCGGTTAGATAGTCTCGCAATACATTGCCGGTCACCGAGATGGTGTCGTCACCGTTTTTCATGCGTTGCAGGGAGTAGCGTGTTGCTTCCACCGGTGACATGATATGAATCTCCAGACCTTCGGTATCATGCTGCGACAAGTAGGTTTTAACTTTTTTGATCAGCTCACTGTCATGGGCACGCTGCGGGTCCAGCCAGAATACTGCAGGGTCCCCCGTAGCACGGGCCCGGTTGACAGCCAGTTTTACCCAGTCCTGAATCGGGGCATCTTTCACCTGACACATGCGGAAAATATCACCGGCTTCAACCGTCTGCTCCAGCAGGGTATTGCCCTTGCCATCAAGCACGAGGACCTTGCCAGCATCCTGCATTTCAAAGGTTTTATCATGTGAGCCATATTCCTCGGCTTTTTGTGCCATCAGGCCGACATTGGGAACGCTGCCCATGGTGCGTGGGTCAAATGCCCCGTTTTCCTTGCAGAAGGAAATGGTTTCCTGATACACGCCGGCATAGCAGCGATCAGGAATGACGGCTTTCATATCCTGTGGTTTGCCATCAGCATTCCACATCTTGCCACCGGCACGGATCGCTGCAGGCATGGAGGCATCGATGATGACATCACTGGGCACATGTAAATTGGTAATGCCTTTGTCTGAATCTACCATGGCCAGTGAAGGGCGCTTGGCATAACAGGCCTGTATATCTTTCTCGATTTCGGCACGTTCGGCTTCAGGCAGGCTTTGAATTTGCTGCAGCAGGGAGCCAAAACCGTTGTTAGGGTTCACACCCAGGCTGGCGAATGTGTCAGCATGTTTCTGGAAAAGATCCTTGAAATAAACCGAGACAGCATGACCGAAAAGTATAGGGTCAGAAACTTTCATCATGGTGGCTTTCAGGTGCACAGAAAACAATACGCCCTGTTCCTTGGCATCCTGCATTTCGTTTTCCAGGAAGCTTCTCAGCTCCCGGCAACTGAGCACGCTGGCATCGATAATTTCACCGGCCAGCAGGGGGCTGCTTTCTCGCAGAGTACTGCGCTGACCTGTTTGGTCTTCAAAGATGATACTGAAAGAATCATCAGCTTCCAGGGTCAGCGATTTCTCGCTGCCAAAAAAGTCATGGCTTTCCATGTGGGCCACATGAGTCTGGGAGTCTTTGCTCCATTCCCCCATGGAATGCGGGTTGTTGCGGGCATATTCCTTTACGGCGCCAGGTGCCCGACGGTCAGAGTTACCTTCACGCAGGACGGGATTGACAGCACTGCCTTTGACCTTGTCATAGCGGGCCTTGATATCCTTTTCTTCTGGAGTTTTTGCATCGTTGGGGTAATCCGGTAGCTGATAGCCTTTATCCTGCAGCTCCTTGATGGTGGCGAGCATTTGCGGCATGGATGCGCTGATATTAGGCAACTTGATGATATTGGCCTGTGGCGTTTTGGCCAGCTCACCCAGTTCGGCCAGGTCATCACTGTGTTTCTGCTCTGCACTGCAGTAGTCTGGAAAGACGGCAAGAATACGGCCAGCAAGTGAAATATCACGGCTTTCAATCTGGATGCCGGCGGGCTTGGAAAAGGCCCGTATGATTGGCAAAAATGAATAAGTGGCTAGAGCCGGGGCTTCATCAGTCTTGGTATAAATAATTGTTGCGTTATCAGACATGAGGGTCCTTGATCTTGGCTAGTTATAGTAAGTCAGCTGCAGCCTGGCTGGGTGCGTGGTGCTGTATTTTGAGGCTGGCGATTATAGCAGCAAGCCGGTTTTTTTACATTCTTTCCAGGGTCTCAATACCCAGTAAATTCAAGCCCTGTTTCAATGTCAGCGAGGTGAGTTGGCAGAGGCCAAGTCTGGATTCCTTGCTGGAGCCTTCAGCCTTCAAGACCGGACAGGCTTCATAGAAAGCCATGAAACTGCCAGACAGCTCATACAGATACAGGCACAACTGGTTTGGAAAACATTCACTCATTAGGTCATTGATCAGTTCGGCAAATTGAAGCAACTTCAGTGCCAGGGCTCTTTCTTCGGTGGCACTGAGCACGATGGAATATTCAGCATCAGGATCCAATTCGGCTTTCCTGAAGATGCTACGGATACGGGCATAGGCATAGAGCAGGTAGGGGGCGGTGTTTCCTTCAAAGGCCAGCATCTGATCCCAGTCAAAAACATAATCACTGTTACGGTTCTTGGATAAGTCAGCATATTTGATAGCAGAAATTCCTACGGTGTGGGCTACGCTGCGTTTTTCATCCTCGCTGAGTGTTGGATTTTTTTCTTCAACCACCTTCAGAGCACGCTCCATGCCTTCTTCAATAAGGTCGATTAACTTAACGGTGCCTCCGCTACGGGTTTTGAATGGTTTGCCATCCTTGCCCATCATGGTGCCGTAGCTCAGATGTTCAAGTGAACATGAGTCTGAAGCGAGTCCTGCGAGCCTGGCGACTGCGAAAACCTGCTGAAAGTGCAGGCTCTGGCGGGCATCTACCACATACAGAATACGATCGGCAGCCAGGGTCTGACAGCGGTGCTGGATAGCAGCCAGGTCTGTGGTGGCATACAGGTATCCGCCATCGGACTTTTGAATGATTGTCGGGAGTGGATCGCCGTCCTTGTTTCGAAATTCTTCCAGAAAAACACACTGAGCACCCTCAGATTCCTGCAGCAGTTCTTGCTGCTTCAGGCTATCAACGATCCCTGCCAGCTTGTCGTTATAGAAGCTCTCAGGGACGATATCGCTTTCACTCAGTGTGATATTGAGTGCGCTATACAGCTGCTGGCAATGCGCTATTGAGACCTTAATAAACTCCTGCCATAAGGCGAGGCACTGAGGATCTCCCGACTGCAGTTTAACCACGTTTTCCCGGGATTTTCGGGCAAATTCAGGGTCCTCATCAAAGCGTTGTTTGGCTTCCCGATAGAATATTTCAAGATTTTCAAGCTCCGCTTGAGGATCATCGAGTTCCAGCATGAAGGTGATCAACATGCCAAACTGGGTTCCCCAGTCACCGAAGTGATTCTGACGAATCAGCTTATGCCCCATCCATGTGAAGGTTCTGGCTATGGCATCTCCGATGATGGTGCCGCGCAGGTGTCCAACATGCATTTCCTTGGCAAGATTGGGAGAGGAGTAATCAATCACGATGGTTTGTGCTTCCTGACTTTGCGGAACCAAACGCGTTTTATCCAGGCTGGCAAGTGCCTGGTTCAGGTAGTCTTTGCTGATGAAAATATTGATGAATCCAGGGCCCGCCAGTTCGACTTTTTCGGCCAGAGCACCGAGATCCAATTGCTGCAAAACTTCTTCCCCCAGTTCTCTGGGGTTCCTGCCAAGTCGCTTGGCCAGAGGCATGACACCATTTGCCTGATAATCACCAAACTGGAGGGATTTCGAATAATTTATCAGTGCCTGGCAGGCGTTTTCGCCGCTGGCTGCGCAAAGGGCCTCTGATATTTTTCGTTCAAGCGTATCACGTAGATTCATGCCAAAGAGAGCTCAGTTAAATGAGCGCGCATTTTACACGAAAGGCAGGGAAGGGTCAGTAAGAGAGAAGGAGACCTTCAGCAGCGAAATATTGCTTCCAGGTCTTATCAAAAGCCCGGATTTCAGCTAAAGTGAGCGCTTGAATCCTGCCGGGAGCAAAGCGATGAAAATAACATTGAAAAAAGACTTTCTCTTGTCCATTGAAGATGAGTCACCGGATAACAATGGCGCATCAGCGTATGCTCACCTGAGTCGTCGTGGCTTTCTGAAAGCATCCGGCGGGGCAACGGCCTGTTTTTCTCTGGCTTCGTTTATTTCAGCGGGTACTGCCAGTGCGGCCGAAGCGGCTGATTCAGAGCATCTGGAGTTAAATGCCTTCGTCGAGGTGCATCCTGACGGTGCCATCCGGATTTATGCCCATGTGCCGGAAAAAGGGCAGGGAATTAAAACCTCATTGCCGATGATTGTCGCTGAAGAGCTTGGCGCTGACTGGAATGATGTAACCGTGGTGCGTGCCCCGTTTAATGAATCGGTTTACGGTATCCAACGTGCTGGGGGTTCAACCTCAACGCCACGAGAGTGGAACCCGATGAGACAGGCAGGTGCTGCTGCGCGTGTGATGTTTATCTCGGCGGCGGCCAAGCGTCTTAATCTCAGTCCAACCCTGTTTTATACCGAGAATTCAGCGGTGATTAACCGCGAAAACGGAGAACGTATCAGTTTTGCCGAACTTGCCATGGATGCTGCAATGGAGCCAATTCCTGATATAGAGTCCCTGGTTTTCAAAAATCGCGAGGATTACACCCTGCTGGGCACCCGGGTCAGCGATGTCGACAATCCTATTATCATGCGCGGTGGCAGCCTGTTTGGCTCAGATTTGCAATTGCCAGGCATGCTCTATGCGGCTTATGAGAAATGTCCAGCTACATACGGCACCGTGGCTAGCGCCAACCTGGATTACATTAAAACTCTGCCTGGCGTCGTTGATGCCTTTGTTGTTCAGGGGAATGACAACGCCGGCGAACTGCTCGATGGTGTAGCCATTGTCGCTCGCAGTACCTGGCAGGCTTTTCAGGCTAAACAGCAGCTTGAAGTCGAGTGGGATACCTCGTCGGCTTCAGTGGATGATAATGAAGGCTTTTTTTCGGAAGCGACATCAATAGCCAATGCTGCCTGGCCAGAAGCTGATCAGGTCAGTGTCAATGGAGACGTGGAAGAGCAGTTTGCTGATGAAAATACTGAAGTTGTCCAGAGTACATACCGTTTCCCCTACCTGGCACATGCCTGTATGGAGCCGATGAACTGCACGGCACGGTATGACAGGGAAACGAACAGTATCGAGATATGGGCCCCGACCCGACAGCCCCAATTAACCGTTGCGGCGATGGAAAATGCCCTGGGTATTCCACCTGAAAATGTCACCCTGCACATGATTCGTATGGGTGGTTCATTCGGGCGACGAAGACTGCAGGATTATTCTTCAGAAGCAGCTGCCATTGCCATGCGTGTAAATGCGCCAGTCAAACTGCAATGGACCCGTGAAGACGACCTGACGCATGATCAGTACCGACCTGGTGGTGTCTATGGTTTCAAGGCGGCTGTGAGCCGGGAAGGCCGTGTTACGGCGATGCAGACCCATCTGGTTGGGCCCTCTATTCGAGGAAGAGCAGGTGCGGGGGTCAATCTATCAGAGGATGAATTTCCAGCGCTTAATCTGGACAATTATCGAGGAGCGCTGTCCCTGATCAATACCAATACACCAACAGGATCCTGGCGTGCTCCAGGCTCCAATGCGACTGGGTGGGCCGTACAAAGCTTTATCGCCGAGCTGGCCGCTGCTGCAGGACGAGATCATGTCGACTTACTGATTGAAATGATGGGTGAGCCACGGTGGTTTGAACCTGGCAATCAGAATTCACTGAATACTGGTAGAGCGGTTGATGTCATCAGAATGGCAGCTGAGCGCAGTGGCTGGGGTAAATCCCTGCCGGCTGGTCGTGGTCTGGGGCTGGCTTTCCATTTCAGTCATCGGGGACATGTAGCCGAGGCTGTTGAGCTCAGTGTCGATGCTGATAAACGAATTACCATCCATAATGTGACTGTTGCGCTGGATATCGGGCCGATAATCAACATGAGTGGAGCGCTCAAGCAGGTTGAAGGTGCTGCAACGGATGCCCTCAGTTCAATGTATGATCTTGAAATTACTATGCAAAACGGTCGTATCCAGCAGCAGAATTTCCATCAGTACAATATTTTGCGTATGCGAAACGCCCCCGTGAATGTTCAGGCTCATTTCATCCAGAGTGAATACGACCCGACGGGTCTGGGAGAGCCTGTATTGCCACCGCTAATGCCGGCAGTGACCAATGCTATCTTTGCCGCGACGGGTGAACGGGTCAGAGTGCTGCCGTTGAGTAAATCTGGTTTCACCCTGGCATAAGATCCAGCATTTACAGGTATAAAAAAGGCGCCATGAGGCGCCTTTTTTTTGTCGCTTGTTTACTGGGCAAAACAGTAAAAATAGCCGTTTCCACCTGTGGCAATCAGGTTGTCCTGGCTGCAGCCGCGAGAGGCATGTGCCGCATTCCAGGATTCAGGAATGGCTCCACCCCCCTGACGATCGAAATGACCAACAGTGGCGCTGCCATCTTCAGAATTACTGGTCCAGTTGTTGCAATTCAGGCCAGAAGAGGTGCCATCAGGGTTTGAACCGGTCAAAAGGTCATGCTGGTTAGGGTTGTCACCGCGACCATTGACGATGCCACCCATCTCGTTCAGAGCTGTCTGTTTGGTAAACAGCACGTTGCTGTAATGCAGATCGTCCAGATTTCGGGCAACCAGCTCTCCTTCGGCGTTGTACCATGGGCCTTCACCGATACGGTCACGGGCATGAATAGTATTGCCACCGCTGGTGCTCAAATAGGCACGCCAGGTTTTACCTCTGGAGCCTGCAGCAGAAGCCAGTGCAGCGCAATGGGCATCAGCACCGGCAAGACCACCAAGATTCGCCCCATCGCCCGATCCGACACTGGTGATAAAGAATCCCATGCTGGTGTCTTCCTCGGCAGCCTGTGAAGCCAAGGGTAATGCTGACAAAGAACACAGTGCAGTCGCTGCAATGATTGATTTAATTTTCATAGACGTCTCCATAGAGCTAGCTTTAATTGGTTTTGATTTTACAGCCATCAAACTCACACAGCCCGTGTTGAAAGTCAATAGTGGTGCGGTTTATCTACAATATCATGCAGTAGTTCAGCAAGTTTCACGGGCTCAGACCAGAAAGGGCTATGGTCAGTATCCAGGGTATAAATCTGATCGCAGGGCTGCGCTTCGAGCATCCACTGAAACTGGCTCTGTGGAATAACCCTGTCCTGCAGGCATCGAATATAGCTTTTGGGTATCGTGCCAAAGCCATTCTGGCTCAAGTGGACTTTTGCGGCCAGTGGCAGGCTCGCTTGTGCCTGAATTTGTGACAGGCCCGCTTGCTTTTGCTGAAGGGAGCAGCAGTTATAGAAGAGGGGGATGATATCCTGCCTGTTCAAACTGCACTGGCGCTTATCTGGGCTGAATTCTATGGCTGACTCAATTGGTGCAGCACCATGTTGCTGCCGCTGTATCTGCATCAAATCAAACAGGCTTTGTTCATTGCCGGGCAAATAAGCGCTCAAATAGATCAGATGCTTGACTTTGTCACTGTGCTCTTCAGCGAGACGAGAAGCCAGTATGCCTGCCATGCTGTGAGCGATTAATACAATATAATTATAATTATCAATTAGTTGTGAAATATATCTAGAATAAATATTAAGATTTATTTTGTTGATATCATGCCGGTTGGTACCATGACCGGGCAAGTCCGGGGTCAGGCAATCCAGGCCTTTTTTTGCCAGCAGAACTGACAGTTCCTGCCAACAAGTGGCGCTATGCCAGGCGCCGTGCAGCAGTATGATAAGCGGTTTAGATTCGGGTGAGGACAAATTTACTCGGTGCTATCGAGATCCTGGTCCATATCCAGGGCAGGCTGATCGCCACTTGGCCTGCCGACGACCACGGCAGGAATACCGGCCACCGTGGTATGGGCTTCCACATCCGACAACACAACACTGCCAGCACCGACTTTGGCACCTTCGCCAATCGTGACATTGCCAATAATGATAGCGTTGGAGCCTATCAGCACGCCTGCTCGGACTTTGGGGTGTCGGTTGCCGCTCTCTTTTCCGGTTCCTCCCAAAGTAACCCCCTGCATAATAGAGATATTGTCTTCCAGTATGCTGGTTTCACCAATGACTATACCGGTGGCGTGATCAACCATTATGCCGGAACCGATTTGAGCTGCAGGATGGATATCCACAGCGAATACCTCAGATATCAGGCTTTGCAGGTAAAGAGCCAGGTTTTCACGTGCCTGGTGCCAGAGCCAGTGAGCCACCCGGTAGGCCTGCAGGGCCTGAAAACCCTTGAAATAGAGCAGGATATCGGTATAACCACGCACGGCGGGATCACGCTGTTTGGTAGCCAGCAGGTCTGCTACCACAGCCTGCATGATGTCGGGGTCAGCACTCAGCGCTTCATTGAACAATTGCCGCAGTGTACTCAAGGGCACATCATCGGAGGCCAGTTTGCTTGCCAACAGGTCGCTCAGGGCAGACTCCAGGCTCTCATGCTGGTGAATTCGCTTGCTGAAGAAGCTTACCAGTACGGGCTCATGCAGAATCTGCTCATCGATTTCTGCCTTGATAGTGGACCAGAGTTGCTTCGGCATAAGACTCCCCTAGGGGCTGCAATTTGAGGGAACCGAATTCTATAGTATGTCATTGGGAGGGGCAATTTTGTGTGCTGGTTTTGTCAGGATATAGCTGTTATCTTGCGCAGGCGTTGGCTGTAATGCCGAAGCCAGGTATCGGCTGACAGGCACTTGAGGACATATGACAGTTAAACATGTAGCCATTCTTGGCGGAGGCAGTTTCGGTACTGTCATTGCCAATATCATCGCCCATAATGGTCACCAGACCACCCTCTGGATGCGCGACGCTGAACAGGTTGAGATGCTTAACCGTGATCGCGAAAACCTGACCTATCTTCCGGGTTATACCCTGCACGAAAAAATTCAGGCGACACAGGATCTGGAAGCGGCGCTGGCCGGTGCCGATATGGTATTTGTTGCTGTCCCCAGTGCCAGTTTCCGCCAGGTGGTCAGGCAGATGAAGGCTTATCTGCATCCGGGAACCATTCTGGTCAGTCTCACCAAAGGCATAGAAGATAAAACGTTTAAACTGATGAGCCAGATTTTGCGAGACGAAATCCCCGACAGCAAGGTTGCGGTGGTCAGTGGCCCCAATCTGGCTAAAGAAATAGCGACACTCAGCCCAACAGGTGCTGTGGTTGCCAGTACGGATGCCGTTGTCCGTAAATCCGTACAGGAAATTTTACGTTCGGCAACTTTTCGAGTTTACGCCAACGATGACATGCTCGGCGTTGAACTGGGTGGCTCCTTAAAAAATATCTATGCCATTCTTGCCGGTATTGCGGATGCTTTGGGTATGGGGCATAACACCAACTCAATGCTGGTGACCCGAAGTCTGACCGAGATGGCCCGCTTCGGTGTTGCGCTTGGGGCCGACCCGATGACCTTTCTGGGTCTGTCCGGTGTTGGAGATCTGATCGTCACCTGCTCAACCCCTCTGAGTCGCAATTTCAGAGTCGGCAAGGCGCTGGGAGAAGGTAGGGATATAAAATCAATTATCGCTGAACTTGGTCAGGTGGCTGAGGGGGTGAATACCCTGAAGCAGGTCATCGACAAGGCCAAAGCCATGCAGGTAGAAATGCCCCTGGCTCAGGCGCTTTATGAAATCATCTATAACAATCAGGATATAGCGCATATAATTGATCTGGTCCTGCTCGAAGAACAGGGACTTGATGTGGAGTTTGAAGTGGGTCGGCCCAAACAACTCGAGCACTAGTCAATGAATCCACTGAAGGCAACGGGAGTTATCAATGAGTGATCAAAGTGAACAGATAAAAAAGAATTTTCTTGCCCAATGGATACGACTGGCATTCGTTGCCCTCTACGTGGTGGTGTTTGCATTGCTGTGGCGCTTCATTGCCATTCTTGTTCTGGTGGTGATCATTTTACAGTCGCTGTATCGGGTCTTTGCTGCAGAAAATAACAGTACCTTGCTTACTTTCAGTGAGGGCTTGGGTAATTTCCTGCTAAAAGTCCTGAAGTATGTTCTTTATCTGAGCGATGAAAAACCTATCGACTTTGATGCCTTTTTCAGTGGAAGTCAGGTTGAAGACAACGGTGACAGTCAATCAGAAGGCGATGTGGAAGCTGAAGTAGCTAATGATGAAGAAGAACGTCCCCAAGCAGCAAAAGTCAGTGATGATGATGTATTCGCTGATATCAGTTTCAACGATCAAAACGACAGTGACGCTGCTGATGATGAGCAGCAGAATAAGCCTGACTAGTTCATGTCTCCAGACTTTTACCAAGCCAGCTAGAGTCCCTGTTCCTGCATGAAAATTTTCCTGTTACGGCATGGGCAATCCGAAGCACGCGCTACCTCAGATGAGCTGCGTCATTTAAGCAATGAAGGACTAAGTGACATCCGTGCGGTAGCGCGACAGTTCATAAAGCGCGAAGAGTCACTGACGCGCTGTATTTGCAGCCCCTATCTCAGAGCACAGGAAAGTGCTGTCGCATTTCTCAAAGAAGCCGCGTGTGAGTGTGCACTGCAAACGGATGCCATTCTGGTTCCTGAAAAAAGCCCGCAGGAAGTTTTGGGTTTTCTGTCCAGCCTGGAGCAGCAGGAGAGCATACTCCTGGTGGGGCACAATCCATGCCTGACTGCGCTGTTTGCCCTGCTGACACAGGGAGCAACTGATCATCCTCTCAAGATTATGGAAGCCGGGGAGTTGTGCTGTATTGAATGTGAAGTGCCTGCAGCAGGCCTGGGAACATGCCAGTATTGCCTGCAAGCGGTGGCGCTTACTACTTCAGCCTGAAAGCCGTCATTCAATCAGGGAAAGGAACTCCGTACGGGTGCTCTGCTTGTTGCGGAAAGCGCCGAGCATGCAGGATGTCGTCATGACCGAGTTTTGTTTTTCCACACCGCGCATCATCATGCACATGTGCTGGGACTCGATAATGACGCCAACTCCAAGAGCGCCTGTTTTTTCCTGCAGGGCTGCAGCAATCTGCTGGGTCAGGTGTTCCTGAATCTGCAGTCGCCGGGCAAAGACATCAACGATTCGCGCCACTTTTGACAGACCGATCACCTGCCCATTGGGGATATAAGCCACGTGGCATTTGCCAATAAAGGGCAGCAAGTGATGTTCGCACAGCGAGTAAAGTTCGATATTTTTGACAATGACCATCTCACTGGAATCCGTCGGGAAGAGGGCATCATTAATTATCTTGTCGATGTCCTCATTGTAGCCCTTGGTAAGAAATTTCATGGCTTTGGCTGCACGCTCCGGGGTGTCTTTCAAACCGGGGCGTGCCAGGTCTTCACCCAGGCTTTCAATGATCTGTCGGTAGGCTTCTGCCATTTGTTTTTTCATAGGCTTATGACTTGTTTCCCATTAAACTGCGCACCCTACTGTAATGCATCTTCAAGGTAAAGCCTCTCATGCTTTTAACTGACACACAATCTGCTGAGCAACTCATTGAGAACGTGGCCAGTGAGCTGGAAGCTGCCGATCTGTATTATGGGCACGGCACGGATAATGCCTGGGATGAAGCCTGCTGGCTGGTGGAAACGCTGCTGCGACGCTATGGTCAGGATACGGCCGGGAAGGACTCGGCTTTGCCTGAAGCGCTACTCGGGGAACTGGGCTCACTACTGGAAATGCGAATTCAGAGGCGCAAGCCACTGGCTTATTTGCTGCAGGAAGCCTGGTTTGCCGGTCTGCCGTTTTATGTGGATGAACGAGTGCTGGTTCCTCGCTCCCCGCTGGCAGAACTGATCGCCTCGGACTTCAGTCATCTGCTGCGTACGAGACCACACCGTATACTGGATTTGTGCACGGGTAGTGGCTGCATTGGCATTGCAGCGGCCCTGCAATATCCCGAGGCGAATGTTGTGTTGAGTGATCTGTCTGACGCTGCGCTGCAGGTTGCTCAAATCAATATTGAAAAACATGACCTCACAAAGCGGGTAGAGATACTGCAGTCCGACCTGTTTGCCAGCATGCCGGAGCGCTTTGATCTGATTCTGTGTAATCCACCCTATGTGGGGGAATCCGAGTATCAAGACCTGCCTGCCGAATATCACGAGGAGCCCGTCCAGGGGCTGCTCAGTGAAGATAATGGACTGGCAATTCCGCTGCAGGTAATTCGCCAGGCAGCTGATTACCTCACAGAAGATGGCTGCCTGATTCTGGAAGTGGGTAATTCCTGGGAAGCACTGGAAGCAGCCTTGTCCGGGGAATCACTGCTCTGGCTTGAATTTGACAATGGTGGTTACGGTGTCTGCGTCCTTTATACCACGCAGCTCAGACGACTGGCAGGTTTACACGGCAGTTGAAGCATGCCGTTTAATCATGGCAACCAGCAGCTGCCCGGCGTTGGACAGGGTTCGCTTTTCATGGGTGACTATGCCCAGTTCGCGTTGCAGATGCAGTTCATCAACCCTGACAAGTCGCAGGTTTTCATCCAGCATGGAGCGTGGTAGCGCGCTCCAGCCCAGCCCTGCTACGGTCAGCATTTTCAGCACTTCCAGGTAATTACTGCTGATCTCAATGTTCAGGTTTGTATTGAGTGGCGTAAAAGCCCGGGTAATCAGTTCGCGGGTATAGGTTCCAACCGCTGGCAGAAGGGCAGCATGCTCAGCCAGTGTGGCAGCGCTGAGCGGACTTTGCTGTGCTGCCAGGGGATGTTGGGCAGCGACCATGATTTCAATCGGATCTGGCCAGACCAGCTCCGTCAGTAGCGGTGATTCCACCTCAGGTGGCAGTGTGACGACAGCAAATTCCAGTTCCCCCCGACTGACTTGCTGGCATGCCAGTTCTGAATCCAGAAATCGCACATCCAGACCTACCGAAGGATACTGCCGGTGAAACTCGCCGAAAACGGTGGGCAGCCGGTGCAGGCCAATATGATGGCTGGTGGCAAACTGGATTTTTCCGCTGATTTCACCCGACAGATTGTGAATGGCACGCTCAATGTCATCCAACTCGCGCAGGACATCGTTGGCTCGTTCCAACAGCAGCTGACCGGCTTCAGTAAGCAGTACTTTGCTGCCAATACGGTCAAAAAGCCGCGTGTCGAGGCTATCTTCGAGCTTCGCAATGCGTTTACTGATTGCGGGTTGGGTGAGATGAATCTTGCCGGCAGCCTGGGTGAAGCTCTGACACTCGACCACTGCCAGAAAGGCCTTTAATTCGTCCAGGTTCATAAATAAAAAGAATAGGAATAATAAAATCTATAAATTAGATTTATTTATACCATTGATTTATGATGCACGCCACTAGCAAAGAGGCTCAGAGATCTTGCCTGTCAGTCAGCGTACTGCCTGTCATGAACAGTGTTTCAGCAGTAACAAAGCGCAGTGGCTTTGGGTATAATCTGCTGCCTTTAATTGATGCCAGCTCCAGGAGGAGCCATGTCAGGTAACAGCATCGGAAAACTTTTCACGGTGAGCAGCTTTGGCGAGAGTCACGGGCCGGCACTGGGTTGCATTGTCGATGGTTGCCCGCCAGGCATGGAACTGTCTGAAGCAGACCTGCAGGCTGATCTGGACCGGCGTAAACCAGGAACTTCCCGCTTTACTACCCAGCGCAAGGAAGCCGATCGTGTGCGGATACTCTCTGGTGTCTTTGAGGGGCTTACCACGGGTACCCCAATTGGCCTGCTGATCGAGAATACCGACCAGAAAAGCAAGGATTACAGCAATATCAAGGACCTGTTCCGGCCAGCACATGCTGATTACACTTACCAACAGAAATACGGAATCCGGGATTACCGTGGCGGCGGCAGGTCATCGGCCCGGGAAACGGCCATGCGAGTTGCTGCTGGCGCGATAGCCAAAAAATATCTGGCAGAGAAATTTGGCATGCTGATTCGGGGCTATTTGTCGCAGCTGGGGCCCATCCGGATAGAGCAGCTGGACTGGGACGAAATCGACAATAACCCGTTTTTCTGTCCGGATGTCAGTAAACTGGCAGAGATGGAAGCCTATATGAGCAAGCTTTCCAAAGAGGGTAATTCCATTGGCGCCCGTATTACTGTGCAGGCCAGTGCTGTCCCGGTAGGTTTGGGTGAACCGGTATTTGACCGCCTGGATGCGGAACTGGCCCACAGCCTGATGAGCATTAACGCTGTGAAAGGGGTGGAAATTGGTGCCGGTTTTGCCTCGGTTGAACAAAAAGGCACCGAGCATCGCGATCTGATGCGCCCAGAAGGCTTTTTAAGCAATAATGCCGGCGGTATTGTTGGCGGCATTTCCAGCGGACAGGATATTGTGGCACACATTGCCCTCAAGCCTACCTCCAGTATACGGATTGCGGGAGAAACAGTGGATATCCACGGGCAGGCAGCAGAAATTTCAACCACCGGTAGGCATGACCCCTGTGTTGGTATTCGAGCAACTCCCATTGCCGAAGCAATGATGGCAATAACCCTGATGGACCATGTACTGCGTCATCGGGCACAAAATATGGATGTTAATTCCGAAACGCCGATATTACCGGCAAGTATTTAACTGACAACCTGAAAGAAGAGCATCTTATGGCTGGAAAAACCCTCTATGACAAGCTGTGGGAGTCCCACCTGGTCAAAGACCTGGATGATGGCACCTCCCTGTTATATATCGATTTGCAATACATTCACGAAGTGACCTCGCCGCAGGCCTTTGAAGGGCTGCGACTGGCCAAGCGCAAACCCTGGCGCACCGGTGCCAATATGGCAACCCCGGATCATAACGTGCCGACCACCCTGTCTGAGCGTTCACAGGGTGTGGAGGGTATTGTGGACCCGGTTTCGAAGATTCAGGTCAAATCCCTCGATGCAAACTGCCACGAGTTCGGTATCGACGAATTTACCATTGATGATCCGCGCCATGGCATTGTCCATGTTATCGGGCCAGAGCAGGGCAGAACGCTGCCAGGCATGACCATTGTCTGCGGTGATTCGCATACCTCTACGCACGGTGCTCTGGGGGCTTTGGCGCATGGTATCGGGACCTCTGAGGTTGAGCATGTGTTGGCCACGCAGTGCTTGCAACAGCGCAAGGCAAAAAACATGCTGGTCAGGGTAGACGGAGAGTTGGGGCAGGGGGTAACAGCCAAGGATCTGGTACTGGCGATTATCGGCAAGATCGGCACAGCCGGTGGTACCGGCTATACCATTGAGTTTGCGGGTGATGCCGTTAAATCCTTATCCATTGAAGGTCGTATGACGGTTTGCAATATGGCGATTGAAGCCGGCGCCCGTGCTGGGATCGTGGCTGTGGATGACAAAACGATTGATTATGTAAAAGGGCGGCCTTTTGCACCGGCTGAAGCATTATGGGAACAGGCCCTCGCTGCCTGGAAGGATCTGCACAGTGATGCGGATGCGGTCTTCGACAAAGTGGTTGAGCTGGATGCCGCAGCTATTGAGCCGCAGGTCAGTTGGGGGACCTCCCCGGAAATGGTAGTCGCAGTGAACGCAAGCGTTCCAGATCCTGATGAGGTGCAGAATGAAAGCAGGCGAGCCAATTATCAGCAGGCCCTCAAATACATGGGGCTTGAGCCGAACACGCCGATCCAGGCAATCAAACTTGACCGTGTTTTTATAGGTTCCTGCACCAATTCACGCATTGAAGATCTGCGGGCAGCAGCGGCAGTCGTGAAAGGTCGTAAAGTGGCTGCCAATATCAAACAGGCGCTGGTGGTGCCTGGTTCAGGGCTGGTGAAGGCCCAGGCAGAAAAGGAAGGGCTTGATAAAATCTTTCTGGAAGCCGGTCTGGAGTGGCGTGAACCTGGCTGTTCCATGTGTCTGGCAATGAATGCCGACCAGTTGGGGGAAGGGGAGCACTGCGCTTCAACTTCCAATAGAAATTTTGAAGGCCGACAGGGCTTTGGTGGACGTACCCACCTGGTTAGTCCAGCCATGGCAGCCGCCGCAGCAGTGAGTGGGCACTTTGTCGATGTCCGCACGCTGCCACTCAACTAGGGAGCTGGGTTTATGAATAAATTTATCAAAGAAACGGGTCTTGTGATTCCTCTGGATCGGGCCAATGTGGATACCGACTACATCATACCCAAGCAGTTTCTGAAATCGATCAAACGAACGGGCTTTGGCAAGAACCTCTTCGATGAAGCCCGCTACCTTGATAAGGGCCTGCCAGACCAGGATTGCAGCAACAGACCGCTTAATCCTGATTTTGTCCTGAACCAGCCTCGTTATCGGGGCGGCAAGATATTGCTGGCACGTGAAAACTTTGGCTGCGGCTCAAGTCGAGAACATGCTCCCTGGGCGCTGGAAGATTACGGTATACGCTGTATTATTGCACCGAGTTTTGCCGATATTTTCTTTAATAATTGCTTTAAGAATGGAATATTACCTATTGTTTTAAAAGAAGATATTGTTGAAAATTTTTTTCAGCAAACCTTTGCCAACCAGGGTTTTGAGCTGGAAGTCGATCTGGCAGCGCAAAGCATCAGTTTGCCAGATGGAGAGACTATAGATTTTGATATTGAGCCAGCTCGTAAGAACGTCTTGCTTAATGGTCTGGATGATATCGGGCTGACCCTGCAGCACACGGCTGATATAGAAACCTTTGAAAAGCAGTGGCAAGCCCAGTCTCCCTGGCTATTTAGCAAATAGAACAAGAACTTATCACGTAACTGCCGGACTTTTCACCCGGCACTTGTGTATTGATTAGAGAAAATAAACCATGAGCGACAAAAAATATAATGTGGCTATTGCCGGTGCGACTGGAGCTGTCGGCCAGACCCTAATCCGTATTCTGGAGCAACGCCAGTTTCCGGTCGACCAATTGTATTTACTGGCCAGCGAGCGCAGTGCTGGTGAAACAATGAGCTTTAACAAAAAACAATATACTGTTGAAAATATTGAAAATTTTGATTTTTCAAAGGCCCAGATCGGATTATTTTCAGCCGGAGCTTCTGTCTCTGCCAAATACGCGCCTATCGCCGGCAAAGCCGGCTGTATCGTGGTGGATAACACCTCTCACTTCCGTTATGAGGAGGATATTCCCCTGGTTGTTCCGGAAGTGAATCCAGAGGCTATTGCCCAGTACAAAAAGCACAATATTATTGCCAATCCCAATTGCTCAACCATCCAGATGCTGGTGGCACTGAAGCCGATATATGATGCTGTGGGTATCAGCCGTATCAATGTCGCGACTTACCAGTCGGTATCAGGGACCGGCAAAGAAGCCATTGACGAGTTGGCTGGCCAGACAGCCAGACTGTTAAACGGTCAGGAGCCGGAGATTCATGTCTATCCCAAGCAGATCGCTTTTAATGTCCTCCCACATATTGATGTTTTTCTCGAAAATGGCTACACCAAGGAAGAAATGAAAATGGTCTGGGAGACTCAAAAAATCTTTGCAGACAATGACATAGTCGTGAATCCGACCTGTGTGCGCGTGCCGGTCTTTTATTCTCACTCCGAAGCGGTACATATCGAGACCAAAGCCAAAATTGCGCTGGATGATGTCTATGCCCTACTGGCAAAGGCGCCAGGGGTGAAAGTGCTCGATACCCGTAAAGATGGCGGTTATCCCACAGCTATTGGTGAAGGAACAGACCATGATGAAGTCTGGGTTGGACGTGTCAGAGAAGATATTTCCCATCCAAATGGCTTAAATTTGTGGATTGTGTCAGATAATTTAAGAAAAGGTGCTGCTTTGAACTCAATTCAGATAGCTGAAGAGTTGATAAAAGACTACTTGTAATGAATACTTACGGCTTGATTTAAAAAGAATCTCTAAGTTCCAGTTAAGGATGATTTTATGCTGGCCAAAAAGCAGATAAGCTTCGGAAAAATTCTCGCCTTAGCCTCCTGTATCCTTGCTGGAACCTTCTCTGTTTCAGTAGCTGCCTTTACGCTCGGTGACGTCCGTCTGGAGTCCTCGCTCAATCAGCCTTTGCAGGCAAGCATCCAGCTACTTGAACTGGATGGCCTGGATAATTCCCAGATTCTGGTAGCGCTAGGTTCAGAGGCCGATTTTGAGCGGGTTGGGGTAGAGCCTTTACCACTTCTGAACAATCTGGATTTTGAGGTTGAAGTCTATTCTGCTACTGAGGGCGCGATTATTATCAGTAGTGATGACGCCATTGTTGAGCCGTATCTGAATTTTGTCCTGAATGTCCGCTGGCCCTCCGGTCGTGTGATTCGCGAATACACGGTTCTGCTGGATTTGCCGACATTCACCGCAAACCCGGTTCCAGTCCCTGCACCGGCGCCAGCCCAAAGCAGCCCCAGAGCCGCACCTGCACCAACTCCGACGCCAGCACCGAGACCTCAGCAACAGCTCAGCGAGCAGCCTGCATCGCAAGCCGAGCCAGAACCTGAGCCCCGGCAGTTTCCTGAGCAGGGTCGGGCAGCCGAGACTGTCGTTATCCAGCCAGGCGATTCCCTCTGGAACATTGCCCTGGCAACGCGACCGGATAACGGTATTTCTGTTCAGCAAATGATGCTGGCTATTCAGCGCGCCAATTCAGGGAGCGACGCCTTCATCAATAACAATATCAACGGTATCCGCGCTGGCCGTGTGCTGCGCATTCCGGACCGACAGGAAATATCTGCCATCACGCAGGAACAGGCAATTAACCAAGTGGCCATACAGAACCAACAATTTAGCGGCGCCCAACCCTTGGCGGTAAACAATACCCAGGGAACCCCGGCCACTAACCGTGACGAATTGAGTATTATCAGCGGTAGCGATGCAAATCAGGGTCAGGGGCAGCAGGTTTCCGGGCTTAATGACACGATCAGTGCTCTTGAGGCAGAACTGGCACTGAGTGAAGAAAGTCTTGATGCAGCTCGCATGGAGAATGAAGAACTCAGAAGCCGCCTGGCAGATCTTGAAGAGCAGATTGGCATTTTGGAAAACATTATTGCCATTGAAGATCAGCGCATGGCTGAATTACAGGCGCAGCTGGCCGAACAGGGGCAGGCTGATGTCTTGGCAGTAAACGAGACTCAGACTCCAGCCACACCTACACCGGCTCCCGCAAGCACGCCTGCACCGGCTCCCGCAAATGTAGGAATCGTGACACAGCTAAGTAATTTTTTCAGCAGTACGATGGGAATGGGGCTGGCACTTCTGGTCTTACTGGCTTTGGTAGTTGGTTTTCTGGTCGCTCGCAACCGCCAGTCCGGCCAGGATGATGAAGA
>CAZSHI010000018.1:0-44498 GCA_964606735.1 uncultured Enterobacteriaceae bacterium
AAAATCGAAATTTTTAACGCAGCGTTAACGACAATTGTTGCCTTATAAGAATCAATAGCTCTAAGTAATTCACCAATCTGAATAGGGTCTATGATTGAAGCATGATGCTTTGTGCGACGTCTGGGTATTAGAGCACCAGTCAGGTCTCTTGCTGGGTCAGACTCAGCCCTGCCCGTGGCGATGGCATAACGAAATATCTGCCCTGAGCACTGCTTGGCCCTGTGAGCAATATCTATACTATCTCGTCCTTCAATCTTACGCAGAACTGCGAGTAGATCAGGAGCCTTAATCTGTGAAACTGGCCTATTGCCCAAAAAAGGGAACTTTTTCGAGGATACGTAGCGTCCTTACACGATAGCTATCGGATTTTTCCTTCATCTTCTGGCTGAACCATTCCCTTGCTACTGCTTCAAAACTATCTGTGGCTGCAAGGTGCTGTGTCAGCTTTTGAACACGCTTACTTTCTGAAGGGTCGATACCTGAGGAGAGCTGTTCTCTGGCACTCTGATGAGATGCTCTTGCATCGGCCAAACTGACATCTGGATAAACACCCAGCGCAAGGGTCTTACGTTTATCAGCAAAGCGATAATCAAACCGCCAGTATTTCCCCCCCCCTGAGGATGAACATAGAGATAAAGCCCCGCCCCATCGGTGAGCTTCTGAGCCTTGCCCAAAGGCTTTACTTGTTTAACAGCAGTAGCCGTTAACTTGTGTCTCATAGCAGACTCCATCAATGACGGTATATGGATAAATAAGATGCTTTATACCGTCAGATGTGCCGTCAAAATGACGGTATATAGGTGAACTTATGAGGATTACTATAGACTAGTTTTGAATTAAAATACTATAAAAATAGAGTATTTTTGACTGATATGGATGTTAGAGGAAAAGAGTTTGGTAGCTACGGGTGGACTTGAACCACCGACCCCAGCATTATGAATGCTGTGCTCTAACCAGCTGAGCTACGTAGCCACTAAACAAAGAAGGAGCGCATTCTCAGTATTTATGCCGTTTTTGTCAAGGTTTAGACATTAAACCTGAAATGAATCACGTCGCCATCCTTGACGATGTATTCCTTGCCTTCCAGACGCCATTTGCCGGCATCCTTGGCTCCCTGTTCGCCCTGGTACTGAATGAAATCATCGTAGCCGACCACTTCGGCACGGATAAAGCCTTTTTCAAAATCGGTGTGAATCACCCCGGCAGCCTGCGGTGCAGTGGCGCCTATTTTTACCGTCCAGGCACGTACTTCCTTCACGCCAGCGGTGAAATAGGTCTGCAGACCAAGCAGTTTGTAGCCGGCACGGATAACCCGGTCAAGTCCCGGTCCTTCCATGCCCATATCGGCCAAAAAGAGCAGCTTTTCTTCATCATCCAGTTCGGCTATTTCCGATTCCAGTTTATTGCAGACTGCTACGACTTCGGCATTTTCATCGGCAGCAATCTGATTGACACGCTCCAGGTGCGGATTGTTCTCAAAGCCACTTTCATCGACATTGGCGATATATAGCGTGGGTTTGATCGTCAGCAGGTGCAGGTCATGAATGCTTTTGAGCTCGTCGCTATTCAGACCAAGGCTTCTTGCCGGCTTGCCGCTGTCCAGATGAGCGTGGACTTTCTCCAGCAGGTCTTTCTTTTTCAATAGATCCTTGTCACCACTTTTGGACATTTTAGCGGTTCTTTCCAGGCCTTTGGCAACGGTTTCCAGATCTGCCAGAGCCAGTTCGGTATTGATGGTTTCTATATCATCCTGCGGATTGATGCTGTTGGCGACATGCACAACATTACTGTCTTCAAAGCAGCGTACAACGTGAGCGATGGCGTCACATTCACGGATATTGGCGAGAAACTTGTTGCCCAGACCTTCGCCCTTGGAGGCGCCGGCTACCAGTCCGGCTATATCGACAAATTCCATGGTGGTCGGAATGGTTTTTTCGGGAACGACTATTTCGCTGAGGGCGTTCAGGCGCGAATCGGGCACTGCCACAATGCCGGAATTCGGCTCAATGGTGCAGAAAGGAAAATTTTCCGCTGCAATACCGGCCTTGGTAAGGGCATTGAATAGAGTGGATTTCCCGACATTGGGCAAACCGACGATGCCGCATTTAATACCCATGAATCAAGACTCCTGTTCTTTTGTATGTAGCAGCTTCATGGCCTGCTGGAATTCACCCTGAACCAGCAGGGGCGTGATGCCAACTGCCTGGTCAATATTGCTTTGCATTAATTCGGCATCTGATTTTGAGGGTTCGCTGAGGACATAATTACTGACCTGGCTGGCAGAACCCGGATGGCCAATACCAATTCGCAAACGGTTAAAATCCTGTGTGCCGATAGACTTAATGATGTCACGAATGCCGTTGTGGCCGCCGTGGCCACCGCCTTTTTTCAGGCGAATGGTCCCGGTCGGCAAATCAAGCTCGTCGTAGGCAACCAGAATCTCGAGGGGATCAATCTTGAAATATTGCACAATGGCAGCTACTGCCTGGCCGCTGTGGTTCATGTATGTGCTGGGCAGCAGAACCCTGACATCCCGTCCAGCAATTGCCAGTTTGGCGCTCTTGCCAAAAAACTTGGCTTCAGCCTTGAGCTCTGCGCGGCAATCATCACACAGTGTTTCCAGAAACATTGCACCGGCATTATGACGGGTAAAGCGATATTGTTGGCCCGGATTGCCCAGGCCAACAATAAGAGAGATTCCGCTCATGTGATTTCAGTAAGCGTGCTTACTCGTCAGCTTTATCGTCGCCGCTTTCATCAGCGCCGCCATCATTCGATTCGGCAGCTTCTCCGGCTGCAGCTTCAGCACCGTCCGCAGCTTCTTCGTCAGCCGCTTCTTCGATGGTTTCCACTTTCGGCATCACGCAGGTGGCAACAACATGGTTGTTTTCTTCACCGTGAGAGAGGTCAACGCTGGTTACGCCTTCCGGCAGGGCCAGATCAGCAATATGAATCGAATCACCGACTTTCAGTTCGGCCATGAAGACTTCAATATACTCTGGCAGGTTTTTTGGCAGACAGGAAATTTCAAGCTCATTGATCATGTGGTTAATGATGCCACCTTCCTGTTTGACGCCGATTGCTTTGTCTTCATTAACAAAATGCAGAGGCACTCTGACGGTAATTTCCTGGTCAGCCCTGACACGCATAAAGTCAGCATGCAGAATGCGCGGTTTGGCTGGGTGTCTTTGCAGGGCCTTGATGACCGCGCTGACATCACTGCCGCCCACTTTCAGAGTAATGATGTGTGAAAAGAAAGCCTCATTTTCAATGGCATGGGCAAGGTCTTTGTGTTGTATGGTTACCGGTACCGGTTGCTCACCCCCGCCGTAAATAATGGCAGGCACTTCTCCGGCCACTCGGCGCAGGCGGCGGCTCGCACCTTTCCCTACGTCTTCCCGGGCTTTTGCCTCGAGAATAAAATCGTTCTTGGACATAACAGTCTCCTAGTTTACTTGCTGCCAGCTTGCGACCAGCCGACGGCAAGAGTTAATAAACCGTAAGTGTTGTGATCAGTTGTGATCAAACATGGCACTTACGGATTCTTCATTGCTGACACGCCGAATGGATTCACCCAGAAACTTCGCGAGTGAAAGCTGACGAATCTTTTTGCAATTCTTTGCCTTCTCCTTCAAGGGAATGGTGTCGGTGACGACCAAAGTATCCAGTGAAGAATTATTAATGTTGTTGATGGCATCTCCCGACAAAACCGGATGCGTGCAATATGACACCACTTTGGTAGCGCCCTGTTCTTTCAAGGCATCGGCAGCCTTGCAAAGGGTGCCGGCGGTATCAACCATGTCATCGACGATCAGGCAGGTTCTGTCCTGAACATCCCCAATCAGGTGCATTACCTGTGATTCATTGGCTTTGGGTCGGCGCTTATCAATAATCGCCAGGTCCACATCCAGGTGTTTGGCAAAAGCCCTGGCACGGACCACACCGCCGATATCGGGTGATACCACCACCAGATTCTTGTAATTCTGACGTACTACGTCTTCCACCAGCAGTGGCGAGCCATAGACATTATCAACGGGAATACTGAAAAAGCCCTGTATCTGCTCGGCATGCAGATCTACTGTCAGCAAGCGGTCGACACCGGCTGCACTGATCATGTCGGCAACCACTTTGGCACTGATGGGGACACGAGCCGATCTGACCCGGCGATCCTGGCGGGCATAGCCGAAATAGGGGACAACAGCTGTGATGCGGTCAGCTGAGGAGCGATGCAGGGCATCAGCCATCAGCAGCAGTTCCATGAGATTGTCATTGGTCGGGTGGCAGGTGGGCTGGATGATGAAGACATCCTGTCCGCGGACATTTTCATTCAACTCGACATAAGACTCGCCATCACTGAATTGCTGAACATCCGCTCGACCCAGCGGGACGCCCAGCCATTTGGCAACATTTTGTGCCAGATCAAGATTCGCATTACCACTGAACACCATTAAACTTTTTGGCATGTCATCCTCTATTTATCGTGTTGAGTGTTGCTTGCTTGAATTCTAATGTCTTATGTTGAAATGGCTGGGGTGGGAGGATTCGAACCTCCGCATGCAAGGATCAAAACCTTGTGCCTTACCGCTTGGCGACACCCCATCTATTTCCTGTTTGCATTACTCGTACGCTAAATCTCTTACAGGGCTTGTAGTACGGGAGAGCTGTTGATTCCCTTGGCCACAAAGCCGCGCATCGTGTCCGGCAACTCGTTCAATACTGATTCCGCTGCTGCCCTGTCCGGAAAATCCGCGAATATACTGGACCCGGTTCCTGTCATGCGTGCCGGGGCATAGCGGCCGAGCCAGTTCAAAGCAGCTCCAATTTCAGGGTAAAGCGCTACGGCGACTGCTTCGCAGTCATTTCTGGTACCCGAAAATGGAAAGGCGGGTATTGTGATGGGCGCTGTGTTTCTTGTCAATTGCCGGTGGGAAAAAATTTCCGCAGTAGACACCTCACAGGCAGGTGTAATAACCAGATACCAGCGCTCTGGCAGTTCCAGAGGCTGTAAAATATCACCGAGTCCTTCAGCCCAGCCGGAGCGACCATGGATGAATACCGGTACATCAGCACCCAGTCTTAGACCCAGTGCTGCCAGCTCACTCTGGCTTAAGCGACAGCCCCACAGTTTGTTGAGGGCCAGCAGTGTAGTGGCGGCATCAGAACTGCCACCTCCCAGGCCGGCACCCAGAGGCAGTTTTTTGCTTAAACGAACAGTGGCGCCGAGAGAGCAGCCACTCTCAGCTTGCAGCAGAGTAGCGGCCCTTCGTACCAGGTTGTCCGCGTTGGCAATGTCCGCCAGGCTGGATTCCAGTGTGATGCTGCCGTTTTCATTGAGCTCGATATCAAGCTGATCGCCGTAATCCAGCAGCTGGAAACAGGTTTGCAGCTCATGATAACCGTCGGGACGGCGCGTATTGATATGCAAGAAGAGGTTGAGCTTGGCTGGAGCCATCAGGCTAAGCATCGCTATCAGGCATCCTCTGCGCCAAGCTGCCAGTCCTGTATCAGCAGGGTCAGCTGATAATCGGCCTGGGACATGCGAATCCGGCCAGGCAGGCTAAGACCCTCGACAGACTGGTAACGGTCATATTCCAGCTGCCATAACCTGCCGAGGCTGTCAGCTTGCCGCAGTACCTGCAGCAGTTCCTGCTCATTGAGTTCGATATCTGCCGTAGTCTCGGGTGCGGGGATACCCCTGATCCAGTAGTACAGTACCTCGGCGGGAAATTCGAAAGCCAGATAGTCGCGGGTAAAGTCCCTCAGGCTGTCGGCCATTATGGTTTCCTCATTGGCGCGTTGTAGTCGCACCCCTTGAGGGTTCCCGCTTATGGTTGTAGCACCCAGGCCGAGGGTTCCGTTGAGATTGATTTCAAAGCTGTCTTCAAACTGCTGCCAGTTAATGGCAACGGTGTCCGAGCTGTTTTGCTGGCGTATGTTGAGGCGGCCCTTCAGAATCCAGCTGGACTGGTTCTCAACCAGAAAACGATGATTCTCCCAGTTTCTCGACTGCAAGGCGGGATTGGATTGGCACGCTACAAGGAGCAAACTCAGGCCTGACAGCAAAAGGACCCTGATCGGGAAATTTATGTACATGGGCTTGCTTAAGAGGATGACTGACCGTTGAGTCGTTCCATGGTGTTGAGGATAAACTCACTGTCTGGCTGGACTTCCAGAGCATCCTGCCAGATTTCCCGGGCAGCTTCCCGGTTGCCGAGTACCCACAGGACCTCGCCCAGATGGGCAGCAACTTCATGGTCGGGAAAGAGCTCGAAGGCCAGTTCAAGATTGATACGGGCCTGTTCGTACATGCCGAGCTTGTACTGTACCCAGCCCAGGCTATCGATGATGGCGGGATCATTGGGTGAGAGGTCAATCGCTTGCAGGATGAGTTCATAGGCTTCTTCATAGCGCTCGGTACGGTCGGCCAGAAAATAACCAAGCGTATTGAAAGCCGAGGGGTTTTCCGGGTCGAGACGCATGATTTCCCTTAGATCGGCTTCCATCAGGGCAAGGTCATTGGTTTCCTGGGCTACCAGGGAGCGCAGCTGGAGCAGCTGGGTATCGCCTGGATAATTGTCGATGGTTCGGTTCAGGAAGCTCAGCGCCTGCGCATAATCCTGTTTTTCATACAGCAGATTGGCTTCAACGATCAGCAAGGTTGTGTTGATTTCCGGGCGCCTGAAACGAATGCCTCGCAATCGTTCGCTGGCTTCGGGGTAGCGGCCTTCATCAATCATCAGTTCCAGGTAGTTACGCAGGGCAACCAGGTAGTTATTGCCACCACTGACCTGCAGATAATGTTCAATGGCCTGACCAGTATCATTCTGCTCCTGGTTGATCATGGCCAGATAAAAATGTACATCATTGCTGCGCTGACCATTTACCAGAAGGCGCTGCAGGTGGTTTTTGGCAATGTCGTACTGATCCGCTTCAATGGCAATCAGAGCCAGTGAATAAAGCATGTCAAAATCCTGGGGATTCTGTTCCACAATGATTTCGAATTGCTGCATGGCAGCGCGGTATTCGCCGTCTTCCACCAGCTTGCGGCCATAACTGAAGCGTAATTGCGTATTCTCGGGGTAGGCTTCCACACTGTCTTCCAGGTGGCGTCTGGCCTGGCGGGATTCGCCCATTTCTTCGAGTATGGCAAATTCTGCCAGAATAATATCAACCGGTTCATCTATTTCCTGCGCCAGCTGATGCAGCAGTTCATAGGCATCCTGCAGCCGATCATCCTGGCGGTAGAGCTGTGCCAGTGCCAGGCGCAGGGAAAGCTCGTTGGGAAAGCGTTGCAGCTGTTCTTCGAAATCAGCTATCAGTCCGCCCAGCTGCCTTTGTGTTTCGATATTGTTTTCACTGCGGTTGCTGATCAGGCGGTAATCAACTTCATAGTTGAGTGCGTGCATTTGTCGAAACAGATCCAGTGCTTCGCTCAGGCGATTTGCCGTAATCAGTTGATAGGCTTGTGAGCGCAAGGCCTCTTCTGAGTCAGGTTCCTGCTCCAGCCACAGGGCATTGATCTGCAAGGCTGCTTCGGTATCGCGCATGAATGAGGCGATTCGGGAAGCGCGTCTGATAATACCCAGATCCTGTGTTTCAAGCGCCAAAGCGCGATATTCATCCAGAGCCGTCTGATTGAGTCCTCGTTGTCCGGCCAGTTCGGCAATAATGACCCGTGTCAGGATGTCTTCCGGAAATTGGCCATAGACAATCTCCTGCTGGGGAGCGGGCAGAGCGCTAGAGGCTGCCGGGTTTACAGGTTCAGCAGAGTCTTCCCTGCTGGCAGCCTGCAAGGCCGGGGCTTGAGCATCTGGTTCTGAGCCGTTCTGGTTGCTGGCACAGCCAACAGTCAGCACAAGCAGACCGGACAAAAGCAAGAATGTGCACTTCAGGGTGCTTTTCATGGTTTCAAGTATAGCCAGTCTTATTAGTCAGTGACTACACTATTGAGTAAAATACCGGGTTTTAATGAGAATCAATCCTTTGAAAAAGCGCTTTCATGGCTACACTACTGCTGGGCATTAACCACAACACGGCGAGTATAGCCATTCGGGAAAAAGTTGCCTTTGCACCAGAACTGATGCATGAGGCTCTGAGACAGGCCTGTGCCAGTGCAGCACTGGGAGAGCTGGCCATTCTGTCTACCTGTAACCGAACCGAACTATATTGCGTACCCAATCATCTGTCCGACACCGAGCAGCAGCGGCAGTTGATAGAGGAGGCCGTGCTTGACTGGCTGGCAGACTATCATCAGCTTGCTCCAGCAGAACTCAGACAGGCTGTATATGTGTATTGGGACGATGAAGCTGTCAGGCATGTCATGAAAGTTGCCAGTGGTCTGGATTCCATGGTGCTGGGAGAGCCCCAGATTCTGGGTCAGATAAAATCCGCCTATGCTGTTGCCCGCGAAGCCGGAAGTGTTGACAGCAACCTCAACCAGATCTTTGAAGAAACCTTTGCCATTGCCAAGCGGGTCAGAACCGATACGGCCATTGGTGAAAGCCCGGTTTCGGTAGCCTTTGCTGCTGTTGCGCTGGCCCAGCAGATATTTGCTGATCTGTCGCAGGCATCGGCCCTGATGATTGGTGCGGGCAAGACCATCGAACTGGTGGTTCAGCATCTACGCCAAAATGGCCTCAGTAATATTGTGGTGGCCAACCGGACACTGACGCATGCGCTGGAGTTAAAGGAGAAATATGGGGTCAGGGAAGTCCTGCTGTCAGATATTCCGGAGCAGCTGGTGCATGCCGATATCGTGGTTTCCTCGACAGCCAGCCAACTGCCGATTCTTGGCAAGGGAGCCGTTGAAAAAGCCCTTAAGGCCCGTAAACATAAGCCGATTTTCATGGTTGATCTGGCTGTTCCGCGCGATATTGAGCCAGAAGTGGCAGACCTGGCGGATGCTTATCTGTATAGCATTGATGACCTCAAGGAAGTGATTGATGCCAGCGTCAAAAGTCGTCAGAATGCCGCCGCTGAAGCCGAAGCGATTATCAATCAGGGGCTGGAGGAATTTCGCAAGAAGCTGCGCTCGCGCAATATAGTATCCAGTCTGAAAGCCTTTCGAGAAAAAGCCGAGAAGATTCGCGATGAAGAATTGCAAAAGGCCCAGAAATCTTTGGAAAGCGGAGAAGATCCGCAGGCTGTGATGAATCAGTTGGCAAGACTGCTGACCAATAAACTGATTCACTCTCCCAGCGTTCAGATGAAGAAAGCCAGCGCCGAGGGACACGAAGAACTGATACAACTGGCGCAAACCCTGTTTGAGCTGGAGGAGCAGGAAACCAGCCCGTCCGGGCAGGATGATGACGATGAAAATGAGTAGCAGATGAAAGCGTCGATTGTTGAGAAATTACAAAATTTAAGTGAGCGTTATGAAGAACTGGAAGCGCTCATGAGCGATCCGGAAGTCATTTCCATGCAGGACAAGTTTCGCGCCTACTCCATGGAGTATGCCGAACTCGAACCAGTGATTCTTAGCTATCGCGATTATGCCCAGACCAGGGCAGATCTCAAGGAAGCACAGGCCATGCAGGAGGACAGCGATGCCGAGCTTCGACAAATGGGTGAAGAAGAGGCAGCCAAGGCGCGGGAAAAGCTGGTCGATCTGGAAGCTTCTTTACAAAAACTCTTGTTGCCCAAGGATCCCCGTGATTCCAGTAATGTGTTTCTGGAAATCCGGGCAGGCACCGGTGGTGATGAAGCAGCGATTTTTTCTGGCGACCTTTTTCGCATGTATGCCCGCTATGCTGAAAGGCAGCGCTGGAAGCTCGAAGTAATCAGTGAGCGTCCCGGTGAACATGGTGGATACAAGGAAATTATCACCCGTATTGAAGGGGCAAATGTCTACGCCCGGTTGAAATTTGAATCAGGCGCACATCGTGTCCAGCGTGTCCCGGAAACTGAAACTCAGGGCAGGGTGCATACCTCTGCCTGTACCGTAGCCGTAATGCCCGAAGTGGAAGACCTGGAACAGATCGAAATCAATAAAAATGATCTGCGGGTGGATACCTTTCGTGCCAGCGGAGCAGGAGGCCAGCACGTTAACAAAACCGATTCGGCGATCCGGCTTACCCATTTGCCGACCGGTATTGTGGTTGAATGCCAGGATGAACGGTCACAGCACAAGAACAAGGCCAAGGCCATGTCTCTGCTGCAGGCCCGCCTGCAGGCAGCTGCCGAAGCGGAGCAGCAGGAAGAGCTGTCCAGCGAAAGGCGAAATCTGGTCGGTAGCGGCGACCGCTCTGAAAAAATCCGTACGTATAACTACCCCGACGGGCGTATTACCGATCATCGAATCAAGCTCACTCTCTACAAGTTGAATGATGTGATGGCTGGTGATCTGGATGACATTATTCAGCCCCTGATCAATGAGCATCAGGCGGATCAGTTGGCGGAGTTGGCTTCCTAGGTCTGGCCTGTGCAGATTAAACAGGCACTTCAAGAGGCCCGTGAATGTCTGGGCCAGACAGAGTCCTCTGTGCTGGATGCCCAAGTGCTGTTGGCACATGTTCTGAAACAATCCCGTGAATATCTGCTTACCTGGCCAGAACATGAGCTCAGTAAGGGTGACCAGAAACAATTCTTTACACTGATTGAGGCGCGCCAAGCGGGGCAACCTGTCGCGTACCTGACCGGCTGCAGGGATTTCTGGGATTTCAGTCTGAGCCTGAGCCCGGCTGTGTTGATTCCACGCCCCGAGACTGAACTCCTGGTTGAACTGGCACTGGCCTTATTGCCGGCAGGAAATACAGTCTTGGCTGATCTGGGAACCGGCTCGGGCGCCATTGCGCTGGCACTGGCAAAAGAAAGGCCACAGTGGCGGGTGATTGCCAGTGATCAGAGTCCTGAAGCCCTACAAGTGGCCCGGCACAATGCTCACACGCTGCAAGTGACTAATCTGGATTTTCGGCTGGGAAACTGGTGCGAGGTTTTTGCCGAGAATGAAAAACTGGATGCGATAATTGCCAATCCTCCCTATATAGATGAAGCAGATTCGCATTTGCAGCAGGGTGATGTGCAGTTTGAACCACGTTCGGCACTGGTCGCCGGCAAAGCAGGATTTGCGGATCTGGAGGCCATTGCTCACCAGGCCCGGCATCATCTAAGGCCTCAGGGTTTGCTGTTACTGGAACACGGTTATGAACAGGGAGCGGCACTGCGACAAATGCTCGAACAATATGGTTACAATGAGGTTCAAAGCAACAAGGATCTGGCCGGACACGAACGTGTCACCCTGGCTCGTTTAACATGAAACAACTTGGCGAATTTTGTCTATTAATACTGGGAAGTCTGCTGGCAGCTTCAGCGATGGCGCAGGGAGAGCTGTCAGCAGACATCCTGCAAGAGGCGCAGGCAGGCCAGGCTCAGGCCCAGTATGAAGTTGCTCTGCATTATGATGCGGTACAGGCGGATTATCCGGCTGCAGTCAGCTGGTATCAGCGCGCAGCAGAACAGGGACATGTGCAGGCGCAATTTAATTTGGCGCAATTCTATCGCTTGGGGGAGGGGGTTGAACAGAATTCCGAGCTGGCGCTGAGCTGGCTGCTGCAGGCTGCAGAAGTCGGTAATGATCCGCAAGCGCAATTTATGCTGGGTGATATCTATCGTTATGGCGAAGGGGTTGTGGCCAATCGGTTTGAGGCGTTCCGCTGGTATATCCTGGCAGCGGAACAGACCTTGCCGGAAGCGGAATATATTATCGGTCTCTGGCTGGCCGAAGGCATCGGAGCCCCGGAAGATGATGCAGCGGCTCTGCGCTGGCTGAGAAAGGCCGCTGCACAGGGGCATGCCGGGGGCATGTTCGCACTGGCCGGCATGTACGAGAATGCTCAGGGTATTGCGCCCGATCTAGCTCTGGCTTATTACTGGTATGCTCTGGCAGCACAAGGAGACTATCCACAGGCTGGCGCCGAGCTGGACAGGCTGGCAGGGCTGCTTGATGCACAAACGCTGCAATTACAGCAGCAGCGGGTTGCGGACTGCATCAATACGGGTTTTCAGGCTTGCGAGTAAGCGCAGGCTCTGACGGAAAGATAATAAGATGAATGATGAACAATTACTGAGATACAGCCGGCAAATCATGTTGCCTGAGTTTGATGTTGCCGGACAGGAACGCTTGCTGCAGTCCAGGGTGCTGATAGTGGGTGCCGGGGGGCTGGGTTGTCCGGCTGCTATGTATCTGGCGGCTGCTGGTGTCGGTGAGTTGACGATTGCTGATGATGACAAGCTTGAACTGAGTAATCTGCAACGGCAGATTGCACACCAGACAGCCTCCCTGGGCCAGAGCAAGGTCGCTTCGTTAAAAGATTGCCTGACGCAGTTAAACCCCGATATTGTGGTTACCGCTCTGCTGGAAAAACTGGAAGATGAGCGTCTGTCTGTGGAAATCAGCAAGGCGGATGTGGTGCTGGACTGTACCGATAATTTTCAATCACGCCTGGCAATCAATAATTACAGCAGGAAACACCGGGTGCCGCTGGTTTCAGGTGCGGCCATCCGGATGGAAGCCCAGCTGAGTGTTTTTGATCAGCGACGGCAGGACAGTCCCTGTTATCAGTGTCTGTATGATGTTGACAGTGAATTTTCAATGAGCTGTTCAGAAAACGGTGTCATGGCTCCACTGGTCGGAATTATTGGAGCCATGCAGGCCATGGAAGCGATCAAACTGATTGCTGATCTGGGCGAAACAGTCGCAGGCAGACTTTTGCTTCTTGATGCAGCGACCATGCAATGGCGGGAAATGGCCTTACAACAGGATCCTCACTGTTCTGTCTGTGGAAATCTGAAGCAAGCAGCCGAATAAAAAATCGCATGCGCCTGCAGCAACTTGCTATATACTTGTCGTCCCTAACATTCTAAAAAATATCAGTAAAAAGGAGTACCTATGTTTACCCATATCTGTGTTGGTTCCAATGACCTGGAGACATCAAAAAAGTTTTATGATGCTGCCCTGGCTCCGCTGGGCATTCAGAGCGCCGGAATCATGCAAGACCGTGCCTGTGTCTATGCAACTGAAAATGGCACTTTTCTGGTGTTGAAGCCGGCCGATGGCAAGGAAGCAACGCATGCCAATGGGGGCACAATTGGCTTTGCAGCTGCTGATTCGGCGGCAGTTGATGCCTTTTATGCCGGCGGACTGGATAATGGTGGCAGTGATGAAGGTGCTCCTGGCAAGCGTCCGAATGCGCCGGGTAACGCTTATGGTGCTTATCTGCGCGATCCTTTCGGCAACAAAATCTGTGCATATTGCCAGTTACCGGAAGGTGAGTAAGCAAGGACTAACCGAGCGCTGTTAAGGGGTTTCCGAACTGCGGAACCCAGCATGAAATAAAATGCGAAATAAAAAGAGGAAGCCGCGGCTTCCTTTTTTTATTGGTCCGGCTCAGGACTCGTCCTTTTGCACTCCAACATTTAGGCATGCGCTTAAATTGCCAGCTATGCTATGATGCCGCAGCATCATGATTCAAGTCAGCCAAAATCCGGGAATTTTCAGTGAGTGAAGAAAACAAGGGGTCTGCCAGCCAGGCAGCGTCACAGCCGTCTACTGTTGACGGTGAGCGTCCCGATGGCGATAAAAAATTACGCTTTTCTGAGCTGGACCTTCCACAACCTCTCCAGAAAGCCTTTGAGGATCTGGGTTTTGAGTATTGCACGCCGATACAGGCAAGCAGTCTCAAGATCACCCTGAAAGGCAATGACGTTACCGGGCGTGCCCAGACCGGCACCGGGAAAACAGCGGCTTTCCTTACCGCCATTATCAATGATCTGTACCGTCGTAAGGAGGAAGGTGAGCGTTATGTGGGTGAACCCAGGGCACTGATCATAGCCCCGACCCGTGAACTGGTGATGCAGATTGCCAAGGATGCTGCCGCGCTAACCAAATATACCGAATTGAAAACGCTGACCCTGGTTGGAGGCATTGATTATCAGAAACAGCTGACAGCCCTGGAAGAAACTATCGTTGATATCGTGGTTGCCACCCCGGGCCGTCTGATAGATTTTCTTGGCAGCCGGAAGATTGATCTCAGTCTCATAGAATTGCTGGTCATCGATGAAGCTGACCGGATGCTTGATATGGGCTTTATCCCCCAGGTACGACAAATCATTGGAGCCTGTCCGAAAAAGGCATACCGGCAGACCATGCTATACAGCGCGACATTCACGGAAGATATTCTCGAACTGGCCGAGCGCTGGGCGATGAACCCGGTAAGGGTGGAAGTTGAGCCGGAGAAAGTGACTACGGAAACGGTTGATCAGAAAGTTTATCTGGTGACAACTGAAGAAAAATACAAACTACTGTATAACCTGATACAACGCGATGGTAGTGAACGTGTTATCGTTTTTGCCAACCGCCGTGACCAGGTCAGGGATCTGGCAGACAATCTGTACAGAAATGGGATAGAAGTCGGGCTGCTGTCTGGTGAAGTAGCACAGACTAAACGGGTCAGAACACTGGAAGATTTTCGTTCGGCGAAAACTCAGGTGTTGGTTGCCACCGATGTGGCAGGACGTGGCTTGCATATTGATGACATCACCCACGTGGTGAATTTCACCTTGCCGATTGAAGCAGAAGATTATGTGCACCGAATCGGCAGAACGGGCAGAGCAGGCTCTGAAGGGACATCGATATCTTTCGCCTGTGAGGATGATTCATTCCTGTTGCCAGATATCGAAGCCAAGATCGGCATGAAATTAAACTGCGAACATCCTGATGCCAGTCTTCTGACTGAGCCGCCACCGTTCACCCGTGCATCCAAATTCAAGGGTGATAATCATAAAGGCAAGGATAAGAAAAAATCACGCCATAACCAAAAAGGGCGCTGAACTAAGCGTTTTTCGATCAGGGCTGTGCGCCAACTTGTTGAAGGATTGCTGCGTATTCTTTCGAATTTCTATGTTCTGAGACAATCTTGAGAATGGTCTCGCCATGATAGTTTTTTGCATTAATATCACGGCCATCTGCGATAAAAAATTTTACAAAACGGGCAAAGGCTTCAGGCACCATACCACGATAAGCTTTGCTCAAAATATGAAAGTCTGGCGCTTCATCGGCGCTGCTCTCCAGTGACAGAAAGGACTGGATGCGTTCATCGCTCCACCACTCGTCAGTTACCGATGGCTGTCTGCGTTCTACGCCTTTTTTCTTTTCTGATTTCATGACAACAGTTCCTACTTGTCGAGTTCGTCTTTAAGAATCTGGTTGACCTGTGCCGGGTTTGCCTTGCCCTTGGATTCTTTCATTACCTGTCCGACCAGATAACCGATAACTTTGGTATTGCCAGACTTATATTGTGCTACCTGGTCCGGATGATTGTTCAAAACTGACAGAACCAGATCGGTATTTGCGCCTACATCGGTTATCTGTACCAGTCCTCGGGCGTTGATGATTTCCTCTGCGCTTCCCTCGCCATTTAGCATGTACTCAAATACTTCCTTGGCAATTTTCGATGAAATCGTATTGTCGCTAATCTTGTTGATCAGTCCCCCCAAAGCCTGTGCACTAACCGGACTGTCTTCTATATTGATTTCTTCCTTGTTCAGGTGTGCCTGCAAGTCGACACTTACCCAGTTGGCGGATAACTTGGCGTCTTGGCAGGTGGCAACAACGGCTTCAAAATAATTGGCAGTGGCCAGATCGCCAGACAGTATCAGCGCATCATATTCGCTGAGTTTGTAGGCATCCATAAAGCGCTGCTTTTTGGCATCGGGCAGTTCCGGAAGGCTCGCTCTGACGTCTTCGATAAAAGCTTCATCAATGTCGACTGGCAACAGATCGGGTTCAGGGAAATAGCGATAGTCATTGGCAACTTCCTTGCTACGCATCGAACGGGTTTCATTGCGCTCTGCATCATACAGGCGAGTTTCCTGCTCAATTTTTCCGCCGTCTTCCAGGATGTCAATCTGACGCTCAACTTCGATATTGATAGCTTTTTCAACGAAACGGAAAGAGTTAATGTTCTTGATCTCTGTGCGCATGCCAAGTTCAGTTTCTCCCTTGGGGCGTATGGAGACGTTGGCATCGCAGCGCATGTTGCCTTTGGACATGTCTGCGTCTGAGATACCAAGGTAACGCACCAGGCTGTGAAGTTTTTTCATGTAGGCAACAGCCTCGGCGGCACTGCGAATTTCTGGTTCAGAAACGATTTCAAGCAGCGGGGTTCCAGCCCGGTTCAGGTCAATGGCGGTTTCGCCATGAAAGTCTTCATGCAGGGATTTGCCGGCATCTTCTTCCATGTGGGCACGGGTAATGCCAATGGTTTTAGTCGTTCCATCTTCCAGGTTGATGCTCAGCGATCCTTTGCCGACCGTTGGAAAATCAAGCTGACTGGTTTGATAGCCTTTGGGGAGATCAGGATAAAAATAATTTTTGCGGTCAAATACGGAGCGCATGCCAATTTCAGCATCAATCGCAAGGCCGAATTTGACAGCCATTTTAAGGGCTTCTCTGTTTAGCACTGGCAGAGTACCCGGCATGGCAAGATCGTATATGTTGGCCTGGGTATTCGGTTCTGCGCCGAATTTTGTTTCAGTGCCCGAAAACAATTTTGTTTTGGTCGCCAGTTGGACATGAACCTCAAGGCCAATTACTGTTTCCCACTCCATGTTAAACCCCCGGCGTCCGCTGGTGCCAGTCAGTTTCTTGCTGAAACTGGTGGGCGATATTCAATAATTGAGATTCACTGAAAGTCTTGCCAACGATATGCAAGCCAAGCGGCAAATCATCAACCAGACCTGCCGGTATCGAAATGCCGGGCAGGCCAGCCAGATTGACGGCAATGGTATAGATGTCTTCCAGATACATGGTTACCGGATCATTGTTCTGCGAGCCTATTTTGAAAGCGGTATGCGGTGAGGTGGGCCCCATGATGACATCGACTTCGGTGAAAGCCCTGTCAAAATCATTCTTGATCAGGCGTCGTATTTTCTGCGCCTTGATGTAGTAGGCATCGTAATAGCCGGCTGATAATGCATAGGTGCCGACCATAATGCGGCGTTTTACTTCTGCACCAAAACCTTCGCTACGTGTGCGTTTGTACATGTCTTCCAGGTTTTGCGGATTGTCACAGCGATAGCCGTAACGTACCCCATCGTAGCGTGACAGGTTTGCCGAGGCCTCAGCTGGCGCGATGACATAATAGGCGGGCACCGACAGATGGGAATTCGGCAGGCTGATTTCCTTGATACTGGCGCCCATTTTTTCGTAAACGCCAAGGGCCTCGCGAATTTTTTGTTCAAGCTCTTGGTTCAGTCCTTCAGCAAAATGTTCTACCGGTATGCCAATTTTTAATCCGCTCAGCGGCTTGTCGAGTGAGGCTGTGTAATCCTCTACAGCGATATTGATGGATGTCGAATCCTTTGGATCATGACCCGCCATTACATTCAGCATCAAGGCTGAATCTTCGGCTGAGCGGGTCATGGTGCCAGCCTGGTCAAGACTGGAAGCGAAAGCAATCATGCCCCAGCGAGACACTCTTCCGTAAGTCGGTTTTAAACCGGTCAGTCCGCAAAATGCTGCAGGCTGTCGGATCGAGCCGCCAGTATCAGTGGCCGTGGCAGCAGGCGCCAGATGTGCAGCGACTGCTGCGGCTGAACCGCCAGAGGAGCCGCCGGGTACACGCTCGGGATCCCAGGGATTGTGAACCGCGCCGTAATAACTGGTTTCATTGGATGAGCCCATGGCAAATTCATCCATGTTGGTTTTGCCCAGCGTTACCATGCCTGCCTGATTGAATTTTTCAACCACGGTGGCGTCATAAGGAGCGATGAAAGTATCCAGCATGCGTGAGCCGCAGGAAGTACGGATTCCTTTCGTGCAAAAAATATCTTTGTGAGCGATCGGAACACCACACAAGGCTCCGCCTTCACCTTTGGCTCTGGCTGCATCCGCTGTCCGGGCCTGACTCAGTGCGAGTTCGTCACAGATCGTGATGTAGGCATTGAAGCGAGCGTCATGCTCATGGATGTGTTTTAAATAGGCGGAGGTCAATTCTTCACTGGAAAATTCTCCAGCGGCTAGGCGACGTGATATTTCTGCAA
The DNA here is from genome assembly GCA_964606735.1 of uncultured Enterobacteriaceae bacterium. GTDB lineage: Bacteria > Pseudomonadota > Gammaproteobacteria > Pseudomonadales > Pseudohongiellaceae > UBA5109. Next base: position 18,040 of record CAZSHI010000018.1, read on the forward strand.
TACCTGATTCAAACATCTTGCTTAATCCGACAGGGGTTATTCGATGACTTTCGGAACCAGGTATAGACCCTGTTCACTTCTTGGCGCCAGTTTCTGTAATTCATCACGCTGGATAGATTCAGTAATTTCATCTTCTCGCAGCTCCTGGGATGCTTCAATGGCATGTGACAGGGGCGTCAGGCCCTCGGTATCTGCCGACTGCATCTGGTCAATCAGTTTAAGAATATTGCTAAAACTGCTGGCGGCTTCACTGGCTTCAGCATCGCTCAGGTGCAGACGTGCCAAATGAGCAATATAGGCAATATCAGAGCTTGATATAGACATACTTTTCTCCGTAAGACTGATTATGACCAAAAACGGCTCATATAGTGAAATAGTTCTGACAAAATAGATTTGATTCTTGCTCTAAGTTGTTGTCGTTGCTAGAGTTGCAAACTTAGTACTACAAAGACACTATTGGGGCCGATTTCTTTAGGTAAGGGACAATTCCTATCAGGCTCGTTGTTAATGTGGGGCGATTATACTGGAAGATTGCATGTAAGTGCGTACTCCGGCGATGAAAATTTAAGTATTTAAGCCTACGAGAGTTGTAAACATTTATGCTGAAGAAATTAAGAGGCATGTTCTCCAATGATTTGTCGATTGATCTGGGAACCGCCAATACCCTAATTTATGTCCGTGATCAGGGCATCGTCCTCAACGAACCTTCCGTGGTATCCATTAGAATTCATAACGGTCAGAAAACTGTTACGGCCGTGGGTTCAGATGCTAAACGCATGCTGGGTAGAACCCCAGGTAATATTTCTGCCATTCGCCCGCTCAAAGATGGTGTGATTGCCGATTTTCAGGTGACTGAAAAAATGTTGCAGCATTTTATTCACAAGGTTCATGAAAACAGTTTTATCCGACCCAGCCCACGGGTTCTTGTCTGCGTGCCCTGTAAGTCAACCCAGGTTGAGCGTCGTGCCATTAGAGAATCTGTCATGAGTGCCGGAGCGCGTGAAGTTCGTTTGATTGAAGAACCCATGGCGGCTGCCGTGGGTGCCGGTCTGCCAGTGGATCAGGCAAGTGGTTCCATGGTGGTTGATATCGGCGGTGGTACCACTGAGATTGCCATTATTTCATTGAATGGGGTGGTTTATTCTGAATCTGTCAGAGTGGGCGGTGACCGTTTTGATGAAGCCATTACGACCCATGTCAGGCGCAATTACGGCAGTCTTATCGGGGACGCCACAGCCGAGCGCATCAAGAAAGAAATTGGCTGCGCATTTCCGGGTTCAGAAATCAGGGAAATCGATGTGCGAGGTAGAAACCTGGCAGAAGGGGTGCCAAGAAGCTTCACCTTAAACAGCGATGAAATTCTAGAGGCCCTGCAGGAACCCCTTTCGTCCATTGTGCAGGCAGTTAAAAGCGCATTGGAGCAGTCACCGCCGGAATTGGCTTCTGATATCGCTGAAAGCGGATTGGTGCTGACCGGTGGAGGAGCCCTGCTAAGAGATTTGGATAAACTGCTTAGCGAAGAAACCGGTTTGCCAGTTATCGTGGCCGATGATCCCTTAACCTGTGTTGCCAGAGGGGGTGGACGTGCCATGGAACTGATGGACATTCATGATATAGACTTGCTGACACTGGATTAATAATAAAAATCAGAACAGAATTCTTGTTCAGTTTTCTGAACAGGTAGGTGACTATTAACAAGTCTCTGTTTATTCAAAGTTCAACGCAGGGATACCGCTTATTGGCTTTGGTGCTGGTATCGCTGATACTTATGTTTGCTGATAACCGTTTTGGTTATTTACAGCAAGCCCGTTACTATGCCTCTTATGCAGTCACGCCGATTCACTGGCTGTCTGAATTTCCCCAATCCCTCAGTGCACAAATTAGTGATGTCTTCAGAAGCAGGGATGAATTGCTCAGGGAAAATGAAGCGCTACGGGAAACCCTGTTGATGCAACAATACCAGTTACAGAAAATTGATCACTTGAGTGCCGAGAACCAGCGTTTGAGTGAGCTTCTGAATGCTTCAGCCATTGTTGAGGATATCGTCGTCAGGGCCCAGCTGGTCAGCGAAGCGCCCGACCCCTTCAGAAAGCAGGTGCTGATTAACAAAGGTACAGCCCATGGAGTGTATGAAGGACAGCCGGTACTGGATGCCGACGGGCTCTTTGGTCAGGTCATCTCAGTTGAGCCCTATTACAGCTGGGTGCAACTGATCACTGATTCCCAGCATTCCACTCCGATACAGGTAAATCGTAACGGTATTCGTGCTGTGGTCACTGGTACCCAGGGTAGCCAGCATGTGATGATGATGATGAACATGACGGATACAGCAGATATTGTAGTGGGGGACATACTGGTAACATCAGGACTGGGTCAGCGCTTTCCTGCCGGCTACCGGGTGGGTGTGATAAGCAGTATCGTTCATGACCCCGGACAACCATTCGTGACAGTGACTGTTGAGCCAACAGCTCAGCTGGATAGCAGCAGAAATTTACTGCTGGTGTTTTAAGCATGCCTGCTTCCGTCTCCAGACATTCACAGGGTCTATGGGTAATCATTGCCAGCTTTATTGTCGCGGCTCTTCTGCTTGTCATGCCCTTGCCGGAATCCCTGGATTATTACCGGCCCGAGTGGATTGCCCTGTTTCTTATCTACTGGGTCATGGCACTACCGCATCGGGTAGGCCTGCTCAGTGCCTGGATCATCGGGCTTTTTGTTGATGTTCTGGAAGATTCTTTGCTCGGCTTGAATGCATTGGTGCTGGCGCTGGTGGCATATCTGGCACTGAGCCTTTATCGGCGCCTGCGCATGTTTACCATGCTACAACAGGCCAGTACGGTTTTTATCCTGATTGGTCTGCATCAGCTGGTTTCATTCTGGATATTAACGGTCAGCGAGCAGAATACATCACCAAACCTGATGTTTCTGGTGTCAGCATTTTCCAGCGCCTTGATCTGGCCTCTGGTTTTTTATGGCTTGAGATATTTACGTCGCAGTTTACATGTTGTTTAGTACAATACAGCTCCGCACTGCATCCAACTGACATTTAAGCCCGTAAAATCCGCGTATGCCAATCTGGAAAATTTATTTCTTAATCGTCGTGCTGAGTCTGCAGAGTGCCTGCTCGGTTCTCCTGCCGGTAAGGTCCTGGCCACCAGAACTGCCTTCACAGGAATACTTCATAGATTATTATCAGCAAAATGAGGATAACCACACTTTCCAGGCCCTGGAGGACTACCTGTACTGGGTGCAGATCTTTTATCAGGGTAATGCGCTCTCGCCGGGCTGGTTTCAACTTACCCGCGAACTGCTGCAAGAGACCGATGTCGACAGACAGGCGTTTTATGCCGAAAAAATGCAGACGCTGGGCCTTTTGATTTCTGCAGAGTGGGCTCAAAATAATAATATCAGGCTGATCGATACCCGTTGTGCGAGTGTCTGGCGGGATGCTCTGCTGGAGGCGCTGGCCCAGAATGACCTGGATAATTACATGCAGCGCTTTGAGAGTGACGTCAGTGCCATTCTGAGCGGCGAGCTCTTAAAAGGGGATATCGAACTGGCACGTTACTACGATGTGGAAGGATTCGAGTTTTTCTAAGCTACTCGGTGTAGAACTCCAGGTTCAGCAAATCTATGATCTGGGCATAATCATTATTGAAGAAGGCGCCCATGATTGGCCCCTGTAATTGCTGAATAGAGCCTGACATGTCAGGGCGGATGGCCAGATTGAAAGTCCGGTCGCCTTCGAGAAATGCAGTGAGCTGATTGCCAAGATCAATGGCCTGGGCCTGCAGATCAGCTGGTGCAAACAAAAACAGCGATTGCGTCATCGACATGAATTCACTGCGGATTTCCTCAATACTGCGACTTTGCTGATTGGCCTGATTGGCCAGGAGGCCTTCCAGTATGCCAAAGTCTGAAATACTCAGACTGAAAACCGGAACCTCGGCTGCCATCAGCGCTGTGTTAAATGCTGCCTGGGCTTCTGCAGGGTCACTGATCAGGCTCAGGGTCTCGTAGGGAATGTTACGGGTTGAGCTGTCAATGCGCATTGCGAAGGAGTCAGGGATACCCAGATTTATTGTGCTATTAAATTCCTCATTATTACGAGGGTCATACTGGTGCGAATACTGGATTTCCAGGGGCACACTCTGGGTGCCGTCTATGAGGCCAAGAAAATTTTCCAGCTCAGGTGAGCTAAGCGGTAACTGCAGTTCCGGCGCTCCTTCCGGGAATCGGAAGCCATTCGCGGTGATTGAAATACTACGCGGGAAAGGGTTGATAAAATCCATGTCAGATAACTGCACCTGGTCGACCAGGTAATTGAAGTTGCTGGCATCGGTGACATTCAGTCCGGTGATCGTGATTGTACCGTTTACACCGAATTCGGCGGATTCATAGTGAATATCGTTATAGGCGCCACTGGCCACTGCACGCTGGATATAGATGTCCAGTTGATTTTCAGTTTCCCGGTTGGCGTAAAAATAAAGGCCCGCGAAAGCAGCAATCAGAACAACTGGAATTATCAGCAAGAGTTTTTTCATGACCAGGCTCCCGTGAGTCAAGTGCGCAGAATGGCGTGTTTATGCTTATAATGCAAGCCAGATGCTTTCAATATCCCAGACTGAATTGAGAAGAATTCTGCATGCAGATTAAACTCGCGAGTATCGCCAGACGAAACGATTCCGACGCTCCGATGGAAGAAATTTTCAGTGCTGAAATCACTGAACAGGAGGGTCTGGTAAGTGACAGTAAAGGAAAGCATAAATCCCGGCAGATTACAGTGCTGAGCAAGGAGTCTTGGGTGAAAGCCTGTCATGAGTTGGGGCAAGATCTGCATTGGACTGAGCGACGGGCAAATCTGCTGATAAAAGGCTTCGAGTTTTTACCCACGGATGTGGGGCGAAGCATACATATTGGAGATGTGATTCTGGAAATCACCGGGGAAACGGATCCCTGCTGGAAAATGGATCGTGCGCATACAGGACTCAAGGAAGCCCTGACTCCTTCCTGGCGTGGCGGGGTCTGCTGCAAAGTCATTCAGGGGGGGACGCTTAAAACCGGCGATAATGTGGAGCTGGGAAAAAGTTTATTTTGAGCGCGCGACTGCGGCTTCGGCAACGGCTTGTAAACCGTCCCGGTAAGTTGAGGCAGGGACAGCCTGCAGGCAGTCGATAGCGGTGACAATACGCTGTTCAGCATTTTTTCGGGTATAGTCCAGTGCCCCTGAATCCCGCACAATGGCAACGATACTATCCAGATGCTCTAGTCCTCCCTCACGGATGGCGTGGCCAATCAACTCCTTTTGTGAATCACTGCCATGTTGCATGACATATATGAGTGGCAGGGTTGGCTTGCCTTCGGCCAGGTCATCACCGATATTTTTACCCAATTCGCTGCTGTCACCGCTGTAATCCAGCACATCATCAATCAGCTGGAAGGCCATGCCTACCTGCAGGCCGAATTCATGTAATTTTTGCTGTGTCTGGTAATCGGTTCCCGCCAGAATGGCTGCTGACTGGCAGGCTGCGGCAAAGAGGATGGCGGTTTTGTTATGTATGACATTCATGTAGTCCGATTCTGAGGCAGCAACATTGTGCTGATTGACCAGTTGCAGGACTTCTCCCTCGGATATCTTGTTGGTCGTTGCTGCCATGACCTCCATGATCTGCATGTCGGCAATTTCCACCAGTAACTGAAAAGCCCGCGAATAGATGAAATCACCGACCAGGACGCTGGAAGGGTTTCCCCAGCGGGTATTGGCGGTGGGGCGCCCACGCCGCATCTCAGACATATCCACGACATCGTCATGCAGCAGGGTGGCGGTGTGCAGAAATTCAATCACCGTGGCCAGATGAATGTGCTGTGATCCCTGATAGTCGAAGGCGCGGGCGCAAAGCAGGGCCAGTAGCGGGCGAATGCGTTTGCCTCCGGCCTCAATGAGGTAATGTCCAATATTTTCGATAAGCGGTACTTCAGAATGCAGTTGCTGGATGACATTGTCATTCAGCGCCTTGAAATCATCCTTCACATACTGCTGGATGCTTACAGCCATAAACAGGGCCCGAATCATACAATCTGAGGCAGACTATTTAGGGGGGCGTGTAAAGTCAAGAATACAGTGTTTTAGCCGTACGCAGCGATAGTGGGAATTTCGGGCCAAAGCCCTGAAAAAAGCCCGTTCCGGCCTTGCGCAAGCCGGACACTTCCCTTACAATTGCCGCCCCTGTAAACCAGGGTTCGAAGCAGAAGTAAATTCCGGAGTTAAAGTCATGTATGCGGTTATAGAAAGTGGTGGCAAACAGCATCGCGTAGAAGAAGGCGAAGTTCTGCGTCTGGAGAAACTTGAAGCCAGCACGGGTGACAGTGTCAGTTTTGACAAGGTCCTGATGATCGGTGAAGGTGCTGATGTGAAAATCGGTAAACCCTATATCGAAGGCAATGTGACAGCGGAAGTGCTCAATCATGGTCGTGCGGACAAGGTCTCTATAATTAAATTCAGACGCCGTAAGCACCACATGAAGCATCAGGGTCATCGGCAGTGGTATACCGAAGTAAAAATTACTGCCATCAGTGGCGGTAAAGCCAAGGCAGCTCCGGCAAAAGCGGAAGAAGACAGCGCAGCCCCCGCTAAAAAAGCTGCGTCAAAGAAGGCTGCTGCCAAAAAAGCGCCCGCCAAGAAAAAAGCGGCCGCTAAAGCGAAGAAAGAGGATTAGTCATGGCTCACAAGAAAGCAGGTGGTAGTACTAATAACGGTCGCGATTCGATTTCCAAACGCCTCGGTGTCAAACTGTTCGGAGGTGAAAGTGTAGCGGCAGGCAATATCATTGTGCGTCAGCGTGGAACACGTTTTCATGCAGGCGAGAATGTTGGTATTGGTAAAGACCATACCCTGTTTGCCAAAACAGACGGCAAAGTAAAGTTTCAAGCCAAAGGCCCGCAAAAGCGTACTTACGTTAGTGTAGAGACGGCAAGCGCTTAAACCTTGAGCTGACTGTTAAAAAACCCTGTCTCTGACAGGGTTTTTTTTTGATGGTGTAAAATTGACTGAAGTAAGGTTCACAAACAGTTCCAGATCATGAAATTTGTCGACGAAGCAGAAATATTTGTAGAAGCCGGTCAGGGCGGTAAGGGCGCCATGAGCTTTCTGCGCGAAAAATTTATCGAAAAAGGCGGTCCCGATGGTGGCGATGGTGGTGATGGAGGCTCGGTGTATCTGGTTGCAGATACGGCACTGAATACTCTGGTGGATTTTCGCTATCAGCCTCGTTACCAGGCCCAGGCCGGGGAGTCGGGCGGAAAACGCAATTGTACTGGGGCCAGCGGCAGTGATCTGGAGATTAAAGTGCCGGTCGGTACTTCCGTGCTGGTGGCTGAAACCGACGAAGTCATTGGAGACCTGTTGATCGAAGGCCAGCGGCTGCTGGTGGCGCAGGGTGGCAAAAAGGGTTTGGGGAATGCCCGTTTTAAATCCAGTGTGAATCGCGCCCCTCGAAAAACCACTTCAGGTACAGCCGGTGAGTCACGTCGTCTGTTCCTGCAGTTAAAAGTACTGGCCGATGTTGGCTTGCTGGGTTTACCCAATGCCGGCAAATCCACCCTGATTCGGGCCGTGTCTTCAGCCAAACCCAAGGTGGCTGACTATCCCTTTACTACGCTGGTGCCGAATCTGGGTGTGGTCAGGCTGGGGATGGAACGCAGTTTTGTCATGGCGGATATTCCTGGCTTGATTCCAGGGGCAGCCGATGGCGCGGGGCTGGGTATCCGCTTTCTCAAACACTTGAGCCGGAGCCGAGTGCTGCTGCATCTGGTGGATGTTGCCCCCTTTGATGACAGTGACCCGGCTGAATCAGTTCAGGCGATCACGGAAGAACTGGAGAAATTCAGCCCGACCCTGGCACAAAAAGAACGCTGGCTGGTCTTGAATAAAGTAGACTTGCTGGACGAACATGAAGCTGATGAACAGTGTAAACAGCTGCTGGCAAAGCTTGATTGGCAGGGCAGGGTATTCAGGATTTCTGCTATCAGTTCGCGAGGTACCCGAGAGCTGAGCGAAGCCCTGATGCAGGAAATAGAAGCACGTAATGAATTGCTGGCTCAAGACGAGAACCTGCGAATTCAGGCACAGGAAATCCAGGCACAGATGGATTATGAAATCAGGCGTAGCATCGAGCGCAGCAGGGCGCTGTGGCGTGAAAAACGCAAAAGCACCGGTGATGATGAAGACGACTATGATGTAGAAGTCGAGTATGTCAATGAATAAGCGAGAACAATTAATCAATGCCCGTACCTGGGTTATCAAGCTGGGCAGTTCCCTGGTAACGGATAATGGTCGTGGATTGAACCGCGAAAAAATTGCCGACTGGGTTAAACAGATCATCAGGCTACAGGAGCTGGGCGTGGAAGTGGTGCTGGTATCTTCGGGCGCTGTTGCTGAAGGTGTGGCTCGATTGGGCTTGAAGGGTCGACCCACTGCAATACATGAACAGCAGGCAGCAGCAGCCGTCGGTCAAATGGGGCTGATTCAAGCCTACGAAACCTGTTTCAGTGCTGACAACAAGCACACTGCGCAGGTGCTGCTGACGCATGATGATCTGTCCAACCGAACCCGTTACCTGAATGCCAAAAGTACCCTGAATACCCTGCTGTCCCTAGGGGTTACGCCGGTAATTAACGAGAATGACACGGTGGTAACCGAAGAAATCTGTTTTGGTGATAACGATACACTGGCCGGCTTGGTGGCGAACCTCATCAATGCACAGGCCCTCATTATCATGACCGATCAGGACGGTCTCTTTAATGCGGACCCGCGAACAAGCAATAAAGCAGCCTTGATTCACGAGGCCAGCAGCCATGACGAAAGCCTGATGCAATATGCCGGAGGTAGTGGTGAGCTGGGCAAGGGGGGTATGCAGACCAAGCTCAAGGCAGCACGGTTGGCAGCGCGTTCTGGTACACTGACAGCGATTGTTAACGGCAATACGCCGGGCATTCTGATTGACCTGAAACAGGGCAAGCAGCGCGGAACGATCTTGTTGCCGGAAACCCAACCTATTGCAGCAAGAAAACAGTGGCTTGCCAGTCACCTGAAGCTCAGTGGTGAGCTGGAGCTTGATGAAGGTGCCGTGCGCGTACTGCTCGATTCTGGCAAGAGTCTGCTGCCAGTCGGGGTGACGGCAGTCAGAGGAAAGTTTCAACGCGGAGCACTGGTGGCCTGTGTGGATCAGAAGGGGGCAACCATTGCCCGTGGACTGGTCAATTATGATGCCGATGAAGCCAGGCAGATTATCAGCAAACCCAGCAGCCAGATTCTGCAGATACTGGGTTATGACGGGGATCATGAAATGATCCATCGCGACAATCTGGTGCTGACCTGAGTAAGAGGCTCAGTGGAAAAGGTATAAAAAAACCGGCTTGAGCCGGTTTTTTTTATCTCAGGCTTTTAACGCCCGAATATGGCCGTTGAGCCTGCTTTTATGCCGGGCGGCCTTGTTCTTGTGAATAATGCCTTTATCAGCCATGCGGTCAATAACCGGGACAGCATCCTTGTAGGCAGCACTGGCTGCTTCATAATCCTTGCTGGCAATAGCGGCATCCACCTTTTTGATATAGGTACGAACCATGGATCGGAAGCTGGCATTATGGCCACGACGGTTTTCCGCCTGTTTGGCTCTTTTGCGGGCTTGAGGTGTATTAGCCAAGTTGGGCTCCTTTGTTCAATTCTGTAAATCGGGTGATTCGGGCGTCTCTGCTACCCGAAAAAAGACGCGAACTATGCAGTTTTGCGGCAGATTTGTCAATAGCAGTGCTGGTAAGATACCCACTGAATCGCTAAGATGCGGGCTTTTGGGTACTGAGCAAAGCATGCAGGAAGAGTTGCCAAAGCAGCAGGGCAATGCAGAAAAACCGGGAGCAGAAAAATCACTGGCCCGCTCCTCTCTGGTGGTTTCGTCACTGACTTTCCTTTCCCGAATCATGGGGTTGCTGCGCGAAATCGTGATTGCAGCTTTATTTGGTGCCAGTGCCGAGGCGGATGCCTTCTTTGTTGCTTTTCGAATTCCCAATTTTTTACGTCGGCTGTTTGCCGAAGGGGCCTTTTCCCAGGCTTTTGTGCCTGTTTTATCGGAATACCGACAAAAGCGTTCGAGGGAGGAAGTGAAAATACTGCTGGATCATGTAGCCGGCAGACTGAGTAGTATTTTACTGATGGTCAGTGTGGTGGGAGTCATCGGCGCACCGGTACTGGCGACCGTTTTCGCACCGGGGTATCTGGATGAGAGTGAAAAATTCAACCTGCTGGTGGATATGCTACGGATTACCTTTCCTTATATTCTGCTGATTTCACTGACCGGCTTTGCCGGCGGCATCCTCAACTCCTACAATCATTTTGCCGTGCCGGCTTTTACCCCTGTATTTCTGAATATTACCCTCATTATTTGTGCGGTCTGGCTTAGTCCCTTGTTTGCCGAACCGGTGCTTGCCATTGCCTGGGGTGTCATCATCGCCGGTATTATTCAGGTGATGTTCCAGTTGCCTTTTCTGGGTCACCTGCACCTGATTCCAAGGCCCCGTCTGCAGCCCAAACATGAAGGCGTGGCACAGATTATCACCCTCATGATACCTATCATGTTTTCCGTTTCAGTTGGTCAGATCAATCTTTTGCTCGACACAGTGCTGGTGACCTTCATAGCAGGGGATGGCAATGTCAGCTGGCTTTACTATGCAGACCGCATCATGTACCTGCCACTGGGTGTGTTTGCTGTGGCGATAGCGACCGTGATCCTGCCCTCACTCTCGCGCAAGCACGCAGAAGCTTCAGTTGAGCATTTTAAAGCCACTCTGGACTGGGGGCTGCGCTGTATTTTGCTGATCGGGATGCCGGCAAGCATCGCTCTGGTTGCGCTGGCACAACCCCTGGTCATTACCATATACCAGCGCGGTGAATTTACTGGCGAATCGGTACTGCCGACTGCCCAGGCCCTGCAGGCCTACTCCTTGGGACTGATTGCCTTCATGGCTGTCAAGGTGCTGGCTTCGGCCTATTTCTCCCGGCAGGACACCAGGACACCGGTTCGTTACGGTATTATAGCGATGCTCAGCAACATGATTATGAACCTTCTGCTGATTCTTCCCCTGGCTCATGTCGGCCTGGCACTGGCAACGGCATTTTCCTCCTGGGTCAATGCCGGTTTACTGCTTTTTGGTTTGATGAAACTGAACCTGTTTAGTTTCCAGCGCTTCTTCTGGGGGCTCTGCTTGCGCCTCTTGGCAGCCAACATCCTGATGCTCCTGTTTCTGTTGCAATTTGCCGATGATGCGCTCGCCTGGCTGGCCTGGAGTAACACCCAGCGTGTTTATGAGCTTGCTTTTCTTTGCCTGGGTGGGGCCCTTGTTTATCTGCTCGGCCTATTGCTGGTAGGGCTCAAGCCCTGCGATTTTTATCACTGAAACACATTGCTGTTGCGCTTACCGCTATAATGTTCTCCCCTTGAACTGGTCTGGTGACTGATGGACGTATTTAACGAGTTAATAAAGCTGCAGACGACTTATCCGAACTGCGTGGCGACTATCGGGAAATATGATGGCATGCATCGGGGGCACCAGCTGATTCTGAATACTCTAAAACAGCGTGCGGCAGAGCTCGAACTGCCTTCACTGGTGATTCTCAGTGAGCCCCAACCTGAAGAATTCTTTAATGCTGCACAGGCTCCAGCTCGGCTGCTCAGCTTCACTGATAAAGTATATTTTCTGCAAAAGCAGGGTATCGACATGGTTTATAAAATGAGTTTTGACAAGGCTTTGAGTGAGTTAAGCGCTGAAGCTTTCGTGGAAAATGTGCTGCATGAGGGTTTGGGTGTGAAGGCGCTGGTGATTGGTGATGACTTCCGTTTTGGAAAAAACAGAGCGGGTGATTTTTCACTCCTGCAGAAAATGGGGATGGAGCTGGGGTTCAGTGTTGAAGCGACGCCCAGTTGCGTGATCGACGGCCAACGGGTCAGCAGTACGCTCTTACGGGAGAAGTTACAGGCAGGTGATTGTGATGCTGTTGAGCAATTGCTGGGCAGACCTTATCAACTCAGGGGAGAAGTTGTGAAGGGCCAGCAGTTAGGGCGTCAGCTGGGTTTCCCGACTGCCAACATTGCGGTTGCGATGGAGCGCCTGGCAATTGAGGGTATTTTTGTCGCCAGTGCTGAATTTGAAGGGCGTAGTATTCCGGGAGTGGCTAGTGTAGGGTATAAGCCGAGTATTGCTGGAAGGCATGGACTGGCTGTTGAAATATTTCTGCTGGATTTTAATGAGAATCTTTACGGAAAAATACTGACGATCAGTTTTCTCAAGAAAATTCGTCAGCAGGAAAAATTCACCGACCTGGATGTACTGAAAACCAGAATGCAAGAGGATCTGGACATAGCGCTAGATTATTTTAATCGTGAGGCCGAGCTTGCAAAACACCCTTAAGCAGGACTTCCTGTTCAGAACATCGACATTACTGACCTTTTCCGTGGTGATTGTACTGCTGGATCAGCTAAGTAAATATCTGTGCAATACCTATCTGTCCTATGGACAGCCACTGACGGTATTTCCCGGTTTTGATCTTTTGCTGGCCTATAATTCAGGTGCGGCTTTTAGTTTCTTGAGTGATGCTGGGGGCTGGCAACGCTGGTTTTTTACTGTGCTGTCGTTTGCCATCAGTTGCCTGATTCTGGTGTGGTTAACCAGAATTCCTCACAGGGAAAAACTGCTGGCCCTGGCTTTGTGTCTGATACTGGGAGGTGCAGTGGGAAATCTGATTGACCGTTTGGTGCATGGTTATGTGGTGGACTTTATCAGCCTTTATTTTCAGCAATACCGCTTTGCCACCTTCAATATTGCTGATTCCGCGATCAGTATCGGCGCCCTGCTGTTGGTAGTGGAAGTCATAACCGGCAAGGGTGAAAGTAAAACGGACAATGGTGCTCATGCAGGATAAGGGTCTGGAACTGCTCAACCTGCTTGATCAGGAACTGGCGGAGGTCTCTGCAGACAAATATGCTGCGGATGAGGTCGGACCGGGCAAACAGGTAAGCATGCATTTTTCTCTGGCTTTACAATCCAATCCACAGGAACTGATTGATGATAATTTCTCTGCCCAGGCAGTGAGCTTCAGTATCGGTGATGGTAATTTGCTGCCAGGTTTTGAAAGGGCGCTATTTGGTCTGAAGAGCGGTGATGAACGGGAACTGCTCATACCAGCAAGGGAAGCATTTGGAGAGCGCAATGAAGACAATATACAGCCTTATCCCCGATTTCATTTCCCCGCCGATCTGGTGCTGGAAAAAGGCCTGATGTTCAATTTTTCTGATGCTGCCGGGAATGAACAGGCCGGTGTTATTGATGATTTTTCAGCCGATGAAGTGAGTGTTGATTTCAATCACCCGCTGGCCGGGCATGACATCATTTTCAGGGTAGCGATTAAAGCAGTCACAGCCAATTTACAGTAAAATAACGTCATGGATGCTCCTGTCGATCGTGAAATAAAACTGGCCAATCCGCGTGGATTCTGCGCCGGCGTTGACCGTGCAATTGATATTGTCAATCGGGCTCTGGACATATACGGTGCCCCGATCTATGTGCGTCATGAGGTGGTGCACAACAAGTTTGTCGTGGAAAGACTGCGTCTGCGTGGCGCCATTTTTGTTGATGAGCTATCGGATGTTCCTGCAGAGATTGAGGGTGAAAAACCCATCGTGATTTTTTCCGCCCATGGCGTTTCACAAGAGGTAAAGCAGGAAGCGGAACGGCTTGGTGTCCGCGTGTTTGATGCCACCTGTCCGCTGGTGACCAAAGTGCATATGGAAGTGATGCGCTACAGCCGCAATGGTCAGGAATGCATCCTCATTGGCCATGCTTTTCATCCTGAAGTGGAAGGCACGATGGGTCAGTATGACGATAGCGCTGGAGGAAAGATCTACCTGGTTGAATCCGAGCAGGATGTCGAAAAACTACAGGTTTCGAATCCCGATGAACTTGCCTATGTCACCCAGACCACTCTGTCCATGGATGATACGGCCCTGATTATCGATGCCCTGCGCAGGCGTTTTCCAAATATCAGCGGTCCCAGGAAAAAGGACATTTGTTATGCCACCCAGAATCGGCAGGATGCCGTCAAACAACTGGCACTGGAATGTGACCTGGTGCTGGTGGTGGGTTCTCCCAACAGTTCCAATTCGAATCGCCTGAAAGAGCTGGCCGAACGCAGTGGCAGCGAAGCCTATCTCATTGATAGTGCAGATGAAGTGCATGACAGTTGGTTGCTGAACAAGCGCAAAATCGGGGTGACTGCAGGGGCGTCGGCACCGGAAGTCCTGGTGCAGGAAGTGGTACAGCGTATTCAGCAGCTGGGAGGCGGCAAACTGCAGGAAATGCATGGTGTCCAGGAGGACATCACTTTTTCTGTTCCACGTGATCTGCGCATGAACTGAGGGCCGGCAAAGCCCCGTAAAGCGTGAACGGTATCGCATTTTGCATATCCATCAGGCTCCAGCAGTGTACTTTTCCGGATAAATCACAATTTTGCGCGTATTTTGCGCTATTCTCGCCCTTTCACTGCTTCAAGAATTCTTTAAAATATAAGGGTTTATGGCAGTTGGCTGTCTTATTCGGATAGCCTGAACATGCTACAGTGTTGTTAGGGACGTCCGGACGTTGATGCTCACTGTGAAAAATATGGCTAGCCTGATAACAAACAAAGCGCTTGTTGCCGAGCAGCACGGCTATACCATGCTGGAAATATTGATGGTGATTGCCATCGGTGCGATTCTGGTAGCCGTGGCGGTACCCAGTCTGCAGGACACCATTAGCCGGAATGCACGAGATAGCATCCAGCTGGATTTGCTGTCATCGCTGGCGCTGGCACGAACCCAGGCCGTCACGCTTTCTGCCACCATGTCGGTCTGTCACAGTGCAAACCAGACATCCTGTTCCAATTCAACCGGTTCAGACTGGGATGATGGCTGGCTGGTGTTCTCCGATTACGATTCCGACGGTGTGCTTGATACGGGTGATGGTGATGAAATCCTGCAAATCCATCCAGCAGCCAATGGCATTGTGGCGATTGAGTTGCTCAGCAGCAGTAATGGCACCGTCACTGATGAAGTGGTGCAGTTTGATGATGATGGATTTCTGGCAAATTCTTCGGGCGGTGCCTATTTTAAATTTTGTGATACCGACAATATTGCTGCCAACGCCAGAGCGATCTGGATAGCAAATACGGGCAGAGCGTCACAGTCCATCGTCGACGGAGATGGTATACATAACGATATGTCCGGGAACAATTTGACATGTCCTTAACTGTAAACGTAAAAAACAGTGCTCATTGCAGAGGCTTCTCCCTGATAGAAGTCCTCATTTCCCTCAGTATTCTGGCCGCGGGACTGCTTGGCATGACGGCTTTGCAGAACGAGGCTCTGCAATATAACCAGGCGGCTTTCACTGATTCACAGGCACAGTTTTTACTGAATGACATGGCAGAAAGAATACGTGCCAATGCCGGTAACAATACTTATGCCATCGGGTTTAATGAAGTAACCCCGACGCCGGATGTAGACTGTGCTGCGGCAAGCTGCACCAGTAATGAAATGGCTGAATGGGATATTGCCCAGTGGCGTGGCATGGTTGAGGCAACCGTGGCCGATGATGGGGTGTCTTATTTGCCTGGCGGTGAAAGTGAAATTTTATTTAACAACCTGACCGACACCTACATCATTTCCATTCGTTATGACTGGAACCGATTGGGTGAAGCCGATGTGAACACCTCTGGCAAGCGCACTATTTCAGTGACAACCAGGATTCAATGATGATGAATTCAGCTAAACGCATAAGCAGCATCAGACAGTTGGGTTTCACTCTGCTGGAGTTGCTGATTGCCATGGCCATGGGTGTCGTGGTGATGAGTGGTGTGGTTTCCGTGCTGGTGGTCAGCAAAAGCAATTACATTACCGAGCGGGAACTGGCGACCCTGCAGGAAAATGCCCGCTTTGCCGTCAAGTTTTTGACCGAAGAAATCCAGATGGCCGGTTATACCGGCTGTAACTCCAACCCGCTGAACGTGGCAAATTCCATTGATGTCCCGGCCGGGGATGAATGGTATCTGGATGGCGTTGGTCTGGAAGGCTTTGAGGAGTTTGTCGATGAAGCCGGTCGTGCCGGTTTTCCGGATGACTTTGAAGATGAGGCATCCTATTACAGTGACGCCATTGTGATTCGCAGTGGTGAGTCAGATGGCTTACGCATCGCGCCTGGGCCTCCCTATCACAATCCGAATTCGGCCAATATTCCGTTGAATGCCGAGCACGATCTCAAAGTGGGCACCATCATGGTCATCGCCTCATCAGATTGCTCCCAGGTCGGCGCCTTCGTCCTCAGCGGGCCGACCAACAACAATGACAATGCCACCAACGCGGTACATAACACCGGTAGCGGTATAGTACCGGATAACTGCACCAAGAACCTGGGTGGCAGTTTCAGTTGTTCTGATACGAGCAGCTCAGTAGCCAGTACCTATCCACCGGGCTCATCACTGATGCGCATGAAAGCGCAGGGTTTTTATGTCGGGACTTCCAGTATTGGCAATGATGTGCCGGCACTCTACCGGCTCTCATTGGGTTTTGACAACACCACCTCGGCTATCAGCCTGACACCGGAGGAGCTGGTGCAGGGTGTGGAAATTATGCAGATATCCTACGGTATAGACCTGGTCGATGATGACGGTCTTGCCGATCAGTATATTGACGCGGATGATGCCAGCATGAACTGGGATGAAGTGGTCAGTGTTCGCCTGAACATGCGCATGCGCTCGGTTTTTCCGGTCTATAACGAAAACACGCCTTTTGGCGAATTCATGGGTATCGATGATACCGATGGCTCTGACCGGTATATGCGGCAGATCGTCAGCACTACCATCAAAATCCGGAATCGATAAATCATGTTGATGAATAAAACAATGCCGGAAATAAAACGACAGAAGGGCGCCTTGCTGGTGATTACCCTGATCATGCTGGTCATTATCAGTATGCTGGGCATGTCGACTATGGGTACCACTGGCCTTGAAATGCAGATGGTGAATAACAGCCGCAATCAGCAGGCGGCTTTCGAGGCAGCGGAATATACGCTTTCCTGGGTGGAAGATAATATTCAGAGCACCAGTTTTACCAACGCTAACCTGACCAACAGCAACTGTGGCAGCATCTGTTTTGATATGACCTGCACGGGTGGTTATTGTTTCCGCGGTGATGATGCCGATTCCTGGAACCAGTGTGAGATCAATGATTCTAATCCCGATCCCTATACCGAGCCCGGTATCTGGAGTGATAGCGCCTATCATCGGACACTGACCATTCCCAATACCGCCATCACGGCAAAATATATTATTGAATTTCGTTGCTATACCGCGCTGGATCCAACACTTGAGATGGATGTGACTAACTTCACACGTGTGTACCGTATTACCGCCTATACTGTCGGAGAAGGTGGCAGGGCAAGGGCCATGCTGCGTTCCACCTTGAAAGAACTGTAAGAATTTGAATGAGAAGCGAAGCTGTCAAAATGCCCTTGAAAGGGGTGGGCTTATGTTAAGTAAAACGAGCAACTATCTTGCAATCCTTGCTTTCTGGACGCTGGGGCCAGCGCTTGCTTTTGCGCAGGTATCTTCCGATTTTGCGGCACAACCGCCGCTGGTAGGAAATGCGGTTGAACCCAATGTCATGCTGGTGATGTCGAATGATCATGAGCTGTATCGAAAAGCCTACAATGATTACAGTGACCTGGATGAAGATGGTGATCTGGAAACCACTTATGAAGACAGTATTACCTATGCCGGCTACTTCGACAGCAACTTCTGTTATGCCTATGATCTGACCGATTTGCGTTTTGAACCATCGGTGGATATTTCCGGCTCCATTGATGCCAATGGCCACCGTTGTGATACTGCAGGGGCCGGTCTGTGGAGTGGTAATTTTCTCAACTGGGCCACCATGACACACATGGATAATGTGCGTAATTTTCTTTACGGCGGCTACCGCGTGACAGATACAGCCACATCCGGTGGCTCGGATGGCGTAACAGTTCTGGAGCGGACCTTTTTGCCAGAGGATGCACACTCCTTTGTTAAAGTTTTCACGGGCCTGACCCAACGCTACACCCCGTATACACAATCCAGCATCAGTTTGTGCAATACCACCTATGGCAGCAGCTCTTCAGCGCCACTGATGCGTATTGCCTATGGTGACTGGCCTCAGTGGAGCAATACCGAAACAGTTCAGTGCCATTACCAAAGTGAAGAAAACAGCGGGCTGAATGATCAACCGGATACCGGGGACAGGCCGAGCAACTACCAGCCAGTCGTGCGGGTTCAGGTCTGTGTCGATGGCCTTGATGCTGGCAGCAGCCGCTGCAAAGCCTACACAGACAGCAGCACTTCCGATATTACCTACAAGCCTTTTGGCCTGCTGCAGGATTACGGTGATGCGGGCAATGTGTATTTTGGCCTGATGACCGGCAGCTATGGCAACAATACGAGTGGCGGGGTACTGCGCAAAGACATCCTGCCGCTGACTGGCAATGTTTCCTCCAGTGACGATGAAATCGATCTGGATAACGGCACTTTTTTGAATCAGGGCGCCAGCGATGGTGGCATTATCAATACCATCAACCGCTTCCGCATTGTGAACTGGGATTACACGAACAATCGATACGATGACTGCCAGGCCTCCCTGATCGACATCAGCACCTTTAAGGCGGCAGCCACCTCGGTGACCGAATGTGTCAACTGGGGTAACCCTCTCTCTGAAATTTACCTGGAAGCATTGCTTTACTTTAGCGGTGATGAGGTGAGTAATGCCGTCGACGGGGGTGGAGACCCGACCAATAATTTTGATACCAATGACTCTTCGTTTATTCCTTCCTTGCCGCAGCTGAGCTGGAATGACCCGCTGGATACCGACAATGCCTGTGCGACCTGTGCCATTGTGGTGATTTCGGGGGGTATTGGAACCTTTGATAAAGATGAATTTCCCACTATCGGCTATATCTGGGAAGACGTCGGCACCTCCCGTCTGTCAGCAGCGGATCTGGATGAACTGGTGGATGATGTGGGGGATCTGGAAGAAATTTCCACCAACTATTATCTGGTTGGCAATAATGGCGTGACCAATAATGATATGTGTAGCGCCAAGCTGATTGGTGACCTGTCTGATGTGGAAGGTCTGTGTCCGGAGCATCCGGATTTGGAAGGCGGCTTTGATATGGCCGGGCTGGCCTTTCATGCACAGGGCAATGATTTGAGGGACACGCTGGATGGCGTGCAGTCAGTGAATACCTACAGTGTCGGTCTGACGGAGTCTACCGGCTCACTGTCTCTCACCGTTAATGGCAATACGGTTAATCTGGTGCCAACCTGTTATGCATATGCCACAGCTGCTACCAAGGTTAATGACAGCGGCTGGGAAAGGTGCAGTCTGCTGGATATCTATATTGAATCCTTTGATGACACAGGCGGACGCATTCTGGTGAGCTGGGAAGATTCACACTGGGGAAACAGCTATGACATGGACGGCGTTTCTAGAATTGAATGGTGTATCGGTGATGATACCAGTGGCTGCCCCGGCACCCCACCGAGTCTTGATCTGGGCAGCGGCTATAACTGGGCTGATTTTGACTGGAAGACCAGCGGTTTAAGTGATGACACGATTCAGGTAAGAATTTCAACACCACAGGCAACCAGTGCCAATGCCTTTCGTTTCGGCTATATCATCAATGGAATCGATGAAGAACTCAGTTCACGACCACTGGTGACCAATACCCCGACAGCGGCCATGAACGCCGTGACAACCACTAATTTGTCAGGGCAGTATATTGTTCGCGCAACCTTGGCCAATGGCGAGATGAGCTATCTGCTTCGGCAGGGGGGCTATGACATTACCCGTGTCAATGCCAACTCCGGTAATCGTATTATTTATACCGAACCTGCTGTGTTTACCGCAGACCCGGACAGCACGGTGCCTTTTTTGAATTCCCCGCTGTGGTATACCGCCAAATACGGCAGCTTTATTGATATTGATGGAGACGGTACGCCTTATTACATCGGCAGTGCTGCGGATACACGTGAATGGGATACTCGCGATACGGCAGGCAATGAAGGTGCCGATGGCATTCCGGATAACTATTTCCCCATCACCAATCCTTCCCAGTTGGGCGGCAGCCTGAGCCTGGTGCTGGATAATCTTTCCGAGAGCATCTCATCGGGTACAGCGGCAGCGGTGGTGACCAACAGTAGTTCCGGTCTGGGTGCAGTTTACCAGGCCTATTACCACCCGCAATATACCGATGATAATGAAAACACCATTACCTGGGGCGGGGTACTGCACTCCATCTTTATTGATGAGTCGGGCCGTTTCCGTGAAGACAATGGCATCAAGGGCAGACTGGAAGGTACCAGTACCGACTATGTCGTGGATATTTATTATGACGAGTCGGTCATCCCCAGTCGTACCCGCTTTCAGCGCTATACCCAACAAAATGACCCGGATACCGGGGTGGCTTTCCTGCAGCCCTTTGGCACACCAGCCGACCTGGAAGAATTCGGTTCGATCTGGAATGCGCGTGATGAACTGTCGGATATCACCCAGGCGAATCTGGCGGTACAGCGTACCGTTGCTGGTGGGGCCTATACCGAAAATGCCGGTTCCAAGCGTTACATTTTCACCTGGCTGGATTCAATCAGTTCTGGTACCACCGGTGTGGTGGACAGTGCAGAGGTGGTTGATTTTACCGCCAGTACCTTTAATCCTGCCGGTAATAACAATTACCGTTATCTGGGCATTTCCGATTCTTCCATAGCCACGGACCTGGTGGACTATATTCGCGGTGTTGATAAACCGGCTCGTAACTGGCGTTCAAGACTGACGGATATACCGGGTGATGGCACCTCAACACCGGCTTATTGGATTCTGGGTGATATCGTCAATTCCTCACCTATCGTGGTTAATCCGCCCGGCAGCCGTTACAACATTCTGTATGGCGATGACACCTACGACGCCTTTCAGCAGCAATATGACAGAAGGCGTCAGATGATCTATGTGGGCGGTAATGACGGCATGATTCATGCCTTCAATGGTGGTATCTGGGATTCCGCGCTGAGTGCGTTCTATACCCAGCAAATAGACCCTGATACAGGAACCTATACTCTTGGGCAAAGTCATGAACTCGGCGCGGAAATGTGGGCTTATATCCCGATGAACCTGCTGCCACATCTGCAATGGTTGCGGGAAGTTGATTACCCGCATGTCTTTTATGCCGATGGCGCCATTCAGGCTTATGATGTCAATATTTTCACGCCGGATGCTACACATCCGGGCGGCTGGGGAACCATTCTGGTTGCCAATATGCGACTGGGTGGCGGAGACTTCGCGCTTGATCTGGACAATGATGCTGCCGATGACTTCACCATGCGTTCGGCAATCGTCATTCTGGATATTACCGACCCGGAAGGTCCGCCTGAACTGATTGCTGAAATTACCGACCCGGGAATGGCCTTCACGACTGCTGAACCGGCGCTGGTCAAGGCCAGAGTTCCCGATGTTTCCGGCTCCTATTCATCACCTTCCATCAATGAGTGGATTCTGGTGTTTGGTTCCGGGCCAACCGAACTGGATTCGGTCACCAGTACCCAGGATGCGAAAGTTTTTGCCTATGATCTGGTTGACCGCCAAATGATTACGATAGCCACTGGTGCCCAGGTGCCGAGCAGCGACCCGTCCGGGTTCTTTGGTGATTTTCTGGTGGTGGATGCCAATAATGATTTTGTTGACGATGTGGTTTATGCCGGCACTGTAGAAGGCACCGAAGCGGCACCTGAGGGCAGGGTCAAGCGAATTGAGCTGGATTCAAGTTCGCCTGCCATGGGCCTGTCCAGCAGTGGTGGCATGGCAGTCATGTCCGATTTGATTGACATTAACAAGCCGGTAACTGCCAGGCCAAATGTACGTAACAATGTCCTGAACAGTGAGCTCTGGGTCTTGTTTGGCACAGGGCGCCTGTTCACTGCGGCTGATAATCGCTCTGCTATTCAGCAGTATTTTATCGGTGTAAAGGATTCAGCCTCTGCCGTGAGTGAGAATGCTCTGGTAGATACCACAGACCTGATCGTCAAAACCACCGGCCTTGTTTACGATGTGGATACGGGTGACTCCAATCCTGCTGCACTGGTATACAAGGATGGCAGTTCGGTCGGTACCAGTGTGGAATCCTTCAATGAACTTTATGCTGCGATGAACAGTGAAGCAGGCTGGATAACGGCACTGTCCTATGATGGTTCTTCGCCGGCTGAAAGAGTCTTCACGACTTCGCTGGTGCTGGGCAGCAGCATTATATTTACCTCATATTCACCGGATTTTGATTTATGTACTATTCAGGGAGATGGTGCGCTGTACGCCTATAATTTTAGAACGGGTACCGCCCAGTATTTCGGACCTTTCGGCTCCGATGAAAATGACATTGCCTATGCAGGTGTTGATCTGGGCCAGGGTGCTCCCTCGGCGCCAACAGCCATTGTTCGAACGGGTAACGAGGTGACTGTTGACGGCACCACCAATCAGGCTGACCTCTCAGTCGTCACCGGTTCAACAACCGGTGTGACCAGCAGTACCGGTTTCTCCTCAGCCTCTGGCGGCGGTGGCAGGATGTCCTGGGAGCTTCTGGATATTCCGTTTTAGTGTATAGTAAACAGCTGAAACTGTTACCGACAGCGCTGGATGGAAAAATGAAACAAATGAAGAAGAATGCACAGGGATTCACTCTCATTGAGTTAATGATAGTCGTGGCCATCATCGGGATTCTGGCCGTGATCGCGATACCGGCCTATCGTGATTCGACTCTCAGGGCCAATCGGGCCGATGCACAGATCACCTTGAGTAGACTGGCGACCCTGCAGGAGCGCTATTACTTCCGAACCAATCAATACACCGGTGACTTTTCTGACTTACTCAGTGGGCTCTCAGACAATACGACCAGTATCAGCAGCGACGAAGGTTACTACACGGTGGCGCTGACCGCCTCGGCCACTTCCTGGAGCATGACAGCCACTGCAGCCGGTGGTCAGGCTGATGATACCCAATGCAACAAGCTGACCCTGACCAACCTTGGCGCAAAAACCTCGGTGGATTCTGATAATAATGCCAGTTCGGAGTGCTGGTAGTTATTCACAGACAAGCGGCTTGCCATTGGCGCCTTCTTTTATCCCATCTCCATCCCTGTCTTTTGCCCGGTAGGTGCGTCCACTGCGATTGATAATCAGTTGCTCTGCCTGTTCGGCTTTCTGACTAGCCGGACAAAAAGTGAAATTGCCGTTCTGATAATTGGTAAATCCCTCCGCCGTCATCTGCAG
This sequence comes from uncultured Enterobacteriaceae bacterium, assembly GCA_964606735.1. Classification (GTDB taxonomy): domain Bacteria; phylum Pseudomonadota; class Gammaproteobacteria; order Pseudomonadales; family Pseudohongiellaceae; genus UBA5109. Next base: position 41,459 of record CAZSHI010000018.1, read on the forward strand.
ATACTGTTTGTTCTGAAAAGCCCGAAAGGTCAGTGTTCCAATATCGTGCTGTCCCTTAAATACCTGAACTAGCCGATCACTGCCGTTGATAAGCCTGTCGCCATTGTTGTCAGTAAAGACGATATAACCCTGCTGCCACTGACCGCCACAGGTCCTGCCATCAGCACTCTTGCACAGAGTGGTCATGGTGCCTTCATTAATGGCCGTGTGGCGTGTGATACTGATGGCACGCTCTAACTGTTCTATGACTATCTGGGCTTGATGGTGTTCGACAAGGTTCGAGTAGGCCGGTATGGCCAGGTTGAGCAGAACCGCCAGGATGGCAAGGCTGCAAAGGAGTTCAATCAGCGTGTAAGCACTGGTTTTACTGGACATGACACCTCCGTGTGACAGTCCTGCAAGTTCCTGTTCAGTTAAGTGGATAAACCACTAGTTGTCAAAATCCATTACTTGTCGTCGAGTCCGAGTTTTTTGATACGGTAGCGGAAGGAGCGAAAGGACATGCCTAGCTTTTCGGCAGCAGCTGTTTTATTCCAACGGGTTGCTTCCAGTGCATTGAGAATGGCTGAACTTTCAACCTCTTCAAGGTGTTCTTCCAGTGAAAAGTCGCCGCTTGGGAGTTCTCTGGTGCTGCTTGTAACGGGTAGGTCGATATGCTCAATCTGATTGTTTTCGCAAAGCGCATAGGCACGTTGCAGCAGATTTTCCAGTTCACGGATATTGCCTGGAAAATCATATTTTTCCAGTTTCTCAAGGGCGTCCTGGGAGATCTTCACCTTGTCGGCATGCTGATCCTGTGAAAGTCGATCCAGGATATGTTGTGTCAGAATCGGGATATCCATGCGATGTTCGCGCAGACTGGGTACCTGCAACTCAATGACATTAATCCGGTAAAACAGATCCTGCCTGAAGCTGCCTGTCTTGACAGCATTCTGCAGGTTCTTATGGGAGGCGCTGATGATTCTGACATCCACAGGTGTTTCATGTTGTGCACCAACCGGGCGTACACTTTTCTCCTGAATTGCCCGTAACAGTTTTACCTGCATGTGCAAGGGGAGATCAGCAATTTCATCGAGAAACAGGCTGCCACCATCTGCGGCCTTGAACAACCCGGATTTGTCCTTGTCAGCGCCGGTAAAGCTGCCCTTGATGTGACCAAAAAATTCACTTTCCATTAATTCGGAAGGAATAGCACCACAGTTAATGGCGACAAATTCCTTGTCTTTACGAGGGCCAAGGGCGTGGATCGCGCGTGCAGCCAATTCCTTGCCGCTACCGGATTCGCCTGAAATAAACACCGGTGCTTGTGAACGTGCAAGTTTGCTGATTTGATTTTTCAGTTCTTTAATCTGTTTTGATTCACCGATGATATTGACTGGCAGGGGAGCATCCTGTTTGCTTTCCTGTGCGGGTTCATGGCTGAGTTTCAGTGCAGAACTGACAAGCGCCCGCAGTTTTATCAGGTCTACCGGTTTTGAGACGAAATCAAAAGCGCCGGCTTTCAGAGCGGCTATAGCCGTTTCCGTACTGCCATGGGCGGTGATGACGGCAACTGGAATATGCGGGTATTCGGTCTGGATCTTCTGTACCAGCTCCAGGCCATCGCCATCAGGTAGACGCATATCCGTCAGGCAGAGGTGAAAATCCTGGGTTTTTAATAAATCCAGGGCCTCGGCCAGATCAGCTGCACTGCTGGATTGCAGATTCATGCGGCTCAGCGTGATTTCCAGGAGCTCACGAATATCCGGTTCGTCATCAACAATCAGGACTTTTTGCACTATCTAGCCTTCCGAGTTCTTTGCTTACAAAAACTGTTGTTCTGGTGGAGCAAAACGAATTCTAAAACAGGTTCTCTCATCCGGGGTTCGATTATAGGAAATCTGAGCCTGATAGGCTTCGCAGATTTCCTTACAGATAAACAGGCCGAGTCCGGTACCGGAGCTTGAGGTGGTAAAAAAAGGTTCAAAGATGCTTGCAACATTGTCTTCTTCAATACCCGGACCATCATCAATAATTTCCAACACCGGGTTTTCGCCATCCAGCTTGGCCTGTATGCAAATATGCGCCTTGCCTGTTTCTTTTATGCTGTAACGAATGCCATTTTCACATAAATTGGTCAAGATTTGTTCGAGTTGGCTGCTGTTGAACTGAATTGTGATGGCTTCATTTGCCAATTTGAGATCGATATCGACTTTATCGCGGTAAGATGCCTTGAACTTTTCAACGAATGTTGCCAGCCAGTCCTGAAGTGGGATCAGTTCGGGGATCATATCCTGGTTACGTGAAACACCGAGGATGTTGTCGATGATGGCATTGACGCGTTTACTGTGCGTTTCAATGATTTCCAGCAAGCGGCGGTCATTTTCCAGGATGCTTTCCGATTCCTCCAGTAACTGGCCAGCGTGGCTGATAGCTCCCAAGGGATTTCGTATTTCATGGGCGATACTGGCCGTCAGTCTGCCCAGGGAGATAAGTTTCAATTGCTGTGCACGGCTGCTGAGTCTCGAGTAATCTTCCAGAAAGATCAGCACATTGGATTTCAGATCGGGCTGTAAATAGGAAAAGCTGGGCTGTATTTCAGGTAGACCTTCTATGAGGGTGAGGGGTTTACTGCGATAAGAGTTGTCCTGTTGCCACTTGCGTAACTCAGTGAGCAGTTGTTCGGGCAATGTCAGAAACTTTTCATTCTGCGAGTCTTTCTGAAGAATTTTCAATGCTGAATTATTTGAGCTGAGGATGCCACCTCCGTTGTTGACGACAATGATGCCGGTACGCATGCGTTGGATAATCTGGTAGTTCATTTCCTCTAGCGATTTCAGGTCTTCAGCCTGGCGCATGGCCAGTATTTCCCTTTGCAGAATTTTGCTGCTCAAATACTGCAAGGTAAGTGAAATGGCGAACAGGGTGAGCCCCAGCAGACCAACCTGTACGTAAAAATCATCAGGCCGTTCCAGCGTAAAGGAGAGATAGGTTTCCGAGTAAAAGGTGGCAAGTGTTCCCACTGCCGCCAGAAAAGTACCAATGCGGTTCTGAAAAAGAA
>CAZSHI010000019.1:0-40677 GCA_964606735.1 uncultured Enterobacteriaceae bacterium
TTTCCAAGGTTATCTACCAGGAAGTCCACAAAGACCCTGACCTTGGCTGGCACGAAATGCTTCTCCGAATAATAAATGCGCAGGGATCTGTCGGGCATCCGGTAATCACCGAATAGTTGTATCAGTTTGCCCGCAGCAATATCTTCATTGACCTGGTTTGCTGACAGGCAGGCGATTCCCACACCCTCTCTTGCTGCGGTCTGTACTGCAACGGGGTTATTACAGAAGTAATTGCCGTTAACCTTGACTTTGATTTCCTTGTCCTCCTTGGTGAAAATCCAGTCGTCGTATATTTCGTAAAACGAGGGTAGTAAGCAGTTATGTGATTGCAGTGCTTCCGGAGAAGCAGGAGTGCCATGCTTATCCATATAGTCCTGACTACAGACGATACAACCTTTAACGGAATATAGTTTGACTGCGTGAAAGGAGCCGCTGGGGGGCTGTGCTGTCGTCAGGACAAGGTCGAAGTCATCTGGGTTGATTTTGGTAAAAACATCGCTTAGCGATATATGAAAGGATACCAGCGGATTAGCTTGCATAAACAAGGGGATAAGTTCTGCCAGTTTGCCTCGCCCCAGATTGACCGGCGCACTCAGGCGCAGGGTCCCGCTGGCGACATCTTTTTTTTCGCGGGCCGCATTTTCGGCATCAATCACCGCCTGTTGCGCCTGAGTGGCATATTCCAGATAGCGCTGTCCGGATTCGGTCAGGCTGAGGCTCCTGGTTGTGCGCCTCAGCAGCCTGACCCCCAGATGCTGTTCCAGGCTGGAAATACGCCGGCTCACAGCCGAAGTGGTGATGCCGAGTTTCTCTGCAGCACGGGAGAAGCTGCCCTGTTCGACAACCGATTGAAAGATGGATATGGTGTTAAAATCTTGCATAAAGCCCTTTATTGTTGCATTTTTCTCAAAATATATTTGACTAAATAACCGTTTATCTACCGATAGTAAATAATGTAATGTACCCACAACATTTACGAGAGTCATTCATTATTTAACAGCAACACCAACTAGAAGAGGGCATCTATGAAAACCACGATCACTTCCTTAGCTTTATTGCTGGCAACATGTTTTTCCGCCAGTGCTTTTTCTCATCATTCTTTTGTCAGTCAATATGACCCTAATCAGGAATCAGTGATGACAGGCAGGGTTGTTGGTGTACGCTGGGTTAATCCGCACGCCTTTTTTGATTTGATGATTGAAAATGAAGAAGGTATTGAGGAACGCTGGTCTTTCGAGTTGGGCAGTCCGAATACCCTGATTCGCTATGGCTGGTACCGGGATACCCTGCAAGAAGGCGATGTCGTCACGGTGGATGGCTATCTGGCACGTAGTGGCGCCAATCTGGCCAATGCCAAGATTGTCACCTTGGCAGATGGGACTGTGGTTCAGGCGGGTTCATCCTATGAACTGGAAAGACAGCAATAATAAAGTCATTCTTGGATGACGATTAAGCAGATTCTGCGCCAGATAGTTAAAGCACACAGCAATAAAACAGGGTTTCACATGATTAAACTTACAAGCGTTTCAAAGGCGTTTTCACTTGCATGCGTTGTTGCATTGGCATTGCTCAGTTCCTTGTGTTTTGCCCAGGGATCCATCCGTGGGCGTTTAATAGACCCTAACGGCGCCAATATAACCGGTCTTACCCAGGCCGTAAGCATTACCAATCAGGCGACCGGGCAACAGTTCCAGGGAGAAACCACCATTGAAGGAGACTATGTCATCACAGACGTTCCGGCCGGAACCTACGACATCAGTTTCGAGTTCAGAACCGCCATGTACCTTCCCTACAATCAGCAAGGGTTGATTGTCGGTAATGGACAGAACCTTGAACATGATCTGCACATTGAATGGAGCATTAATCTGGGCACGATTGGTGATGATCCTGGCATGCTGGCCAATGACATATTACGGAATTCAGAAAATCAATCCGGACCACCACCGCGGCTGAGTAATGGACAAGTCGATTTTTCCGGTATGTGGGTGGCAGCCCCAGGTGCTAATACCAATCGACCATCCGTACCCTATCAGTCCTGGGCCGCCGAAATGGATGCTGAATACCGGGCGCTGGGATTCAATAATGCCGGCGCTTACTGTTTACCACAGAGTGCGGTGCTAGCAACCATGGGCTTCCCCTGGCAGATCGTACAAAAAGAAGACATCATGATTCAGATCATGGAATTTGTGACGCCAGGCTGGCGCCAGGTTTTTCTGGACGGACGAGGCATGCCGGAGCTTTGGAATCCGAGCTGGCAGGGACATTCACGCGGCAGCTGGGAAGGGGATACACTGGTCGTTGTAACCGAAGGCTTTAATGAATATACGCCGGGTTTTGGCATTCATTCCGACCAATTGGTGGTGACCGAGCGTTATACCCGCCCTCAGATGAACCGGCTACTGGTAGAGATAACCGTAGAAGATCCCGAAGCGCTGACAGATTCTTATACTTACACTCGGGAATTCGGCATGGTTACCGGCCAGGAAATTCTTGAATTTGTCTGTGCTGAAGGGAATACCGATCCCAGCCACTGGGATGAGCCGGTCTGGCGAGGAAGGCCCTGATGTCCAACCATTGATCAAGTATTCTGTCCGGCCTGATAACAGGCCGGGCGATCAGGGTTTCAGGTCTCAGTGCCTGTTCCTGAAACCTGTTAAATCTGCCAGTATTGTGTGCGGCTCTGTGCAGGGCCCTGACACTCTTCCTTGACACCCTCGAAGAGCGACATCTTTCGCGCCTGCCGCTTTTGCTTTTCGGTTCTTTCTTTTCAGGGATGTCCGACAACTGAGAGTCATCCTCTTTGCTTTATATACTTGGCAGCAATGCCATTCTCAGTGTTAATATTCTGGTGCTATCGGAATTAAAATACCAGTCAGATAACTATGATAAAACGCAGATCGGTATTAGCAGGCGTCCTGGGTGGCACGTTTGCATTGGGTATTTCTCCCCCCTTGCTGGCGCAAAACGCAAACCTGCAGGTAACGCTGATTGAGCCAGGTATCCACCTGATTCAGGGAGCCGGGTGTAACGTTGTGCTAGCTGATCTAGCCGATGCTCTCCTGGTCATTGATGGTGGCCTTGCTGTTAATGCTGAATACTTGTTGCGACAGATTAATCAACTTGCTCCCGGTAAAGCGGTGCAAATGCTTTTTAATACCAGCTGGCGACCGAAACATGCTGGGCTTAATGCACTTGTAAGTCAGTCTGCGCGAATCATTGCACATGAAAATACTCGTCTCTGGCAGACCGTTAATACCTATGTGGAATGGGAAAATCTCAGGTATCCGGCATTGCCCGAGGAAGCACAGGTCAATGAAGGGTTCTATCAGGGTGGCAGTCTGCAGCTGGGTAGCGAGATTGTTCGCTATGAAAGACTGGCCAAAGCTCATACTGATGGAGATATTTATGTTTATTTTCAACATAATGATGTCCTGTATGTGGGTGAGATGTTGGCAGTAGACAGTTTTCCACAAATCGACTATGTCACCGGAGGCTGGATAAGAGGCTTACGGGATGCCACACAGGCTTTGCTCGATCTCGCCGGCGATAACACTAAAATCATTGCAGCAGACGGTGGCGTGCAAGCCCGTTCAGCCCTGGATCGGCAGTTAATTATGCTCGATGAAACCTGGTCAGCGTCGCAGGAGGCTTTCAGGAATGGCATGAGTGTTGAGGAGTTTCAGGCGAGCAATCCGGTGGCCGCGCATACGGAAGAGAGGGGTGATCCGAGTCTGTTTCTTTATCAGGTTTATCGCAGTACCTGGTATCACATGGCTGAGAGAAGCGTGCCGGGTGTTATTTAATAAAACAATGAAAAGAAAAAACCTGAACAGATTTATCTTCACAAGTTTGATCTCGGGCGCCATGACGCCGGGACTGGCGGCAGACAACCCTGTTGATATCCTGAGTGCCAACTGGTCCACACTGGAAACCTACTGCATGGAATGCCATAACTTTATAGATTACTCAGGTGGCATTGATTTCACTCTGTTTAATCCTAGAGAGACAGCTGAACACGCAGAAATATTCGAACGTGCTTTGAGCAAACTGCGTGCGTATGTGATGCCTCCTCCAAGCCAGCCACAGCCTTCAGAAGAAGAACGCTGGGCGCTGATCAGGAGTATTGAAAGTGTGCTTGATGAACATGCTGCTCTGAATACTGGTCCTGGCAGCATTTCTCTGCACCGGCTCAACCGAACGGAATATATCAATGCAATCTATGAACTGACTGGCGTGGGGTTAGCGGCAGATGTGCTGCCGCAAGATGATATCAGCGATGGTTTTGACAACATTGCCAATGTGCTGAAAGTATCACCAGCATTTCTTGACCAGTTTATCACAGCAGCCAGACTGGTGAGTGAAATTGCTATCGGTGACCCGGATCCGATTCCCGAAACAAGTGTTTACCCCATGGATACAGCTGATCAGACCAGCCATGTTCATGGTTTGCCACTGGGAACACGTGGCGGTGTACTGGTGGAACATATCTTTCCTGTAGATGGGGAATATGCCTTCAATGTTGAGGGGCTGGTGACCGGCTCCTATTTATTTGGCATGGAGCATGACAGCACCCTGATTATTACCCTTGATGGAGAGGAAGTATTCCGTCGCACCATTGGTGGCAGTGAAGACCTGCGTTTTCTGGATCAGTTGCAGGCCCCAGCAATCGATGAAGTCAATGCCCGTTTCAGTAATATCCGTCTTGCAGTTAGTTCAGGCAGGCATCAGGTAGGGATGAGCTTCATTGCCAGGAGTTTTGTTGAATCTGATGAAATCCTTCACCATCCTGGAGAAAATATTGGCCTTAGCCGTTTGCCTAAAGCCAGTCGATTGACGATTACCGGACCTTTCAATGCCAATGGAGTGATCAATACACCCAGTCGACAAAAGGTGATGATCTGTGAGCCGCAGAGTCTCGCTGAAGAACTCGATTGTGCCCGGCAGATTTTTACCAGACTAGCTACACTGGCATTTCGACGTCCACTGGAGAATGCCGATCTGGAAGCGCCCATGCAGTTCTATGCCCAGGCCAGGGAACAGGGCAGCTTTGATGCGGGTATCAAGAATGGTATGGTGGCTATACTGGCCAGCCCCAAATTCTTGTATCGTACGGAATTGCCCCCGGCAGGGAGCCAGCCCGGCGAAGTCTATACGATCAGCGATCACGCGCTGGCCTCCCGACTCTCGTTCTTTCTCTGGAGCTCTCCTCCGGACACTGAACTGATTACCCTGGCGTCCCGCCAGGAACTTTCCGATCCGGAAATTCTAGATGCCCAGATTGACCGGATGCTGGCTGATTCACGAGCCAGTGCCTTGGTGGATAATTTCGTGTTTCAGTGGCTGGGACTGCGTGGGCTCTATGAGGTAAATCCTGACACTGAAATATTCCCACGTTATGACAGCGGCCTTCGTGATGACCTGATTGAAGAACTGCAGCGGTTTATCAGCAGCGTATTAATTGAAGACAGAAGCATCATTGAATTGCTGGACGCAGACTACACCTTTGCTAATGAGCGGTTGGGGCTCCACTATGGACTGGCAGATATTCGCGGTGACCAGTTCCGTCGGGTGCAGCTTGAGAATGAAGAACGCCATGGACTGCTGGGAAAAGGAGGCTTGCTGATGTTGACGTCCTACGCAAACCGCACATCGCCGGTAGTCCGTGGTGCCTATATCATGGAAAAACTGATGGGTGTGGAACCCGCGTCACCACCACCAAATGTTGAGGCCTTTCCGGAGACACCGGAAGGCTCTGCAGTTTCGCTGACAGTCCGAGAGCGTCTGGAATCACATCGGGCCAATCCAACTTGTGCAGGTTGTCACGATGTCATGGATCCGCTGGGGCTGGCGCTTGAAAATTTTGATGCCATTGGTGCCTGGAGAGACCGGGACAGTGATGCCGGCAACGTGTTGATCGACGCTTCCGGCAGTCTTGCCAGTGGTCAAGCGATCAATGGGGTGAATGATCTGCGTGAAGCGCTGTTACGGAATCCTGAGCAGTTTGTCCAGATCTTCACCCGCAATTTATTGACCTATGCCCTGGGTAGGACAGTAGAATTCCATGACATGCCTGCCGTACGGGAGATTGTCAGAACCGTGGCGAATGAGGATTACAGATTTTCATCCATTGTCAGAGGTGTGATTAACAGCGACCAGTTTCTCATGTCGGCTGTGCCTGACCCTGAGCTATCGGTGGCAGAGCAGTAAAGCAAAAGGGAGTGACTCATGTTTATCAGTAAAAAGCATCTTCCCCGCCGTACCTTTCTGCGCAATCTGGGGGTGGGGGTAGGCCTGCCTCTGCTTGATGCGATGATTCCGGCAGCGACAGCGCTGGCACAGACTGCAGCGAGTGCCCCGCCAAGGATGGGCTTTATCTATTTTCCGCATGGTGCGGTGATGAGCAACTGGACGCCAGATCAGCAAGGCCGTGACTTTGAATTGAAGTCGATACTGCAGCCTCTTGCGCCTTTCAAGAATGCGCTCACCATAGTCTCCGGTCTGGAAAACAAACGAGCCAATGGTCCGGTCCATGCAATCACACCAGGTACCTGGTTGCATGGCAACAGTCCCAGAGTCAGTCACGATCCCTACGGTGGCACAACGATTGATCAGATTGCTGCCCAGCATATCGGGCAGGACACGCCGTTGCCTTCCATTGAAGTGGCGACTGAATTGACCGGGGGATCAGGGCAGTGTGACCGTGATTATGGCTGCTCCTATGGCGCAACGATTTCTTTCCGTACACCCAGTACGCCCTTGCCCATGGAAAATAATCCACGCAAGCTGTTTCAGACCCTTTTCGGGGTCGGTGATTCTGCGGAAGAGCGTGCTGCGATCGCGGACCAGACCAAATCAGTACTTGATCTGATTATGGAACAGACTCATGCACTCAACAATCAGCTAGGCGCAGCAGACAGGGTCATTCTCAGTGATTATCTGGAAAGTGTGCGGGAAATCGAGCGCCGAATTCAGAAATCGGCGGATCACGACTTGTCCAATGTTGAATTGCCTGACGCACCACTCGGGATTCCTGCTGAATTTGATGAACACATCAATCTGCAGTTTGATCTGATTACCCTAGCCTGGCAGGCCGACATGACCCGGATTGCATCCATGATGATGGCCGCGGAGGTCAGCACCAAGACTTATAACCACATTGGTATCTCCGATGCCTTCCATCCGCTGTCACACCACCAGAATGATCCGGCCAAGATAGCCCGATTGGTAAGAGTACAGGAATATCATTCCCGCGTGTTTGCGCGTTTTGTCCAGAATCTTGCTGACACGCCAGCCGGGGATGGTTCGCTGCTGGATAACAGTATCATTCTATACGGCAGCAACATGAGTAACAGTAATGCCCACGATCATTTCCCATTGCCCTCGGCAATAGTCGGTACAGGTGGTGGCCGCATCAGGGGCGGGCAGCACCTGGTCTATCCGGATTACACCCCGGTATCCAATCTCATGCTGACGCTGATGGACAGGATCGGGGTGGAGTTGGATTCCCTGGGTGACAGCACCGGTCGCTTTGCCGAGGTTTAATAGATGCATCGCAGACTTTTGTCTTTCCTTATACTTACCTGTCTGGGCAATGTGTTGGTTGAGCCAGGGCTGGCACAGGATGATTTGCTACAGCTCGCCAGTCGAGGGGAAACCCAAACAGTCCTGTCATCACTGGAATTCCAGTCTTCGGTCGATGCCATGCAGGCGGACGGGACCAGTCTGCTGCATTGGGCAGTTTACTATGATGATGCAGCGCTGGTACTCAGACTGCTCAGTCTGGGAGCGGATCCAGCGCTGGCAAATGACTATGGGGCAACGCCGCTTTCACAGGCTGCAGTCACCGGAAACCCGGGTATTATCAGGGCTTTGCTTGAAGCCGGGGCAGATCCGGATGAGCGATCGGCTGATGATCAGACCGCCTTGATGATACTTGCACGAACGGATAATCTGGACGCCGCACAAGTCCTGCTGGATGCTGGGGCCGACGTCAACGCAGCAGAGAGCTTCCGTGGCCAGACAGCGCTTATGTGGGCGGCTGCCCAGAAGCGACCACAAATGCTCAAACTATTACTGGATCACGGCGCAGATCCGAATGCGCGTTCGACACCAAATAACTGGCCGCGACAAGTGTCTGCTGAGCCCCGAATGAAGTTTTTGCCCTCTGGCGGCCTGACACCTTTGCTCTATGCAGCCCGTGAAGGGTGTACTGAATGTGTCAGCTATCTGCTGGATGCCGGGGCTGATATTCATGCGGACGACCCGGAAGGCATCACCCCGCTGATCATGGCCTGTCTCAATGCCCATTGGGATTCGGCGCGTCTTCTGGTAACAGCAGGCGCCATTATTAATGAATGGGATATCTATGGCCGCTCTCCGCTGTATGCAACGGTCGATTACAATACGGTGCCGCACGGCGGGAGACCCGACAAATTATCTGATGATCTCACCTCAAATCTGGAATTCATGCAGATGCTGCTCGAAGGGGGTGCAAACCCTAATCTGCAATTAAAAATCTTTCCCCCATATCGCGATCTTGGAGCCGATCGTGTAAGCCGTGGAGACCGATTTTTACTGGTTGCCGGAGCAACGTCCCTGTTAAGAGCAGCCAGGGGTGCAGATTTAGAAGCGATTGAGCTCCTGCTTCGATTTCATGCCCTGATCGATTTACCCAATGAAAATGCAACCACTCCCCTGATGGTAGCAGCGGGTTACGGGGTTGGTGATGCGGATACCAGAGGACGTTTCAGGACTGAAGCTGATGCTTTACCTGCAACCCGTTTGCTGCTTGAGCATGGCGCATCGGTCAACCATCAGGACAATACTGGCAGCACCGCACTGCATGGAGCGGCGCAGCTCGGTTGGTCGCAAATGGTATCACTGCTGCTGGAGTTTGGTGCGGATGCGTCGATTGAAGATGCTACTGGCAGTACTCCACTGGATTATGCGCTTGGTCGGGGAGGCCGTTATCGGGAGGGGGGAGGTGGCCCTGTTTTCCTGGAGACAGCCGTCATACTGGAATCCACTCTGACATTAATGTCCAATCCATAAAATCTCCAGAATTTTCGCCTCAGACAATGTATTGCTGGCGCCAATCTTCCAGAAATTCAAGAAACACTTTCAATTTGGGAGGTAACCAGGAGCGGCTGTGATAGAGCACAAATATGCTTTTTGGTGCGATCTGGCATTCAGGTAGGACTTCAACCAATGAACCGCTCTCCAGTTCCCGGGTAACGGCAATGTTGGGCAGAAGGCCGACTCCGAGGTCTTTCTGTACCGCCTTGATGCAGGCGTCCAGATAATTGATGCGTACTCGGTTATTGGACACGATATGTAATTCCTTGCCATCTTCAATGATCGGCGGAGTATTGGAGTAAGCCTGGATCAGTTCGTGGGCCTCCATATCCTTGAGCGTCCTGATAGGACTCTGTTTTGCCAGATAACTTCGAGTCGCGTAAAAGCCCAGATGAACATCAAACAGCTTCTTTGCGATCAGGTTAGAATCTTTCAGGGTGGCGTCGGCAACGAGGAGGGAAGCATCATAACTTTCTTTAATAATATCAATAGGTTCTAGAGTTAAGTTAACATCGAGTTTAACCTTTGGATACTTCTCCAGAAAGACAGTAAAAAGTTCATCAAATATAATTCTGCCCAGACCTGGCGGCAGGACCAGCTTCAGGATGCCCTGTGGTTCGGTATTAAAGGTGGTTATGAACTGATTGGCTTCTTCGGCTTTTTGGACAATTTCCTGACAATATTTGAAATAGTCCTGACCGATCTCGGTAAGGGCTACATGCCGTGTATTGCGATAAAGCAGTTTGGCTCCCAGTGAGCGTTCCAGCTCGCTGACTTTATTGCTAACGGTGGACTTCTTGACCCCTAGCGTCTCAGCAGCCGTGGTAAAGCTACTGTTCTCTGCTACCTTGCAAAAGGTCATCATGGCGTTTAAATCGAGCTTGGTTTTCATAAATTTTGCATTTTTTTCATGTCTACTATCAACCGACAATGATTTCTAAGAACTTTTTTAGTCTCTGCTGGAGCTTAATGCAGGCCGAAACCTGAATGCATAAACAGTATTTATGAGGGGCTTATGCTCCAGATTAAGTCAGGCAGAGGTGTTAAACTAGCTTTTACTCGTGCTCACTTGGGCTGTATAATCAGCAGTTTAGCAAGATTGTACATGGAAATGAACAGACTATTAAAATTGTTTTAGTTGTGTTTTTGTCCCGCGCCATATTAATGTGCACTGCATATTTGGGGGTGCAAATCCACAGCATTAATCAATAAATAGAGGTAGGTGGATCAAGCATGTTCTATTTACAAAACATCACTATGAATCAAATGACCAAAGTTATGAAAAATACACATCAAGGCCTGCTTGCAGGCATCACTAAAACTGCTTTGACACTATCTCTGCTAGCTGCTGGCGGACAAAGTTTTGCCCAGAGCGCGGCCTTGTCAGAGCACCAGGAAACGATTGAGACCTATTGCTATGAATGCCATAACTATGTCGATTTTTCCGGTGGTGTAGCTCTGGACCTGATGGAGCTCGATAATTTGGCACCGGATGCTGAGACCTGGGAGCATGTCATTACCAAATTACGTGGCCATATAATGCCGCCGATTGGACAGCCCCGTCCGGATGAAGAGACTTATGACAGTCTGGCTGGCTGGCTGGAAGGCGAGATGGATCTGTTGGCATCGGAATATCCACAGGCTGGCAGACCAGGTCTGTATCGACTCAACAGAACAGAATACGCCACTGTCATTCGCGATATTCTGGGTCTGGAAGTGAGCGCCGATATTGAAGCCACCTTGCCGCCTGACAACACCAGTTACGGTTTTGACAATATTGCTGACATTCTGGGCGTATCTCCGACGCTGCTCGAAGGCTATTTGGCCGCTGCTGACCGTATCTCGGCCATTTCAGTTGGCGACCCGGCTTTCCCACCAGAGCAGGTACAGTATCCGGCCAGCATGTCCCTGTCACAGAATCAGCACATGGACGGCTTGCCTTTCGGTACACGTGGAGGCCTGTCGGTAGAGCACACTTTCCCGCTGGATGGTATCTATGAAATCAATACCTCATTCCTGGCGAGCAGTCTGGATGCCCTGATGGGCTTGCAGTACCCCCATCAGTTTGAGGTTTCCATCGACGGACAGCGCGTTAAGCTGGTCACTATCGGTGGTCCTGCGGACTATACCCTGGTGCTGGAGAATTCAGCATTGGCGCTGGATGCCATTAACCAGCGTACCCAGGTAAGAATGCCTATTACTGCAGGTACTCATGAAGTCACAGTGACTTTTCTGGCCAAATCCGGTGCCCTGGAAATGGATCAGTTGGAGCCTTTCGAAAGGGGCCATTTCGATGCGGTATATATCGGCGGTAACCCCGCTGTAACCAATCTAGAAATTGCCGGCCCCTTCAATGGCCGTGCCCCCAGCCAATTGACAGGAACCCGTGAAAAAATCTTCACTTGCTATCCGAATTCAGTGGCTGAAGAGCGAGCCTGTGCCGAGCAGATTTTCACCAACCTGGCAGGACAGGCCTATCGCCGTCCGCTGGAGCAGGACGATATCGACACCTTGGTGGATTTTTTCCTGGCTGGTCGAGAAGACAAGGGTACCTTTGATGCAGGTATTCAGATGGGACTGCGTCGTATGCTGATGGATCCGGATTTTCTGTTCCGTTTTGAAGTAGAGCCGGTTAATGTGCAGCCGGGTGAAAATTTCAGAATTGATGACATAGCACTGGCTTCAAGGCTGTCATTCTTCCTGTGGAGTTCTGTCCCAGATCAGGAGTTGATCAGTCTGGCAGAGCAAGGCTTGCTAAGAGATCCACGTGTGCTGGATGAACAGGTGGTTCGTATGCTGGAAGATCCCCGTGCCAACGCACTGGTTGAAAACTTTGCGGGCCAGTGGTTGCAGCTGCGCAACCTGGAAAGCAGGGCGCCTGACTTTGTTGCCTTTCCTGACTTCGACGAAAACCTGCGAAATGCCTTCCTTCAGGAGACATCGCTGTTTTTCGAAAGTGTCATGCGCGAAGACCGCAATGTGGTTGACCTGATGACTGCAGATTATACTTATTTGAATGAAAGACTCGCTCTTCATTACGGTATTGACGGTATTTATGGTGATCACTTCCGTCGTGTAGATATGGATGGACACCCTGAGAGGGGCGGCCTGCTTGGTCAGGGTAGCATCCTGATGGTGACTTCGTTCCCGCACAGAACTTCACCAGTAGTCCGTGGTAAGTGGATTCTGGATAACATTCTGGGTGCCGAGCCTGCCGATCCGCCCGATAATGTACCGGCTCTGACTGAAAATGATGCTGATGCCATTGACATTCGCTCTATGCGAGAGCGTCTGGCCGACCATCGTGCAGATCCAGCCTGTTCATCCTGTCACAACATCATGGATCCGATTGGTCTGGCTCTGGAAAAATTTGATGGTATTGGTCGCTGGAGAGACCTCGATGAAGGTGGCATTCCAATCGATTCATCCGGGCAGATGGCCGATGGCACACCCGTTAATGGACCGATTGCTCTTAAGGAAGCATTAATCCAAGAAGAAGGCATGTTCGTACATACCTTTATCGATCGTATGTTGACCTATGCGATTGGTCGCGGTCTTGAGTATTATGACAAGCCGACTATTCGTTCGATTGCCCGTGCAGCAGAGGAAGAAGATTACCGATTCTCTGTGATTGTGCAGGAAATTGCCAAATCACTGCCTTTCCAGTGGAAGCAGGCAGAGATGGAAGAGGCTGGACAAGTGGCTGCCAGCGTTCGAAATTGATTTATTAAGGTAGTAAAAACAAGTAAAGTAGCAGCTAACAATAAAAACAAGAGCTGAAGCATTACAAAATTAACAGCAAAGGTAGATAACAAAAGGAGAAATCCAAAATGATGATATTCAAGAAAGCATTACCAAGACGTACCATGTTACAGGGTGCAGGTACTGCAGTTGCATTACCCTTTTTAAGCGCCATGGTTCCAGCCATGAAAGCAATGGGGCAGGATGCAGTTGCTCCCAAACGCGCTGGATTCGTCTATGTTCCTCATGGATTCATCATGACTGATGAGGCTAACTGGTGGACGCCGGCTACTGTGGGTGACAATTTTGAGATGAGCCGCACGCTTAAGCCTCTGGAAAACTACAGAAATTACATGACGGTTGTCAGTGGTCTGCGTGGCGCTGATGGTGTTGGACAGCATACAGGTGCACCGACTGCCTGGTTGACTGATACCTACCCGAAGAAAACACAGGGTGCCGATCTGGAGTCAGGTACTTCCATTGACCAGGTCATTGCCAATCACATCGGGCAGAGCAATATTTTCCCGTCCATGCAGTTGGCTATTGAAGATGTCAGCGCGTTGGTAGGAACCTGTGATGCCGGTTACAGCTGTGCCTATCTGGATACGGTGTCCTATGCTTCACCGATCAATCCGCTACCAACGCAGATTAATCCTCGTACGGTATTTGAGCGAATGTTTGGTGGTACCGGTACCGCCGAGCAGCGTTTGGCCCGTATGCAAGAAAACCGCAGTATTCTTGACTCGGTTCTTGAGCAGGCTAGCCGTACAGAAACTGCACTAAGTGGTGAAGATCGCGTTCGTCTTCAGGACTTTCTGGAAAATATCCGTGAAGTTGAGCGTCGCATTCAGAATGCCGAAGCCCGCTCTGGAGATTTGGCTGCAACTGCACCAGATTCACCCATGGGTATTCCGCAGGACTTTGAAGAGCATGTTGGCCTGATGTTTGACCTGCTGCATGTGGCCTACCAGGCAGATATTTCTCGAGTATTCACCTTCATGATGGCGCGTGACCTGAGCCAGATTAGCTATCCTCAGGTTGGTGTGCCTGATCCACATCACTCCATTTCACATCACCAGAATTCTGAAGAAACCATGATGAAACATCATCTGGTGAATGTGTATCATATGGAACAGTTTGCCAAGTTTGTTGACAAACTGGCCAATACGCCTGATGTCGAAGGTTCTCTGCTTGATAACAGCCTGCTGCTTTATGGTAGCGGCATGAGCAACGGTAACCAGCATACCAAGTTCGATATTCCTGGTGTGATTGTCAGTGGTCTGGTTCGTGGTAACCGTCACATTGCGATTGAAGATCGCATGCGTACGATTGGCCAGATGCACCTCGATATCGCTCACACCTTTGGTGTTGAACTGGAAGACTTTGGCCGAGCCCAGGGTCGCACAGTAGGCTTATTGTCCTAAGAAAGTATTTGGAGCGTCTTATGTTTAAGATGAAAAAACTGTCTGCATCCATTCTGATACTTGCCATGGCTGGTTCAGGTGCGGCCCTGGCTCAGGTTGACTATTCCTATGCAGAGCTGGAAACAGCTCTGCAGCAGGGCTTTGATGTTAACTGGACTGAGGCTGATGGAACTACCTTGCTGATGCATGCCATCTACAATCAGGAGCGTGACAAAGCTCGTCTGTTGATTCAGCAGGGTGCTAATGTCAATGCCAGCAATCGCTATGGAGCGACAGCACTGTATCTGGCAGCCCAACAGGGTCTGGATGATATCGGTATCTTGCTGATGTCTGCAGGGGCCAATACCATGACTACAACGCCGGATGGCGAGACCTTGCTGATGACAGCAGCCGCTGCCGGAAGTGTACGACTGGTCAGAGCCTTGTTGGCAGATGATCCAGAAAACATGATGCTGGGCCTGGACCCCAATCAGACAGAAGCCTGGAAAGGCCAGACAGCACTGATGTGGGCAGCAGCTCGCGGACATGTCGAGGTGATGGAAGCGCTGATTGAAGCTGGAGCAGATGTTGATCTGCGTTCCGCCTATGTCAAAGTTCCTGAAGTAGACCCTGATAAACGCCAGGGTGGTTTTGTTTACCCGGATATTCCTCCTGGCAGATTGTCTGCTTTACATTTTGCTGCTCGCGAAGGTCAGCTGGCAGCTGTGCAGGCGCTGATTGATGCTGGTGCTGATCTGGATCTGGTTGATGAGAAAGGTTCAAATGCACTGGTTCTGGCTGCACTTAATGGCCATTTTGATGTGGCTGGTGCTTTGCTGGAAGCAGGTGCTGATCCCAATATCAAGGATGAGTATGGTCGTAGTGTCCTGTTTGTTGCTACTGACATAAATACCTTGGATGCCAACCCGCGTCCCGGTCCTAAAATACTGAGCACACTAAGAGCGCCTGATATTGTGGCGCTGGCGCTGGAGAAAGGTGCTGATCCCAATATTCAGCTGGATACTGGTTTGCCCAGTTGGCTGTCACAGGGTGCTGGGCATAATGGCTTGCTGAACAAAGGGGCTACCCCGTTTTTCAGAGCTGCAATGTCTGGTGATTTGGCCATCATGAATCTACTGCTTGAAGCAGGTGCTGATCCAAATCTGGCAACTGATATCAGAGAAGGCAGACCGGGTGGATTTTTCACCCCTCAGGGTGGCACCACGCCATTTATGGCTGCAGCCGGTTTGGGTTGGCGAGAAGCAATCAGTCGTGGTCGTGAAGCTGATGCAGTGACGACACTGGATATGCTGCTAAATCAATATGATGCTGAGATTAATTCCAGTAACCAGAAAGGTGAAACAGCATTGCACGGTGCGGCCCATCGCGGTTCTGAAGCGATCACTCGATTCCTGCTTGAACATGGAGCAGATGTCAGAGCATTGACCAATGAAGGAGGCTCTGTGCTGGATATTGCACAAGGAAATCCTGATTATACCAATCGTGCAACGCCCAAACCTGAAGTGGTTGCACTGCTAGAAAGTTACATGACAGCAGCAGATTATGAAGCGATCGAGGCTGGTAAAGCTCGCATAGAAGAGGAAAAGGCAGCTCAAGAAGCTGAAGAAGAAGCTTCTGACGAATAAACTGCAACGTTTGTTATCTATCCTGTTTAAGGCCGGCAGAAGTAATTCTCCGGCCTTTTTGTTTATTGCCTAGTTCAGAACATATGTTGTAGTCTTCGAGTAAAACCATACACAAAGTATTTAAGAGAAGGGGAATCAATATGTCGATCAATAATCAGCTCAGTAGACGTCGTTTTATGAATCACGGCCTTGTCGGTGCCGGTGGTTTGTATCTGGGTACTCAGGCGCCACTTTTGATGGCACAGGATGCGAGTCTTGCTTCAGTTGGCAGTACTATTGCCACCCGCTATGGCCGGGTGCGCGGATTGCGCAGAGAGGGCGTTGAACAATTCTGGGGAGTACCTTACGGTGCTGATACAGCAGGAGCCAACCGTTTCATGCCGCCGCAACCCGCTCAGGCCTGGACGGGTGTCAGGGATGCCTTCCAAATTGGTAACCGTTGCTGGCAGGGTCCAAATGCCTTTGAACCTTCACCGGTTGTTCTTGCCATGAATCGGCTGGAAACGGAGAGTGAAGCCTGCTTGAATCTGAATGTATTTACACCGGCAGCGGATAATGGCTCACGACCTGTAATGGTTTGGATGCATGGAGGAGGCCATCGTTTTGGTTCCGGCAATTACCTGATGTATGACGGAACCCTATTGGCTAAATCACAGGATGTCGTGGTTGTTTCAGTGTCCCATCGTCTTAATATCTTTGGCTATATGCACCTAGCAGATATCGGTGGCGAAAAATGGGCACAGTCGACCAATGTCGGCACTCAGGATCTTGTCGCTGCGTTACAGTGGGTTCAGGATAATATCAGTGAATTTGGAGGGGATCCTGATCGTGTCACCATATTTGGTCAGTCTGGTGGTGGTGGTAAAACAACTTCATTGATGGGAGTTCCTTCAGCAGCAGGCCTATTTCACCGCTGTATCGCTCAGAGTGGTTCCGCCATGCGTGGACAAGCCGCAGATGATGCGACTGAGGCAGTACAGAGATATCTAAGCAAGCTGGATATATCGGCTGGTCAACTCGATCGTCTGCAGACATTGACGCCGCAGCAGATCATGGATGCCCTCTATGGCGACCCTGAGCTGCGTTCTTTCCCGATGGGGCCGGTTGTAGACGGTAATTTTATTCCGAGACACCCCTGGGACCCCACAGCGCCAGCGTATTCTGCTGATGTGCCTTTCATGGCGGGCTCGACAGAAACAGAAAATGGCTGGGTTGGCCCACCTCCTTACGAGCTGGAAGATGCAGACATGCTTGAGCTATTCAGCTCTCGGCTTGCCAATGGCGATGCCCAGCAGGGTTCGGTACTGGTTGAGCTGTATCGTGAGAAATTCCCGGAGCGTCGTAATCGGATGTTGTGGCTAACAGCCGAGTCAGATAACACAAGGCGCTGGAATGCCCAGCAAATGAACAAGCTTAAATACGAACAGGGCTCTGCTCCGAGTTATTTATATCTGTTTAACTGGTATTCCCCCGTCCATAATGAGCGTATGGGGTCATACCATACTCTGGAGATACCTTTCGTTTTCAACAATGTGGATGTTGCCGCTTCAATGACTGGAGCAGATCAGTATCGCTATCATTTAGCGCATGTCATGAGTGGTGCCTGGGCTGCTTTTGCCAGAACCGGAGACCCCAATCACGGCGATATGCCACACTGGCCGGCTTTTACGACAGAAAATTATCCGACAATGATGTTTGGCGATGAAGTGTATGCTGCCAACGATCCGAATCGGGATCAGCGATTGGCGCTGGAGTCATTAAGAGCCTGAGCATAAAGGCTGAGGAAAAAGGCTGAATCGATCATTCAGCCTTTTTTTTGCCTGCAGATTAAGTCCCACAAAATTTTATAGTGGAAGCACCGGTTTTCAAGCAGGTAAAAAAAAGCCGGATTTTTAGTCCGGCTCAAGCATCGCTCTCAGGGATGGAAATTGTCGTAAGCTGTTTTGATTCCTTTAGGCACTTTGCTCCCAGTTGAAATTGTCGCGTTCACTCTCTGCCTGTTCTAACCACCACTCTATATTGGGATTGCTTAACAGAGTATGAATGTAATCACAGGATTTTTTTGTTAATTCCGCACCATAGGTCTTCAGTGCGATAATCATGGGGGCGATCATGCAATCGGCAATACAGAACTGGCCAAACAAATATGACCCTCCATCGCCATAGCTGGAGCGACAGGAGTAAATTATCGCATCCAGCCTGGCGATCTCTTCTTCGATGAAGCCGGAGATTTTCATTTTCGATTGCAATTGGCAGTTCATGGGCCAGTCCTTTTTGAAATGCTGAAAATCCGAGTGCAATTCATTGGAGATGGATCGTGCTGCCGCTTTTTTTTTCTGGTTCAAGGGCCAGGCTCGAGATTCCAGAAAAGTTTCATTAATGTATTCGCAGATCGCCAGAGAATCCCAGACTTTGATGTCTTCGTGCAGAAGTACAGGCAATTGTAGGCTGGGAGAAACCATGGCAATTTTTTCAACACTGTCATCCTGAAAGAGTTTGATGAAACATTCTTCATAAGGGACATCAAACTCGTTCAGTAACAGCCAGGCTCGTAAGGAGCTGGAAGAGTAGTTTCGATCACCGCTAACCAGTCTTGGTAGGTCCATTTTATTCTCCTGTACAAAGCCTTGTGTGCTCATTGTTTGCTCAGTGTGATCAAGTCGCCATTGGCAGACTGCAGTTCGATATTGACTCGGCGGTCAAAGAAATAGCTTTCGGGGTTGTCGATCTCGCTGAGACTCTGATTCTCACCAAAAGCGCCGGTACTGATTTGTTCTGCGTTAATGCCATAAGACAGTAGGGCTCTTACTACAGAATCGACACGTTGTTCTGACAGGCGCTGGTTATCTGCGTTACTTCCTCTTGGATCGGCATAACCTGTAACCAAGATTCGGGGGTTTTCAATTTCTCTGGAGAGTTCCGCCAGATTAGCCAGGGACTGTAGATAGTGTTGCTCGATCTGAGCCGAATTAGTCTGGAAATGAAGGGACAGTGCAGTGTCTCCGCAACAGTTAATAGTGTTTTCCAGCTCATTAATCTGCTGACTCAGACTAACACGCTGCAGACTGATGGCTTCAAGTTCCCGCATGGCGCTCTGATACCTTGCTTCCAGTTCGCCCTGTTGATCCTGCATGGCGATTAATTCACGCTGTGCCTGATTTAAATGTAGTGTTAGGGCTTCTTTTTGGTCCTGCTCATTACTGAGTGTTGTACCTAGCAGGCCAAAACCAGCAAGGGCAATGGCACCAGGAGGGCCAGCAATCAGTCCGCCAAGAATGGCACCACCGATAAAACCGACGGTTTCCTTTTGAGTATCATCATGCCTCATCTCTGCCAATTCGCTGGCTGGCGCAGCAATTGCTGTATTGATAGCGGTAAATACCAGTGAAGCCAGGATCAGGGGTAAAAGTACATTGGTTTTAGTCATCTCATAATCTCCTCAGGTTGTTGACTAGCTCTTGTGTTCCTGGCTGTGTATTTAAAGGCGAGTGTAGTACTTTTTATGGGGCTAATAAGGGCTATGCACTGATCAAATATGGCAAGATTATGGCAATTGCCAGCTGTGCCATAATGCCTGCTGCAAAGCGCTTTGCTATTCATGTATAGTGCATAAAAATCAATTACTTGTGTAAATCACTATGAGTCGAAGAATCGCGATTGTTGAAGATGAGGCGGCCTTGCGCGAGAACTATACCGATGTCCTGCGGAAACAGGGGTATGAGGTGACGAGTTACCCCAATAGAAAAAAAGCCATGGAAGCCTTTGAAGTCCGGCTGCCCGACCTGGCTGTGATTGATATCGGGCTGGAGGAGGAAATTGATGGAGGCTTCAAACTTTGCCAGACCCTGCGTTCCATGTCCGAGACTTTACCGATTATTTTCCTGACGGCCAGGGACAATGATTTTGATACGGTCAGTGGGCTGCGCATGGGTGCTGATGATTATCTGAGCAAGGATATCAGCCTGCCTCATCTGAGTGCGCGTATTGCAGCTCTGTTTCGCCGCCTGGATGCGCAGGGCAAACCGACCGAGCCGGATAAGTTGCTTGAGCGAGGTGATTTACTGATTGACCTGAGCCGTCTGACAGTTACTTGGAAAGGGGAGCTGATCACTCTTACTATCACAGAGTTCTGGATGTTGCATGCCCTGGTTAAATTTCCAGGGCATGTTAAAAGCCGGGATGCGCTGATGCAGGAATCAAAAATATTTGTTGATAACAGTACCATTACCTCCCATGTTAAAAGGATTCGCAAGAAATTTATTCAGGTGGATTTCAGCTTTGACTGTATTGATACAGTTTATGGTATGGGATACCGCTGGAGCACCGAAGGGCCAGATTAATGTCCTCTCTGCTTAAAAAATTGTCCAGTATCCGAACCCGTCTGGTTCTGGTGTCCAGTTTTTTACTGGTTATTCCCTGGCTCGGTTATCGCTACATTTTAGAGATGGAAGGTTATTTGAGTCGTGCTCAGGAGCAGACGGTGCTTGGCACGGCCAGAGCCTTGGCAACAGCACTGAGCGAAAGACCTGAGCTGTTTAATGACAGCACTTATAGTCGTGCAACAGAAGGCGGGGATCTTTATGTATATCCGGTGTTTTATCCGTTGGCAATTGATGATGGCAACTTGCTGGATTGGCGCGATTACCAGCAATACGAACAGCATTATGAAGAAGGCAGTACCAATGCGAATCCGGCCAATGCGCTAACCTCGTTCAGAACAGCCAGCCTGCCAGGTGATCCCTTGAGCTTTCGGTTGATGCTGGGAGAGTACAACCGATCCCTGTTTGCATACCTGAGGGTGATTGATGACAACATCGTATTGCGCGATAGGGAAAGTCTGCGGGTTGACCGCAGTGACAGCTTGAGACTGGCATTCATCAATGCAGATGGCGCCTTTGAGCGTTATGTGATTTCCCCGTATGACGATGAATTTATTTACCCCTATCGCATTGGTAATGACATTACTGATATTTCCAGTCTGCAATATGAACCCCGTATCACAGGGCGTTGGACCAAGAGGCCTGACGGATATGAAGTAGAGTTGCGCCTTCCTCTAGAGATGTTGGGGGACCGGTTGGCGATATCGGTGTTTGATGTGGATGAAACTGATGAACGGCGACTGGCGGCTATTGTTTCTACCGCTGGCGTCAATAATCCTGAAGAATTGGGTAGTTTACGACGCCCGACACCTGAAATTGATCGTATCATTTCGGCAATGGGTTTGAGCAATTCACGTGTGCAGGTTGTAGACCGTAGTCAGCGGGTTTTGCTCAGTGAAGGCGATATACAGAATGCCAGTGGGTTGATGCTGGATGACAGTCCCGCAAGTGAATCCGGTTTATGGAGCGTGCTGAAGGAATCGCTGCTCAGACCCTTGTATAACCAGATATTGAGCAAACCGATTTCAAATTTTGTCGATGAGCTTTATCAGGCCGGCACTCTGGATGGAGAATACATAATCTCAGCCTTGCAGGGCGTGCCTAACACGACTTTCAGAACGCTAGAAGATGGGGAAACACGAATTCTGGCCGCTGCCTTTCCGATTATGGATGATGGCCAGGTTCTGGGTGCAGTGCTAGTCGATCAGAACATGAACGGTATCCGGACCTTTCGTAATCAGGCGCTGGAATTACTCTTTGATACCATGCTCGGCATTATGTTGTTGGTGATCACAGTGCTGTTTCTGTTTGCTTCGGCTCTGATCTCTCGACTGCGCTCCCTGCGCAATCAGGCTGAACAGATCATCGATGATAGCGGGCGTATACATAACACCATTCTGGCATCAAGAAGCAGCGATGAGATTGGAGATCTGAGTAGAAGTTTTGCCAATATTCTGGATCGCTTGACGCAATATACACATTACCTGGAAAACATGTCTTCCCGGCTTTCTCATGAGTTAAGGACGCCCGTAACAGTAGTTCGCTCCTCGCTAGAAAATTTGCGCATGGCGGCAAATGAGCAGGAATTAGACACCTATATTCGTCGTGCGGAGGAGGGAATTGCCAGGCTCAACCTGATATTGACCAATATGAGTGAAGCGTCACGCCTCGAACAGATTCTCAAATCGTCCGAGAAGGAAAAAATTGATCTGAGTAAAATCATTGCGGCCTGTGTTGAAGGTTATTCTCAAATCTATCCATATGTCACATTCCAAAAAGAGATATCAGACACTCCTGTCATTATAGAGGGTAACGCAGACTACATTGTCCAGTTGATGGACAAGCTGATTGCCAATGCGGTTGAGTTTTCGTTTGAAGATAAGCCGATCAGAATAAAATGTGTCAACCAGGATAACGAAGCGGTTATCAGTGTGGTCAATTCAGGGCCTTATTTGGCAGAAGAAATGAAAGACAGAATTTTTGATTCGATGGTTTCGATGCGACCAGAAGGCAAGAAAACCCAGCCTCATCTTGGCATGGGTTTACATATTGCACGCATGATTACGGATTATCATGGGGGAGATATCTATGCTGATAACCTGCTGGATGAAAAAGGTGTCATCGTTGTCTTGAGAATTCCGCTGTCACCTTGAATCGGCTTAACTTCTACGGGGCGTTTTTTTAGCTTTTCACAAGGGTTGATGCCTGGCATATAAATAGCATGATAATTTCAGATAGATATCATGATGAATTTCTTTTTCAGTTAATTCGTCATTACTTAATTGAAAATTAATTTGTTACAAGCGAATTTAATTGAATATTAGCTGCTCGAGGTCTAGGATATTTGATATCTAAAGGTAAAGGATCTGTCTTTAGCAGGTAAGTTCAACCCATGCTTAATCGTACGCTTATATTTCTGATGCTGACAGGCCTTAATTTTCATGTGCCTGTGCTGGCTAATAATCTCCCTGATTATTCAGATCTTGTTCAAGCTGTAATCCCGAGTGTTGTCACCATCATGAGTTCTGGGGATCAGGGCTCCTCACTCACCCAGTTAAATTCTTCTGCCGCCGAAAATGACGCTCATGTACCGTTTTTTTTAAATACTGCTGCATCCAATACGGGGTCCGGTTTTGTTTTATCGGATGACGGTTTGATTTTAACAAATGCGCATGTGGTTCAGAATGCACAGTTTATTTCTGTACAAATGTACGACGGCTCCACTTATATGGCAGAAGTCGTTGGTCGTGATGATGTTTT
Organism: uncultured Enterobacteriaceae bacterium; assembly: GCA_964606735.1. GTDB lineage: Bacteria > Pseudomonadota > Gammaproteobacteria > Pseudomonadales > Pseudohongiellaceae > UBA5109. Next base: position 23,005 of record CAZSHI010000019.1, read on the forward strand.
GGATCTTGCCTTGCTGAAAATTCATGCAATTGAGTTGAAACCCGTTACTATGAATCGTGATCAGCAAAGCCTTCGTGTAGGGCAGAGTGTCTTGGGAATCGGGTCTCCCTATGCATTTGAATATTCAGTGACGACAGGCATTGTCAGTTTTTTGGGTAGAACACTTTCCAGTGCCGGAATGCGAAATCATCAAGTAAGCTACATCCAGACCGACATGATGATTCATCCAGGAAATTCAGGCGGTCCCATTATCAATGCTGAGGGTCAGGTCATTGGGATGAGCTCCCGTATATTTTCTACTACGGGTGCTGCCATGGGTATTTCATTCGGGATACCGGCTAATATCATCGATCAGGTTGTTAAACGCATGCTCAACATCCACGATAATTCATTCACCCCGCTGGGATTGCTAACTGTTAGTATTCCTCCGGAACAGGCAATTCGTTACGGATTGCAGAAAAATTTTGGGGCACTTGTTACCAACGTAGATCCAGAAAGTCTTGCCGGTAAGAGTGGCCTGAAGGCAAATGATGTAATCGTTACAGTCAATGATAGAGTCATCAGGAGCAGTGAAGAACTTCAAATTCAACTGGGCTTGCTGGAAGCAGATGAAAGAATTGAAATCACCGCTATCCGCAATGGCAGATATTATTCAACCAGTCTGCAGTTTCCAGGGGATATTGAACAGTAAAAAAGTATTGCCCATGCCAGACAAAAAGCCCCGATTCAGGGGCTTTTTTTGAACAAGCAGCCAGCTGGTGCTTTATGAAGAGGTTTGGACTATCTTTCTATAGGTGCAAGTTAAGTAAGATATTCATAAACCTCACCAGCATGACTCAAGCTTAATTTGTTGCCAGAGGCATTGGCTTCGGTACGACCAATGATACGTGCTTCAATATTGAAACTTTCAGCTATCTCAATGACCTTCTGAGCATCTTCTGCTTCACAATACAGTTCCATGCGATGGCCCATGTTAAATACCTTGTACATTTCCTGCCAGGGTGTTCTCGACACTTGTTGAATGGTTTTAAAGATAGCCGGAGTGGGGAAGAGCTTGTCTTTGATAAAATGCACCTTGTCACTAAACTTCAGGCACTTAGTCTGTGCTCCGCCTGAGCAATGGATAAGCCCCTTTATCAGGCTGGGATGCGACTCTAGAATCGTGTGAATGATCGGAGCATAGGTGCGGGTTGGACTTAGCAGGGCTTCACCTACCGTAAACTCGGAATCAGGCAGAGGGTCCTCCAGCCTGAAGGGGCCGCAATACATCAGTTCCCTGGATACGTTGGGGTCAAAACTTTCAGGATAGTTCTTAGCATAATAAGAACCAAGCATGTCATGACGGGCGCTGGTGAGGCCATTGCTGCCAATCCCGCTATTTGGGCGGGTTTCATAGCTGGCCTGTCCAGTGGATGATAAACCGACAATCACAAGCCCGGGCTGGATAAGATCACCGGTGATGACATCCTTCTTTTTCATCACGGTAACGGCGCAGGAATCCACGACCACAGTGCCGGTCAGATCGCCGACATCAGCTGTTTCCCCGCCACCACTGTATATTTTCACACCAAAATTTCTCAGTGTTTCAAGGAAGGTTTCGCTACCTTCAATCAGGGCACTGATCACTTCTCCGGAACAGTTCAATGCATTACGATTCAGCGTATTTGAAATCAGAATTCGTCCATTGACGCCGATACACAAGAGATCATCAAGGTTCATTACGATGGAGTCCTGGGAAATGCCATGGAACACCTCTGCATCACCACTTTCCTTGTAGGCCAGATAGGCAATGATAGACTTTGTGCCACTGCCATCAGAGTGAATCACATTGCATTGTTCAGGGTTGCCTGTCAGAAAATCTTCAGTAATTTTGCAAAAAGCATTGGGAAAAAGGCCGTGGTCAAGCTTGTCGACCACATCATGAACTTCAGTTTTGTCAGCAGACACCCCTCGGGCCTGATAACGCCCCAGACTCTGGTCTGGGCTGCTAATAATATAGCCGCTGCGGTCCTGTGCTTTGATCAGTCCCCGGTATTCCAGTTGACGAAATGCCTTGGCTACCGTATTGGCGGCAAGTTCATGGCTATCGGCCAGCACTCGGATACTGGGTAATTTGTCACCCGGGCTCAATTCTTGTGTATTTATTTTAAAATGAATCTGATCGACAATTTGTTGAAAAATGGGAGTGGGAATGTCGCTATCCAGTTCGAGTTTCATATTTCACCTGCGCAGTTGTGCGCTCAATCTGTATCACACCAATGATACAGATTACCAGAAGGTAGCTCAATGAAAATTGCTTTTTATGCCGAACCCGGACTTCTGACAAGCGAGTTTGGCAGTATGCTGCAATTTCTAGCTCTACCGGTGCTTGAAAGTCCCCCAGAACTTGGGGAATTCGACTTTTTGCTGTGTCTCGATGCAAAGGGTTTATGCCTGCAAAGCCTGAGTGTCAAAAAAGGTGAGCACAGACGCCTGCCAACCCGCGTAGATTTCTGCGATGCTGCCTTGCTTTATCGGAAAAACACCACCGGCAAGCAGCAGGGGCTAGCCAAAGCGGTAGGTTTGAACCGGCATGAACCGATGCAGGTGCTGGATGCCACTGCAGGTCTGGGAAAGGATGCGTTTATTCTGGCAAGTCTCGGTTGCCGCATCACCTTGCTGGAGCAGTCGCCGCTGATATTCAGCCTGCTGAAAGACGGTATGCAGCGTGCTGAATCCCAGGGCGATGCTGATATTCAGCAGGTGCTTGCACGCATGCAGCTTTTTTATACCAAGGCTGAGGATTACTTTGGGGCTATCGTTGCCGGTAATGAACAGAAGCCAGACGTGATTTACCTGGATCCAATGTTTCCCTTGCGTGATAAAAAAGCCGCCGTGAAGCGTGATATGGGCCTCTTGCAGGAGCTGCTCGCACCGACAGATTGCCTAGACGCGCTACTGGAAAAAGCGCTGGAATGTCAGGTTAAACGGGTGGTACTAAAGCGTCCTGGCAATAAACCTCAAAAAAACAGTTCACAGGCCAGCTTTATTGTGCCAGGTAAATCGGCTTATTTTGAAATCTACACCTGAGCTAGACTAGTATTGTATGCAGGACCTGTGCATAGATTCTTGTCAGCTCATCGAGGTCACTTAGCAGAACATGTTCATTATTTTTATGGATAGAGGCATTGCAGGGACCAAGTTCAACGACCTGAGCGCCGCTTGGTGCAATGAAGCGACCATCACTGGTTCCACCACCAGTCGATAATTCGGCATGAATGCCGTTTACACTGGCAATACTATTTTGAACGGCCTCAGTCAGGATTCCTGAGGCTGTCAGGAATGGCTCACCAGACAATTGCCATTGAATTTCATAATCCTGAAAGTGCCGGTCAAATATTGCCTGTGTTTTCTCCATCAATTCGTTGGCGCTCAGTTCGCTGGAATAACGGAAATTGAACAGCAGATTCAAATCGCTGGGAATAACATTGTTGGTTCCGTTGCCTGCCTGGATATTGGAAATTTGTAGAGACGTTGCAGGGAAATAGTCATTTCCACTGTCCCATTGATACTGTACAAATTCATTCAGTGCTGGCATAAAAGCATGGATGGGATTCAAGGCCAACTCAGGATATGCCACGTGTCCTTCTTTACCATGAACGGTCAAGGTCCCATTGAGAGAACCACGTCGACCATTTCTGATGATGTCTCCCAGCTGCTTTGCGCTGGATGGTTCGCCAACCAGGCAGTAATCTATCTGTTCATTGCGCTCCAGCAGACGCTGCATGACTTTGCGGGTGCCATCTATGGCATCACTTTCTTCATCACTGGTGATTAAGAAAGCGATTGAACCTGGATGATTCGGATTTGACGCAATGAAATTTTCACAGGCGCTGATCATCGCCGCAAGACTGCCTTTCATGTCAGCAGCGCCACGGCCGTAAAGGCGGCCATCGCGGATTTCGGGAGTAAAAGGATCGCTAAGCCAGTTCTCTCGGTCTCCGGCTGGAACAACATCGGTATGTCCGGCAAAACAGAAGAGGGGAGCCTTGTCGCCACGTCTGGCCCAGAAATTACTGACCCTACCAAAGGGCATATGTTCAATCGTAAAGCCCAGTTTTTCCAGACGTCCGGCAAGTAGCTCCTGGCAGCCCTGGTCATCGGGACTGACAGAAGGGCGTGAGATTAACTCACAACAGAGCTCAAGCGTGTCGGACATAGAATAATCCTGTTAGCTCAGTTGTGCGCATGCAATTCAGCATTCAACTCAATGCTGTTCAGGTTGGTCAGGCATTCAACTTGGCCGGTGGTCGAATTTCGTCGGAACAGTAAACCGCTTTTGCCTGACAGGTCCCGGGCTTTTACCAGGCCGAGGCTCTGCTGTTCTGTGTCCAGAACAGCAACCTTGGTGCCCGCAGTCAGAAAGAGTCCGGCTTCTATGGTGCAATTATCACCGAGGCTGATGCCGAGACCGGCATTGGCTCCTATAAGGCACTTTTCTCCGACAGATATTATCACCTTGTTACCGCCAGACAGGGTGCCTAATATGCTGCATCCGCCACCCAGGTCGCTGCCTTTACCGACCAATACGCCTGCGGAGATGCGACCTTCAACCATGGCTTCACCCATCGAGCCGGCATTAAAGTTAACAAAGCCTTCATGCATGATAGTGGTTCCCTCGCCAATATAGGCGCCAAGTCGCACTCTGGCAGTATCTGCAATACGGACGCCAGAGGGCACTACGTAATCAGTCATTTTAGGAAACTTGTCGACTGAATCGATTGACAGGTTTTTTCCTTGCAGTCGGGCTTCAAGCTGACGCTGGGGCAGCTCATGCAAGGCTATTGGGCCTGAGCTTGTCCAGGCCACATTGGGCAACAGGCTGAACATGCCATCCAAATTAAGTCCATGTGGCAGCACCAGGCGGTGAGATAAAAGATGCAGTTTCAAATAAACTTCTGGAACGGATTGAGGGGCTTCATCATTTTCCAGCACACAAAGCAATACCGGTTTTTTGCTGAGCAGAAGTGAAGACAGCAGGTTTATCATTGCCTGATTACCGCTGCCAGCGAAATTATCCAGTATCTGATTGAGTTGTGTGTTATCCAGCTCTATCTGAACATTGCCGTTCTGGTAATCAAGCGGCGTAAAAATGGCGGCCTGAATACCAGTGTCAGGGTTAAGCAGAGGCGCCGGATAATAGACTTCAAGCCATTTTCCATCCGCGTCTTTTGTTCCCAGCCCAAAAGCAAGACTAAAAATATTCATGATTCATTCCTTCCTGCAAAAACCGCGGCATTATAGCAGGCTTTCATATTCACTTTGATCAAAACCACACAGGATCTTTTCTCCTGTTTCCAGAATAGGGCGTTTAATGATGGATGGCTGTGACTGCATAAGCTGTAAAGCAGTCTTTTTATTCATCGACTGTTTGATCTCCTCGCTAAGATTACGCCAGGTCGTGCCGCGACGGTTAATGAGTTTTTCATAACCCAGTGCCGTGCACCAGTCTTGCAGTTTGTTCTGGTTCACCCCCAGTTTTTTGTAATCATGAAAGCTGTATGCGACCTGTCGCGCATCGAGAAAACGTCGAGCTTTTTTGATGCTGTCACAGTTGGGGATGCCATACATGACTATCTTGTTCATGCTGCGTTCAATGTTGCATCGAGGATCTGTTTTATCTCAGCTTCAAGTTCTTTTGCTTTGTTCATGTCGGTAATAGGCCTGTCCTGGTTGTCAGTAATGAAAAAGACGTCTTCAACGTTTTCCCCGAGTGTGGTGATTTTTGCATTATGCAGAATGATATTTTTCTGTACAAAAATATTCGCCACCTTTGCCAGTAGTCCAGGCCGGTCCGGACAGAGAACTTCGAGGACTGAATAGGGAAGGTTTTCCGGATTGGTAAAACTGGTTTCTGTCGCATGGGTGAAATGACGAAGTTGTCGGGAAGTGTGTGCTTTCTTGACACTGCTTTTTTCGACGGGCACTGCATATTTTTCAAGCATGTCTTTTATCTCCAGCATACGTTCCGAATTCTTTTTGATGGGTGTTCCATCGGTCTCAAGGATCATGAAAGTCAGCAGAGCCTTGTTAGAAGCAGTTTGGTAAATACGAGCATTCTGAATATTAAGATTCAGACGATCAAAAGCATTGGCCACATTGGCAAACAGAAAGTGAGTATTCTGGGTATAGATAAAAACTTGAGTGGCGCCTTCAAATTGGTGCTCAGTGCTGTTATTGATCAGAATTAGCGGGTTGTCAGAATCATGTTTGGCAATAGCCAGGGTCTGGCGGGCTATATCTTCGGGGCTTTCTCGCAAAAAATAATCCTCACTGGGTTTGTCCCATGTCGCCAGTGCCTGCTTCTTGCTCATATTTTTTGTTTCCAGAATTTCAAGGGCCTGGTACTGGTTTTCACGAATGCGGGAATGCTTGTCGACAACCTGTTCCATGCCCAGACTGAGAACTCGTTTTGTGGATTGGTATAGCTGGCTTAACAGTGCGGCTCGCCAGGCATTCCAGAGGCTTGGATTGGTTGCATTGATATCGGCAACGGTCAGTGTGTATAAATAATCCAGTCGGGTCTGGTCGGCCACTAACTGAGCAAAGTCCTTGATGACATCGGGGTCCTGGATATCCTTGCGCTGGGCTATGCTCGACATCAACAGGTGGTTCTTCACCAGCCAGCCAACCAGCGCAGTATCCCATTTGCCCAGGTAATGTCGCTGGCAGAAAGCTTCGGCATCCTTGACGCCAAGTTCTGAATGGTCTCCGCCACGCCCTTTGGCGATATCATGATACAGACCGGCGATATACAGTAATTCGACTTTGGGCAGTGTTTTCACGATTCGTGAGGCCAGAGGGAAACGTTCAGCGGCTTCAGGATGATGCAGACGTCGCATGTTTTCCACAACTTGTAAGGTATGATCGTCGACGGTATAGATGTGAAAGAGATCATGCTGCATCTGACCGATTACACGTCCGAATTCCGGAAGGTAGGCGCCCAGGATGCCATAACGCTTCATTTGGCGCAGGCGTGTGACCATTTTATATGGTGAGCGCAAGAGTTCCATAAACAGGCTGGTATTGCGAATATCATTACGGAACTTGTTGTCAATAAGTTGGCGGCCGTTGCGGATCATGCGAATGGTCGATGCCCGGATCCCTTTGATCTTAGGATCCTGGGCATAGAGCATAAAAATCTCAATCAAGGCAAAAGGTGATTGTCTGAAAACACGTGAATGAACGGCTTCAAGATAGTCGTTTCGAATCTGAAAACGTGCGTTCAGTGTCAGAATTCTGGCTTTCTCCTTGGAGCGAATAATCTCCTCATCGAACAGTTGCAGCAGCACATCATTTAGTTCGCGCAAAGTCATGACGCTGCGATAGTACTCCTTCATCAACTTTTCAATAGCGAGGCTGTTTTTGTCGTCCTTGAAATCAAAAATTTCAGCCAGTTTGCGTTGATGCTCAAACAGCAAGCGGTCTTCTTTGCGTCGGGTAAGCATGTGCAGTCCGTAACGCAAAGACCAGAGAAAATTTCGTCCTTTGATCAGGTCGAGGTATTCATTTTTTTGCAGAAAGCCCCTTTCAACAAGTTCCTGAAAATCCGATGCGCCAAAATAATGCTTGCTGATCCAGCCGATGGTCTGAATATCACGCAAACCGCCTGGAGCAACTTTCAGATTGGGCTCAAGGGCATAGTCGATATCATCATATTTGGCATGGCGGGCAATCTGTTCCTGGCGTTTGGCGCTGAAGAACTTTTTCGGTTCCCAAGTTTTTTTCTTGCCGACTTCGAGCATGAGCTTTTTGTGCAAGTTTTTATTACCGCAGATGATCCGGGATTCCAGCAGTGCTGTTGCAATGGTGATATCCCTGGCGGCTTCTTGCTTGCTTTCATTGATACTGCGAACACTTTGCGCAATTTCCAGATTGATATCCCAAAGAAAAGTCAGGAATTTCTCGATATTAACCTTATATTTTTTGGCGTTGTTTCTGGCTAGCAGGATCTGGATGTCGATATCGGAATAGGGGTGTAATTCGCCTCGGCCATAACCGCCGACAGCCAGCAGGGCAATATCATCGGCATCCTTCCAGTCATACTGTTGCCAGGCTTCACGCATTAGCTGATCGATAAACTGGGTTAATTCAGCAATGATTTGCTCAATGTTTCCTTTAGCTCTGAATTTCTCATCCAGTTTAAGCCGGGTTTCCATGATGGCTTGCCGGAAGCATTTGATAACCGAGTCGGTACTTTTTAGCTCACGTCTAAACTGTTTGAGGTCGAAAACACCGGAGGTGACGACATTGGCAGACATTAAAAGCTCTCTTCCTGCCGTCTGGTAAGGACTTCACAGCCATTTTCGAGTACAGCGAGGGTATGTTCCCATTGTGCTGACAGGCGCCTGTCCTTGGTGGTGACTGTCCAGCCATCTTTTTTGGAAAGGCGGGTAAAGCGGCTGCCAGCATTGATCATGGGCTCGATGGTGAAGGTCATGCCAGGTTTCAGCTCTAGACCGGTTCCTGGTTTCCCGTAATGAAGAACCTGCGGCTCTTCATGGAAAACCCGGCCGATACCGTGACCACAGTATTCCCTGACAACCGAATAATGACGTTTTTCAGCATATTCCTGAATCGCATGACCAATATCCCCCAACTGAACCCCGGGTTTTACCATATCGATGGCAAGGTAGAGAGCTTCCTGAGTGGTGTCCACCAGTCGTCTGGCGTGTTGGGGAACCTCGCCCACCAGAAACATCTTACTGGTATCACCGTGAAAGCCGTTCTTTATCACTGTGATGTCAATATTAACGATATCGCCGTCTTTGAGAAGCTTGTCATCACTGGGAATTCCGTGGCATATCACATGATTAACGGAGGTGCAGATGGATTTGGGGAAGCCGTGATAATTCAGTGGGGCAGGAATGGCGGCCTGTTGCTTGACGATATAGTCGTGGCAAATTCGGTCCAATTCTCCAGTACTGATTCCTGCTTGAACGTGAGGCTCAATCATCTCCAGGACTTCAGCAGCCAGACGGCCAGAGACCCGCATCAGATCGATTTCTTCCGGGCTTTTGATGCTGATTGCCATAAAATGCGTGGATTGTTTAAAGGACCTAATTCTAGAGTATCTGCAGCGCCGATGTATAGCGCCTGAAGCCCCTGCAATTCAGCTTTATGTTGCTGAGACTTTATGGTATAAAGCCGCTCACTTTCCGGCATTGCCGGAGAGTGTTAAATAAATTAATAACGTCACACATATATCGACACATGTTCCCGGGTGCCTTGCGACACAGTCGTTGGGTTAGGTTCATGGGATATATGGAGGCCTAACCCAAAGGACATATTATGAGTACTGCTAGCATGAAAGACATGCTGAAGGCGGGTGTGCACTTCGGCCATCAATGTCGCTACTGGAATCCGAAAATGGAACCCTATATTTTTGGAGCCCGCAACAAAATCCATATCATCAACCTCGAACACACGTTGCCTGCATTTAATCAGGCCCTGTCTCAGGTCAAGCAGATGACCGAAAGAGGTCAGAAAATTCTTTTTGTTGGCACCAAAAGAGCAGCCAGCAAGATTGTGAAAGAAGAAGCAAGCCGGGCTGGTATGCCTTATGTTGATCAGCGCTGGCTGGGCGGCATGCTAACCAACTATAAAACCATTCGTGCATCGGTGAGACGCCTGAAAGAGCTTGAAGCTCAAACGACGGATGGAACCTTTGCCAAACTCACCAAAAAAGAAGCCCTGATGCGAAGCAGGGATCTTGAAAAACTGGAAAAAAGTATCGGCGGGATCAAGAACATGGGTGGTTTACCTGATGCCTTGTTTGTTATTGATGTAGACCATGAGCGAATTGCGGTCACTGAAGCTAATAAAATAGGCATTCCGGTGATTGGTATCGTGGATACCAACAGCAATCCGGATGGCGTGGATTATGTGATCCCAGGCAACGATGATGCCATCAGGGCTATTCATCTGTATGTGAGTTCAATTGCTGATGCCTGTATTGCCGGCAAAGGCGATGCCGATGTGCGTGCTGCCAGCAAAAATGAGTTTGTTGAGGAAGTCGATGAAAAAGCCAAAGCCAAAGGTGATGGTGGCCCCAAAGTGACCGTAAAAGCCAAAGCTAAAGCCAAGGCAGATTCGGAAACGGAAACGGCTACAGAAGAACCTGCCGGTGAAACCAAGGCAGCAGCTGAGGAGAAAGCAGATTCAGGCGAGGAAGCAAAAGTAGCGCCCAAGGCCAAGGCTAAAGCGAAAGCAAAAGCAAAAGCTGCACCCAAGGCCAAAGCCAAAGCAGCACCAAAGGCTAAAGCCAAAGCTGCGCCAAAGGCGAAAGCCAAGGCGAAGGCTAAAGCCAAAGCAGCAGACAAAAAAGAAGGCTGATATCCATGAAGTGAAGGGAAAGCATCGGGCTTTCCCTCTCAGCTTAAACTTACGGTACAGACCGTTGTCAAAGCTGGGTAACTTGTACAGAAATACGCAATTGCAGTGAAGGAGCCGAAATATGGCGGAAATTACAGCAGCATTAGTAAAAGAATTACGGGAAAGAACCGGGCTTGGCATGATGGATTGCAAGAAAGCCCTGATGGCAGCCAATGGCGATATGGATCAGGCTATTGAGGATCTGCGTAAAGAAGGCGGCCTCAAAGCAGCCAAGAAAGCAGGCCGTACGGCAGCAGAAGGTCTGGTGCTGGTCAAAGTAGCCAGTGATAACAGCAAGGGTGTGATGCTGGAAGTTAACAGCGAAACTGACTTTGCAGCCAGAGAGGAAAATTTCGCCACGTTCGCCAGACAGGTGCTGGATGCCAGCTTCGAGAAAGAAGAAGCGGATGTGGAAAAACTGATGGATGGTGAATTGGAGGCTGCCCGATTGGCTCTGGTTCAGAAAATCGGTGAAAACATCACGGTCCGGCGCATTGCCGTTGCTGCAGAAGAAGGGCATGTGGTTGGATCCTATGTGCATTCCAATGACAAAATTGCCGTTCTGGTGACACTTAAAGGTGGCGACGAAGCACTGGCCAAGGATATTGCCATGCATGTGGCTGCAGTAAACCCTATGGTCGTCAAAGCTGAAGATGTCCCGGCCGAGGTGTTGAGCAAGGAAAGTGAAATTTATACTGCGCAGGCAGCCGAAAGTGGTAAGCCGGCGGATATTGTTGAAAAAATGGTTAGTGGTCGCCTGAAGAAATTCATTGCTGAAGTGACATTGACCGAGCAGCCTTTTGTTAAAGATCCTGATGTAAAAATCAGCAAACTGCTGGCAGATGCCAATGCGGAAATCGTCAGTTTTACCCGCTTTGAAGTTGGTGAGGGTATTGAAAAGCAGACTGTTGATTTTGCTGCTGAAGTAGCAGAACAGTTAAAAGGGTAAGATTAAATCACCCCATACAGCGATTCAGGTCCTGGCAGCACACTAGCTTGAGATAATCAATGAGCACCAAGATTCGCAAATACGACAGAATACTACTCAAACTCAGCGGTGAAGCGCTTACTGGAACGGCCGACTTCGGTATCGACCCAAAAGTGCTTGACCACATGGCGCTTGAGATAGGGCAGTTGGTGGAAATTGGTGTTCAGGTTGGCATGGTTATCGGTGGGGGCAATTTGTTCCGTGGGGCAGCCTTGCATGAAGCCGGTATGGAGCGGGTAACCGGTGATCACATGGGTATGCTGGCTACCGTGATGAATGCCCTGGCCATGCGTGATGCTTTGGAGCGGGCCAATATTCCTACCCGTGTCATGTCAGCAATCCCAATGAGTGGTGTAGTTGAGCACTATGATCGTAGAACTGCCATCCGGCATCTGAAAGATGGCGATGTAGTCATCTTTTCAGCCGGTACAGGCAATCCCTTTTTTACCACGGATTCTGCAGCCTGCTTGCGCGGCATTGAAATCGATGCCGATTTGGTACTAAAAGCAACCAAAGTAGATGGTGTTTATTCTGATGATCCGATGAAAAATCCGGAGGCTGAAAAATATGATCGCCTTAGTTATGATGAAATTCTTGAGAAAAAACTGGGTGTGATGGATTTAACGGCAATTTGCCTAAGTCGTGATCACAATTTGCCAGTCAGGGTTTTCAATATGAGCAAAAAGAAAGCCTTGTTCAATATCCTGGTAGGTGAAGAAGAGGGTACGCTCATTGAGGCTAACTAACGCCTTAGCAAAGCTTGAGGAGGCACGAAGTGATTAATGAAATACTAGCAGATGCAAAGCAGCGGATGGATAAAAGCCTCAGTAGCCTTGATGCCGCCTTCAACAAAATACGTACTGGTCGCGCTCACCCGAGTATTCTGGACAGTGTTCAAGTAGATTACTACGGTACCGAAACGCCAATTCAGCAGGTTGCCAATGTGGTGGTGGAAGATGCACGTTCCTTAATGATCACGCCTTGGGAGAAAAACATGCTGGGGCCGATTGAAAAGGCAATCATGACTTCGGACCTCGGCTTAAACCCTTCCAATAACGGCGATGTCATTCGTGTGCCAATGCCGCCACTGACAGAAGAGACACGGCGCGAATATACCAAACAGGCCAAGCAGGAAGCGGAGAATTCACGGGTTGCATTAAGAAATATTCGTCGTGATGCCAATCAGCATTTGAAGGACTTACTCAAGGAAAAGGAAATCAGTGAAGACGAGGAACATCGTGCCGAGCAGGAAATCCAAAAACTGACGGATAGTCATATCGCCAAGGTCGAAGAAAAATACACAGCGAAAGAAGCCGACCTCCTGTCCATCTAGACAGTCCGAGCCAACGCCGATGTCCAGCGAGCCAAGCAAATACCCACGCCATATTGCGATTATTATGGATGGCAACAATCGCTGGGCGAAAAGCAAGAATAATTCCCAGTTATCCGGTCACCGTGCTGGCGCTATCCAGGCTAGAAGCATCACTAATTATTGCGCCAGACTCGGCATCGAGTATCTGACGCTATTTGTATTCAGCAGTGAGAACTGGCTGCGTCCAAAAAAAGAAGTGAATGCCCTGATGGCTCTCTTTCTGACGGTCATGCAGCGTCAAGAAATCAATAAATTACATGAACAGAATATCAAGATAAATTTCATCGGCGAAGCTGAGCGCTTTCCCCGAAAATTAAGGCAACAGATGCTAGCCGCAGAAGAGCTGACGAAAAATAACAGTGGTTTGGTGGTCAATGTTGCAGCGAATTATGGCGGACGCTGGGATATTTTTCAGGCAGCCCGAGCCATGGCAAAAGCTGCCAGCGATGGTGAATTGGATTTGCAAAGCATTGGGGAAGCGGATTTCAGTCAATTCATGTCACTGTATGGCATGCCTGATCCGGATTTATGTATTAGAACCGGCGGTGAACAGCGCATTTCCAATTTTCTATTGTGGAATTTTGCCTATACCGAGCTTTATTTTACAGATATGTACTGGCCTGATTTTGATGAAAAGGCGCTGGATATAGCACTTGAGGATTTTGCCAAACGGCAGCGACGCTATGGCAAGGCCAGTGAACAGGTTTTGCCCTGATGTTAATGCAGAGAGTGATCACAGCCACTGTCTTGCTTTTATGCCTTTTACTGGTAGCCTTTTTATTAAATGAGCTGGCATTTTTTTTATTCATCGCCGGTGTTTCCATGCTGGCTGCCTGGGAGTGGGCCGGCCTGGCAGGCTATGCAAAAAAATCTGCACGCATAAGCTACGGTCTTTTATTTTTTTGCATTCTCGTTCTTGCTGAGAGCGAGTTTCCAGATGCGCTTATCTCGGTACTTATCTTCAGTATCTGTTTTTGGTTCCTGGCTTTTGTCTGCATCCTGACATATCCCCATTCAAGCAGAATCTGGGACAGGAAGCTGCTATTGCTGGTGGTCGGGCTGATTGTTATTTATCCCACTTCGTATGCTTTGCTGTATCTCTATAACAGCGACTATTTTGCGTACAGCTTTCTGGGGCTGTTTTTGTTTGTCGGCGCTGCTGATACAGGCGCTTATTTTGCCGGTAAATCCTTTGGTCGACATAAACTAGCTGCCAGTGTCAGTCCAAATAAAACCTGGGAGGGCGTGCTAGGTGGCTTCCTCAGTTGCACACTTATCTCACTGTTTTACAGTTACCTGTTCCACCTATTAATGGAGGAGCCTTTTCCATTGTACTTTGCGCTTAGCTGCCCCTTACTGGTGAGCATTTTCAGTGTTACCGGCGATCTTTTCGAGAGTATGCTCAAAAGAGTACGTGATGTGAAAGATAGCGGACATATCCTGCCGGGACATGGTGGTATCCTAGACCGTATCGATGGGGTCATGGCAGCAACACCGGTGTATCTCTTATCCACTGTTTTTTTCCTCTAACAGGCATATGTCAGACGCTCAGCAACAACAGGTCACCATACTTGGCTCAACTGGCTCAATAGGCCTGAATACCTTAAAAGTCATTGCCGAAAACCCGGATAGTTATCGTGTCTTTGCTTTGAGCGCCAACACGAAACTAGAGCTCATGTTTGAACAGTGTCAGCGATTTTGTCCGTCCTATGCAGTCATGGTTGATCCGGCAGCAGCCAAAGCATTACAGGATTTACTTTCCCGGGGGGGCTCGCGCACTCATGTCCTGTCCGGGGAAAAAGCCCTGTTGGAAATAGCTGCCCACGACAATTGTGACATTGTGATGGCCGCCATTGTCGGCGGTGTTGGCTTGATGCCAACTCTCAGGGCTGCCCAGGCAGGCAAACGTGTCTTACTGGCCAATAAGGAAGCCCTTGTTATGGCCGGTCCTCTATTCATGGAGACCGTCAAGCGAGCTGGTGCACTGCTCCTGCCAATCGACAGCGAGCATAATGCGATTTTTCAGTGTCTACCGATCGGAGCGAATGCCCGTTTCGAGGATAAAAATAAGCAGGGCGTGGATAAAATTGTCCTGACAGCCTCAGGCGGACCTTTCCTGACCAGCAAAGCGGAAGAGCTTGCCCGGGTGACACCTGCACAGGCTTGTGAGCACCCCAACTGGCGGATGGGGCCTAAAATATCAGTGGATTCTGCTACTCTCATGAACAAGGCTCTGGAATTTATCGAGGCCAGTATCCTGTTCGATCTGGAACCGGCCAGAATTGAGGTACTGATACACCCCCAAAGCATCGTTCACTCTATGGTCCACTACCGGGATGGTTCAGTGCTGGCTCAGATGGGGAACCCCGACATGCGTACGCCAATTGCCCATGCAATGGCCTGGCCAAACCGCATTAAGTCTGGCGTCCAAGCTCTTGATTTAAAAGAGTTATCGTCACTAGACTTTAGCGCTGTAGATAAGCAGCGTTTTCCAGCCATTCTACTGGGTCAGGAAGCGGTCAAAGCAGGCGGTACAGCGCCGGTCATACTCAATGCGGCTAACGAAATTGCGGTTGCGGCATTCTTGACCAATACGCTCAGTTTCACCCAAATTCCTGTTATCATAGAGCGAGCACTGAATCAGCAGGAATGCAGGCGTGCAGACAGTATCGAGGAAGTTCTGGAGGCCGATCTCGAAGCCAGGAATTTGACCCGGCATTTGATTTCGAACTGTCAATAAAAAGCCATTGCCCGTCAATAAAGCACAAACTACGAAATGGAAACTATACAAGCCATATCAATCAACATACTTGCCTTGCTACTTACCCTGGGCATATTGGTAACGATTCACGAATTTGGTCATTACTGGGTAGCCAGACACTGCGGTGTCAAAATCGAGTGTTTTTCCATTGGCTTTGGCAAGCCTATTTTAAGCTGGTGGCGTGGCGATACCGAATACCGCATTGCCTATTTACCCCTGGGTGGTTACGTCAAAATGTTCGGTGAACGTGAAACAGAAATTCCCGATAGCGAAAAGCCCTATGCCTTTAATTACAAACCACTGTCGCAAAAGACTGCAGTGGTAGCCGCTGGCCCATTGGCGAATATTTTTCTGGCAATATTCCTGTACTGGTTGATGTTTATGACTGGGGTGACCGGTGTCGCACCAGTGATAGGCGGGCTGGATGCAGATTCACCAGCTCAGCAGGCTGGTCTGCTGCGTGGTGCGGAGATTGTCAGTGTGGATGGTGAGGCAACCAACACCTGGCAAGAAGTTCGTGTCGGCTTGCTTGAGCGTCTGGGTGAAAGCGGTGTCCTCAATCTGGGTTATCAGCTTGAAGGCAGTGACCTGATACAGAGTACGACTATCAGAATTGATCGCTGGCTTGTTGACCAGGCTGAGCCCGATGTGCTTTCTGCACTGGGTATCAGACCCTGGCGCCTGGATATTCCTGCGATTATCGGTCAGGTAGTGCCACAAAGTCGTGCTGAGGCTGCCGGTTTACAGGCAGGCGATGAAATTCTCAGCGTGGATAACAATCCGGTCAATGGCTGGCTGGAATGGGTAGAAATTATTCGACAAAACCCCGAGCAGCTAATGCAGATAAGTGTCAGCCGGGCAGGGGAGATACTCAATCTGTCCATTCGTCCTGAACTGAGCATCGACAATAACGGTGAGCAAAGTGGTTATATCGGTGCCGGCGTCGAGCCTCCTGAGCAGATGCCCAGCCTGCCGCCGGAGATGAACCGATCGGTGCGATATTCAGCACTGGCTGCCATTCCATATGCTTTCACAGAGACCTGGAATAACGGCCTGTTTATCATCGACTCCATCAAAAAGATGATTGTTGGGTTGATTTCAGTAGAAAATCTTAGCGGACCAATAACTATTGCCCAAGTTGCCGGGCAGACTGCAACTTTTGGCCTGGAATACTATCTAAGTTTTCTTGCGGTACTGAGTATCAGTCTGGGGATATTGAATTTATTACCCATTCCGGTGCTTGATGGGGGGCACTTACTGTATTACTTAATCGAAGCTGTCATACGACGTCCAGTGCCGGAAAAGGTGCAGGCAATGGGGATGCAGCTGGGTATCTTTATCATTGTTTCTATCATGTTTATTGCCTTTTACAATGATATAAACCGTTTACTCTAAAGGCTTCTGTAGTTAGTCAATCATGTCAAAATCTATAGCGCGAATTCTGTTTTCTTGTGTATTGCTGCTTCCAATTCCAGCAATAACATTGGCCCAGAGTTTTACGGTTTCTGAAATATATCTGGAGAACCTGCAACGGGTATCTTCGACCACTATTTTCAGCCTGATTAATGTCAATATTGGGGATGAAATCGGCCAGGCCGATCTGGCCAATATTATTCGTGACCTGATGGCAACCGGCTTTTTTGATGGTGTTGAAGTTTCCCAGGGTGATAACCAGGAGCTTATTATCAGTGTCGAAGAACGACCTTCCATTGCCAGTGTCGACCTTGAAGGGAACGATACGATTCCTGAAGAAGTGTTGATGGAAAACCTGGTTTCAGTGGGTCTCGCAGTGGGGGAGCTGTTTAATCCTTCTGTGCTAGAAAATATGCAGATTGCGCTTGAATCCCAGTACGTTTCCCAGGGGCTATATGGAGCTCTAGTAGATATAGATGTGCAAGAACTGGAGCGAAACCGGGTTGCTGTCCAAATCAATATTACAGAAGGTGACCCCTCCAAAATCGTTCATATCAACATTGTCGGCAATCAGGCTTTTAGTGATGAAGAGTTGCTGGAACTGTTTGAGTTAAGGGAATCTCATTTCACCTCCTTTTTTTTGGGAGATGATCGTTATTCCCGTGAGCAGATAACCGGCGATCTGGAAAATCTGGAGTCCTTCTATCGTGACCAGGGTTATGTCAA
>CAZSHI010000019.1:40777-42205 GCA_964606735.1 uncultured Enterobacteriaceae bacterium
TATTTCTTTGCCGAGGTTAATGGAGTTCCCATCATCGATGAGGAAAACGGTACGGTCGATGTGACTTTCTTTGTGTTGCCAGGTAACCGAACTTACGTTAACCGTATTAGTTTCTCGGGCAATCGCTTGACGATCGATGAAGTTTTACGTCAGGAGATGCGCCAGATGGAAGGAGCGCCTGCTTCCGTTGCTGCGCTCGAACAATCCAAGATCCGGTTGGAAAGGCTGGGCTTCTTTTCCTCTGTAGACTATGAAACCAATGAGGTGGGTGGTATCACGGATCAGATTGATGTTAATTATATGGTGGAAGAGCAGTCTTCCGGTTCCATCAACTTTGCTGTGGGCTATGCCCAAGTCCAAGGGTTGACCCTGAGTGCCAATATCCAGGAAAACAATTTTCTGGGAACCGGGAATACAGTGGGAATTGGGGTAAATACCAGCCAATTTGCAACCAATTACAATTTCAACTTCACGGATCCCTATTACACAGTGGATGGTGTTAGTCGCAGCTTTGGTATTTCCTACAGCAAATCGGATTATGCTGAATTGAATCTGACGAGCTACAGCACCAACCAGTTTGGTGTGAATGTCGGATTTGGTTATCCCATCAATGAAATCCAGAACCTGAGTTTTTCATTGGGTTTTACCAACACTGAAATCGACACAGGCTTTGGCCCGGTCCAGGAAATTCTAGGTAGCCCAAGGCTTGATCCAGCCATTACTAATTATATTGTGTCACCGGTGCGTTCTGAAGAATTCGTGGATCCGATTACCAGTATCGTTTATCCCATATCGGATGCGGTGATCGCACCCTTGAGCAATTTGCCTAATACGGCTTTCCAGACCTTTGACCCCGGTTTTATCGATATAGAAGGTGACAAGTTTAATGATCTGACACTAACAGTGAGTTGGAGTCGCAATAACCTGATACAGCCAGGTATCTTTCCAAGAGGTGGTAATTCACAGGAATTATCAGTTCAGCTGGCTTTGCCGGGCAGCGATATGTCCTTTTACCGCATGCAGTTTTTTGCGGAAAACTATATTCCCCTGAACAGGTTTATTCCTTTCTTTTCGAATGCCTGGAACCTGCATTTTGATATAAATCTTGGCTATGGTGATGCTTATGGCAGTTCGGAACGCTTACCCTTTTTCAGAAATTTTTATGCAGGCGGACTCAGGACTGTCAGGGGCTATAGGGCAAATACACTGGGACCCAGAAGCACCTTTGCGGCAGACTATCAGAAACAATATACCCAGCTCTTAAGAAATGCCGATGGGAGTATTTTTCTCGATGCAACTGGGAACCCTTTCTTTGACACAACATCTGAACAGGCGTATATCCTGGAGCAGGCCGTGGATGCCAATGGCAACTCGGTATTCGATGCTACTGGCCAGCCGGTTTTTGTCGACGAATTATTTGTTAGGGAC
>CAZSHI010000020.1:0-41867 GCA_964606735.1 uncultured Enterobacteriaceae bacterium
CCCTGCATACCAATTCAGCACCTGAAACGATAACCCGTTTACTGGACCTGGGGCTTGATCCGGTCAATTTCTCGGATGCCTTGTTGGGGATTCTTGCACAGCGATTGATGCGTACCCTTTGTAAAAACTGCAAGGAAGCCTATGTGCCCGAAGCAAAAGAGATTGATCATCTGATTGGCCTCTACGGTGAAGAAGCCTTCCCGGAACTGGGTGTAGACCCTGATGCAGTAGAACTTTATCGAGCCAAGGGGTGTCCTGAGTGTGGCGATACCGGTTATCGTGGCCGAGTCGGAGTACATGAAGTGCTGGTTGGAACCCCGGAGCTGCAGGCCATGATTTATCGCAAGGCACCGCTGGCGGAAATCAAGCAGCAGGCAAGCCGCGATGGCATGCGAACGCTAAGACAGGATGGTATTGCCAAGATTTTCCAGGGACTTAGTGATTATGAACAATTGCTCAGTATCACCGCTACCTGACGATCAAGTTCCGTAGTAAAGACCACCATTGACATGAATGATCTGCCCATTCACAAAGGCCTGTTTCGGATGTGCGAGAAACATTGCTGCCGAAGCGATTTCTGCAGGGGTTCCCAGGCGGGGTACCGGTGTGGCACCCGCATCCGGCATGGCTCCGGCAGAAGCAGGGCGAACGGTTTCAATCATGCCCGGTGAAATATTATTGGTGGTAATGCCACGGTCGCCAAATTCAGCTGCAAGTGCCCGTGTTAATCCTACCACACCGGCTTTGCCGGCCAGATTGGCAGCACGTCGCTTGTAGCCCAGATGCCAGGCAAAGCCACCCAGCGTGATGATACGTCCCCAGCCCCGGTCTATCATGTCTGGCAGGGTACACTGCGCCAGATGAAAAGTACCATCCAAGGTAATGTCGATGGTGCGGCGCCAGGTCTCATAGCTCATGTCCAGAAAATCAATCTGCCCACGTGCCGAGGCATTGGCAACCAGAATATCCAGAGCCCCGAATTTTTGTCTGGCGGCATTGACCATCTGCTCTACAGCAGTACGATCCCTTACGTCTGCAAGCTGGACCATGGCTTCAGAACCGAGCTCACGCACTTCTTCGGCAACCGCTTCAGCAGCTTCACTGTCCTGTAACGCATTGATGACAATATTGGCTCCGGCCTCAGCAAATTCCAGTGCAATGGCCCGGCCAATATTGCGAGCTGATCCGCTGACCAGCGCGGTTTTGCCACTTAGGGGTTTGTCCGACATTGTTTTCTCCGTTCTTGATAATCTGTCTTACAGTGATTGGATAAACAGGTCCATGTCCGGCAGGCGTGTTGCAATATCGCTCCCTGAATTTTCAGCTACCCAGCCGTCCCTGGTCGGGAAAAAACGGATCAGGGTAAAGTTAGGATTCTCACCCATATCAAACCAGTGGGTGGTTTTGGAAGGTACTGAAATCAAGTCTCCCTGCTGGCAAAGTACCAGATAGATCTTATTCCCGATATGGAAGTAAAACAGACCCTGACCATTGACAAAAAAGCGGACTTCATCATCCAGATGAGTGTGTTCGGAGATGAACTGCTGGCGTATTTCCTTTTTCTTGGGGTGCTCAGGCCACAACGCGGAAACATCGACAAACTCGAATCCGTATTCTGAATTCAGTTGTTCGATGTAATCCTGATAGGCCGACAGAATGTCTTCATGCTCTGCGCCATGCTGAAACTGCCGTGGAGTATCCCAATGCTCTAGGCGAATGCCAATATCAGCCAGATCGGCACTGATTTGCTGATCATCTCTCAAGGGGGCAGACAAGGCCTGACCTTTTTCATCAAAGACCTGCATGATGCTCATGGGGGGGGTCCCTCTGCGTTGCTTAATCCAGGCAGAAAAGCATAGCATAGTCACTGTACTGTCACACAGGATTGCATGCGCGTGGAAGCTGTGATTATTAATAACGAAGCCTCGATACGGCTGGGATTTTTTTTCGGCATACTGTTGTTGATGGCTCTGCTTGAACTGGGTTTTCCCAGACGGGCCCCGAAAATCAGTAAATTTCTTCGCTGGCGAAATAACCTTGCACTGGTGGTTCTCAATACATTGATCCTGAGACTTTTATTTCCGGCAGCCTTGGTCGGGTTGACGCTTTTTGTGAATGACAGTGGCTGGGGACTGTTTAATTATTACCAGCTTCCCTTGGCATTCACACTCTTTGCAAGTCTTGTGATACTGGACTTTGTGATTTACCTGCAGCATGTCATGGTGCATGCAGTACCGCTTTTCTGGCGTGTTCACCGCGTTCATCATGCTGACCTGGATTATGATGTAACAACCGGAACCCGGTTTCATCCCTTGGAAATAGTGCTGTCCATGCTGGTCAAGTTTGCTGCCGTGGTGCTGATCGGTCCGCCGCTTCTTGCCGTTATCGTGTTTGAAGTACTGCTCAACGCGCTGGCCATGTTCAATCATAGCAACCTGAAGTTGCCGAGCAGCTTGGACAGGGGGCTACGACTTTTTATCGTTACGCCTGATATGCACCGGGTGCATCATTCCATTTACCATGATGAAGCCAACAGTAACTTTGGCTTTAATCTGTCATTGTGGGACCGCCTGTTTGGCACCTACATAGCGCAGCCGCGCGATGGGCACGAAAATATGCAGATTGGTATTGATGATTATCAGAAAGAAAACCAGGTAGCGAGGCTACCTGGTATCTTGCTGCTGCCCTTTATCGGCAAGCTAAATGCGTATGCCATTAACCGTCGTGAATGGAAAACCTCTCCGACAGAAGACTGAAGCGGTTTTAGCTCAAATTCCTTCCGTCAATTCCACATAGGTGCCCCAGGGATCGGTAAAAAAGGCAATCGATACACCATTAGGGAGCGTTCGGTATCCTTCCACTTCGATGCCCGCTGCTTCTAGATCTGCCATGGTGGCTTGAATGTCTGTGACGCCAATACCAATGTGATCCAGTAAGGTTCCCTGGGTGGGGCCAAAGTCGCCCTGGCCGTCCTGATAGGTCAGGTTTGCGCCGGGAATATCGCCTGCCTGGAATTGCCCACGCATACCGGGTACGGCATTAAAGATTTCGGAATACCAGGCCTGAATGGCAGCGTAGTCCGGGATGAACCAGTGGATATGATGAAACTTCAAGGGGACATCAAGGTTTTCGTCGGCCAGAATTTCAATGCGGCCACCATCCGGGGTATTTACCCACAGCTGGCGGGAAAAGCCACCGCGCTCAACATCTACACCGGCGGCCTGCAAGCGGGCAAAGGCCACATCGGCATCCGGCACATTGAAGCCGATATGATTGATGATGGTTTCGGTACTGGGAGCACTCGGCTCACCTTCACGGATCAGAATATAGACGCCAGGGATACTGAACATGTCGATACCGTTGTTATTGAATGCTTCGGCACCAAAACGCACCCAGAAATCGTTCATGGCTTCCACATCTGAAGTCTGGTAATGCAGATGTCCCATGTAAACGCCCTTGTCATTGGGTTCGGCCAGTTGGGCCTGCGACAGAACAGGAAACAGACACAGCAGCATGCCTAACAGGGCAGCATGCAGTTGAATTGAGATTGCTTTAGTCATATGAGCCATCCTTTTATTAATCGTTTTATGCTTGTTGGTTTAGGGTGTTTGGACTTTACTCATCCCAGAGGTTCGAAGGCGTGTAGGGGCCTCCCCAGAAGGAGCCATCCAGCAGGCGATAATGCCTGTCCAGTTTGGCAATCTGCTGCATTTCCTCCTCGCTGAGGCTTATTTTGGCTGCAGCCAGATTCTCATCCAGGCGGGCCGGGTTGGCCGTTTTGGGAATAACGGCCGTACCTCGCTGGATACCCCAGGCCAGCAGAATTTGTGCCGGACTGCGCTTATGGGCAGCAGCGATCTTAAGTATTGCCGGTAATTCCAGCGGCGCCACTATGGCTTCGTCACTGCGAAAATTATCCGGTCTTTTGCCAGAACCCAGAGGAGAGTAGGCGGTCAGATGAATCCGGTTTTCATCACAGTAGGTTTTCAACTGCGCTTGTTGCAGCAGGGGATGTAACTCCACCTGATTGACTTCGGGTTTGATACGGCAGTTGCCGAGCAGATCTGCAAGTTTGCTTGCGCTAAAATTGGCGACGCCGATGTGTTTAATCAAGCCGGCGTCAACACAGTTTTCCATGGCTTCCCAGGTTTCATTGATCGGCACTTCGCGCAGGCTCAGATAGTCCTCATCCTTTTGCGGAAAACCGACATCGGGTTTAACCACGACGGGCCAGTGAATCAGGTAGAGATCAAGGTAATCGAGCTGCAAATCACTCAGGGTTTTTTTCAGTGCCGGTGCGACATCTTCAGGAATATGGGCGTTGTTCCACAATTTTGAGGTGATCCACAGATCCTTACGGTTGACCAAGTCCTGGTTGAAACAGGTATACAGGGCATCACCAATTTCCCTCTCGTTACCGTAGATGGCCGCGCAATCGAGATGGCGATATCCTCGTTTCAGCGCCTCCGGAATGATGCTGCTGCAATCTTCCGGGGACAGTTGCCAGGTTCCCAGTCCGAGACTGGGCATGTGATCGCCGTTGTTGAAAAACAGTGTTTGCATAGTACTCCCTAATCCCAGACGCGCTGCATGCCAGGCGTCAGCATATCCATCATGAAAATTTCGACATTACGGATGGCAATGCCAAACAGGGTTTTATTGTCGTGCCCACCAAAGGCAACAGAGATCAGCCGTCGCGGTGACTGAATAAAGCCAATAAGCTCACCCTCAGGGCTTATTACCCAGCAGCCACCATCACCGGTGACATAGAGTCTGCCCTCGGCATCAATATCCATACCGTCACCACCCGCCCAGGCAAACTGTCTTTCATTGCGCAGCGAGCCATCAGCCTGCACATCATAGGCAATCACGCCACGAGTCGGTTCGGGAGCTCCCTGCGGTATACGAAGGTTACGTGGAGGCTCCATATCGGGCAGGCGGCCCGTGACATAAAGTGTTCTGCCATCAGCACTGAGTGCCAGGCCATTACCCTGATTGACGCCATAGGGGCCGCTGACTTCACCTTCGGGGCTGATGTAATACTGCCCGCCCATGGTCATGTAAAAACCGCCCTTGCTGTCAGGCACCATGTCATTGAGAACCCCGGTCGTCAGGCATTCGAGTGGTTCTCCATTCATGGTATTGGCAAATAATTCACGTGGCGATACCCGCCACACGCCACGGTTGAGTGCGCGTTCTCCGATAAACAGCTCGCCATTTGGGTTCATTGCCAGGGCGCCGCCGGTATAGGTGTCGGTGGCCAGCAATTCGACCTTGCCATCGACGCGGACTTTAAGAATCTGGCTCTTGTCATTCTGGGCGACGATAACGCCATCCGATACGCCTATCGGGCTGTCGGCATTGTTGCCGGTTTCAATCCACAGGCTGCGCCAACGGGCACCGTTAGCTACCACGTCCTCAATGCCGTGTATCTCATAGGGGACTGATTCTTCAGGAGGACGAGCCCCGCCACCACCCGAGCCGGGTTGTGGAATAAAAGGGTCCGTACAGTTTGCCATAACAAAAGCTGTCCGGTTCGGGTCATTGGCAGCCTGCACGCCGGGAGTGCGAAGCGGGTCGGCTGCCTGTTGCTGAGCCAAAACAGCTGAACTGAATGTGGCCGCGATAAGGCTGATAAATAGAGTGCTGCGTTTCATAGGACCTCCCATGGGAGTGGATAGTGTTATTGGTTTTGTGAGCTCAAGTATATGAATGATTGAAAGCCTGTGCCATGCCTGAGATCAATCTTCATAATATTTGGCGGATTCTGGCTGGAAATTGTGAGGTCGAGGCCTCATAGTAAGCACGAGGAGGCCTTATGTCGAATAACACCGTTAAAACACCTGCAAAGAATCAGCAAGCGCGAGAGGACCGGCGATTCAGCATGGGTGTCCGGCGTGGCAAGGCCAGATCGAAGTTGCGATATGTCGAAAGCAATGCGCCGAAAAAAGGCTGCCGTTTTCTATAGAAGAAGGTACTTGCATGAGCGTAATGAATGTCCCCTGCCCAAGTTGCCTGAAGACCAACCGTATTCCACGGGAGCGACTCAAGGACAAGGCCCGCTGCGGAGCCTGTAAGGAAGTGTTGTTTCAGGGGCAGCCCTTTGAGTTGAATGAACACAATGTCGGTAAGCTGCTGGCCAATAACGATATTCCTGTGCTGGTGGATTGCTGGGCGTCCTGGTGCGGACCCTGTAGAAGTTTCTCGCCAATCTTTGCGGCAGCTGCGCAGAAGTTTGAACCGGCACTGCAGTTCGCCAAACTCGATACCGAAGCCAATCAGCAACTGGGTGCCCAGTGGGGGATTCGTTCAATACCCACGCTGATTGCCTTCAAAAAAGGCAGGGAACATGCCCGTATCAGTGGTGCCCTACCACTGGCGCAGTTGCAGCAATGGCTTGAACAGGAAGGCCTCCTGTCATCAGCTGAATGAGTGAAGAGCAGCATTCTCCGCAGGGCTTGAGTCAGCAGCAGGCGCAGAAGTTGCTGCTTGAGTATGGCCCCAATCAATTGCCCGAACCCAAAGAGCCGGGTGTGCTCAGTATTTTTCTGCGACAGTTCCGCAGCCCCTTCATTTACATTCTGTTGATAGCCGCCATTGCTTCTTTGGCGCTTGGACAGCGAGCCAACGCGCTGTTTATTTTTGCGGTACTCCTGCTCAATGCAGCGATCGGCACGGTGCAGGAATTCTCTGCACAGCGAGCTGCAGCAGCACTGCGTAACATGGTCAAGGGGGATGCCCAGGTTATTCGGGATGGTGTGCGGCAGAAAATCAAGATTGAACAACTGGTGCCTGGTGATCTGGTACGGCTGGCCTCCGGCGATAAAATTCCGGCGGATATCCGGTTGCTGGATAGCAGGGATCTGGCACTGGATGAGTCGCTGTTGACCGGTGAATCCCTGGCAGTTCCTAAAAATGCCAGTGTGGATGTTGCCGTGGATGCGCCATTGGCGGAACGCAGCAACTACTGTTTTGCTGGGACTATTGTAACCCGGGGTCGCGGGCAGGGTCTGGTGACGCATACAGCCCTGCAAACCCAGATTGGACTAATCGCACAACATGTGACGCTGGGGGATTCAGTCAGGCCCCCCCTGATGATCAGGATTGAACGTTTTACCTATCAGGTCGCTGGCGCCATCCTGCTGGGCATACTGCTGTTGGTCGCCATCATGATCCTGCGTGGCTATGATCTGCAGGGCATGATCATGATGAGTATTGGACTTGCCGTGTCGACCATTCCGGAAGGCTTACCGGCAGCATTGACCGTGGCGCTGGCCATCGGCATGCGTCGCATGGCCAGGCAGCATGTCATTATTCGTAAACTGGTGGCCGTCGAGGCACTGGGATCCTGCACCTTTATTTGTTCCGACAAGACCGGCACTCTGACGGTGAACGAACTGACGGTCCGTCAGGTAAGCCTACCGGATGGCAGGGAATATCAGGTCACTGGTGAGGGGGTGTCCCCCGGCGGCTCGATCAGCGGAGCCGATAGTCAGGCACTGGAAACGCTATGTCTGGCGGGGCTACTGGCCAACGAGAGTCATCTGGATTATTCGGGCGTAGAGTGGGCTGGTGAAGGGGATATTGTCGATGTCGCTTTTCTGGTGCTAGCCAAAAAACTGGGACTATCCCTGTCTGGCGCGCGTCAGCAATATGCCCAGCTAGATACAGTGCCTTATGAATCTGAACGGGCCTATTCCTGCAGCCTGAATCAGTGGCCAGCTGGCTCAGCCCTGTTTGTTAAAGGCAGCCCCGAAAAAATTCTCGGCATGAGTGAATACATGCTCTGTCAGGGAGAAGTAAAAGCCATAGATCGGGACTTGCTGACAGATCAGTTTGAAGCGCTGGCGACCAGTGGATATCGCATTATTGCTCTTGCCTGGCGGCAGAATCACCCGCATGGCAGTATTGCCACGCCGCAGGGCATGACCTTTCTGGGCATGGTCGCCATGATTGACCCGGTGCGTCCGGAAGCCCGGCAGGCCATCAGTCGTTGTCATGCTGGTGGTATTCAGGTCGCCATGATTACCGGGGATCACCCGGCCACCGCCAAGGCCATCGCGCTGGAGCTGAATTTGTGCTCAGAAGATGTCGAGGTGGTCAGCAGTGAAATGATTCGCCAAGCCCTGGCGCAAAGCGATCAGGCGCTGGATGAGCTGATTCTGAATGGCAGGGTTTTTGCGCGTATTGAGCCTACCCAGAAAGAGCTGATCGTCGACCGCCTGATGCGCGCTGGTCATTTTGTGGCAGTAACCGGAGATGGTGTTAATGATGCGCCTGCGATGCGCCATGCCCACGCTGGCGTGGCAATGGGGAAACGGGGAACTGATGTCGCCAGGGAAACAGCAGACCTCATCATCACCGACGACAATTTTGCATCCATTGTGGACGGTATTGAGCAGGGGCGTATTGTTTACAACAATATCCGTAAGGTCATTGCCCTGCTGATTGCCACCGGGTTTTCTGCGCTTCTGCTGTTTTTCTGCACGGCACTGGCGGGCTATCCGATGCCGCTGATTGCGGTTCAGCTGCTCTGGCTGAATCTCATCGCCAACGGCTTGCAGGATGTGGCACTGGCCTTCGAACCCGGAGAGGGCGGTGAACTGGACAAGCCGCCACGCAGCCCCCAGGAACCGATATTTGAAAACCGTATCATTCAGCATGTGCTGATCACAGGCACGGTGATGGGTTTGCTGGCCTTTGCAGTCTATGCCTGGTTAATTGAAAATGGCAGTGATATTGCCTATGCCAGAAATCTGACACTGATGCTGATGGTACTGTTTGGCAACATTCATGCGCTGAGCAGTCGCTCGGAAACACGCTCACTGTTTCAAATCCGTTTCTTTGCAAACCCCTTTCTGATCCTGGCGGTGCCTCTTGCCCAGTTGATACACATCGGGGCCTTGTATTTGCCAGGGCTGAATACGGTACTGGCATTGAGCCCGATCAGGCTCAGCGAGTGGCTGGTGCTGGCAGGCATCGCCCTGTGTCTCCTGCTGATTGAAGAAATTCACAAGTACTGCCTGCGCCGGCAGGCTCTGAGGCAGCGCTGAGTCAGGCCCTCAGGTCAGTCTGCCAAGGTCTTCGCGTGAGAAAGGAATGATGTCCTGTTCATGCTGCTGGTGAATTTTTTGCGCCCAATGCGCGTCACTGATAAGGGCACGTCCTACCGCCACCAGGTCAAACTCCTCCTGCGCCAGACGTTCCAGTAATTCATCCAGGCCACCACTATGGGCATCTTCACCGGCGAAGCTGGAAATAAAATCGGTATCCAGTCCGACGCTGCCGACGGTGATCACCGGTTTGCCACTGAGTTTTTTCGTCCACCCTGCCAGGTTCAGCGTAGAGCCTTCAAATTCAGCATCCCAGAAGCGACGCTGGCTGGCATGAAAAATATCGACGCCAGCATCGACCAGTGGCTGAAGAATCTGTTCCAGTTCCTGCGGGCTGGTGGCAATTTTATCCTCGTAGTTGGCAATCTTGAATTGTGAAAAACGATAGATGATCGGATAGTCCGGCCCCACCGCCTGGCGAACTGCTGCCACCGTTTCGGCAGCAAAGCGCGCACGCGCCTCAATGGAACCACCATAGCCATCATTGCGCTGGTTGAGCTTGGGCCACATAAACTGGTCGGGCAGATAGCCATGGGCGCCATGAATTTCCAGGGCATCGAAATTCAGGCGTTTGGCGTCTGCGGCAGCCTGGGCAAAAGCACCGATACAATCGTCGATGTCCTGCTGGGTCATGCTGCGAACAGGCGTGTCTTCGCCGTAAGGATTGATTTCGGATGGTCCAATTGAAGGAAGTTCAGGGTGCAATGCTTTTTGCGTGGTTCGCATGGCTCCCTGATGCCAGAGCTGCGGCGCAATTTTACCGCCAGCGGCATGAACTTCATTGACCACATGTTGCCAGGCGGCCAGTGCTTCTTCACCATGAAAGCAGGGTATGTTGCTGTCGCCGCTTGCCACCGGATGTCCAATGGACGTCCCCTCGGTAATGATCAGGCCTATTTCTCCCTCCGCCCGGCGCCGGTAATAGGCTGCGACATCGGGTCCTGGAATACCTCCCGGTGATTGGGTGCGCGTCATGGGCGCCATCAAGAGCCGATTGTCCAGCTGCAGTTTTTCACTGACAAAGGGTTGAAACAGAAGGGAAAGATCAGATGGCATAAGCGTGTATTAGAAAGAATGATGTATTAAAAACCGATGGCGGTGTCATCGCCGAAATCACTGGCACCACCCATCATGGTGCCCTGTTCCTGATTGAGCAGGATGGCGGTGATCGGGCCCGATGTTTTTTCGCGGAACTCGAGCTGGTAACCCTTGCGGATCAACTGGCGCAGCACCAGGGTGTCCATATCGGAGCGCAGTATCAGGCGGCCCGGCTGGCTGTAATGCCTGCCGAAAGAAGAGTGCATCTGATAGCTCTCGATATTGGCCGCTTCAGTGGCCTGCTGTACATCCATGCCAAACTCGACAATATTGAGGAAAAACTGCAGCAACCACTGGTCCTGCCCGTCACCACCCTGCACGGAAAAAGCCATCAGGGGCTTGCCATTCTGGGTAGCGATGCTGGGAGATAGCGTCGCGCGTGGACGTTTGCCAGGCTCCATCAGATTGAATGGGTTGCGTGTTTCATCCAATTCAAAACTCTGCATGCGCTGTGACAGGCTCATGCCGGTCGAACCGGCGATAAAAGCTGGCATCCAGGCACCGCTGGGGGTCATGGATACCATCCAGCCTTCTGCGTCAGCCGCCTGAATCGAAGTGGTGCCAGCGTGGAATCCTTCGTCATGGCTCATGATGCTGACCACATTACCATTACTTTCTTGGCGTTCTGTATCGACAGCTGCGCCCTGCCAGCCGGGCGCAATATTGGGTCGCCAGCGCTGCAGGATATCCTGATAGGGGTTGCTGCCGCCCTGAAAGGGGTAGGGGTCACCGGGGCCGATATCTGTCTGATTCTGATCCGGATTGATTAATGCGGCACGGGTGCGGGCATAGTCCTTGGATAACAAACCCTCCAGTGGCTCATCAGGCGGAAAGTAAGGGTCGCCATAGTAAAAATCCCGATCGGCAAAGGCCAGGTTGCTGACCTGATACAGGGTGTGGATGTATTCAGCACTGTTATAGCCCATGCTCTTGAGATCCATGTCTTCCAGCATGTTGAGCATTTGCAGCATCACGGGACCCTGTACCCAGCTATCGAGTTTGTAGACGGTCATATCCTTGTAGGTGGTCGATACCGGTTTTTCCAGATAGACCTGATAGTTGTCCAGATCAGCCATGGTGAAGAGGCCGCCGGCTACCTGACTTGCCCTGACGATTTCTTCAGCAATATCACCGCGATAGAAACGGTCATAGGCGGCCATGATGGCCTCCTTGCGGCTGGCACCTTCGGCCAGTGCGTCGGCCTCGGCCTCTACCAGCTTTAACAGGGTATTGCGCAGATCTTCCTGCACGAAAAGTTCGCCGGGTCGTGGTGCAGCCCAGGCTCGTGGATTTCTCGGATCCAGATTGGGCAGCATGACACGGGCGGTATCCGGCCATATGCGTAAAAAGTTTTTCTCGCTTTCGATAAGCTCGGCCTTGCTGCGTTCAATGGGGTAGCCGGCGGCCATATCAATGGAAGGGCCGAGTACCTCTGCCAGGCTGAGAGTGCCAAATTCAGCCAGCATCACCATCAATCCAGCCGGGGTGCCGGGTGTCACAGCCGCCAGCGGGCCATAGTCGGGAGGATATTCATAATTGAAATTATTGAAATACTCCGGGGTAGCGCCACTGGGCGCTACACCGAGGGCATTGAGCGCAATCACTTCACCGGTATGGGGGTTGTGGATCAGAGCCTGGGTTTCACCACCCCAGCCCAAGGTGTCCCACATGGTGGCGGACGCAGCAAGCATGGCTGCAGCAGCATCAACAGCATTGCCACCCTTGTTGAACATCATGGTGCCTGCAGAGGCTGCCAGAGGCTTGCCAGCGACAGCCATCCACTGAGTGCCATAGACCACCGGCTTGTTGGAATAACGCAATTCCTGTGCGCTGAGCGCATTGATCAGGGAAAGCAAAAGTATTGCGGTAATCAGAAAGGTCGACCGGTAGCGTCGCAGACAGAGATAGATGTTTTTCATGTCCTAACCTTAAGCGCTTGGAGACAAAAAGGCTAGTCCTGCAGACTCATTTCAATGCTGACACTGAAAGCACCGACTTCGCCAAAACGCTCCTGTTCGAGCGACTGAGTGCCTTCACTCATGGTGAATTCGACACTGCGGTGATTATGCCCGCCATCTTCACGTGATGCTTCGACATGCAACAGGTAAGTTCCCGGCTGCAGGAGATTGCCGTTGTCGTCACGACCATCCCAGGTCAGGGTATATTCCCCGGGTGCGCGGGTGGGTCGGGTGACATTGTTTTTTTCCAACGTGGAGCGTCGACCTGCGCGTCGCCACCAGCGCGAATTGGTACCAGCCCAGCGTTCTTCGGTTCCCAGCAGTAGCAGGTTCTTGATGGCCACTTCGTCAATATCGCTGATCCAGATGGCAACGTAGGGGCGGTGGTAGGTGCCATTGCCTTCGCGGGGTGGCACGGAATACTCAAGCGTCAGGTTGAAATTGGCATCGTTGAGCTTTTGTAGTTCCTCGCTGAGGTACTGGTTCCAGCCAGATGAAATCACCTGTGAGCCGCTTTTATCAATCATCAGGGCTTCGATACCGGGGAGGGACTCGACCAGGGTCAGTGCATCCTGCGTGTTCAGGACCGACAAACTGGTCGCAACCGCATCTGCTGTTATGGCGTCATCGGCAATCACCACGGTATAGATGCCATTGAAAACCGGCCAGCCGCTTTGCGGGATGATGATATGGCTGAACTGGCGCATCAGAATCTGGCGGGTTCGGCTGTCATGTCCACTGGTGGCGATCGCCTTGGAGTTCAGTGACAGTGAGCTGATAAAATTGTCATTGTCAGAGACAGTTTCGGGATCGGCAATCTTAACATCCCAGCCTGACTCGCCGGGAGGCGTTCCCCAGTAGACGGCGTCTCCACCGATGTCCAGTTTGATAGCGGAAGCCTGGGGCAGTTCGCGCCGCAATACTTCCATGCCCTTATCGATGATATAGCCCTTGGCCAGGCCTGAAGGCTCAATTTCAATACCCTCACCCAGACTGATACTGTTAGCGGCAATACTGATTTCACCTATTCGTGCAGCACGGGCAACCGCCAGGGCATCATTGCGGTTGGGAACCTGCTGGGCTTCTTCAGCGGCATCCCAGAAATCTATAACCTGACCCAGTCGGCAGGAAAAGGTCCCTTCACTGCGATTGACCCATTCCTCACAGGCAGTAATGACATCTACCAGGGCTTGCGAGGCGGAGTCCGTGCTGCGAGCTTGGTTCAGCTGCATAAGCTCACTGTCTTCCCGGTAGGTGCTTAATGCTTGCTCCAGGCTGGCAATTTCAGCAACAGCCGAATCGATGGCGGCATCAGCACCCCTAGAATCAGCAATATAGATGCTGATATCCATCGAAGTCCCCAGTACTTCTTCATAATGGCGGCTGACATCCTGGGCTGTTGCCAGTGCAGGCACAAAGGATGCAGTCAGCCACAAAATACTGGATAATGCCCCGCTTAAGCTCTTACAGGGGATACGGGCGAGAACAGGGGAACAGTTTTTATTTTTTTGCATGCTCTTCTTGGATCGTTAAATTAAAAGTTAAATAGCTGGAATAACCAAGCGACATTATGGCAATAAATCGTACTCTCGTGAACTGGTCACGAACCGTTCATGTTTACCTATCAATCGCGCTTCTCATCGTTCTGGTTTTCTTTTCAATTACCGGCATCACGCTCAATCATGCCGAGCTCATGACCGGTGAGCCTGTCAACGAAAGCCGTACCATTGAGTCGCTGCCTGAACTGCCACGCAATGATGAAGGCATGATTGCCGAGTCGCCCGAACTGGCTGCCTACCTGAAAGCTGAATTCAATATCCGTCTTGAATTCGCCACCGTCACATATGACGACCCTTTTCTGACCATCAATTACGATGCGCCGGGGCGGATCTCTCTCGTTGAGTTTGATCATGACTTCAACGAGGTCTATGCAGAAAACACAGATTACGGTCTGGTTGCTGTGTTAAACGACCTGCACAAGGGACGCTATACCCATATTGTCTGGAATGCCCTGATCGATATTAGCGCCATCATCCTGACCATTTTTTCACTGGCCGGATTTGTGCTCCTGTTGCCAAACAAATTCCGCTTCAGGAAAGTCCTCAAATATTCTGTCATTGGCACTGTCATCTCGACACTTGCCTATTTTATTGCCACCCTTTAAACGAAAATATTATTCCAGGGCTTCCGAACAGTTTCGGGTTTAACAGCAGGCTTAATACCGGAAAGTATATCTAAACCGGACACTAAGGTCTGACAGAGCAGTATGGAAAGTATTGTCTTTATCTCTGTCCTGCATGTTGTAATTCAAAACGATCAAGGCTTCCTGGCCAGCTTCTGGAATCCATTGAAATCGCGTATTCAGCCCCATATTTTCCGAGATATTGTCGTACTGTAAGAGGCTGATCCAGTATAGATTGGTGGTAAATGCCACCTGCGTATTCAGGCTGGTCAGTCGTGCAGTGAAGTCTCCCTGGGGCAGGCTGATGTCGGTCCAGTCATAATTCAGCTCCATGGCAAAATACTTTGACTGGTTCCAGTTAAAAGAAGTAAAGATACCGAGTTGATCGCCATCATAAAAATCGCCGAATTCAGATCTGAAGCTGGCGGAAAACTCTCGCTGGTTCCCCGTTCCAAGACTCAAGTCATAGGTCTGGTAGGAATAATCACCAACAGGAATAGCGACTGAACGACTGGGTTCTGAGTAAATTGTGAAAGGAGCCCGAACCACTTCCTTATAGCGTGTATAACCCAGGTCAAACGAGTCTCTGGAGTTGGTTTCCATTTCCAGGAAGCGGAATTTAAGGACCTCGCTCTGCAAGCCGCCATCAATAATCTCTCCCCTGAAGACATCCAGTCCGCTGTAGGACTGCTGAAAAAGTTCACTCCCGTAAAAGTGGGTATAGCCGACTCTGCCGGAATAATCCCTGACATTGCTGCGATTGACGAAGCCCAGGGCGGGATTAAAATTTTGCTGGACTTCCTTGATGCCAATTTCACCCCGCAGGCCGCTGTTGTTGGGAGAAGATATGTTGACCCCCCAGGAGGCATCATCACCATCCAGTCCGGGAGTATCGGACTGCTGATACCAGACATTACCTTCAACCTGGCGACCGCTGGCAAGCTGAGTATTCAGATATCTGAAATCGGCCCCGTAAACGGTATTGTCCAGATTGGATTGAGGATCACCATCGGTCACAATAAACCCGAGGGTGGATTCATCCAGCACATTCGCGGAGAAGCGACCGACAAACAGGTCGGAGGTGTCCACCGTGTTTGAGGCATCCTGGCGCACGGCAAGTGTGCCGATATTCCAGCGTCCGACACGACCACTGATTCTGCCGCCATATTTCAAGTCCACCTCTTCACCACTGGAACCGATGCCGATTGTCCTGGAGAAATAGGGGCGGGCATTCTCGCGGGCGCCGCGGGAACCTGCCTGGTTTTGGGATCCGGTATTACTGATATTGCCAAATTGAAACAGGTCGGAATCATTTAGAAAGAAGTCACGACGCTCCGGGAAAAATAAATTGAAACGGGTCAGGTTGACCTGCCGGTTATCAACATCAGCTGCGGAAAAATCGGTATTAACGGTCAGCGCTGCATTCAGCGAAGGTGTCAGTCGATAGAACACATCAAGTGAAGGATCGAAATCGCTTTCCTTGTCGCCCGGATTAAAAGTGCGTCTCTCATTCATGGTGAATGTGGGGACAATATCCAGGCCAAGCCCCTGATTCATGCCTTCCAGTCCAGTAGCCAGGCCGACAATACTGGGATTATAGCTGCGGTTATAACTTACCCAGGCCATCTCTTCGCCGCGTCGGCGAATACCACGGCCGAAATTAAAACCCCAGGTATCGATATTTGGATCAAAGGGCAGAGTCTTGAAGGGGATTTCAACTTCGGCGATCCAGCCTTCTTCAAAGGTGTCGGCTGCCACATCCCAGATCGCCACCCAGTCGCCTGTGAAAGAGGTGATGTTCTGGTAAAGGGCATCATGGCGAACCGCATTCAGGTTGGTTTCAAAACGATAACCCACCCGTCGTGTATTGAATGGATCAAGAATGATTACCAGACGGTCATCACCTGGGAGACCCTGATTATGTCGGATTACCGGAGCAGCTATCAGTTCAGGATTTGAATCATACATGCGTGCGCCGATGTACAGCGCATCCTCTGTATAGACCATATAGACTTCAGTCTTCTCGGAAGGCTCGGTGCCATCACCGGGTCTGATTTGATGAAAATCATCGATGACAGCCGAACGCTGCCAGACTTCATCATCCAGACGGCCGTCCAGAACAGGCGGCGTATCCACCCGAGTGGCACGAAATTCTTTGAGGATTTCCGGGTTGTTGGTTTGGGCCTGCGCATTCACTGCAAGTGAAACGGACAATGCGAGACCAAGCCTTAACGGCAATTTCATGCGGGATTCCTGTACTGATTATGTATGGTTCTGAATCGCGATAAGTGTGCGATTCTACAGAGAAAATCTGTAAAAAGTATGAATTCTACCGAATGTAGGAATGAGAATCACTTTTATTCATGCCTTGGTTTTGACTGACAGGCTAGGGCTTGCGAACCATTTCCAGATAGCCCTGTCCCAGTCTGGCTCCGGTCTCCGGATGCAGGATTTCCACGGCACCTTCCCAGTAAGCAACACTCAGGTCCATAAACTGGTCCTTCAGCAGGGCTCTGATAAGCCAGCGCTGACCGGCATAGCCAAGTTGCCATTCAGTAGTGTAGTCGACCCCGTTGGGTGCGCGCCAGCTTGCCAGTTCTTCCAGTTCAATTTCACCAGGAAGAATTCGCCTTTGCTGTGCTTCCTGGTCAGTCCAGTTACCGTCACTGTTGGGGTGGGCATTCCCATCCTGATCCCGCAGGCGGTAATACATCAGTTCCTGCCCATCATCGAACTGTAAGGAGAACCAGTCCCAGCCACTCTGGTCCGCTGCCAGTGCAGAAGTGCTCCATTCGCGATCCAGCCAGCTCTCTCCACTGACCGTGTAGCTGGCCTCGCCGATTTGCAGCGTGCCGCTACTGGGAAGCCGTGTGAGACTGTAATAATAGGAAGCATTCCCCGCCTGCGGACTTTTCTGGCTGAGCCCCGCATCACCCTGCAAAACCGGTGATTTAAGTGGCTCCAGGCGCAGGTCCAGAGAAAAGGCTTCATCATTGATCTCCAGAGTCCAGGGAAAAAACTCTCCCCTAGAGTCTGCCGAACGCAGTGACCAGTTTTCCAGCCAGACTTTGAAGGGGCTGATTTGTGCACCGGCCAGACCAGGGTTTTCCCGGGCAAAGCGCTCAAGCGCTATGTGGGTCTGTGCTTCGACATCAGTGAGGGCCACATGGGCCATCCAGATACGCGGACTTTGCCAGCCACTGCTATTAAGTGTTTCTCCGCTCAAGGCCGTACTGAAAAAGGTCGCCTGATAGCCAAAACGTCTGCCATCCTCATTATGCAGATTGCCGGTCAGATACCACCACTCATTGCGGTAGCCCGGATGCAAGCCATGATCTTCGGGAAAACGAAAGTCCCGTGCCTGCTCTGCCCGCAGGAAGCCCTGGGTATTCTCGCCGCCCAGCGCACTGCTCACGTCCAGATTGAAGCGGGCAGTGGGGCTGCCTTGGGGGGGGGGTGAACAGGCTGTCAGTATCAGTAGCAGGATCAGCAGCACTCGCATCATTCTTCCCTCAGTGCCAATGATGGTCTGATGCGGGCGCTTTTCAGAGCCGGGTACAGGCCTGCCAGCAGGGCCGCGATGCAGGCCAGTAATACTGCTTCTATCAGAACCCGTAGAGGCAGGAAATGCTGCATGCTCCAGCCGAAGGAGCGCTGGTTTATCACATCGATCAGCACATCCGACATCAAGAGACCCAGGGGCAGTGCCAGCAAACCGGCAAACAGGCCCATTACCGCCGTCTGGCTCAGAATCAGGCGGATTATCTGAGCCGGTGTCATGCCACAGGCACGCAGGGTAGCGAATTCGCGAGCCCGTTCCAGCAGCAGCGCCATCAGGGCGCTGAATACGCCGATAAAGGCAATAATGATGGCCAGGATACGCAGGACCTGGGTGATGGCAAAGGTACGGTCAAAGATGGACAGTGTCAGCTCCCGGATGGCCTGATTGGGTAAGATGGCAATATCCTGTCGGTCGGCAAGTAGTGTTTCAAGCTCATTGAACAGGCTGTCCTGCGGGGCATCACTGAACAGTGTAATCCGTCCCGGGTTGCGTGGGTTCCACCATTGGCGGTAGAGGTTCTGGTGAATACCTATCATGCCCTGACTGGGGGTGTAATCATAAAAAATACCGAGCACCGGAAAAGACTGGGAACCGCGGGCGGTAGAAAGACTGAGGCTATCGCCTACCTCGACATCGTTGAGCCAGGCCAGCGGTTCGGAAATCAACAGGCCTTCACCGGCATTGAATCGGATAAGGTCTACCTCGCTGATCTGCTTGAGGTAATAATCCTGGTCTGCTGGCAGCTCACTGGCATGCAGGCGGGCCTGCCCCAGGTTACTTTCCACCGAAGTGATGATGGAACCTGACATGGTTCTCAACTGCGGCAGGCGAGCCAGGCGATCCTGCAAGTCCCGATCCAGATTGGCGCCAGTTATTTCGATATCACCACGGAAACTCTGGTCCAGCCAGATAATGACCGTATTGCGAAAGCTGTCTACCATGACACCAACGCCAACCGTGACGGCAATGGCAACTGATAGGGCGGCAACCGCCAGCCCGCAGCGGTGAAGTGAATTGTGAATATTACGCAGGCTCATTCTGCCGGGTAATCTAAGCCCAGATCCCAGAACCCTGAGCAAGAGTTTCAGGAACCAGGACATCAGTACCGGGACCAGCAGGCAGAAACCGGCAATAAACAGGGTGAGCGCCAGAAAGCCACCTACCAGACCCCACCAGCCGCTTTGCAGAAGAAGCTGGCCGCTGAGCAGCAAGGCCAGGCCTGCATAGCTCAATAAGGGAAGATAATTATGCCAGTGGTAATCATGCTCGGCACGCTGCTGCAGGGTAATGGGTTTGGCCTGGGCAGCACGCCAGGCGGGTAGTGCTGCTGATAGCAGGGTAATTCCCAGACCCAGGAAAAATCCCAGGAACAAGGATCCAGGTGTCACCAGAAAACTGGTGACATTGAGCCGGTAATTCAAATCGGGAATGGCGGCTGTCACCAGATCCAGTAGGGCCATTCCCAGCAGATAGCCCAGTAGCACGCCGCAGGCGCTGGCAATGGCACCATAGATAGCCGCTTCAGCCAGCACCAGTTTATAGATTTCAACTCGTGAAACCCCCAGTGCTCTGAAAATACCCAGTGTCTTTTCCCGGCGCAGCACCGACAGCGTTACCGTGTTGTAGATAAGTAGTGCGGCAACCAGCAAGGAAAGCAGGCTCATGGCCAGCAGGTTGATATGAAAAGCCGAGGTCATTTGCGACAAAGCATCATTCCGGGTCTGGACATTGACCAGACTCAAACCTGGCGGCAACCAGTTCTCCACAAGTCTGCTGTTTTCTTCATCAAGAATCAGGTCAATGCTGTCAAGGAAATTCTGGCGCTGCAGTACTCGCTGTGCCACGGCAATGTCCGTATAGAGGATGCCTTCGGTGGCAACTGGATCGGAACTGGCCAGGGTCGCCACCAGTTTAAGCTCGACTACTGATTCAGCGCCCAGCGGGGATGCCTGTCGCGTCGCCTGCAGTTCATCATCCAGAGAAAAGTCGGCCTGAGCCGCTGCACTTTGACTCATCATGATCGTGTTGTCAGTCGACAGCACATCAAACATGGCTGGATCAAACGCCATACCGGTACTGCTGAAACCGGCACGCTGGCGTTGCAGGCTTAATTCACTGAACAGATCCTGTCCCAGCAGTGTGAATGACTGTCCCCCAATTTCCAGCGTGCCAGAAATAGCCGGTGCCGAGCGGCGAATACCCAGCTCCGTCCGCAATCGGGTATATATTTCATCCGGCACGCCCTGATCGGTGCCGACAATCTGATGGGTGATACTGCCATTGACTGATTCAATGGCGAGGGAGAAAGAACGGGTGGCACTGTTGTTGGCCAGATCAATGGCCACGACCATCATGACGCCCAGCACGATACCGAGAAAACTGAGCCAGCTTTGCCAGGGATGCTGGCGTGCATAACGCCAGGCACTCAAGTGAAGCAGGGAATTACCAGGCAAAGTCACTGTTGCGGTCCTGCAGTATGCCATCCTCGAGCGTCACGATACGATCAGCAGTTTTAGCAACCTCCAGCGAGTGAGTAACCAGGAGCAGGGTGCTATTCTGTTCTTTCACCAACTGATGCAACTTGTTCAGAATCAGCTGGCCGCTTCGTGCATCCAGGTTGCCGGTGGGTTCGTCAGCCAGCACGACCAGCGGTTGATGAATCAGTGCTCGGGCAATGGCGACACGCTGCTGCTCTCCGCCGGAGAGCTGGGAAGGGTAACGCTGGGCCTTGTCATGTATATCCAGCTCCCGCATGATGCTATCGACTCGGACTTGAGTCTCCTGTGCATCAATGCCATTTAATTCCAGGCTGAAAGCTATATTTTCATGTGCGTTCAGGCTCGGCACCAGATTAAAGAACTGATAAATAAATCCGATGTGCTGGCGCCGGAACAGAGTCCGCATGGTTTCGCTCATGGCGCTCAGGTTCTGACCATCAACGAAAACCTGGCCAGAGGCTGGCGTGTCGATGCCACTGATGAGATTAAGCAGGGTGGATTTTCCAGATCCGCTGCGGCCGAGCAGGGCAACACTTTCGCCCTTAACCATGCTGAAGTCCAGATCATGCAGCACTTCATGCAGCCGGGCGCCTTCTTCGTAGCTGTGGCATAAGCCGGAGATGTGTATGAATTGTTGATGCATGGGCCTAATCGTTTTCAAGCGCCTAGCCTATCACAGGCAGCGCAGCTTCCTCAGATGTTATGATAGCGCCAGAGGGAGAGCAGGCAATGCCCATTTGTTCAAAATGTCATAGTACAAACCCCGAAGCTGCCAGATACTGCATGAGTTGTGGTCAGCCCTTACCGAAGGCACAGGATGGTTACGGCGGTAAACAGTTTAATCTGGCCGGCATGAATCTTTTCATGCTGAGCCTGATGGGAAGCATAATGCTGTCATTACTGCTCATTTTTGCATTTCGGCTGCCGATATTTTTTCTGGCTGCCTTCCTGCCACTGTTCTAGTTTCGAAAAAAATCCGGCTAAGGAAAAGTTTCCCTATAAATAAACATTGCTAAAGGCCTCACGCAAAGCCTGATATTTTACTTGTTGCAGACTGGCTGGCTTAGTAGTCTTTCGAAGATATGTTCAAAACAGTTCATAACATATTGTTGCCGCTGCTACTGATTTCACTGAGCGGGCTGGTTCAGGCCCAGGACTTTGTTGGTAGCGAAGCCTGTGCCGCCTGCCACCAGGAAGCCTATGACAACTGGCAACTCAGTCATCATCGTCAGGCCATGCAGCCGGCCAATGTGGATACTG
The DNA here is from genome assembly GCA_964606735.1 of uncultured Enterobacteriaceae bacterium. Lineage (GTDB taxonomy): Bacteria > Pseudomonadota > Gammaproteobacteria > Pseudomonadales > Pseudohongiellaceae > UBA5109. The sequence goes on from CAZSHI010000020.1 coordinate 21,672, forward strand.
TACTGGGCAATTTCAATGATGCTGGCTTTGATTACTTTGGTATCCGCAGCCGTTTTTATACCCGTGATGGGGGCTATTACGTTGAGACTGACAATGCTGCCGGGGAATTGCAGGAATTCAAGCTTGCCTACACATTCGGATTTGAACCTTTACAGCAGTATCTGATTGAGTTTCCCGATGGGCGTCTGCAGGCCCTGAGCATCGCCTGGGATAGCAGGACAGAACAGGAGGGAGGTCAACGCTGGTATCATTTGTATCCTGATGAAGAAATCGATGCCGATAACATGCTGCACTGGACTGGCACGTTCCAGAACTGGAATTCCCGTTGTGCCAGTTGTCACACGACAGATTTACAGCGTAATTACGATGCGGCTAGCAACACCTACAATACACAATGGCTGGAATCCCACGTTGGCTGTGAAGCCTGTCATGGTCCCGGCTCCCAACATCTGAGCTGGGCACAGGAAGAATCTCAGCTTGAAAATTTCGGTTTACTGGTCGATATCAATAAAGTCTGGGAGCCTATAGCAGGTCAGCTGTCTATTCCTGAACAGAGCAGTCCAGTAATGAGCCAGCAACTTGAGGTTTGTGCTTCTTGCCACTCACGACGTGCTGAAATACAGCAGCAGGATATGGCTGCGGCATTTCTAGATAACTATAGCCTTAGCCCCTTGTTGCCAAATCTATATCATGTCGACGGGCAAATACTGGATGAGGTTTATGTCACAGGATCATTCCTGCAGAGCAAGATGCATCAGAACCAGGTGTCCTGCACCAACTGTCATGAACCACATAGCAATCAATTACGCATTGAAGGAAATGGCCTGTGTCTGCAATGCCATGCCGCAGCAAGTTTTCAGACCCAGGCGCATTTTTTTCATGAGCCTGACAGTAGCGGCGCACAGTGTGTGAATTGCCACATGCCGCAGACCACCTACATGGGAGTAGATGAGCGCCGAGATCACTCCTTTCGAATCCCTGATCCACTGGCCAGCCTGCAGTTGGGCGTTCCCAATGCCTGCAATTCCTGCCACCAGGAGGAAACTGTACAGTGGGCAGTCGATTTCATGCAGACCCGTAACGGAGGCAGTGAGCTGGTTTATGCCCATGCCAGCATCATGCAGAGGGCGCGCGAGCAGGATGAATCTGTGGCTCCTGAGCTGCTGGCGCTGGCCGCAGATGACACTCAGCCAGGCATGATTCGTGGGATAGCCCTGATTAGCAGCATGAATTTTCCTTCGCAGCGAAATCTTGGTGTTGTGATACGGTCATTGGATGACGAGGATCCGATCCTGCGTATGAATGCCCTGTATGGTCTGGGCTTTATCAGCCCGTCTCAGCGACTGCAATATTTACAGGGACTGCTTAATGATCCGGTCAAGGCCGTGCGCCTGAATGTAGCGAGGCAACTGCTTGGCCTGCGACCAGAGCAGGTGCCGCCAAATTTGCGTAATGATTTTCAGCGTCTTCTGGGTGAGTATCAAAGCAGCCTGCTGTTTAATGCAGACATGCCAGAGTCGCTCAATGAACTGGGTCTGTTCTATGGAGCCTATGGGGACTTCGGACGTGCTACACAAGCTCTTGAGCGTGGACTGCAATTGTCAGCCAACTATTTGCCGCTCATACTGAACCTGTCCGATATTTACCGGGCGCAGGATCGCGATGATCTGGCTGAACCGTTGTTGAATCGGGCAAGGAGACTGTATCCGGATTCGGCCGAAGCCAATCACTCCCTGGGACTGCTGTATGTACGGACATTTCGATTGCCGGAATCCCTGCCGCTGTTTCAGCAGGCAGCGGAGCTGGCTCCGGATAACCCGCAGTATATTTATGTCTATGCCGTGGCCCTGGCCGAGCAGGACAGACTTGAGGAAGCCATGGCAATATTGCTCGAAGCACAACAACGTTTTCCAGCAGACCAGCAGATACGAAATGCCATTCAGGCTTACCAGAACCGTAGATAAAATCATCCTGTCCTACGAGCAAGCAGCCTGACTCTTTTAGAAATTACTGCGTGCTTTTAAGGTACAATGCAGCGACTCGAACAAACACTTTGCTAAAGGATCAACTTGAGCAGCAAGCAGCACTATAAAGTGGATACTGTTATTGCCGGTGGCGGGATAGCGGGCATTGTCACTGCCCTGAATCTACTGGAATCAAAGCAGAAGGTACTTCTGCTGGATCGTGATGAGGAAAGCAATTTTGGCGGTCTGGCAAAACTTTCCTTCGGGGCGATGTTTTTTGTCAATACGCCGCAACAGCGCTGGACCGGTTTGAAGGACAATGCCGATCTTGCCCTGCAGGACTGGATAGAAAATGCGCAATTCACGGAGTCTGATTATTGGCCGCGGCAATGGGCAGAGTTTTACGTCAACAACTGCACCGAGCTGGGTTATAAGTGGCTGCGTAAACAGGGTGTCCGTTTCTTACCCGTCGTAAACTGGGCGGAACGCCGTTCAGCAGATAACCCGGGCAACTCGGTTCCTCGCTTTCATGTTGTCTGGGGTTCCGGACAGGGGCTTAGCGATGCCCTGATTGCCAGTTTGCTGTCACACCGACATGTCGCCAATCTGCAAATATGCTTCAGACATAAAGTCACCGACATGGAACAACAGGATGGTCGGGTCACTGGTCTACGAGGTGTTAACGAGCACAATGATCAAAGTTTTACAGTAGAAGCTGACAACACCATTATTGCCTCGGGTGGAATCTGCGGCAGCATTGAGAGGATACGTGACAACTGGTATAAGCCCTGGGGCGAACCGCCTCAGATCATCCTTAATGGCTCTCATCGTTATGCCGACGGTCTGCTGCATGATGCGGCACGTGAAGCAGGTGCCCGGCTTACTCACATGGACAAACAGTGGCTATATGCCGGTGGAATCCGGCATCCGAAACCAAGCCTGCCGGGTCACGGATTAAGCATAATTTCTTCCAAAACCTCGCTCTGGCTTGACAGTCAGGGCAGGCGATTTTCCGAGCCACTGGTCGGAGGTTTTGACACACGCCGCATCGTTGAAAATGTGTGCAGACAGGAACACAAGTATTCCTGGCAGATACTGAACATGAAAATTGCTATTCGTGAGTTTGCCATTTCCGGATCGGAATACAATGCGGCGCTGCGTGATAAAAAAGTGTTTGGCTTTTTAAGAGGCATTTTCTTTGGTGTAAAAGGCCTGGTCGATAATATGCTGGAAAATTGTGACGATTTTCTGGTGGCGAATTCTATTGACGAAATGATCGATAAAATGCAGGACAATTCGGAAGGCGTCATCCTGGATCGGCAGGCAATAGTCGAAGGAATTAAAACTTACGATGAGTCAGCAGAGCCGAACGGGCCCTTCGACAAGCAGCGTGAGCTGATCCGACACATGCGTGACTATATGCTGGACCGTTTGCGAACCTGCAAGGACCAGAAAATTGATGATCCTTCAGCCTACCCACTGATTGCCATCAAGCAGCATATTCTGACCCGTAAAACATTGGGAGGCATCCAAACAGATCTGTCCTCACGAGTGCTTTCGCATTCTGGTGAACCGATTCCTGGTCTTTATGCTGTCGGTGAAGCGGCCGGTTATGGTGGCGGCGGTATACACGGACTCAGATCACTGGAAGGCACCTTCCTGGGCGGCTGTGTCATGTCAGGTCGTTTGGCGGCAGCGAGCATTCTGGATAAACAGCTTTGAGCAAGAGCTCTTCAGGTTCGAGCTGAGTCTGATTAAATCGCGGTATCACTGAAAAAGCGGTCCAGTGCGTCCAGATTGGACTGGGCTCCGCCAAGGAATGGGTGAATTTGCAGTGCCCTGGTCAGTGCATTTTGTGCGTCAAGATACTGACCGAGTTCGACATAGACCATGCCCAGCCCTGACAAAGCGCCAAAGTGGCGAGGTTCGAGTTCCAGAGTCTTCAGGATATCAGTCAGCGACTGGCGATAATTGCCGAGCAGGAAATGGGTTGTAGCACGCATGTTCCACGCTTCGGCAAATTCCGGGTCCAGCGTGATGATATCGCTGAAGGATTGAAGTGCCAGCCCCAGCTGATTGCCACCCATTTCATCCATGGCATAAAACATCATATCGTTTATTTCCGGGTCGGCATGCTCGGCCCAGATATCCCAGATGCGTATTTCATATTGGGTGGCTTCCTGTTCACTGCCAGCCATGGCCAGTTCTGCAAACAGCTCGGGCAGACGAGGGTCATTCTGGTCGGCCAGTACCCATGGAGAAACAAACAGTGTCAGTAGCAGGATAAAAGTTTTCATGACTAAGCACGATGGTGACAAAAACTGGCGGGTGTGTAAATGTTGGGGCTCGATTTAGGAGATTTGAGCTGCAGGGTAAACAGATGCAGGATGAACAAATAACTAAGGCACGAGAAGCGCTGCAAAGGGCTGAGCGGGTGGTAGTCTTTTCAGGCGCAGGCCTGAGTGCTGAGTCCGGGATTTCGACATTCAGGGGAGCTCAGGATAATGCGCTCTGGTCCCGTTATGATCCGATGAAACTGGCCTCGCTGGCAGGCTTTGCAGAAGATGCAGCAACCGTTATTGACTGGTACTCATGGCGACGCCAAACACTGGCCGGGGCTGAACCGAACAGGGCGCATCTTGCGCTGGCTGCACATCCGGCACTGTTGCAGATCACCCAGAATGTTGATGATCTGCTGGAAAGAGCCGGGGTGCCTGCATCACAAATTCTTCATTTGCACGGCAGCATCATTAAAGACCGCTGTCATGCCAATTGTGGCGTGGAAGAAAACGTATCCCTAGAAGATCCGCCAGCCTTGCACAGATGTGTCAAATGTGGCGCGCTGATGCGTCCCACTGTGGTCTGGTTTGGTGAGAGTCTGCCTGCAGGAGTCTGGCAGGAAGCCGAGCGGGCATGTCGGCAAAGTGATTGCCTGCTGGTAGTCGGCACCAGTGCCAGTGTTTATCCGGCTGCCGGGCTTATTGATCTGGCGCAAAATGCCGGCAGCCAGGTCATCATCGTAAATACGGAATGGAGTGAAGCTGGTTCCAGGTCGCAACATCAACTCATCGGTCCTGCCGGGCTGATATTACCGGAACTGCTCAAAGGTTTGCCCTGATACCAAGACTTAGCTGGCTGTTAAAAGGCTGGCTTCCATTTTTTTATGAATTTTGCATAGCCAGCTTCGGAGTCTGCTGGAAAAATTTCATGAAAAACGGCTTTCGTTTCGATCTCTACCGTCTGGTCGTCAAATAACTTCTGGTAGTTATTGAGCACGGCTGTAAGTTTCTTGCTGATTTCCTGAGCCTGATTACCCTTTGTTTCCGGTAGAATGATTAAAAACATGTCTTCCTTCCATATCCCGGCAATATCAGAATCCCGCAAAAGTTTTTTGAAAACCTTGACGATATTTTTGTTTACACGCGATTTGTTCGGTGCAATAAATTTATATTTTTTTGAAGCCTGAATTTTCAGTTTAAAGAGTATCAGGCTGCTTGGACGGAAGTAGCGCTGTACGCGGTTGAATTCCAGTAATGCTATTTTTTCTACCAGGATCCGATTGGCAAGGCCGGAAACCTGGTCGGTAATTGAATTTTTTTCCAATGCAGCCTGGCTTTCTAAGAAGTCTCTTTCGGCCTTGTCCTTAAAATAGGAAAAGGCATAAGCCAGTAGGGAGAGGATACAAAAACTGATAAAACGCGATTGATATATTCATCGTCATACTGGCTGTTATCAAAGCCGAAAAGGTTAAAAGCATAAATAAAGCTGGATAAAATCAGCAGACTGATAACGGAATAGGCGCCGATGTAGTTTCCCTGCAGGAACAGGGCAACCAGCGGGAAGATTAAGAAGATAATGGGACCAGTGCCATTGGTGCCACCTGTGTAAAAAAGATAGATACATAAAATGGCCATCAGCAGGGTGGTAAAGTGTTTGGCCATCCAATCCTGGCCGGAAATCCAGATGGCGCCAATACCTGTTACAGTGATCAGAGCAAAGCCGAAGAGGGCAAAAGCCAGATTGATATCTTGACGGACTAAAGCTGTAATGCCAAAAATAATCAGGGCTGCCGTAGCAATCGCACAAAAGAAACCGCACATGATGAAATTGACATCATCAAGTTGCAATCTGTCATCATGAAACAGGATTTTATTTTTGCTTGCAGATTTCTGTAACCAGAAAAATTTCAGTTTTTCAGAAGGTGGAGCTTGTTGAAAAGCTTTGCTATTTTTCATGATAAAGTAGCCATATCCTTTTAGCTCACGTTTCAGTAGTGCCAGCTCTGATTAATTCCTGTTTGAAAAGTTCCTGTCATTGTAGACACAGACTTTGAGTTTTGCGAGATTTGAATCTTTTGATTAAGTGCTGCCAAACTCTTGCTTCACTTTATCCATTTGACTTGGGGGAATGCAAGTAAATTCGCTGTTAAATAGCCCATAATTGTCGCAGGAATAAACAAGTCTGTTATGGGTGTTAATCCGGTAAATCCGGATACAGATAAAATTGTGCTCAGGCGAAAGGATGCTTGAGCATAATGGTTTCTTCGCGATCTGGCCCGGTAGAGATCATATCGACCGGTGCTTCGATTTTTTCTTCGATATAGCGGATATAGGCACGGGCATTTTCGGGCAACTCATCTAGGGATTTAACACCGAAGGTGGATTCCGACCAGCCGGGTAATTCATCATAAATCGGCTCCAGATGATCATATTGGTCGAAGCTGGTCAGGCAGGCCATGGATGAGCCATCGACACCTTTATAGCCCGTACATACTTTCACTGTTTCCAGTCCATCGAGAACGTCCAGCTTGGTCAGGCAGATGCCGGATACGGAATTGATCCGAATAGCCATTTTAAGGGCAGCAGCATCAAACCAGCCGCAGCGGCGGTTACGCCCGGTGGTGGCACCGCGTTCCTGCCCCTTGCTGAATAGCTGCTCACCCACTTCATCAAACAGCTCAGTGGGGAAGGGGCCAGCGCCAACGCGCGTGGTATAGGCCTTGGTGATACCCAGCACATAATCCAGATACAGAGGGCCATAGCCACTGCCAGTAGCCGTGCCGCCAGCGGTGGTATTGGAGGAGGTCACGAAGGGATAGGTGCCATGATCGATATCCAGCAGCGATCCCTGTGCTCCTTCAAACAGAATATTTTCACCGGCCTTGCGTGCGGTATGCAGAATATCGATGGTGTCGCCAACCATGGGTCTGATGCGTTCACCCATTGCGAGACTTTGATCCAGCGTTTGCTGGTAGTCGATGGGCTCTACACCGTAATAGGATTGCAAGGCAAAATTATGGTAGTCGAGGACTTCGGCCAGGCGTCCGGCAAAGTGTTCGGCATTCAACAATTCTCCCAGCCGGATGCCACGACGAGCCACTTTATCTTCGTAAGCAGGGCCGATACCGCGCCCTGTAGTGCCGATTTTTGCATTACCCTTTTTCAGTTCTCGCGCCTGATCGAGCGCAACGTGGTAGGGCAGAATCAGCGGGCAGGCAGAACTGATATTGAGTTTGTCGATAACTGAACCACCTTTTTCAACGAGCTCATCAATTTCCCTGAGCAGCGCTTCGGGTGATAGCACAACGCCATTACCTATAATGCAGCGAACGTTCTCACGCAAAATGCCAGAGGGCAGGAGATGCAGGACCGTCTTTTCGCCATTGATCACCAGGGTGTGTCCAGCATTATGTCCGCCCTGAAAGCGGACGACGGTTGAGGCTTTTTCCGTCAGCAGATCAACAATTTTACCCTTGCCTTCATCGCCCCATTGTGTGCCCAGGATGACAACACTTTTACCCATGACTACGCCCTTTCAAGTTCTGAAAATAATTAAAAATAAAGTTGCTTACTTTGCTTACAGTGGACTCAGTAGCCACTTACCATCAAGCTTTATGATTTCCTGCGTGCAGCCCAGTTCATGAGCCGTTTCCTCTTGCCCGGGCAAGTGGTTCAGTACCTGATAACCGTGAGAGCGCAGGTCGCTGATAAATGCCAGTAATTCACTGTCACTGTCTGCTGGGGCCATGACTTTTTCCACGCTGTGAAATTGGCGTGAACCCAGGGCCAGCAGATTTTTCAGGTCACTGTCGAAACCGGTGGCCGGGCGTGAGCGGCCAAAGCCTTTACCGATATCATCATAGCGGCCACCCTTGGCAACGGAGGTGCCGAAACCGGCTGTATACGCGGCAAAAACGACGCCGGTATGATATTCATAACCACGCAGTTCGCTCAGGTCAAAATACAAGGACTGTTGTGGATAACGCAACTGGAGTGCTTCATTAAGCTGCCGCAATTGTGCAATATCTTCTTTGACAGTACCCGGTGCCTGGCTCAATACCTTTTCCGCTTCGTCCAGTACGCTGACATCACCACTGAGTTTGGGCAGGGCTTTGAGCATGGCCAGCAAGCCGCCATTGGAATTGTGTTCATGCAATAAGTCATCGATGTCTTTTTCAGATTTGCTTTGCAAGGCGCTGAACAGTTTCTTCTCAAGTGCTTCATCAAGCCCGGCATTCTCAATCAGTGAACGATAAATGCCGACATGTCCCAGCGCCAGCTGTACATTATTTACTTCAGCCAGTTTAAGGGTTTCCACCATCAGACTGATAACTTCGATGTCGCTCTGGATGCCACCATGTCCGTAAAGTTCGGCACCGATACGGTAGGGGCTGCGTGTACCCAGCATGACACTCGGTCGTGCACGCAATACCGAATCGGCATAACAAAGTCTGTTGGGACCTTCAGTTTGCAGGACGTGCGCATCAATACGTGCAACCTGTGAGGTAATATCGGCGCGCACACCCATGCTGCGACCCGATAACTGGTCGACGACTTTTAAAGTTTCCAGTTGTAGTTCGTCACTGGGAACGATATTGAGGGAATCAAGGAATTCAATCAGTGGTGTGATGACCAGCTCGTAGCCCCAGCTACGGTACAGATCCAGAATATCGCGACGCAGCGTTTCCAGGTTATGTGCCGCTGGCGGCAGAATTTCATCCACCCCATCGGGCAATAACCAGCGATTGGCTTCTGTCATCAGGTTTACTTACTCTGCAACACTGTTGTTCAGGTATTTGAAAAACTCACTGTCAGGGCTCAGCAGGAGTACGTCGCCACTATCTTTGAAGGTTTCCCGATAAGCGCTCAAACTGCGAACAAATTCGTAAAACTCCGGGTCATTGCTGAAGGCTTCGGCGTAAATGGCTGCCGACTGGGCATCGCCATCACCGCGAATGATTTCTGATTCGCGGTAGGCATTGGCTTCAATGACAATTGCCTGTCGGTCAGCTTCAGCGCGGATGATCTCAGCCAGTTCTCGACCGGTTGAGCGAGCTTCAGAAGCTTCCTGCTGGCGCTCGGTGTTCATACGATTGTAGACAGAGTCCTGAACCTCGTCAGGCAGATCGATCTGTTTGACCCGAATATCGACAATTTCGATACCCAACTCGGAGAACACAATTTGGTTGAGATCGCGTGTCAAATCCGTCATCAGCAGGTCACGTTCGCCGGACACCACCTCGTAGACAGTACGACTGGCAAACTGGTTGCGCAGACCGGTGTTGATACGCTGGGACAAAAGATTGTTGGCGATGTTGGAGTCGCCGGAAGTCCGTGTGTAGTAGGTGGAGACTTCAGCAATACGCCATTGCGCGTAGGAATCAACTTCCAGAAATTCACGTTCTGCAGTCAGATAACTTTGGGTAGCCGCATCAAGGGTCTGTATGCGGCCATCAAAAATACGCACAGCGTGCACGCCGGGAATTTTAAAATGCAAACCCGGTGTCACATCAGAATTGGTCACTTCACCAAAGGTCAATAAAACAGCCCGGTCAACTTCACGAACGACATATAGGCAGTTGTAGGCAATGATCAGAACGATCGCGATTACAGCAAGAGCCAGTGCACTGGAGTTTTTCATCAGCGGCCGGTCCTCGTGCCAGTGGGTTGTCGGTTCAGATCCTGAATGACCTGATTGGATAAATTTCGCAGGTCCTGGGTGCTCAGGGCTTCCATGCTGACCCGGCCATTATTGCCCGAGCGCTGCAGCATCTGGTCCAGCGGCAGGTACATTATGTTGTTACCGCCCTCCACAGCAATCAGCACTTTCGAGGTATTGCCGAGCACTTCCTGCATGGTTTCCAGATACAGGCGCTCACGGGTGACTTCGGGTGAGCGCTGGTATTCGGTCAGTAGTTGGGTAAAGCGCTGAGCCTCCCCATCGGCGCGGGCTATCACCTGGTCTCGGTAGGCGCTGGCTTCCTCTATAACCCGGCGAGCCAGACCACGGGCTTCGGGTACAACCTGATTGGCATAAGCATTGGCTTCATTCTGAAAAGCAACCTGATCGACACCGGCCTTGATGACATCATCATAAGCAGCGCGAACCGGTGCGGGTTGCTGTGCCTGGTCCAGGTTGACCTCGGAAACCGTAATGCCGGTCTGGTAAAGATCCATGTATGATTGCAGGCGAATTTTGACATCGGCGGCAATCTGTAGACGGGCAGAGGTCGTTGCCGCTTCCATTTCTGTACTGCCGATTTCATGACGGATAGCTGATTCAGCGGCCATTTGCAGACTGACGACCGGGTCACGCACGTTAAGGTAATAAGAACGGGCATCGGTAACCTGATACTGCACGGTCATGGAGACATCAACAATATTGTCATCCTCGGTCAGCATGGAATTGCTGAAAGATTCATCGTAAACACGGGTGACATTGATCTTGGTGACTTCATCCACCAGCCAGGGGTTCCAGTGCAGGCCTGGCAAAACCACACCATCCAGCGCACGGCCGAAACGCAGCACAACACCACGCTCCTGTTCATCGACAGTGTAAAAACCCATGCCGACCCAGAGGATGGCCATGATGGTGATAACTCCCAGCACCAGACCGCCGGAAACAGAATTGTTGCCGCTGCTGCTACCGCCACCGCTCTTTTTACCGCCAAGAAAAGCGGAAAAGCGCTTAGTCAGGGACTCGATGATTTCATCCAGATCCGGTGGCCCCTGATCATTGCCACCGCCTCCTGGGCGTTGAGAGTTCCAGGGATCATCATTATCAGATTTCTTGCCTTTATTATCTTCGGGCTCGTTCCAGGCCATGATTTCTCCGCTGATGTTTCGTTTTTGCAGTTCGCACAGGACTGGGATTCTATCGAATATCCAGGGCTTTTTACACAGTTTCCGGCCGCTCTCGACAGATGAGTGGTATTAAGGCATAAAGGCCTGCGCATCCAGCCCTTCTTCTTTGAGCAGGCGCTCGAAATCCTGTTTCGGCAGGCGCAGTGACAGACACATATGCCCCTGCTCATCGAGTGACTCATGCTTGACGGCGCCCTGACGGTAAAGTCTGGCTCGCAGGCGTCCATTTTGCGGAGGCAGGTGTAGCTCTGGTTCGATAAAATCTTCACCGAGCAATTCGCTTATCGCCTGCAAGAGATTGTCCACACCATCGCCATTTAGTGCAGAGACCCAGACTCGCCAGGGGCGGCCCTGTTCATCACGTTCAAGAGTCGGCACTTCCTGTCCCAGCAGGTCGGCCTTGTTATAAACCAGCAGGACGGGAATCCCACTGGCGCCGATTTCATGCAGCACATGCTCGACCTCTTTTTGCAGGATGAAACGCTGCTCATTGTGACAATCCACTACATGCAAAAGCAGACTCGCCTGGGTGGTTTCTTCCAGGGTGGCGCGAAAGGCATCGACCAGTTGGTGGGGAAGGTCACGAATAAAACCGACGGTATCGGCCAGAATTGCGGCACCCATATCCGGTAGTTGGATTTTACGAAGGGTCGAGTCCAGTGTGGCGAAGAGCTGGTCCGCAGCATATATATTTTCGTGGGTCAGGCGATTGAACAGTGATGACTTGCCGGCATTGGTATATCCGACCAGCGATACTGTTGGAACTTCAGCACGTTTGCGTGCCTTGCGCCCCTGCTCACGTTGCCGGCGAACTTTATCAAGACTCTTGTTGATTGACTTGATGCGTTCTCCAATCAGGCGTTGGTCTATTTCCAGCTGGGTTTCACCTACACCCCTGAGGCCGATACCGCCTTTTTGACGGTCAAGGTGGGTCCACCCTCTGACCAGACGAGTGCGGGTATGGTGCAGTTGTGCCAGTTCGACCTGTAACTTGCCCTCATAGGAGCGGGCACGCTGCGCGAAAATATCCAGAATCAGTCCTGTACGATCCAGCACCCTGCAGTGCAGGGCTTTTTCCAGATTGCGCTCCTGGCTGGGGCTTAGCGAATGGTTGAAAAGTACCACTTCAGCCTCATGCGAGAGCACCAGGCTTTTTATTTCTTCCAGCTTGCCGCTACCAACAAAAAAGCGTGGATTGATTTGCTGCGGAGAGCCGCCGACCATGGCAACCGGGCAGGCGCCTGCTGAGATGGCCAGTTCTTCAAATTCTTTGGGATCGCCTGCATCTTCAGCGGTATAAAAATCCAGGTGGATAAGGATTGCAAGTTCACCACTATCTGGACGTTCAAAGAACACAGGGTTTCAATCAGGCTTAGATACTGTTGCCCGGTTCAATACTTCCTGAATCAGAACCGTCCTGCATGGGGATGCGGATAGGGCGGTTCGGCACAACGGTGGAAATGGCATGCTTGTAGACCATTTGATTGACGGTATTTTTCAAGACAATGACGAACTGATCAAAGGATTCGATCTGGCCTTGAAGTTTAATACCGCTGACCAGGTAGATGGCCACGGGAACCTTCTCCTTGCGCAGGGTATTCAAAAAAGGGTCCTGTAATGATTGCCCTTTGGACATGAGGGTCTCCTGTTCTTAAGCAGATATATCGGGTCTATTATTCTCGGTGGCTATTATAGAACTTTCGCCGAGGCAGCTACCACTTTAAATGAGGTCAGTCTTCATCAAATTCAAGCAATGGCTCACAATTTGTGGCATTTCGCTATCAAGTTGCACTAAATCGGGCCAGCTCCGCAGCCAGGTCAGTTGTCGCTTGGCCAACTGTCGGGTAGCAACCAGTGCCCGGTGCTGCATCTGTGCATAGTCAGCAGTGCCGTCCAGATAATCCCAGATTTGGCGATAGCCTACCGAGCGGATTGCCGGCAGGCTCGGGTTCAGGTCACCGCGCTCATAAAGGCTTTTAACCTCATCCACAAAGCCCTGCGCCAACATCTCACTGAGCCGGCTGGCAATTCGTTCATGCAGCAATGCGCGCTCCGGTGGAAAGATGGCAAGGAATGTCAGCGTAAAAGGCAGTGATGCTTCCCCGCTATCCTCGGCATGAAAGGTGCTCAAGGGCTTGCCGCTGATCTCAAAGACTTCCAGAGCGCGTTGTAAACGCTGAGGGTCATTAGGATGGATACGGTGTGCTGATACAGGATCGACTTCTGCCAGCCGTTGATGTACTGCTTGCCAGCCCTCCCGCTTGGCAAGCGCCAGGATATTTTCACGTACCTCCTCATCGGCTGCGGGCATTGGCGCCAGTCCATCACGCAGCGCCTTGAAATACAGCATGGTACCGCCGACCAGCAAGGGGACCCGGTTTTGTGAGTGAATGTCAGCGATTTCACGCAAGGCATCCTGGCGGAAATCGGCGGCAGAATAACTCTCTGCAGGGTCACGGATATCTATCAACCGATGCGGGGCGATAGCCAGAGTGGCGGCATCGGCCTTGCCGGAGCCGATATCAAGACCCCGGTAGACCTGAGCGGAATCGACACTGACAAGTTCGAAGGGGCCGCGTTGCACCAGCTCAATCGCAAGTTGTGTTTTGCCGGATGCAGTTGGGCCCATCAGGCAATAGACAGGAGGACGTTTGGCTCTATTCACATTGATTACTTTATTACCGCCCGGTTCACTTTATTTCTCGGCAAGCATTGAGAGGCTCGTTCTTTTTGCAGCGATAGCCGCTTGTCGTGTTACTGATCTTATCAGACATTATAGCCTGTCCTCCGAATGATGAGTTGCTCTCGAAATGCTTCAGGCAATTAGCATGAACAGCACCTCACTATTCGCAGAAATACGTTACAATCATTTTCTTTTCAGCTGACTGTCCATTCATGCCCTCAGACGCTCCCATAGGTGTAATAGATTCCGGCGCCGGCGGCTTGTCAGTATTGAAAAAAATACGTGAGATCATGCCCAACGAAGAGCTTATCTATGTAGCGGACTCCTGGTTTGCCCCGTATGGGGAGAAAAGCCAGGAAGATATTCGACATCGCTGTTTTGAAAACATGGGCTTCTTTCAGTTGCAGAATATCAAGGCGCTGGTGCTGGCCTGCAACACAGCAACTGCTGCAGCCATCAAGGAACTGCGAGCGGCTTATGAGCTACCCATAATCGGCATGGAGCCGGCTCTCAAGCCGGCCTCTGATTTGACGCGCACGGGTGTTATTGGGGTGCTTGCAACCACGGGCACTCTCGACAGTGAAAAGTACATGGATCTGCATTCCCTGTATCGGGAAAAGGTGAAGATCATTACCCGGGCCTGTCCAGGACTGGCCCGAGAGATCGAAAAGCTGAATCCGGACCGGCTTGAAATCATCAAGCTAGTCACCGAATACACCGAAGAGTTCCTCGATGAGGGGGGTGACACGCTGGTATTGGGCTGTACCCATTACGCGTTGATCACTGACATCATACGTGAGATTGTGGGTCCCGACGTCGTCATAGTCGATACCGGGATGGCAGTTGCCAAGGAGTTGCGCCGACGCCTACTGGAAACGGATCTCATGTCGGACCATCTCAAGCGCGCGAGGCTCAGTTTTTTTACCAGCGGCAATGTCAAAGATCAGAAAGTGTTACTGTCCCATTACTGGGGTGAAGACATCGAGGTTTACCACTACCTCAATTTTATCCTGTCAGTTTGAAAAGGCCGGCTCACTGCCCGCGTAAAAACAATTTATCCAGTTCCGAAAGATTCTGCAGCACCCAGGTGGGGCGACCGTGATTGCACTGACCACTGCGTTCGGTGGCTTCCATGTCTCTTAAAAGGGCATTCATTTCAGCGATGGACAGTTGCCGGTTGGCACGTACCGAGGCATGGCAGGCCATGGTGCTGAGCATTTCATCACGATGAGCTTCCAGGCGATCACTGCTGCCATGTTCCAGCAGGTCGGACAGCACATCCCGGAGTAACTGTTCGGCATTGGCCCTGGCCAGAATACTGGGAACCTGACGCAGTGAAATGGTCTCGGGTCCCTGGCGCTCGATTTCCAGACCCAGTTCGCGCAGGTACGCCTGATGTTCTTCTGCCAGGTCTGCTTCGCGTTCACTGACGGCAAGACTGATCGGCACCAGCAGTGGCTGAACCTTGATGCCCTGGTCCTCAGTGGCGCTTTTCATGTGTTCATAGGTTATGCGTTCATGCGCGGCATGCATGTCAACGATTATCAGGCCAAGTGCATTTTGCGCCAGGATATAGATGCCATGTAGTTGGGCAATGGCATAGCCGAGCGGGGGGATGTCATCCTGGCTTTGAGGCAGTGAACTTGTATCAGCATCCTGGCGAAAGCTGTCATAGGCAGCCAGCTGTTCTTGTATACGGGTCAGCGAAAAGTTGCCACGATCGCTACGCTCATGTGCTGAAAAATTAAAGCGGGATTGCTGTTGTGCAAATTCACCCTGCATAGCAGCGTCTTCTGCCGGGACAGCCGAAGCTGAACCTTGCATGTGATCTTCAGGACGAATGGCAGCCAGTGCCTTGTGCAGCACCGAGAATAAAAAGCCGTGTACTTCACGACTTTCACGGAAGCGCACTTCGTGCTTGGTCGGGTGGACATTGACATCGACATCGCCTGGATCGAGTTCGAGAAACAGCACAAAGGCGGGATGCCGACCGTGAAACAGCACATCACGGTAGGCCTGTTTGATGGCGTGATTAACGACTTTGTCGCGAATACTGCGCCCGTTCACATAAAAGTACTGCATGTCTGCCTGTGAGCGCGAAAAGGTTGGCAGGCTTACCCAGCCCCACAATTTCATGCCGTTGGCATCCATATCAATATAGACAGCGTTCTCAACAAAACTGCTGCCACAAATCTGTGCCACCCGACGCTGTTGTTGCTGTTCTGTCAGTGCCTTTTCAAATTTGTATATCTGACGCTGATTGTGTTGCAGGCTGATGGTGACATCAAAACGACTGAGCGCAAGCTGTTTGACAATATCATCGATACGCTTGTATTCGGTTTGTTCGGTGCGGAGAAATTTACGGCGTGCCGGTGTATTGAAAAACAGGTCACGTACTTCAACATTGGTGCCGACTGGATGGGCAGCAGGGCTGAGTTTGCTTTCCATGTCGGCCCCCTCCGTTTCCACCTTCCAGGCTTCACTGGCTGACTCAACCCGGGAAATCAATAATAGGCGCGAAACAGAAGCGATACTCGCCAGTGCTTCTCCACGAAAGCCCAGGCTGGCCACGTGTTCCAGGTCTTCCAGCTCGTAAATCTTGCTGGTGGCATGACGGCTCAGGGCCAGCGGTAGATCGTCTTTCAATATGCCCTGACCGTTATCGCGGATGCGAATCAGTTTTACGCCGCCCTGTTCCAGCTCAATTTCGATACGGTCGGCACCGGCATCCAGGCTGTTTTCCAGCAATTCCTTGACGACAGAGGCGGGTCGTTCAACGACTTCGCCGGCAGCAATCTGATTGCTCAGTCGCTGACTGAGTAGTTGTATTCGTGCCATGAGGCGATAGGAAACTGTTATTCAAACACGTGGTCCCGAGTTTGAGTGGCTTTGCGTGTGATTGCAAGGGGCTACTGCCCGTCGCTAATGGACAGAATTAACGGGAAGGAATGCGCAGAACCTGCCCAATGCGGATGGTGTCGTTTCTGAGCTGATTGCTCTCACGGATGCGCTGCATGGATATCCGGTAATCCTCGGCTATTTGCGAAAGCGACTCGCCGCGACTGACGATATGCTCACGAAAGGAGACCTGGGCCAGAACCGGAATTGACAGGGCATTGGGGATGCTCAGTGTCTGGCCGACATAAATGACGGAGCCACTGATGTTATTGGCAGCCTTGAGATCGCTGAGTGATACATTAAAGCGCTCGGCTATGTCCGAGAGATTGTCGCCACGACTGACGACATAGCTGCTGGGCGCACCACCATTGTTTTTGTGCCAGGCAACCAGAGTGCCGCGTGGTGGTGTTTCATAAAAATAAGAGGTTATGCCGCGGACCACGGCCGTGGCAAACTGACGCTGGTAACTCGCAGAATTCAGGTTGCTGGCATCGGTCGGGTTGGTGATGTAGCCGGCTTCTATCAGCAGCGAGGGAATATCAGCCTGCTTCAGCACGACAAAGGCAGCCTGCTCCACATTGGTTCGACGCATACGGGTGACATTGCCCAGTGATTCGATGATTTTGTTGCCGGCTTCCAGGCTGGAAGCAATACTCGCAGTCATGGACAAATCCAGCAGCACCGATGCCAGCACTTCATCCTTGTCTGAGAGGCTGACGGAGCCGACGCCACCAATCAGGTCAGCACCGTTTTCCTTTTCTGCCAGGCGACGCGCCTGTTCACTGGTGGCTCCTCGCTGGGAGAGTGCATAGACGGTTGCTCCCTGCGCACGGGAACTGGTAAAGGCATCAGCATGAATGGCGATAAAAAAGTCGGCATTATGCTGATGGGCAATATTGGTACGACCACGTAGGTCAACGTAATAATCTCCATCTCGAATCATCACCGGACGGTAGCCGGGCATTTGCCGCAGAATGCTTTCGATTTCCCGCGCGATAGCCAGTACCACACGTTTTTCCTGAACACCGCCAACCCCAATGGCGCCGGGGTCTTCTCCACCATGGCCGGCTGAAATGGCGACCACGATATCGCGCTGGCCGTTAGCCAGGTCTTCGGCAGAAGCGGTGACTACCCGCTCGCGTGGTGTGCCGGGGTTGGCATCATAGAGGTCAATGACCAGGCGATTGCCGTACTGATCATTCTCTGTCAGTAAAAAGGAGCGTGGCTGTACTTCGGTATTCAGGTCCAGCACTACCCGAGTGTCAGTGCCATTGCGGGCTGCTGAACGGATATTGCTGACCGGGGTATTGCTAAGATCCAGTGAGCCGAGACTGGTCTGCAAACTGATGTTGCTGATGTCGATGACCAGGCGGCGGGGGTTATCCAGGCTGAAAACCTGATGTTCGACCTGCTCACTCAGGTCGAAGACCAGCCTTGTGTAATCCGGTGCCCGGTAGGAGCGCACGCCTTCAATCACGGCAGACTGTGCCGTTGCGCTGACAAACAAGCACAAAAGCACCGTAAATAATCGCAGAGGCAGGCCCATGGCTTCGGTATCTCTCAGCCTTTAAAAGAGTAATAAATACAAAGATTACATATATTTACAGGGATAATCTAGTATTTTTCTAGATTAATTGGTGCTTTCTTCGTCCAGCTTTATCGCCAGTTTGTCGCCGTAGGGGCTGTGTGATTGCCAGCTGAGCTTTCGACCCGGGGGAGACAGGTTTAATTGCAGGCTCAAATCAGCGACAGGCAGAAAGGACTTTCCTTTTTCCGGCCATTCGATCAAACACAGGGTGTTAGCATCCAGGTAGTCACGAAACCCAAGGAATTCCAGCTCTTCCGGGTCACTCAGGCGGTACAGGTCGAAGTGCATGATGTGTCGTTCGCCCAACTCATAGGGCTCAACCAGGGTATAGGTTGGACTCTTCACAGCGCCCTTGTGGCCTAGTGCCTGCATGAAGCCTCTTACCAGCGTGGTTTTACCGGCTCCCAGCTGCCCGCTAAGCGTGATCAGGCCATGATTTTCCACGACGTCGGCAAGTCTGGCGCCAAATGCTTCTGTTGCGGCTTCATCCGCTAGGTATCGCTCTTTCACCGCTCGTTTACCAGTCGATGAATATGCGACAAAAGATCGCTGGCCAGCATGCCACGTTCGCCATTGATATCCGCTTCGAGATCGGCGCTCAGGCTGTGGATGCAGACACCAAGACGGGCGCTGTCAATCAGCGAAAAACCCTGGGCAAGCAAGCCGCCAAGGACGCCGCTCAATAAATCGCCCATACCGCCGGAGCCCATGCCGGGGTTGCCATGCTTACAGATATCCAGCTGGACGCGGTCATGGAGGCGCGAGGCAATGAGCGTGCCGGCCCCCTTGAGGACAATCACGCCACCAAATTTCTCCAACAGTTCGAGGCAGGCTTGTTCGCGCGCTTCCTGGATATCCGTAACGCTACAGTTGAGCAGACGTGCAGCCTCGCCGGGGTGAGGTGTCATGATGTGATTCAGCGGCAGGGGAGCGTCAATGCGATCCTGACTGATCAGATTGAGCGCGTCGGCATCCAGCACAATCGGGTGATCCACACCAAAAGCGGCTTTCAGGCATTCTGCCGACCAGGATGACTGCCCGAGCCCGGGACCGGCAACAATGACAGTCGAGGCATTGATCTGAACTTTCAGTTCTGCGGTATTGTTGATGCCTTTGACCATCAGCTCGGGGCAGCGTGAGACAATAGCCGGTCCATGTTCTGGCCGCGTGGCAACAGAGATCAGACCAGCACCGCTTCGCGCTGCTGCTTCCGCAGCAATCAAAGGCGCCCCGCCAAAACCATGGTCGCCACCGATGACCAGCACGTGGCCATTATCTCCTTTATGTGAGTGCTCACTACGTTTAAAGAGCAGGTGCTTAATCGCATTGTATTGTAAAGGTCTGGCCGTGCTCATTCGATATTTCCTGCACTGCATACATTAATCCCGGCAGTGTAGAGCATCTACAGCCGGGATTAAAAGTCTGGATATGAATCTGGGGTGTTTAGTTGGTCTGGTGGCGCTTGCCGAGGGTGATATGTCGTGGGCCTGAAGTCTGGACCTGGCCACTCACGCCGCTGGGAATTTCCTGGATTTTTCCACCTGAAGCTAAAAAGGCTGCGGTTTGTTCTTCAATACTGAGTGAATCTGTACCGTCGTTGTGTTCGTCTACTTTCTTGATCGTTGTTTTTTTCTTCGTGTTAGCCATACCAATCCTTATCTGTTCGTTATAAATGCGACAGTGAGCCGTGCATTATACCCAAAACACCCTAATTTTTCCATGGGATTGGATAGTGCAGAAGAATGTATCAGGCTAAGCAAAGAAAGCTGCTAGTGAGTCAGAATCTTTTTCTGTATGATGGCGGCACTTTTTTAAAGTGCTTTCTTTAGTAATGAAGTTACAATCATGTAACTTTTAATATTGAATTACGCGCCTGTAACTCAGCGTGGGATAAAGAGCAGTAAATGGCTTCCGAAGCCA
>CAZSHI010000021.1:0-40471 GCA_964606735.1 uncultured Enterobacteriaceae bacterium
GCTGGGTCAACACGGTGTTAATATCATGGAATTCTGTAAAGCCTTTAACGCGGAAACACAAAGCGTTGAACCAGGCCTGCCGATTCCTGTTGTCATTACTGTCTATGCAGACAGAAGTTTTACCTTTATTACCAAGACCCCGCCGGCTGCAGTTCTTTTACAAAAAGCTGCTGGTCTGAAAAAAGGCAGTGGCCGTCCCAATACCGAAAAAGTTGGCAAAGTGACACGTGCCCAATTGGAGGAAATTGCGACCCTGAAAATGCCTGATCTTACTGCTGCCGATATGGATGCAGCTGTACGCACTCTCGCTGGTAGCGCTAGAAGTGCAGGTATTGAAACCGAGGGGGTTGAGTAATGGCCAGAATCACCAAAAAAGCTAAATTGATAGCTGAAAAATTACCATCAGGAAAATCGTACCCGATTGATGAGGCTGTGGCACTGCTTGCCCAGTTTGCGAGTCCCAAATTCAAGGAATCTGTGGATGTCAGTATCAATCTTGGAGTTGATGCGCGTAAGTCCGACCAGGCTGTGCGTGGTGCAACAACACTGCCGCATGGTACTGGCAAGGAAATCCGTGTAGCTGTTTTCGCCCAGGGTGAAAATGCTGAGAAAGCCAAAGCTGCCGGAGCCGATGTGGTTGGTTTTGAAGATTTGGCTGATAGCATTAAAGCAGGCAACCTCGACTTTGATGTGGTTATTGCAAGTCCTGATGCCATGCGCGTAGTTGGACAGTTAGGTACCATTCTCGGTCCTAAAGGCCTGATGCCCAATCCAAAAGTCGGCACTGTGACACCGGATGTAGAGGAAGCGGTTAAAAATTCCAAATCCGGGCAGGTACGTTACCGTACCGATAAAAACGGCATTATCCACGGCGGTATTGGTAAAGTGGGCTTTGAAGCAGCAGCTATCAAAGGCAATCTTGAGGCTCTGCTCTCAGACCTGAAAAAAGCCAAGCCTGCATCTTCCAAGGGCGCCTATGTGAAGAAGATTGTGCTGTCCTCAACAATGGGGCCCGGTATTCAGGTTGATCAGTCATCGCTGGATTTTTAAACATTTAAAAAGATTTGGGATTTATTTTCAGCAAAGCAGCCAAGGCTGCAGTTGGCAGTAAATCTCACAAAGACTTTGGGGTGCTGTTTTTTAACGAAACAGGGCTGTCAAAGACCGCAGGTGAAAACAGATGTCGTTGTAACAGTCTGTATTCTTAATGTCCTGCGCAGATGGTGAGACCCGGCTCAGTCGTGGTTTGATTGGGCATATCACCGAATATGAACGCTGTGCAGATCCATGTGATCAGCACAGCTTACATGAAGGAGTAACTGAAAGTGGCTATTCGTATTGAAGACAAGCGACAGATTGTTGCTGAAGTCAACGAAGCTGCTAAAAGTGCTTTATCTGCAGTACTCGCGGATTACCGTGGTGTTACTGTGGATGAACTTACCGCTTTGCGTAAAACAGCCCGTGAAAACAATGTATATCTGCGTGTAGTCAGAAATACCCTGTTAAAGCGTGCAGTTGCGGATACTGAGTATGAGTGTCTGAACGAAGCGCTGGTAGGTCCCACAATTTTAGCATTCTCCCAGGACGATCCGGGTGCCGCTGCACGCGTGCTCAAGGATTTCGCCAAGGATAATGATGATTTTGATGTGAAAGCACTCGCTGTTGGTGGAAACCTGCTGTCAGCCGACCAGATCGATGTTTTGGCAAAACTGCCAACCTATGATCAGGCTATTGCCACTCTGATGAGTGTCATGCTGGCACCAGTGACCAAACTGGCTCGAACTGCTAACGAAGTACCTTCAAAGGTTACTCGTGCTGTAGCTGCGGTTCGCGACCAGAAACAGGAAGCAGCGTAATTCGTCACATAACTGTTAGTAAAATTTAAAAGGAGAGTCTTATGTCTCTATCTAAAGAAGAAATATTGGAAGGTATTGCTGAACTGTCGGTCATGGATGTGGTCGAACTGGTTTCAGCCATGGAAGAAAAGTTTGGCGTTTCAGCTGCGGCGGCTGTTGCTGTTGCTGCACCTGCTGCTGGCGCTGCCGGTGGTGATGCCGGTGCGGCTGCTGAAAAAGATGAGTTTGACGTAATTCTGGCAGCTGCCGGTGACAAGAAAGTGAATGTCATCAAGGCAGTTCGTGCTATCACCGGTCTGGGCCTGAAAGAAGCCAAAGACCTGGTTGACGGCGCGCCTTCTCCAGTCAAGGAAGGTGCAAGCAAGGATGAAGCGGAAGACTTTAAGAAACAGCTTGAAGAAGCTGGCGCCACAGTCGAGCTTAAATAATCGGCTAGACAGGGCCTGCCCGGGGTAGGCCCTGTGTTGATTATTGTGGATGTGAGTCTGTGTGCTGCATCCAGGCGCTTTAACGGTGCTACACAAAGAAAATGCTAGGAAGCTGCTCTCGGGCAGAAATATTCAGAAAAACGCTGATTAGGTACCATTGATGGCATATTCATATACTGAGAAAAAACGTATTCGTAAGGCTTTTAGCAAATTGCAGAGCGTTATGGATATTCCCTATCTTCTGGCAATCCAGATTGATTCCTACAAAGAGTTTACGCAAGCAGATATTCCGGCAGAAGAGCGGCTGGATCAGGGCTTGCATGCCGCATTCAAGTCAGTCTTTCCAATAGTTTCTTACTCAGGCAAAGCCTTGCTGGAATATGTCAGCTATCGCCTTGGTAAACCGGAATTTGATGTCAGCGAATGTATTCTTCGAGGTACGACCTACGCAGTTTCTCTGCGCGTTAAGGTCAGGCTGATTATTTACGAAAAAGAATCTACAGCAAAAGTCATTAAAGATATCAAAGAGCAAGAAGTCTATATGGGTGAAATTCCCCTGATGACTGACAGTGGCACTTTTGTGATCAATGGTACAGAGCGTGTGGTGGTTTCTCAGTTGCACCGTTCGCCAGGTGTATTTTTTGATCATGACAAAGGCAAGACTCACAGCTCAGGAAAATTACTCTATTCAGCGCGAATCATCCCTTATCGCGGCTCCTGGCTGGACATAGAATTTGATCCGAAGGACCTGGTTTTTGTACGTATTGACCGTCGTCGTAAATTGCCATCGACCATCCTCCTGAAAGCCCTGGATTACAGCAATCAGGAAATTCTGGAAATGTTTTATGACAATAACAAATACTTTATTGGTAAGGATGGGCAGTTATCCGTTGAACTGGTTCCATCCCGCCTACGTGGTGTTGTCCTGAATTTTGAAATCAAACACAAGCGCAGTGTCATTGTGCAGGCTGGCTCCCGTATTACTGCCCGGCATATCCGGGAAATGGAAAAGGCCAATCTGACCAAACTGGATATCCCGAGTGAATTTATTCTGGGTAATGCTCTGGCAACTGACATCATTGATAAGGAAACGGGCGAAGTTATGTTGCCCTGTAATACCGAGGTCACCGAGGAAGTACTTGAGAAATTAACAGCTGCCGGGATCAAGGAATTTGAAACCATTTACACCAATGATCTGGATTGCGGTTCCTTCATTTCCGATACCCTGCGTACTGATTCCACCGAAACGCGACTTGATGCACTGGTAGAGATTTATCGCATGATGCGCCCTGGTGAGCCGCCGACGAAAGAATCGGCAGAAAACCTGTTTGCCAATCTGTTTTTCTCAGAAGAACGTTATGACCTGTCGGTTGTCGGCCGTATGAAATTCAATCGCCGTTTGGGTCGTGAAAACTCGGAAGGTCCGGGTGTTTTAAGTCGTGAAGACATCGTTGATGTGATTAAAACCCTGGTAGCTATCCGTAATGGTTATGGTTCTGTGGATGATATTGATCATCTGGGTAATCGCCGTATCCGTTCTGTCGGTGAAATGGCGGAAAACCAGTTCAGAGTGGGGCTGGTGCGTGTGGAACGAGCTGTGAAAGAAAGACTCTCCATGGCGGACAGTGAAGGCTTGATGCCACAGGACATGATCAATGCCAAACCGGTTGCAGCGGCCATTAAGGAATTCTTTGGTTCCAGCCAGCTCTCCCAGTTCATGGATCAGAACAATCCCCTGTCTGAAGTAACGCACAAACGTCGTATTTCTGCTCTGGGGCCAGGAGGTCTGACTCGTGAGCGAGCCGGATTCGAGGTGCGAGACGTGCATCCGACTCACTATGGTCGTGTTTGCCCTATTGAGACCCCTGAGGGGCCGAATATTGGATTGATCAATTCACTGGCGACTTACGCCCAGACCAACAAGTACGGTTTCCTGGAAAGTCCGGTCAGAAAAGTTAATAACGGCGTCGTTACTGATGAAATTGTTTACCTGTCGGCAATTGAAGAAAGCAACTATGTTATTGCACAGGCGAGTTCGCCGCTGGATAACAAGGGCCGCTTCACTGAAGATATGGTTTCAGTTCGTCATCAGAACGAATTCACCATTGTTGGAAAAGACCAGATTCACTATATGGATGTCAGCCCGCAACAGGTTGTTTCAGTTGCTGCCTCGCTGATTCCCTTTCTTGAGCACGACGATGCAAACCGCGCCCTGATGGGATCCAACATGCAACGTCAGGCTGTACCGACCCTGATTGCGGAAAAACCGCTGGTGGGTACCGGGATGGAGCGTCATGTAGCCCGTGATTCAGGCGTCTGTGTGATTTCCAGACGTGGCGGGGTTATCGACAGTGTTGATGCTGCCCGTATCATCGTGCGTGTTAACGATGATGAGACCGTTACCGGTGAAGCTGGTGTCGATATTTATAACCTGATCAAGTACACCCGTTCCAACCAGAATACCTGCATCAATCAGCGTCCGCTGGTGAGAGTGGGAGACGAAGTGGCTGCCGGTGATATTCTGGCTGACGGCCCTTCCATTGATATGGGTGAGCTGGCACTGGGGCAGAACATGCGCATCGCCTTCATGCCCTGGAATGGATATAACTTCGAAGACTCTATCCTGATTTCAGAAAGAGTAGTGAAAGAAGACCGTTTTACCTCGATTCATATTCAGGAATTAACCTGTATTGCCCGTGACACCAAACTCGGTTCTGAGGAAATTACCGCTGATATTCCCAATGTCGGTGAAAGTGCTCTCAGTCGTCTGGATGAATCCGGTGTGGTTTATATCGGTGCTGAAGTGGATGCCGGCGATATTCTGGTAGGTAAAGTGACACCCAAAGGTGAAACACAGCTGACGCCGGAAGAAAAACTGTTACGCGCCATTTTCGGTGAAAAAGCATCTGACGTGAAAGATACCTCTTTGCGTGTACCGAGCTCTGTCAAGGGCACGGTCATTGACGTGCAGGTTTTCACCCGCGATGGCCTGGAAAAAGACAAACGCGCACTGGAAATTGAAGAACAGCAGTTGGAGAAAGTACGTAAGGATATCGAGGATGAATACCGCATCGTCGAAGCTGCGACTTTCCAGCGTCTGCGCAAGGCTTTGATGGGTAAGAAAGTTTCTGGTGGGCCACGACTGAAAAAAGGTGACACGCTGACTGCTGAATACCTGGATGGCCTGAAAGCCGATGAATGGTTCAAGCTGCGTCTGGTTAATGACGACATGAGTGAGCAGCTGGAAAAAGCCGGCGCTCAGTTAAAAGAGCGTCGTGAAGAACTGGACGAGCGTTTTGAGGATAAAAAACGCAAGCTGACGCAGGGCGACAACCTGGCGCCGGGCGTGCTGAAAATCGTCAAGGTCTATCTGGCGATCAAGCGCCGTATCCAGCCGGGTGACAAAATGGCCGGACGCCATGGTAACAAGGGTGTTATCTCGGTAGTGATGCCAGAAGAAGACATGCCCTACGATGATCAGGGTAATCCGGTAGACATCGTACTGAATCCACTGGGTGTGCCCTCACGTATGAATGTTGGCCAGATTCTGGAAACCCACCTGGGTGCCGCCTCCAAAGGGCTGGGGGCCAAGATCAATGCTATGGTTCAGGAGCAGCAAAAAATTGAAGATATCCGCAAGCTGCTGGACAAAATTTATAACGGTATTGGTCAGGCCATTCGTCAGGAAGATCTGTCCAGCCTGTCAGACAATGAAATTCTTGAACTGGCAAATAACCTGAAAGATGGTGTGCCGATGGCAACCACTGTATTTGATGGCGCCAGCGAGCTGGAAATCAAGGAAATGCTGAAACTGGCCGAAATGTCTGAAGACGGACAGATTACCCTGTATGACGGCCGTACCGGTGACGCCTTTGACCGTAAAGTAACGGTTGGCATCATGTACATGCTTAAACTCAACCACCTGGTGGATGACAAGATGCATGCGCGATCGACCGGCTCCTATTCGCTGGTTACCCAGCAGCCGCTGGGAGGTAAGGCGCAGTTCGGTGGGCAGCGTTTTGGGGAAATGGAGGTCTGGGCACTTGAAGCTTATGGTGCTGCCTATACCCTGCAGGAAATGCTGACCGTGAAGTCGGATGACGTCGGCGGTCGAACCAAGATGTATAAAAATATTGTTGATGGTGATCATCGCATGGAAGCCGGGATGCCGGAATCCTTTAACGTACTGGTTAAAGAGATCCGTTCCCTTGGCATAGACATGGAACTTGAAAGCGACAATTAATGAAATTTTTCCTGACTGCTTTGTTCAAGCAGCAGGCGGAGGATTCAAATGAAAGACCTGTTAGGTTTACTCAAGTCACAATCTCAATCAAAGGACTTTGATTCGATTCGAATTGGCCTGGCGTCACCCCAGTTAATTCGTTCATGGTCCTTTGGGGAAGTTAAAAAACCCGAAACCATTAATTACCGTACTTTCAAACCGGAGCGGGAAGGTCTTTTCTGTGCCAAGATTTTCGGACCGGTGAAAGACTATGAATGTCTTTGCGGTAAATACAAACGTCTTAAACATCGCGGTGTCATCTGTGAGAAGTGTGGCGTTGAAGTAGCACTGTCCAAGGTGCGACGTGAACGTATGGGCCATATTGAACTGGCAAGCCCGGTTGCCCATATCTGGTTCCTGAAATCTCTGCCTTCACGTATCGGCCTGCTGCTGGACATGACCCTGCGTGATATTGAACGTATCCTTTATTTTGAATCGTTCGTGGTCACTGATCCGGGTATGACAACGCTGGAACGCGGTCAGCTGCTCAATGATGAACAGTATTACGAAGCGCTGGAAGAATTCGGTGATGATTTCCAGGCCAAGATGGGCGCTGAAGCCATTCAGGACCTGATGGCCGATATGGACATTGAAGAAGAAGCCAACGAGCTGCGTGAAGAAATTCCGAATACCAACAGTGAAACCAAGCTGAAAAAACTCACCAAGCGCCTGAAACTGCTGGACGGTTTTATTAATTCAGGCAACAAGCCTGAGTGGATGGTGCTGTCAGTCTTGCCGGTTTTGCCACCGGATTTGCGTCCCCTGGTGCCGCTGGATGGTGGTCGCTTTGCTACCTCTGATTTGAATGATCTGTATCGTCGAGTCATTAACCGTAACAATCGCCTGAAGCGCTTACTGGATCTGAATGCGCCTGACATCATTGTCCGCAATGAAAAACGCATGCTGCAGGAAGCGGTTGATGCGCTGCTGGACAATGGCCGACGTGGTCGTGCCATTACTGGCTCCAACAAGCGTCCGCTGAAATCCCTGGCAGATATGATCAAGGGCAAGCAGGGGCGTTTCCGTCAGAACCTGCTGGGTAAACGCGTCGACTATTCTGGCCGTTCCGTGATCGTGGTGGGTCCGACCCTGAGGCTGCATCAGGCAGGGTTGCCTAAAAAAATGGCACTGGAACTGTTCAAGCCTTTTATTCTGGGCAAACTGATCAGACGTGGAACTGCAACAACCATTAAAGCCGCCAAGAAAATGGTAGAAAAGGAAACAGCGGAAGTCTGGGATATTCTTGCGGATGTTATCCGTGAGCACCCGATTCTGCTGAACCGTGCGCCGACCCTGCACCGTCTGGGTATTCAAGCCTTTGAGCCGGTACTGATCGAAGGTAAAGCCATTCAGCTGCATCCGCTGGTATGTGCCGCCTACAACGCTGACTTTGACGGTGACCAGATGGCTGTGCACATTCCTCTGACGCTGGAAGCCCAGCTTGAAGCACGCTCTCTGATGATGTCCACCAACAATATTCTTTCACCGGCTTCCGGTGAGCCGATTATTGTGCCTTCACAGGACGTGGTACTGGGTCTGTATTACATGACCCGCGAGCGTGTGAACGCAAAAGGCGAGGGCATGATCTTTGCCAATGGCAGTGAAGTGTTGAAAGCCTTTGATTCCGGTCGCGTTCATTTGCAGGCGCGTGTCAAAGTGCGTCTGACCGAAGTCGTGCTGGATGAAGATGAGCAGCCGCAGGAAAATACGGCCATTTTCGACACCACGGTTGGTCGTGTCCTCTTATTTGACATCGTGCCCAAAGGCCTGCCTTTTGCACTGGTCAATCAGAAAATGTCGAAGAAACAGATTTCCTATGTAATTAACCGCTGTTATCGCGATGTCGGTTTGAAAGAAACTGTAATTTTCGCCGACCAGTTGATGTACATGGGATACAAGTATTCAACCTGGTCCGGTTCATCAATTGGCGTAAACGATTTTGAAATTCCTGCAGCCAAGTCCGAGCTGATTGCCAAGGCTGAGGGTGAAGTTGCCGAAATTGAAGCACAGTTTGCTTCCGGTCTGGTAACTCAGGGAGAGAAGTACAACAAGGTGATTGATATCTGGTCACGAGCCAATGACCAGGTGGCCAAATCAATGATGGACGGTCTGTCCAAAGAAAAAGTCCTTAACCGTGAAGGTGAAGAAGAAGACCAGGAGTCTTTCAACTCGGTCTATATCTATGCTGACTCTGGCGCCAGGGGCTCCCCCGCCCAGATTCGCCAGCTGGCAGGGATGCGTGGCCTCATGGCGAAACCCGATGGTTCCATTATTGAAACGCCGATTACTGCCAACTTCCGTGAAGGACTGAACATTCTGCAGTACTTTATTTCCACGCACGGTGCCCGCAAAGGTCTGGCGGATACAGCGCTTAAAACAGCCAACTCCGGTTACCTGACCCGTCGACTGGTAGATATCAGTCAGGACCTGGTAATCAAGGAAAATGATTGCGGTACACAAGCCGGTTTGACCATGACACCGATTATCGAGGGTGGCGATATCATAGCGCCGCTGGGCGAACGTGTACTGGGTCGTGTCGTTGCGCAGGATGTGGTGAATGATGACGGTGAAACGGTATTGGAAGCCGGTGCAATGATTACCGAGAAAATGCTTGAGAAACTTGAACAGAACTCAATCGATGAGATCATCGTACGCTCTGCCATTACCTGTGAAGCTGAACAGGGAATCTGCCGCTTGTGCTATGGACGTGACCTTGGACGTGGTCATCTGGCCAATATTGGTGAATCTATCGGGGTTGTTGCTGCGCAGTCTATTGGCGAGCCCGGCACACAGTTGACCATGCGTACGTTCCACATTGGTGGTGCGGCATCCCGGGCAACTGCTGCTGACAGTATTCAGGTAAAAACCAATGGCACCATTCATCTGCATAACATGAAAACGGTAAAACGTATCAGTGGAGAACTGGTGGTGGTCAGCCGTTCTGGTGAGCTGATTGTCAATGATACCCAGGGACGTGAACGTGAGCGTTATAAATTGCCCTATGGAGCAGTGATTAATGGGGAAAACAAGTCTGATGTTGAGATCGGTCAGGTTATTGCAACCTGGGATCCACATACTCACCCCATCATTGTGGAAGTCGCCGGTAAGGTGAAATTCGATGCCATGGAAGAAGGTCTGAGTGTGACCCATCAGACAGATGAAATTACCGGCTTGTCCAGTATTTCCGTGATGGATACCGCCGAGCGGCCTTCTGCCGGTAAAGACCTGCGTCCTGCCATCACGCTGGTTGACGGCCGGGGTAAGGGTTTGAGCCTGCCAGGCACCAATGTGCCGGCTCACTATTTCCTGCCTGCCAAGGCGATTGTCGGTGTTGAAGACAGCGGCATGGTAAACATCGGTGATGTTATTGCGCGTATCCCGCAGGAAGGTTCAAAAACCCGTGATATTACCGGTGGTCTGCCGCGCGTTGCAGACCTATTCGAAGCCCGTAAACCGAAAGAACCAGCCATTCTGGCGGAAATTTCAGGTACGGTCAGTTTTGGCAAGGAAACCAAAGGCAAGCGTCGTTTGGTCATCACGCCGACAGATGGTAGTGATCACTATGAAGTCCTGATCCCAAAATGGCGTCAGATGACGGTATTTGAGGGTGAATTCATCGAAAAAGGTGAAGTGGTTTCCGATGGTCCGCCCAGTCCGCACGATATTCTTCGCCTGAAAGGGGTTGAAGCCCTGGCGCAGTACATCGTCAATGAAGTGCAGGATGTCTATCGCCTGCAGGGTGTACGCATTAATGACAAGCATATTGAAGTTATTGTGCGTCAGATGTTGCGCAAGGCTGAAATTCTTGAGATGGGTGATTCGTCCTTCATCAAGGGTGAGCAGGTTGAATACATTCGCGTCAGACTGGAAAATGAAAAGCTGCTTGCTGAAGGCAAAGAGCTGGCGAAGTTTGAGCGTGTCCTTCTGGGTATTACCAAGGCGTCGCTGGCAACCGAGTCTTTCATATCAGCTGCATCTTTCCAGGAAACAACGCGTGTACTGACCGAAGCAGCAGTGACAGGCAAGGAAGACTTCTTGCAGGGTCTCAAAGAAAACGTAGTGGTTGGACGTCTGATTCCGGCCGGTACCGGACTCGCTTATCACGATAACCGTCGCTTGCAGGCTGAAGCTCGCAGAGCTGCTGACGAAGAAAGCGAGAGTGTTACTGCCAGTGAAGTGGAAGCAGCATTGAGTGAGGCTCTGAAATCGGAAGTCGAGTCCAGCTCAGCCAGTGAAGCAGAAGAATAAGGCTGTATCAGTATCCTTACCGGGCCTGGAGAGCCAGTTCCGGCAAGGATTTGTACAGGACAAAGTTGACTATAGTGGGGCAGCTCTTTAAAATCGCGCCTCTTTTGTCTAAACGCAAAAGCATGTTAAGTCGTGTAGGAGATATGAATGGCAACCGTTAACCAACTGGTTCGCAAGCCAAGAAGAAGTAAAGTTGAGAAAAGTGACGTCCCTGCATTACAGGGTTGTCCGCAACGCCGTGGCGTTTGCACGCGTGTATACACGACTACGCCAAAAAAACCGAATTCGGCCTTGCGTAAAGTTTGCCGTGTCCGCCTGACCAATGCCTATGAAGTCACTTCCTATATTGGTGGTGAGGGGCATAACCTGCAGGAGCACTCGGTAGTACTGATTCGCGGGGGCAGGGTAAAAGACCTACCGGGTGTGCGCTATCACACTGTCAGGGGCAGTCTGGATACCTCCGGTGTATCTGATCGTAAACAGGGTCGCTCCAAATACGGAACCAAACGACCTAAATAAACTACTTTTTAAATAAAGTAAGGCCAGGTGAGCCATGGAGCTTAATCCTGGATTAACCTGAAGAGAGGAAATCATGCCAAGAAGAAGAGTTGTCGCCAAGCGCGAAGTTCTGCCAGATCCCAAATACGGAAATAAAACACTCGCCAAGTTCATGAACCATGTCATGGTTGATGGCAAGAAATCCGTGGCTGAGAAAATTGTCTACGGTGCGCTGGATACGGTTGCCGAAAAATCAAAGGGTGACGCACTGGAAGCCTTTGAGGCAGCACTGGAAAATATTGCTCCTCTGGTCGAAGTGAAATCACGTCGAGTTGGTGGTGCCACCTATCAGGTGCCTGTTGAAGTCAGGCCTGAGCGTCGCAATGCACTGGCCATGCGCTGGTTGGTTGAACATTCCCGTAGCCGAGGTGAGAAGTCCATGGTCCTGCGATTGGCCGGTGAAATCCTGGATGCTGCCGAGGGACGCGGCTCAGCTGTCAAGAAACGTGAAGACGTGCATCGCATGGCAGAGGCTAACAAAGCCTTCTCACATTACCGTTTCTAACTTTTATACCCAAGAATTTTACTAACCTATTTATAGATTGAGGTCCGGACTGTGGCTAGGAAAACCCCGATTAACCGTTATCGCAATATTGGAATTTGCGCCCACGTGGATGCTGGTAAAACAACGACGACTGAGCGCGTTCTGTTTTATACCGGTATTTCTCACAAAATTGGTGAGGTGCATGATGGCGCGGCGGTCATGGACTGGATGGAGCAGGAGCAGGAACGAGGTATTACCATCACTTCTGCTGCCACAACCTGTTTTTGGAATGGTATGGACCAGCAGTTTGACGAATATCGGGTCAATATTATTGATACACCGGGCCACGTTGATTTCACTATCGAAGTAGAGCGTTCCCTGCGTGTTCTGGATGGGGCTGTGGTCGTGCTTTGTGCCAGTTCTGGTGTACAGCCACAAACCGAAACGGTGTGGCGTCAGGCCAATCGTTATGAGGTGCCACGACTGGTGTTCGTCAACAAAATGGACCGTGCCGGCGCCAACTTCCTTAAAGTTGTGCAGCAGATGAAAGACCGTCTTGGCGCCAAGCCTGTGCCTATCCAGCTGGCCATTGGTGCCGAGGATGAATTCAAGGGTGTTATCGACCTGGTGAAAATGAAAGAGATTCTCTGGAGTGAAGAAGACCAGGGTACCACTTTCACCTATGAAGAAATCCCTGAAGATATGCTGGCCGAGTGTCAAAAGTGGCGCGAAGAGCTGGTCGAAGCCGCAGCAGAAGCCAACGAAGAATTGATGGACAAATACCTCGAAGGGGGTGAACTGACTGAGGCAGAGATCAAGCAGGGTTTACGTATGCGTACCCTGGCCAACGAAATTGTGCCAACCCTGTGTGGCTCAGCTTTCAAGAACAAAGGCGTACAGGCCATGCTCGATGCCGTGGTTGAATACCTGCCTTCACCGACTGAAGTTAAGGCGATTCAGGGTGTGCTGGAAGATGGTGAGACGGTGGAAACACGCGAATCCAAAGATGACGCCCCATTTGCTGCGCTGGCATTCAAAATCGCCACTGACCCCTTTGTCGGTACGCTGACTTTCTTCAGGGTCTACTCAGGCAAACTGAATTCCGGTGACTCGGTTTACAACCCGATCAAGGGCAAACGTGAGCGTGTTGGCCGTATGGTGCAGATGCACGCCAATTCACGCGAAGAGATCAAGGAAGTGCTGGCAGGTGACATTGCCGCTGCCATCGGTCTGAAAGACGTCACCACCGGTGAAACCCTGTGTGATGAAAACAAGCAGATTACCCTGGAAAAAATGGATTTCCCCGAGCCGGTTATTTCGGTTGCCGTGGAGCCAAAGACCAAAGCCGACCAGGAAAAA
The DNA here is from genome assembly GCA_964606735.1 of uncultured Enterobacteriaceae bacterium. Classification (GTDB taxonomy): domain Bacteria; phylum Pseudomonadota; class Gammaproteobacteria; order Pseudomonadales; family Pseudohongiellaceae; genus UBA5109. Next base: position 13,216 of record CAZSHI010000021.1, read on the forward strand.
ATGGGAATTGCGCTCGGCAAGCTGGCTCAGGAAGACCCGTCTTTCCGGGTAGAGACAGACGAGGAATCCGGTCAGACCATTATTTCCGGTATGGGCGAGCTGCATTTGGAAGTCCTGGTTGACCGTATGCGTCGCGAATTCAATGTGGAAGCGAATATTGGCAAGCCCCAGGTGGCTTATCGTGAAACCATTCGTAAAACCGTTGAAATCGAAGGCAAGCATGTCAAACAGTCCGGTGGTCGAGGCCAGTATGGACATGTCTGGTTGCGACTCGAACCGCTGCCGGCTGATGCAGAGTACGAATTTGTTAATGCGATCGTAGGTGGTGCCATTCCCAAGGAATACATCCCTGCTGTAGACAAGGGTGTGCAGGAGCAGATGCAGAACGGATGTCTGGCCGGTTACCCGCTGCTGGCCATGAAAGTAACCCTGTTTGATGGTTCTTTCCATGATGTCGACTCCTCTGAGATGGCCTTTAAGATTGCCGGATCACTGGCACTGAAAGCCGGCGCCCGTCAAGCTGATGCTGCTTTGCTGGAACCCATGATGAAAGTCGAGGTGGTGACACCCGAAGATTACATGGGTGATGTAATGGGCGATCTGAACCGTCGCCGTGGCATTGTGCAGGGTATGGACGACTCTCCGAGCGGCAAGGTTATCAATGCCGAGGTGCCACTGGCCGAAATGTTCGGTTATTCCACGGATTTGCGCTCTGCAACCCAGGGTCGTGCTACCTATACCATGGAATTTGAGAAATATGCTGAAGTCCCGAATAACGTGGCAGAAAGCATTATTGACCAGGGCAAGGCCTGAAAAAGGGTCTGAGCCCAATGAAAAGCCCTCCTCAAGAGGGCTTTTTTTATGCCGGAAGAGCGTCTTTTCCCGAACAGCAGCAGTAAACAGGGGTGCAGCTTGAAAGGCAGCGAACAAGCGGGATGCAGATACCCAATATTTTAACCCAGAGCCCTGGTAATGCTTGACAGTGGACGGTCCCATCCTTACAATTTGCGCTCTTTTTTCGCGGTGGAAAAGGTTTAGCCCTGTTCCCCCCGCATGGAAAAGTTCTTTAAAAATAGACAGGAGATGTTGGTCGCATGCAGAACCAGCGAATTAGAATTCGGCTCAAAGCCTTTGATCATGGCTTGATTGACAAGTCGACGCTCGAGATTGTTGAGACGGTTAAACGTACTGGTGCCCAGGTAAAAGGCCCAATTCCTTTGCCGACCCGTAAAGAGCGTTTTACCGTGTTGATTTCACCGCATGTGAATAAAGATGCGCGCGATCAGTATGAAATCAGAACACACAAGCGTCTCCTGGATATTGTCGAGCCAACGGAAAAAACCGTTGATGCTCTGATGAAGCTTGACCTGGCAGCGGGCGTGGAAGTACAGATCAGCCTGGGTTAGTCATTAGTAAGGTTTGCAGTAAGTGTCTGCCGTTCTGAAAGCTGGCACTTTAAATACAACAAGTAGTCGTCCCCTTGATAAAGGGGGATACAAACAAAACATGGTGGAATGCGTAAGCAGCCATAGTGGGTTAAAGCCCCATACACGATGAGGTTATTAAAATGTCGATTGGCTTAGTCGGTCGAAAAAGCGGGATGACTCGCATTTTCACCGAAACAGGGTCTTCTATACCCGTAACAGTTGTGGAAGTTCTTCCCAACCGTGTCACGCAGATCAAAACCGTTGAAGCTGATGGCTACAGTGCTATCCAGGTGACGGCAGGATCTGTGAAGACATCTCATGTATCCAAGGCCGAGGCTGGTCATTACAGCAAGGCTGGTGTGGATGCTGGCCGTGGTCTCTGGGAATTCCGTCTGGATGCTGCAGAAATTGAGGAGCAGGCTTTTGCTGCCGGCTCTGAATTAACTGTTGAGAAATTCGAGTCCGGCCAACGTGTAGATGTTACCGGCACCTCCAAGGGTAAAGGCTTCCAGGGTGTTATTAAACGCTATAACTTCCATATGCAGGATGCCACTCACGGTAACTCACTGTCACACAGAGCGCCGGGTTCCATCGGTCAGTGCCAGACCCCGGGTCGTGTCTGGAAAGGCAAGAAGATGTCCGGTCAGATGGGCAACGAAAAAGTAACCACTCAGGGCCTGGAAATTATCCAGATCGATGCTGAAAACAACCTCATCATGATCAAAGGTGCAATACCTGGTGCTACAGGAGCAGACGTGATCATTTCTCCAGCAATCAAAGTCAAGACTTCCAGGGGGTAAGCAATGGATATTAATGTTGCAGCACCTGGCGAGAAGACCAGTAAAACAGTAAGCGTATCGGACGAAAGCTTTGCCAAGGAATTTAATGAAAGCCTTGTGCATCAGGTCGTGGTTACCTATATGGCAGGTGCTCGTCAGGGTACCGTCAAACAGAAGACCCGCTCTGAAGTTAGTGGTGGCGGCAAGAAGCCCTGGCGTCAGAAAGGCACAGGCCGTGCCCGATCAGGCACCACACGTAGCCCGATCTGGCGCTCCGGTGGTGTCACTTTTGCTGCCAGACCTCAGGATCATTCCAAGAAAATTAACAAAAAAATGTATCGCGGCGCCTTACGCTGCATCCTATCCGAATTAATCCGCCAAGAACGACTTCTGGTCGTTGACGATTTCACACTCGACAACCACAAAACCAAAGCGCTGGTTCAGAAGCTTTCTGAATTTGACCTTAAGGATGTATTGATTATCAGTGATGAAGTGGACAAGAACCTGTATCTGGCTTCACGCAATTTGTACAAAGTTGATGTTCGTGATGCAGCTGCGGTTGATCCTGTCAGTCTGATTGGTTTTGACAAGGTGCTCATGACAGTTCCGGCCCTGAAAAAAGTAGAGGGGATGCTGGCATGAACAAGGAAAGATTATTAAACATTATTCGCGGACCGCATATTTCAGAAAAAGCCTCCATTATTGCTGAAGACAATAATCAGGTGACTTTCAAGGTGGCACTGGATGCCACCAAACCCGAGATCAAAGAGGCTGTCGAAAGCCTGTTTGATGTTGAGGTGAAAGATGTGCAGGTCATTAAAGTTAAAGGTAAAACCAAGCGTACCGCGCGAGGCAAACTGCGCAGCCGGTCCGACTGGAAAAAAGCTTATGTCAGACTTGAGCAGGGTCAGGAAATTGACTTTGCTGATCTGGCCTAGTGGTGCAAAGAGGGTAGGAGAAGAGTATGCCAGTTGTAAAATGTAAGCCTACTTCAGCAGGCCGCCGCTTTGTGGTGAAGGTCGTTAATCCCGACCTGCACAAAGGCCAGCCATATGCGCCGCTGCTTGAAAAGAAAACGAAAAATGGTGGACGAAACAATCTTGGTCGGATCACACGTCGTCATGCCGGTGGTGGTCACAAGCAGAAATACCGCATCATTGATTTTCGCCGTGACAAAGACAATATCCCGGCAGTTGTTGAGCGGCTGGAATATGATCCAAACCGCAGTGCCAATATAGCCCTGTTGAAATATGCCGATGGTGAAAGGCGCTACATAATTGCGCCGGCTAAAGTTGAAGCTGGGGACTCACTGCTTTCGGGAACGGCAGTCCCGATGAAGCCTGGCAACTGTCTGCCCCTGAACAATATCCCCGTTGGTAGCACCATTCACTGCGTGGAAATGAAGCCGGGACGTGGCGCACAGCTTGCCCGTAGTGCCGGTACATCCGTGCAACTGGTGGCACGAGAAGGAAGCTATGCAACCCTGCGCTTGCGTTCCGGTGAAATGCGTAAAGTTCTGGCTGATTGCCGGGCAACACTGGGTCAGGTGAGTAATAGTGAGCACAGCCTGCGCTCTCTGGGTAAAGCTGGTGCCAAACGCTGGCGCGGAGTAAGACCGACAGTTCGCGGCGTTGCCATGAATCCGGTTGACCACCCACATGGTGGAGGTGAGGGTCGTACTTCGGGTGGCCGTCATCCTGTTTCACCCTGGGGCACCCCGGCCAAAGGTTATAAAACAAGAACTAATAAGCGTACTGATGGCATGATTATTCGCCGTCGTAATTCAAACCGCTAATTGAGCAGAGATAGGAGCTAACAGTGCCGAGATCGTTAAAAAAAGGCCCCTTTATAGATTTGCATTTATTGAAGAAAGTGCAGGTGGCCGCTGAGAACAACGACAGAAAGCCGATTAAAACATGGTCCAGGCGTTCCATGATTTCTCCGGAAATGCTGGGTTTGACGATCGCGGTTCATAACGGGCGCCAGCATGTGCCGATTCTGATTTCAGAAGACATGGTGGGTCATAAGTTAGGCGAATTTGTGGTAACCCGTACTTATCGTGGGCATGCAGCAGACAAGAAGGCCCGATAAGGTTTTATTAAAGATTCAGGTATTTGAGGTTAGAAAAGATGGAAGTGACAGCGAAACTTAGAGGTGCAAGCCTAAGCGCGCAGAAGGCACGGCTGGTCGCAGATCAGATTCGTGGGCTGGGTGTTGAAGAAGCGCTGGAATTGCTGACCTTCAGCCCGAAGAAGGGTGCAGACTTGATTAAAAAAGTACTGAACTCTGCTATCGCAAATGCTGAGCATAATGAAGGTCTGGATATTGATGAGCTTCGTGTCAGTACCATTTTTGTGGATGAAGGCACCACTTTGAAACGAATTCGACCGCGCTCAAAAGGGCGTGCTGACCGTATTTTGAAACGTTACTGCCATATCACTGTGAAAGTGGCTGACGAAAGCGCTAATTAATAGAGAAGGGGTAAACATGGGGCAAAAAGTACACCCAACAGGTATAAGACTCGGTATCGTTAAAAAACATACTTCTGTCTGGTATGCCAGTGGCGAAGAGTATGCTGAGCATTTACTGCAGGATATGGAAATTCGCGACATGGTGAAAAAGAAGCTGGCAGCAGCTTCAGTTTCCAGAGTTGAAATTGAACGACCGGCGCAGACTGCCAGAATTACCATCTACACTGCCCGCCCCGGCATTGTGATTGGTAAAAAAGGTGAAGATGTTGAGAAATTGCGTGCGGAATTGTCAGTAAAAATGGGTGTGCCGGTGCACATCAATATTGAGGAAATTCGAAAACCGGATCTGGATGCACAGCTGGTTGCAGATTCTATTGCCCAGCAGCTTGAGCGACGTGTCATGTTTCGGCGTGCCATGAAGCGCGCCATGCAGAATGCCATGCGTCAGGGTGCAGAGGGAATCAAGGTGCAGGTAAGTGGTCGTCTGGGCGGTGCTGAAATTGCTCGTGCCGAACGTTATCACGAAGGCCGGGTACCTCTGCATACACTGAGAGCTGATATTGATTATGCTACCAGTGAGGCTCTGACTACCTACGGCATCATTGGCGTCAAGGTCTGGATATTCAAGGGTGAAATACTGAATTTTGATGAAGAGCCTGCTTCTGCAGAAAACAACAAATAGGCGCAGGCAAGAGGAAGAGCAATGTTACAACCGAAGCGAACCAAATTCCGCAAACAGATGAAAGGCCGTAATCGTGGCCTGGCTCAACGCGGCAGCTCAGTGAGTTTTGGCGAATACGGTCTGAAAGCAATTGGCCGTGGTCGTCTGACTGCTCGCCAGATTGAAGCTGCACGTCGTGCTTTAACACGTCATGTAAAGCGTGGTGGAAAAATCTGGATTCGCGTTTTTCCAGATAAACCGATTACCAAAAAACCGCTGGAAGTTCGTCAGGGTAAAGGTAAGGGTAGTGTTGAATACTGGGTAGCCCAGATTCAGCCAGGTAAGGTTTTATTTGAAATTGAAGGTGTGAGCGAAGATCTGGCGCAAGAAGCGTTTACGCTGGCTGCCGCAAAATTACCGTTCGCAACCAAGTTTGCTAAAAGGGTGGTGATGTAATGGCTGGTTTGGAAGCATCTGAACTGAGAGAAAAGTCTCTTGATGAGCTCAATGAGATTCTGGAAAGTCTCTTGCGTGATCAGTTTAATCACAGAATGCAGAAGGCTACGGGTCAGTTAAATCAGACTCATTTGCTTTCGTATGTCAGAAGGGATATCGCCCGGGTAAAAACACTGATTAGTGAAAAAGCAGGTTCATAAGGTATGTCAGAAGAAAAGAATGCACGTACAGCTACCGGAAAGGTAGTCAGCAACAAAATGGACAAAACCGTAACGGTTTTGGTGGAACGACGTGTGAAGCATCCTGTCTACGGCAAGTATGTGACCAAGTCTTCCAAGCTGCATGCTCATGATGAAAACAACGAATGTATGCCCGGTGATACCGTAACCATCAAGGAAGTACGCCCGATTTCAAAACTGAAAACATGGGCGCTGGTTTCCGTTGATGAGAAAGCGGCACTGGTTTAATTAGCTTACAAGCAGGATCGAGAGGCGCGGAGAAGTACGATGATTCAAACACAGTCATATTTGGATGTGGCAGATAACAGCGGTGCACGTCGTGTCATGTGCATCAAGGTGCTGGGCGGCTCTCACAGGCGTTATGCCAGGATTGGTGATGTTATTAAGGTGACGGTTAAAGAAGCCATTCCACGAGGCAAGGTCAAAAAAGGACAGGTGCTCAATGCCTTGGTGGTTCGCACTAAAAGTGGTGTGCGTCGACAGGATGGCTCATTGATCAAATTTGATGACAATGCCGCGATTCTGCTGAACAACCAGGAAGCACCGATCGGCACCCGTGTTTTCGGTCCGGTTACGCGTGAATTACGTAACGCGAAATTTATGAAAATTATTTCTTTAGCGCCTGAAGTACTGTAAGGCGAGAGTTAGAGGTTAGGAACAGGCTTATGCAAAAGCTGAAACGAGATGATGAAGTCATAATTATTGCCGGTCGCGATAAAGGTAAACGTGGCAAGATTACCCGTGTACTGAAAGATGGTCGTTTGATTGTCTCCGGCATCAATATGGTGAAGCGTCACACCCGCCCCAATCCGAATATCGGACAGCAGGGTGGCATTATTGAAAAGGAAAGCGGTATTCAGGTATCCAATGTCGCTATTTTTAATCCGAAAACCGAAAAGGCTGATCGCGTCGGCTTCAAGGTTGAAGATGATGGCACCAAGGTTCGAATTTTCAAATCAGACAGTTCTTTAGTTGATTAAAGGCTGATTAACAGAAAGGCTAGCAGGTTAGCACAATGGCTCGATTAAAAGATTTTTATAAAAATGACGTAGTGCCGGAACTGACAAAGCAGTTCAATTACGACAACCCTATGCAGGTGCCAAGGATCACTAAAGTGGTGCTGAATATGGGTAATGGCGAATTCAGCGATAAAAAAGTGCTGGATAGTGCACTGAGTGATCTGACCCAGATCAGTGGTCAGAAACCTGTGGTTACCAAAGCACGTAAATCTATTGCAGGCTTTAAGATTCGTGATGGCTGGCCAGTGGGTGCCAAAGTCACATTGCGAGGCGTGCGAATGTATGAATTTCTGGACCGCCTGGTGAATATTGCTATCCCCCGGATTCGCGACTTTCGTGGCCTTAATCCCAAGTCTTTTGATGGGCGTGGTAACTATGCTCTGGGTGTTAACGAGCAGATTATTTTTCCGGAAATTGATTACGACAAAATAGATGCTCTGCGTGGCATGGATATTACGATTACAACAACCGCGCAGACAGATGAGGAAGGCAGGGCTTTATTACGAGCCATGAACTTCCCGCTGAAAGGGGGCGAAGCCCCTGCACAGAAAGCTCAGGCTTGATAGCAGAGCTATAGTGCAACAAAAGAATATAAGAGGACAGTTGAATGGCTAAAACTTCAATGATCGAAAGAGAGAGCAAGCGCAGCAGGCTGGTTGCCAAATATGCAGAGAAACGTTCCGCATTAAAGGCAATCATCAGCAGCCCCACGGCATCTGATGATGAGAAATGGGAAGCACAGATCAAGCTGCAGAAGTTGCCGCGAGATGCCAGTCCGGTGCGACAGACCCGTCGTTGCCAGGTAACTGGCCGACCGCACGGTGTGTTCCGTAAATTCAAGCTGTGCAGAAATAAAATTAGAGAAGCGGCCATGCGCGGAGATATTCCGGGCCTGACCAAAGCCAGCTGGTAAGTGTTTAGGAGATTATTAGCATGAGTATGTCGGATCCAATTGCAGATCTTCTGACCAGAATCAGAAATGCCCAGATGGTTAATATGCAGACCGTAGACTGTCCTGCATCTAAAACCAAACTGGCAATTCTTAATGTGCTGAAAGATGAAGGTTATATCGCTGGCTTTCAGGTGAGTGATGATTTGGTTAAGCCAGTGGTCACTGTTGAGCTGAAGTACTACAAGGGCAAGCCAGTGATTGAGGAAATTCATCGTGGCAGTCGTCCGGGCCTGCGGTATTACAGTTCAAAAGAAGATTTGCCTGAGGTTCGTGCCGGATTGGGTGTTGCTATCGTTTCTACCAATAAAGGGGTAATGACGGATAAAGCAGCCCGCCAGGCTGGTGTTGGTGGTGAAGTTCTCTGCACCGTCTTTTAATTGATTGAGAAACATAGAGCAAGATTATGTCCAGAATAGCAAATGCGCCAGTCGAACTGCCCAGTGGTGTTGAAGCCAACATCGCGAATGGCCTGATCACTGTGAAAGGAAGCCAGGGTTCTCTGGAACTGGCTTTGCATGAAAAGGTTGAAATTGTTAATGAGGACAATCAACTGAAATTGTCGCCAAAAGGTGAGGGAAAAGATTCTGTAGCCCTGACCGGAACTTTCCGTGCGCTGGTCAATAATATGGTGCAGGGGGTTAGCCAGGGTTTTGAGAAAAAGCTGACCCTGATCGGTGTTGGTTACCGTGCCAAAGCTCAGGGTAAAACACTGAATTTGGTGGTGGGCTATTCGCATCCGATTGACTATGAATTACCTGATGGCGTTACGGCAGAAACACCAAGCCAGACGGAAATTGTACTCAAAGGCGCTGATAAACAGCTGATTGGACAGGTGGCAGCAGAGATTCGGGAATTCAGGCCGCCGGAACCTTATAAAGGTAAAGGTATTCGATACGTAGACGAGTATGTCTATCGTAAAGAAGCCAAGAAAAAATAATTTAAAGAGATATTGAGGCGAATAAAGCAATGAGTGAGAAGAAGGAATCGCGTCTGCGCAGAGCTCGAAGAGCGAGAGCCAAAATCAGCGAGTTACGTGTTAACCGTCTGACGGTTTACCGCAGCCCGCGGCATATTTATGCCCAGATCATTTCGCCAGACAATAAAATTCTGGCAACTGCTTCTTCGCTGGGTGGCAAGAAAACCGGTAATGTCGTGTCTGCGGCTGAAATCGGTAAGCAAATAGCCGAGAAAGCCAAGTCGGCCGGCATTACAAAAGTCGCTTTTGATCGTAGTGGATATCAGTACCATGGCCGCGTAAAAGCCCTGGCTGATGCAGCACGTGAAGGCGGACTTGAATTCTAGGAATGTGGAATAAGTTATGGCATTGAAAAACGAGCAAAGTAAAAACGAAGAAGGCCTGCAGGAAAAGCTGATTCAGGTCAATCGTGTTGCGAAAGTGGTTAAGGGTGGCCGTATTTTTGGTTTCACCGCGCTGACTGCTGTGGGTGACGGTAATGGTCGTGTTGGATTTGGCCGTGGTAAAGCGCGTGAAGTACCACTGGCTATCCAGAAAGCCATGGAAGCTGCCCGTCGCAATATGATCACGGTCAAACTTGACGGTGGCACCCTGCAATACCCGGTTAAAGCTCGTCACGGTGCGTCCAATATTTACATGCAGCCTGCCTCCGAAGGTACGGGTGTTATTGCAGGAGGTGCAATGCGCGCCATTCTTGAGCTTGCCGGTGTTCATAATGTACTGGCGAAATGTTACGGCTCTACCAATCCGGTTAACGTTGTTCATGCAACTTTCAAGGGGCTGCAGCGTATGCGTTCTCCGGAAGAAATTGCCGATAAACGGGGCAAGAAAGTCGAAGAGATTATCGGCTAATTAGCCTAATACAGAATTAGTGAATGAATAGGTAAGTCGTCATGTCAGCAAAAACGGTAAAAGTGACTTTGATAAAGAGCCCGATCGGTGCCCTGGCTAAACACAAGGCCTGTCTGACGGGTCTGGGCCTGCGTCGTATCCGTCATGAAGTGGAATTAGAGGATACTGCTGCAGTGCGTGGCATGATCAATAAAGTCCGTCACCTGGTTCAGGTGGAGGGAGAGTAAGCATGAGATTAAATGATATACAAAATGTTCCTGGTGCAACGCAAGCCAAGAAACGTGTTGGTCGAGGCATTGGCAGCGGGCTGGGAAAAACCTGCGGTCGTGGTCATAAAGGGCAGCTGTCACGTTCCGGAGGCACTGTAAAACCGGGTTTTGAAGGTGGTCAGATGCCACTGCAAAAACGCTTGCCAAAGTTTGGTTTTACCTCACGTATTGGCATGGTAAGCGCTGAAGTACGCACCTCAGAATTAAACAAGGTGGATGCAGAAGTTATTGATATTGCTGCGCTGGAGAAAGCCAATATCATTGATCGAAACACCAAACGGGTAAAAGTCATGCTCTCTGGTGATGTCACCAAGGCGTTGACACTTAAAGGCCTGCGCGTTAGCAAAGGCGCGAAAGCTGCCATTGAGGCAGCCGGTGGAAAAGTAGAAGACTAGGCAATTTAAACCATGGCGAATAAAGGCGTAGCCCGTCGGGGCATGCAAGCAGGAAAAGGAGACGGTTTGGCTGAACTTAAAGCCAGGCTGGTTTTCGTGCTGCTCGCTATTTTCGTCTATCGCATCGGTACTCACATTCCTGTTCCTGGCATCAACCCGGATCAGCTGCAGGCCCTGTTTAACCAGAATCAGGGAACCTTTTTGGGACTGTTTAATATGTTTTCCGGCGGCGCTATTGAGCGCATGAGTATTGTTGCGCTGGGTATCATGCCGTATATCACTTCTTCCATTATCATGCAGCTGCTGACGGCTACCACGCCTTCACTGGAACAGTTGAAAAAGGAAGGGGAGTCCGGGCGTCGTAAAATTACCCAATATACCCGTTACGGAGCCCTTCTGTTTGCCAGTGTGCAGGCAGTTGCGCTAACTACCGGTTTACTGGCGCCGATAGCCTTTCAGGCAAATTTCAGTTTCTATTTTACCTCAGTTGTTTCCCTGATTACCGGAGCCATGTTCCTGATGTGGCTGGGTGAGCAGATCACAGAACGCGGTGTGGGAAATGGAATTTCCCTGTTAATTTTCGCGGGTATCGTAGCCAGTCTGCCAACCGCTATTGGTCAGGCACTGGAACAGGCCGCGGAAGGTCAGATTCAGCCGCTGGCACTGTTTGTGGTTGCAGTTATTGCCGGCGTAGTTATTGCCTGTGTGGTATTTGTGGAACGCGCACAACGTCGCATAACTGTGAATTATGCGCCGCGCCAGCAGGGTCGCAAGATGTATCAGGGGCAATCCAGTCATTTGCCGCTGAAAGTGAATATGGCAGGTGTGATTCCTGCGATTTTTGCCAGTTCTTTCTTGCTGTTTCCCCAGTCTCTGGGAACCTGGTTTGGCAATAACGACGGCTATGAGTTTCTGGCTGATCTGGCACTGGTGCTGGGTCCGGGACAGCCACTGAACATTCTGGTGTTCACGGTTCTGATTGTTACTTTTTGTTTCTTTTATACCTCCCTGGTCTTTAATCCCAAGGAGATTGCGGAAAACCTGAAACGCTCGGGGGCTTTTATTCCCGGTATTCGACCCGGTGAGCAGACAGCCAACTATGTCGATAGCGTCATGACACGTTTAACCATATTCGGTGCAGCCTATATCACGCTGATTTGCCTGTTACCGCAGTTCTTACAGACCTCAGCCAATGTTCCTTTTCAGTTGGGCGGAACATCTTTATTGATTGTTGTGGTTGTGAGCATGGATTTTATGGCCCAGGTGCAGTCCCACCTGATGTCTCATCAATATGAATCCTTGATGAAGAAATCCAATATTGGTTCCTTCAAGCGCTAAGGGCCAGAGATTTAGGAGATAGACGATGAAAGTTAGAGCTTCAGTTAAAAGAATGTGCAGAAATTGCAAGATTATTAAACGTAATCGAACGGTGCGGGTTATCTGTAAAGAGCCCCGTCACAAGCAGCGTCAGGGTTAGCCTGCGGCTTGATTTTGCCAGTTTCAAAGTATAAGCTATCGCGCCTTTTTACTTTTGGGACTGCGGAAAAATATTGTAAGTAATTGATTTTAAAATATAAAAAGATTTAATTTTGGAGTAAGGATATGGCCCGTATTGCCGGAGTCAACATACCAGATAACAAGCACGTCGTTATATCACTAAGCTATTTGTATGGCATAGGGTCGACTACTGCCAAACAGCTTTGTGAGACGACGGGTATTGCACCTGATACCAAAGTCAGTGACCTGAGTGAAGAGGCGCTGGATTCGCTACGTAATGAAATCAGTAAACTGAATATTGAAGGTGACCTGCGCCGTGAAGTTTCCATGAATATCAAGCGTTTGATGGATCTGGGAACCAATCGCGGCATCCGTCATCGTCGAAGTTTGCCGGTGCGTGGGCAGCGTACTAAAACCAATGCCCGTACCCGCAAAGGTCCGCGTAAACCAATTCGCAACTAATAAGATTTAATTAAGGTAACTTTAATGGCCAAACCTGCAGCACAGACGCGAAAAAAAGCAAGAGCATCAGTTTCTGATGGTGTTGCCCATATTCACGCTTCTTTCAATAACACGATTGTGACGATCACGGACCGTCAGGGTAATGCGCTTAGCTGGGCAACTTCTGGTGGTTCTGGCTTCCGCGGCTCACGCAAGAGCACACCTTTTGCTGCACAGGTGGCGGCTGAACGTGCCGGCAAGGCAGCAATCGAGTTGTACAGCCTGAAAAATGTGGATGTCAGGGTCAATGGTCCCGGTCCAGGTCGTGAATCTGCCGTCAGGGCTCTCAATGCCTGTGGTTTGAAAGTCAGCAATATTACCGATGTAACCCCGATTCCGCATAACGGTTGTCGGCCACCGAAAAGACGGCGCGTTTAACAGCCAGGAAGAGACAGGAGAGAATCTATGGCCCGTTATATAGGCCCAAAATGTAAATTATCCAGACGAGAAGGCACTGACCTGTTTCTCAAGAGTGGCGTGCGTTCGCTGGAAGATAAATGTAAAGCGGAAACGCAGCCTGGCCAGCATGGCCAGCGCCGTGGTCGACTGTCTGATTATGGCGTGCAGTTGCGCGAAAAGCAGAAAGTCCGTCGCATGTACGGCGTTCTGGAAAAACAGTTCCGTTCCTACTACAAGGAAGCTGCGCGTCAGAAGGGTGCGACGGGTGAAGTACTGTTGCAGTTGCTGGAAAGCCGATTGGATAACGTGGTTTACCGCATTGGCTTTGGTTCAACTCGCGCCGAAGCCAGACAGTTGGTTTCTCATAAAGCAATCCAGGTAAACGGCAAGGTGGTCAATGTTCCTTCCTACCAGGTACAGGAAGGGGATGTTGTCTCCATACGTGAAAAATCAAAAGAACAATTACGTATCAAATCAGCGCTGGATCTTGCAGCAGCAAGGGCGCCGATTGAATGGATTGATGTAAATGTCAGCAAGCTTGAAGGTCAGTTCAAACAGAAACCTGACCGTAGTGATTTGCCAGCTGAAATCAATGAAAGCTTGATTGTCGAGTTGTACTCGAAGTAAGCCTGGATCATTGAAAGAATAATTTCAGGCATAAATTTTAATTAATCAAACGAGCAAAGAGGAACTACATGCAGATTTCGTTAGCAAACTTTCTGACCCCTCAAGTCATCCAGGTAGAGGAATTAGATAAGTACCGCTCTAAGGTAGTTCTGGAACCACTCGAGCGTGGATTTGGGCATACTCTGGGAAATGCACTGAGAAGGATTCTTCTATCATCCATGCCCGGCTGTGCCGTTGAAGAAGTGGAAATTGACGGTGTAGTTCACGAATACAGCACCATTGAAGGTGTTCAGGAAGATGTCATTGAGATTATTCTCAACCTTAAGGGATTGGCTATCGATCTGAACGCTCATGAAGAAGTTGTATTGTCACTGAGTAAATCAGGTAAGGGCCCGGTTACCGCTGCCGATATTACTCTTGATCACGATGTTGCCATTGTCGATCCTGATCACCTGATTTGTACGCTGAATGAAAACGGTTCTATCAATATGCGAATCAAGGTAGGTACAGGCCGTGGTTATGTCCCTGCTGATTCACGAATCAGTGATGATGATGAAACCCGTTCAGTAGGCAAGTTGATGCTGGATGCGTCTTATTCTCCGGTTAACCGTGTGACTTACACTGTTGAAAATGCCAGGGTTGAGCAACGTACTGACCTGGATAAACTGATTCTGGAGCTTGAGACCAATGGTACGCTGGATCCTGAAGAAGCTATCCGCCAGGCTGCTACCATTTTGCAGCACCAGCTGAGCGTCTTTGTTGACCTGAAAAGTGGTGCTGTTAAGGAACCGGAAGAACAGGAAGACAAGATTGATCCGATTCTGCTGCGACCAGTTGATGACCTTGAGCTGACCGTGCGTTCGGCAAACTGTCTGAAAGCGGAAAATATTTATTACATTGGTGATCTGATTCAGCGAACTGAAGTTGAGTTGCTGAAAACCCCGAATCTGGGCAAAAAATCACTGACTGAAATTAAAGATGTGCTGGCCTCAAGAGGACTTTCTCTGGGTCTGCGCCTGGAAAACTGGCCTCCGTTAAGCCTGAAAGGTGATGACAGAGCCGCATAAAGCTTAGGAGCTGTTTTGCTCCTGAAGAATTTTTGAGTTTTGAAATAAATATTTAGATTTATAAAGTAGGAAATAGCCATGCGTCATCGTCATTCAGGACGTCAGCTCAACCGTAACAGCAGTCACCGACAGGCCATGTTCCGTAACATGACTTCGTCACTGGTTGAGCATGAAATCATTAAGACAACTCTTGCCAAGGCCAAGGAGTTGCGTTCCTATGCGGAGCCATTGATTACTCTGGCCAAGGAAGACAGCGTTGCCAATCGTCGTCTAGCTTTTGACCGGGTTCGCGATAAAGCCACGGTTGGAAAATTGTTTACCGAGCTGGGGCCGCGCTATGCGGAACGTCCTGGTGGTTACCTGCGAGTTATCAAGTGTGGTCTGCGTACTGGTGATAAGGCACCCATGGCCTATGTTGAGCTGGTCGATCGGGTTGTCCCTGATTTTGATGCTTATGATGACGATGACTTTGAAGATGAAGTAGAAGATGCTGCTGAAGATTCAAAAGATTAAGTAAGTCTTCATGAATTAAAAAGCCGCTTTCATAGCGGCTTTTTTGTGGATAGCTTTGCAGGGTTCAGCTATTAGCGCGTGCCAAAGACTGTAATGCTTTTACCGCGTACCTGAATCAGCCCCTGGGATTCCATATCCTTGAGGACGCGTCCTACCCTACCATTTCTCGAGAGCAGTTCGTCAGTTTGCCAAGCTCCTGGCGGGTGATTTTCAATAACATGCCGTCCGGGTGAGTGATGGCATCGGGACTTTTGCTCAAATCAAGCAGCGCACTGGCAACGCGGCCAGTCACATCAAGAAAAGACAGATCGGCAACGCGTTGTGTGGTGACACGCAAACGGTGCGCTATCTGCCTGCCTAGTACATAGAAAATTTCCGGGTTGGTCTTGGCATATTGCTTGAAGTTGTCATAGCTTATTTCTGCCAGTTCGGTTTTTTGTCGGGTGCGGATGCTGGCACTGCGGGTATTGTTGTTTTCAAAAAGGCTCAGTTCGCCAAAGAAATCACCCGGGTTTAAATAGGCAAGAATGATTTCACGGTTGCCTTCATCTTGAAGAATGACACTGACAGAACCTTCAATGACATAAAACAGGGTGTTTGGTTTTTCACCTTCATGGAAAATGACCTTCTCAGGTGGATAGAGTTTACGCTCTGACAGGCTTAAAAAACCTTCAATGTCGCTGATAGGGGGTTTATTAGGGTTTGCTGAAGACATGGGCGTGGCGGATTCCATTTACGCCATTCTAGCATGTGACCGGGTCTTGGCTAGCTGGGCTTGTAAAGATAGTCACGGGTGCCGGAGACAATGCCGTGCTGCTTTGTCACTTGTAACTGATAGACCACCAGATCAGAGCTTTCAAAGGATGCCGCACAGACAAGCAGGTAAAACTCCCACATTCGGCAAAATTCCTCTCCCATGAAAGTGGCTATTTCCTGACGGTGCTGCTGAAAGCGTTCATTCCAGTGCAGGAGGGTCTTGGCATAATGCTGCCTGAGCACTTCTATATCAGCCAGCATCAGACCGCTCGGTTCAAGTGCTTTCATGATTTGCGAGAGGGATGGGTTTACACCGCCAGGGAAAATATATTTATGGATCCAGGGGTTGGTGGGGCGGGCCATGCCCGTTTTGCCAATGGTATGGATCAATGCTACACCATCCTCGCTGAGTAATTCTGCGAGCTTGTTAAAAAAGGTTTTATAAAAAGGCACCCCGACATGCTCGAACATGCCGATGCTGACGATGCGCTCATAGAGTCCTTTATGTTCGCGGTAATCCTGAAGTTTAAAATGTGTGTTGTGTAATTGGCGGGTCTGCGCTTCCCGGCTTGCCACGGCGAGTTGCTCTTTTGACAGGGTGATGCCGCTGACATCCACATCGAAATGCTGGGCCAGATAAAACATCATGCTCCCCCAGCCACAGCCGATATCAAGTACCTTATTTCCCGGTTTGAGCAACAGCTTGTTGGCTATGTGTCGTGCTTTGGCTTGCTGCGCATCTTCCAGGCTTTGATCCTCCGATTCGAAATAGGCACAGGAATAAAACATTTCCTTGTCGAGAAACAGGCGAAAGAGCTTTTCATCGAGATCATAATGATGGGACACATTGGTATAGGCGCGGGCTATCTTGTTCCATTGCTGAAGCATGCCCTGCAGGGGTTTGAGCCAGCCAGTGTTGCTGCGAACTTTGAAATTTTTGCGCAGGAGCAGTAGCAGGGAATAAAGACTGCTGTTACCAGCATGCCAATGACCTTCCATATAGGTCTGGCCCAGCTGAAATTCAGGGTCAAGGGCAATCCGACGCATAATCTTGTCGGAATCAACATGCCAGTGCACTTCCTCACCTGCTTCGCCGAAGGTATACAGGTGACCATCCGGCAAATGTAAGTGAAGAATGCCATGCTTAATGTGCTTTCTGAGTAAGTTTAGGTACATCTTGGCACAGTCAGATCGTCATTATTTTGGCGAAAATATAAAAGCTCATTGTCACCTTGTAAATACCTTGTAAGCTCAGCGGGAATACCTCAACATGGTGAAAATATTGATTTTGGGGTTTTGGCTCTTTATTCTGCTAGCAGCGCTGGATAATAAGGATTTCATGAATGTCTGACATACCCGCTTCAATCGATACAGCAGATTCTGCTGCCAGTAAAACCATTTTTGGGCATCCTCGGGGCCTGGTGATCCTGTTCCTGACCGAGATGTGGGAACGCTTCTCCTATTACGGCATGCGCGGATTGCTGATTTTCTATCTGACTGAGCACTTTCTATTCAGCCAGGAGCGCTCCTCGATTATCTACGGCGCCTATACAGCCCTGGTATATGTGATGACCATTATTGGTGGCAGTCTGGCCGATAAATACCTGGGGGCGAGAAAGGCGGTAACTTTCGGAGCGATTTTACTGGTGCTGGGTCATACGGGGATGGCCTTTGAGGGCAATGGCTCCCGAGAAATTCTGAGCCTGAATGGGGCGGAATATGAAATAAGCCTGGATGCCAGAGGTGGTTCGGGCAATCAGATCATTATATCGGATCAGGGTTCTTCACGAATCTCCTTCAATGACGGAGCGACACAAATGCTGATCGCTGATCCAGCAGCAGTGGGCCTGCCAGCCAGTATTAGCATCGATGACTATAGCCGTCGCACTGAAACTGAGCCTTTTTATGTCAATGTTCTTTATCTCTCACTGGCTCTGATCATTGCCGGCGTTGGCTTCTTGAAGGCTAATATTTCAACCATTGTAGGTTCGCTCTATGGTTTTGGTGACGTACGCCGGGACTCCGGATTTACCATTTTTTATATGGGCATCAACCTGGGAGCCTGGTCGGCCTCCATTCTTTGCGGCACCCTGGGCATTCTCTATGGCTGGAAATATGGCTTCGGCCTGGCGGGTATCGGGATGCTATTTGGCCTGGCGGTTTTTCTGAAATACCAGAATTGGCTGGAAGGCAAGGCGGAACCGCCAGCGCCTGAAATGCTCAAAAACAAGGTGCTTGGACCAATCAATGTCGAGCAAATGTGCTATCTGACCGGTGTTGGCATTATTGCCATCTCAATAATCATGGTAATGAATGCCCATCTGATACAGCCAAGTTATGTCGGTGCACTGGGCATTATCGTGTTTGCCTTCATGATTTATTATGCTTTTGCCAATTGTGAAGGAGTTGAGCGTAGCCGCATGCTGGCCGGTATCTATTTCATTCTGGCACAGATACCATTCTGGGCACTTTTTGAACAGGCAGGCTCCTCGCTGAACCTGTTTACTGGCAGTTTTGTTAACCGCAGCATGTTAGGGGTGGATGTTCCCGCTCCGGTATTCCAGTCCCTCAATGCCATGTTTATAGTAATATTCGCACCCCTCATGGCCTTGTTATGGATCAGGCTGGCAAAACGCAATTTAAACCCTTCCACGCCGGTTAAATTTGCCATGGGCGTGTTCATGGCAGGTCTCGGATTTCTGGTACTGGTCGGCGGCATGAAACTCTCCGGTAGTAGTGGGCTGACGGCTGTGTATTTCATTTTCCTGATTTACTGGATACATACCATTGGGGAGTTAATGGTGTCTCCGGTAGGGCTCTCAGCCGTGACCAAGCTGGCACCTGCACGGGCTGTTGGCATGACTATGGGAGCTTGGTTTCTATATAGTGGACTGTCCAATTATCTGGCAGGGGTGATTGCCTCGACGACAGGTGCTGAAACCATCGGTGGGCAGTTGACGGATGTGGCTGCAGCCAAAGCCAACTATATCAGTGTCTATACGCAGGTAGGCTATATTGCCATGGGGATGGCTGTGTTAATGCTGGCAATTACCCCCCTCATCAAGAAAATGATGCAGGGAGCGGATTAAGTTCGCTCAATGTATTGCAATGTAGTTGTTTGTCGCCTGTGTTAAATGTGTCCCACATAACGATGGAGGATGAAATGACGAGATTTAAATGCTTGAAAGCCCCGACAGTATGCGTATTTATCCTGCTGGCGGCTCAGACCCATGCACATCATGGCTGGTCCTGGTACAGCAATGAAGATTTCACACTAACAGCAAAGGTGCTTGAAATTGATTTCGGCAATCCTCATGACCGTATGACTGTGGAAGCAGATGGACAGCAATGGAATTTATTATTAAGTCCGCCTAGTAGAACCCGGCGCTCGGGCCTGTCGGCAGACATGATTCAGCCAGGTGATACCATCACTGCCTACGGTCATCGTGACAGGAACTTGGAAAATTACGAAATGAAAACCGAACGGCTGCAAGTTGGAGACACGCTGTTTAATCTTTACCCCCGCAGGGATTGATCAGGCAGGGATGCCCATAAAATAGATAACCGCGGCGAAGGCAAGCTTTGTCAGCAAATGCAGCAGCTGGTCCTGGTGCAGGCTGATCAGCTTGTCACATTTCATAAAGTCAATTAACCAGTGGCTCAGAAATTCACACATCAGGAAGATGATGCTGCCGGTAACCAGGTAAACAATCAGGCCATGCGTGGAAGCATGGGCTGATAGCCAGTAATACCACTGCGGAAAACCGTCATCAAAACGCTCGCGGCTGTTGTTACGGTTTTTACCCGAGCTCATTGGCGACGTTTGCAGGACAAAATCACCAACAAAATGGCCTGCCAGTAACAACAATAAAATTGAAAGTACATCCATTTGCTGATCGCTCTTTTTGAGGCTGTTTTGAATCCATAAACAGCTGTAGAGTCATTATCACCACATTTCCTAGTCAGTTCAATGGCTTAAGCTTGCCCTTTCTCACAGTTTTCCGGCCGCTGGATGTCTGTAGTTTGGCTCAGTTCACATTTCAGCTTCGCTCTGGTGCATTCAGGCTTTATTCATTTTTGCCTTGTTAAGCTTGCTGTCAGTAAAAACAAAAGTCTGTTTTGTGACTTGACGTGGAGGCTCACATGAAAACAAGTACATTCGGGAAAAAATTAAGTACAGCCGTGCTAAGTGCCGTTTGTGGCCTGGGGCTTGCAACAGCCTCTGCTACTACTGTCAGCTATTATGAAGCTGATGTTCTTAGCAGCACCCCGATTTATCGCACCGTGGAAACCTCTGTGCCACGTCAGGAATGCTGGTTGGAAGAGGTCGTTCGTGAAAGTCGTCCCCGATACCGCTCTAATACCCCTGACATTCTTGGAGCGGTCATCGGGGGCGCAATCGGTAACGCCGTAGGACATAACAAGAGCAATCAGCGTGTGGGAGCCGTGGTAGGCGCGGTGCTGGGGGCTTCTGTCGCACGCGATATTCAGAATGCCAATCCGCGCGATGAGCGTTACTATGAGACAGTTGAACGTTGTGAAAGAGTGTATGACACCTACCTGGAAGATAAACTGGTTGGTTATGATGTTGTCTACAGCTACAATAGTCAGGAATACACAGTGCGAACTCAGCGCGACCCAGGAGCAACAATTCGAGTTAGAGTGAATGTTGAGCCGATAATCTGAGTGGAGTTTTGTGATACGTAAGCTATTGATAAAACTGGTGATGCTAGCTTTGGTTTTATCACCCCTCGCAGCCGCCCAGGCCCCCCGGGGAGGGGCGGCTGGCAGTTCGGAAAGCCCCAGAGCCTTGCCAGATCGCCCTGCGGGGGTGATTCCTGGCAATAATCTTGCTCCCCCCCAGGCAGATTCAGAACCGGCTATTAGCCGGCAACAAGCCTTGAATATTGCCCAGGACCGTTTCCAGGGCCGTGTTCTCAGTGTCAGGATGGTTGGCAATGACTGGCGTATCCGTGTTGATCAGAACGGCACGGTGTTCAATGTCTTTGTTGACGGTCGAAGCGGCGAAGTAAGCCGAGCGGTACAGTAGTCCATCTCTCCCTCAAGGGATTCTCATGCGTTTGCTCGTTGTTGAAGATGAAGATTTACTCAGGGCGCAGCTGGTCAAGGCCCTGGAAGATAACGGTTATATTGTTGATAGCGTGCAGGATGGCAAACTGGGCCTGTTTCAGGCGATGGAATTTGCCTATGATGCCGCCATCATTGACCTGGGCTTACCGACCCTGAGCGGCATTGACCTGATCAAGGAAATTCGTGCAGCAGGCAAGGTGTTTCCCGTCTTGATTCTGACTGCGCGAGACAAGTGGACCGATAAAGTGGAAGGCTTGGATGCAGGGGCTGATGACTATGTTGTCAAACCTTTCCAGATCGAAGAGATCAAGGCCCGTCTGAATGCACTGCTAAGGCGGGCTGCAGGTTTCGCCAAACCGAGTCTCGAGTTTGGTCAGATCAGTCTGGATACCGCTGCCAAGACCTTGAGCGTAGCCGACAAAGCAGTTGATTTAACGGCCTATGAATACAAGGTACTAGAGTACCTGATGTTGCATCCCGGTCAGGTTGTTTCAAAAATGGAAATGACCGAACACCTCTATGAACAGGACTATGATCGTGACAGTAATGTCCTGGAAGTCTTTGTTCGGCGCTTAAGACAAAAACTGGATCCGGACGAAACCTTAAAACCGATTGATACCGTCCGTGGTCAGGGTTATCGTTTCAATGTCCCTCCCAACAGCAAGACCTGACAGGTATTCCCTGCAGCAGCGGCTGGTTCTCGCCTTCGGCATTTTGTTGATATTGTTTTTGAGTCTGACCGGGCTGGTGCTCAATCAGGCTTATCAGGAAAGTGTTGAAGCGGCTGTTGAAGAGCGTCTGCAATTACAGATATATGCGGTGCTCGGTGTTGCTGAGCCCGATCTTGATGGTAGCTTCTTTGTCCCTGACCTGGAAGAAAGCCGTTTCAATCAGCTCGATTCAGGACTTTATGCATTTATACTGGATGAGCAAAATTATGAGGCCTGGCGTAGTCCTTCGGCTCTTAATATCAATCTGAGTGAACTCGATTTAATGCTGCTCAATATCGAGCCTGGCCAGACTGTCTTTGGTAGTCTTGCCACCGCACTTCAGGGCCCAATGTCTTTTGCCGCCTATGGTACATACTGGTCAAACATGGAACGTCAATTCAGCTTTATTGTGCTGGAATCAGTGGCACCCACCGAGGCCGAGATCAGAGAGTTTCAGTCTAATCTGTGGATCTGGCTAGGTGGATTGGCCGTCTTCCTGTCACTGGCGCAGCTGCTTCTCTTGCGCTGGGGTATGAAGCCACTCAAATTGCTGGCGCAGGAGTTGGCAGAAATTGAGGACGGCAGGAAGGAACAGCTCGGTGAGAATTACCCCAGTGAACTGCAGAATCTCAGTGAAAACATGAACCTGTTGATCAAAAGTGAACGTCAACGTCAGAGCCGTTATCGTGCAACGCTGGGAGATCTGGCGCACAGTCTCAAAACGCCACTGGCGGTCATTTCCGGCATCGTTCAGCAAAAAAAACGTGTTAACAAGGAGGATCTGGTGGATGTCGCTGACCAGGTTGAGCGAATGAATCAGATTGTCAGCTATCAGCTCAATCGAGCAGTCGGTTCGCATCAGAAAAGTGTGCTGGCGAGCAGTATTCCACTTGCGCCGGTGGTGGAAAAATTAAGTGCCGCTTTGAACAAGGTCTATCTGGATAAAGGGGTAATGATCACGGTAGAGCTGGCTGAAGGAGTGAGGTTTTACGGTGAAGAAAGTGACCTGACTGAGCTGCTGGGGAACCTGCTGGATAATGCTTACAAATACTCGCTGGGAAAAGTACGCTTGAGTGCCAGGGAGGAAAACCGAACGCTGGTAATTTGTGTGGAAGATGACGGTGCCGGCATTCCCGAAAAAGACCGGCACTGGATTCTGGAGAGAGGGGCCAGAGCCGACACCCGCCAGAGTGGACAGGGAATCGGTCTGGCCGTGGCTCTGGATATCATCAGCTCTTATGGCGGAGAGCTTAAGATTGAGCACAGCTCCCTGGGCGGCGCCCTGATTCAGGTAAAAATCTCACGCGTCTAATGTCGGCAGGCTGAGGCAGGCAGGCTGTGACGTGTTCGATTGCCATGACGATCATAAGTGATCTCATAGCAGTTACTTGCCCGGTATCGTGCCTGAGGTGATTCCTGACCATAGTGGCGCTGGGCATCACGGTAGCCATTGCGATAAGCTCGCTGATAACTGCGCTGATTGGACAAACGTGAGTTATTCAGCCTGTGCTGCAGGCCAATATGCTGCCGGTGATTTCGATAAGTGATAGCACCAATCAAGCTGGTAGTAGGAAAAGGCGAATGGTAAGAGTAGCTATTGCGTAAATAAAATAGACCACCATCCCGTCCAGGTCGGTAATCATGTGCCTGTGCGTTGACAGCAAAAATGACCAGAATCGCTGTAAAGGTAGTCATGCTCATCATTTTCATGGTTTGTCTCCTCCTGCATTGAGAGTCTTTAGTATGCCGCTTGATGTATTAACACGGCCTGAATGAGCTCAGCTCGTCAAGCTGTGCTTCCTGCAATCAGCCCTGGGATGGGCACGAAGTGTGCTCAGGTCAGACAATCCGGATCAAAGGCAAACCGGCCATTGAGCCAGTCGAGAATTTCTCGGGCAATCGCTTCATCCGCGAAGCGAGAGTATGTATCGTGAAGAAGGCGTTTCTTTTTTGGTCCAATTTTCTGTAAGCCTTCAGATTGAAAACAGGCTGCATCCTGTATCAATTGCTCAGCCAGTTCTGCTGAGCAAAGGCTTTTACAGGCTGTTTCAAGCGTGCTTTTTTCAGGTTTTCCGAGGTAATTTTGTGAGAGCGTGAATAGTGGAATCTGCGATAAAAAAGCCTGATTCATGGGGTTCGAGAGATGCCCGGCACAAAGTTCACGCATAATGGATGAGCGATCAGGGAAAGCACAGAGATGTAAGAAATCCGTCAAACGGGCTGCATCATTGACTGGATAGTTGTCCCAGATAAGCGGCTTGCGGTTAAAAAAACCGGCAACCTGTTCCAGATGTGCAGCCGGGTAGTCCGCTGAAAAAACCCTTGGTCCTGTCCAGAAGATATCAATAGCTGGATCGATGAGTTTGCCCAGGTCCTTCAAATAATCGTCAGGTTTTTTACCAAAGTGAAGGCTAAGTTTTTCATCAAAAGAATAATAAGTAGGACAAAAAATATACTGGGAAGCCTGACTGTGGCTGAGAATGAAATCAGTGATACGGGCCTGCTGCTGTGCAAGTTGAGGATCATTTCCAGGCATATCGTCAAATAATATGCACAGGATGTCAGGCTTGATGGTGTTAATCTGCTCGAGCTTGCTGATGAGTTGCTGTCGCCTGTAAGCCGAGAAGTCACGGTATAGTTCGAGGGGGCTGATACCGATACCGAACTGAATTTGTTTTTGTTGATAATGTGCGCACAGACTTATCAGCCTGTCCAGGTGATCCTGATCGAAGAGCTGCTGCCATTGAGAGCGCAACAAACGATCGCTCTTGGGGGCATACAAATAGGTGTTAAAAGCATGTTGCTGCAGAAATTCTGCATAATGTATCCGGGCATCCCAGGTCCAGGCTGTGCCAAAAAAGCCTTCTATCACCCCTAATTTAAAGGTCCTTTTTGCTGTTTGAGCCATATCCTGATTTATTGTCTGCACGCCAACTCATATCTGTGTAAGTATATCGACTAGCGCACAACTTGGCTTCCCCGGCATGAAATTAAATGCGATTAAGGCTAGAATCTGCCTTTACCGATTCACCATGGAGAGAACATGCCAAAGACCCAACTTGCCCTGCTAATTCCCGTTTTAAGTTTTTTCAGTTTGCCGGTTCTGGCACAGGATGCTGAAGAAGAACGTCCTTATGATGCCAGTGTTGCCTTGGGCTATGTCGGTACTTCAGGTAATACCGAAATTACAACCTTGAATACGGAACTTTTGCTGACCTATCGTGAGGATGACTGGACGCATAATGTCGAATTTCGTTCACTGAATTCCCGTGAGAATGGAGTTGGAAAGGCGGAGCGTTATGTTGTGCGTGATAAATCGGATTACAGGTTGATGGATGAGGACAAGTACCTTTACGTTCAGGGTTCATTTACTGATGATCGCTTCAGTGGTTTTGACTACCAGGCCGTCATTTCAGCAGGTTATGGTCAATATTTTATCCGTAATGACATTCATACCCTGGAAGGTTTTGCCGGTATCGGTTATCGACAAAATGACGAAAAGGGTGTGGGGACTGAAGGCGAAGTGGTGCTCACTCTGGGTGAAGAATATGACTGGGCGATCAGTGAAACCTCCAGTTTGACCCAGGACCTGACTTTTGAAATTGGTGACAAGCGAACGATTACCACTTTTGCCATTGGTCTGGAATCCAACATTCTGGAGCGCATTTCCACCCGTATCGCCTTTGAGTTCAGAAATACATCGGATGTGCCACCGGGTGTCGAAAAAACCGATACTGAAACCAGTATCAGTCTGGTCTATACCTTCTGATGCTTTTGCTTGCGCTGATACGCATTTATCAGGGCATTGGTCGAGGCATCAAAGCGTTCACAGCTTGATGTCTCGCTCAGCGCTGCAAAAATATCCCTGCTCAGTACCTTGCCGAGTTCGACTCCCCACTGGTCGAAGGCATTAATATCCAGTATGACACTTTGCGCATAGATCTTGTGTTCGTAGGCTGCAATCAACGCCCCTAGGGATACTGGGTTGAGTTCTTGTATGAGAATGGTCGAACTGGGTTTGTTACCTGGAATGACTTTATGGGGCGCCAGTCTGTCAATTTCAGACTGCGCCAGTCCCTGTTCGCTCAGCTCCTGCCGGGCCTGCGCTAGGGACTTGCCGGTCATCAGCGCCTGGCTCTGGGCAAAGCAGTTGGCCAGCAAATGCTGATGCTGCTCTGGTTCCCCAGTCGGGCTTTCCAGGCAGGCAATGAAATCTGCCGGAACCAGATGCGTTCCCTGGTGCAGCAATTGATGAAAGGAATGCTGGCCATTGCTGCCGGCACTGCCCCAGAGTAAAGCGCCAGTCGTTGTTTCCTGGGGACTGCCGTCCCTGTGCACGGATTTGCCTAGGCTTTCCATGTCCAGTTGCTGGAGGTAAGCAGGGAGCAGGTGCAGGTTTTGTGCATAGGGCAGGATGACCTGACTTTCGGCATGAAAGAAATTCAGATACCAGATGTTCAGCAGGGCCATGATCAACGGCATGTTGGCGGGCGCTTGTGCAGTGCGGAAATGTTCGTCCATGGCATGAGCGCCAACCAGCAAGTCGCCAAAGTGTTTCATGCTGGTGCCCAGAGCAATCGGCAGGCCGATGGCAGACCATAAGGAGAAACGACCACCGACCCAGTCCCAGATCGGGAAAATGTTTGCCGGATCTATGCCGAACTCGGCTGCCTTTTCAACACTGGCTGAAACAGCCACGAAATGTTTGGCCAAATCCTTCGCACTGGCAGATTGCAACAACCAGCGTTTGGCAGCCTCGGCATTTTGCAGGGTTTCCAGGGTGGTGAATGTTTTGGAAGCAATAACAAAGAGACAGGTCTCTGGATTCAGTCGGGACAGAGTCTGTTGCAAATGAACCGGGTCAACATTGGATATGAAATGGCAGCGTATCCCTTGTGCATGATAGGGGCTCAATGCTTCATAAACCATGGCTGGCCCCAGGTCAGAACCACCGATGCCGATATTCACAACATCCCGGATGGCCTTGCCGCCATGTCCTGTCCATTGTCCGCTCTGCACTCTGTCGACCAGTTGCTCAATTCTGGCCAGTGTTGTATGTACTGCCTGCTCTGCATCCGTCTGTTTGAGTGGGCTGCGCAGGGCGACATGCAAGGCCTGTCTTTGCTCGGTATTATTGACCAGCTCACCAGCAAACATGGCTTTGATGGCGTCCTGCATGCCCGCTTCTTCAGCCAGGCTCAGCAATAAGTTCAGGGTGTCCTGATCCAGCAGGTGCTTGGAAAAATCAAAGTACAGGCCAGCTGCTTCCAGACTGAACTGTTCCAGCCTTTGTGGGTTATGCGTAAATAAGTCTGAAATGCGTTGCTGGCTGAGCCTGCTTTGCTGCTTGTGCAGGGCCTGCCAGACTGGCTTGTCCTGAAGCTTGCTGGAATCTGGAGAGGACATCCGACTTCCTGTGTTCAGTGTTGCGCAAATTCCAATTCTACCTTAAATATTGAACAATAGAGTGGAGATTGCTAGTATTCGCCGCCTTATGTTGCATAAAATACAAAGCGCATACAGATTTCGCCGGCGTAGTTCAGTCGGAGGATAAAGAGCAGCAACTGACTTGACGGTTTAACATGGTAAGTCAGCAGAT
>CAZSHI010000022.1:0-39694 GCA_964606735.1 uncultured Enterobacteriaceae bacterium
AAAATCTTGTTGAATCAATCCTGATGGTGCAACAAGATCCAAATCTCACTGTAGACAGCCTCTGCTGAAACTCTTTTATCCCTGAAAGGGACTACTCAAAAGCCATTTAGAGAAAATTAAGCTTTTCAGAGATAAAACCTATCTGGAATGGTCCACTTTAAAAAGTGGTTATAGAAATTGTCTTTAAGTTTCAGGAGGATAGGCGAAGAGATTAGGAAATGGCAGAAATCTATTGACTCAATGGCGGAGAGGGAGGGATTCGAACCCTCGATGAGTGTTAACCCATACGCCCTTAGCAGGGGCGCGCCTTCAGCCACTCGGCCACCTCTCCCAATGAGCGCGCAATCATACCACAGATGCCCGCTTTTGGCAGAGGCTAAGCGGCCCTTTTTTTACTCCTCGGAATCACCATCAGGAGCAGCTTCATCGCCGCCCTGCTTGATTCGGTCATAAATCTCTTCCCTGTGAACTGCCACATCTTTTGGGGCATTGACTCCTATTCGCACCTGATTCCCTTTTACTCCCAGGACAGTGACGGTAACCTCATCACCAATCATGAGCGTTTCGCCAACACGGCGAGTCAATATCAACATTGTTATCTCAATTCCTAAACTGATCAGTGCTGATCAGCCCGACAAACCCGTCAATGGACGGGCAATTAAGCATCTGTTTCGGTCTCACCCAATTCAAATGCATCATGTAAAGCACGTACCGCAAGTTCCAGATACTTTTCTTCAATAACAATAGAAATTTTGATTTCCGATGTGGTAATCAGCTGTATGTTGATGGATTCATTAGCCAGGGCTTCAAACATACGACTGGCGATACCGGCATGCGAGCGCATACCCACTCCGACCAGTGATACCTTTGCTACTTTGTCATCAACCAGCACCGTCTCAGCATCAATTTCTTTTGCCAGCGCCTCAAGAATGGCAGACGCTTTTGCAGTATCTTTCCTTTGTACGGTAAATGTAATGTCATTGGATTGGTCATTGCCGATATTTTGAACGATGACGTCAACTTCAATACCGGCCTTACTGATCGGACCAAAAACACGGTGAGCCATCCCTGGGACATCAGGAACACCCAAAATACTTAACTTGGATTCATCCCTTGTGAAGGCAATACCAGAAATTAAAGGCATTTCCATCATAGTATCTTCCTCTGAACCTATAAACGTGCCGGGACCATCCTCGAAGCTCGACAAGACCCTCAACGGCACATTGTATTTACTCGCAAATTCGACAGATCGAATCTGCAAAACCTTTGCTCCCAGACTCGCCATTTCAAGCATTTCCTCGAAGGTAACGCTATTCAGGCGTCTGGCATTTCCCACCACCCGCGGATCGGTCGTATACACACCATCGACATCCGTGAAAATCTGACATTCATCGGCCTTGAGAGCTGCAGCCATAGCCACTGCGGTAGTATCCGAACCACCCCGACCCAGCGTGGTGATATCACCATTTTCCGTTACACCTTGAAAGCCGGCTATCACCACAACTTGGCCATTATCCAAATCTCGGCGTACCTTTGCTTGATCTATATCGACAATGCGGGCTTTGCCATAAACATTGTCGGTTAAAATTCTGACCTGCTGTCCCGTATAGGAACGTGCCGGGCAACCCAGTTCAAGCAGCGCCATACTCAGCAACGCTATGGTTGTCTGTTCACCGGTGGCAAGCAGCACATCCATTTCCCGAGATTCAGGTACTTTCTGCAGGGCATGTGCCATCTCAACCAGGTTGTTGGTGACACCGCTCATGGCAGACACCACGACCACCACCTGATGACCGGCCTTATGGCTTGCCGCCACCTTCTCGGCAACTGCCTGGATACGCTCAATCGAGCCTACCGAGGTACCTCCAAACTTCTGTACAAGTAATGCCATTATGATATCACTTCCTTTGGGATATTATCACACGATAAAAATAGAATTAAACGATGTTTAATGAGATGACTACAATAAATCCCGAACAGATTGTTCGGCATTATCAAGCGCTGCTTTGAGTTTATCTACCTCGGTACCACCAGCCATTGCCATATCTGGTCTGCCGCCACCTTTCCCGCCGACCTGAACGGCGACAGAGTTGACCAGTTCGCCAGCTTTGACCTTGCCAGTCAAATCCGAAGTGACACCGGCAACCAGGCTGATCTTGCCTTCGTTGACTGTTGCCAGCAGGATAATGCCACTGCCCAGTTTGTTTTTGAGCTGATCGCAGGTATCTCGTAGGGCCTTACTGTCGACGCCATCGATCTGTGCAACCAGCAGTTTGACACCTTTGATTTCAATTGCCTGGGCACTCAAATCAGTCCCGGCCGAGCTGGCCAACCTGCCTTTTAGTTGTGTCAGCTGTTTTTCAAGCTCCCGGTTTTGCTTCAGCAACTGTGTGACTTTTTGCTCCAGTGCCTTGCTATCGGATTTCAATAAAGCTGCCAGACTTTGCAGTTGCTGCTCCTGGGTATTCACCAGACGGAGAGCTTGCAGACCACTGAGAGCCTCAATGCGCCTGACACCTGCTGCAATACCGGATTCCTGAACAATTTTAAACAGCCCGATATCACCGGTTCGTTGCACATGAGTGCCACCACATAATTCAACCGAAAATTCGGCTTCTTTACTACCGCCCATAGCCACAACACGCACCACATCGCCGTACTTTTCACCAAACAGCGCCATGGCGCCTCTGGCCTTTGCTTCCTCCATCGACATGCTTTGTTTGCTGACCTCGGTATTGGCCAGGATTTGCTGGTTTACCAGCATCTCAACCTGACGCAGTTGCTCTTCACTAAGCGGCTGATTATGCGAAAAATCAAAACGCAAATACTGGGCATTGACCAGTGAACCTTTTTGGCTGACATGCTCACCAAGAACCTTTCGCAGGGCAGCATGCATCAGGTGCGTCGCCGAGTGATTAAGCATGATGGCTTGACGTAATTCAGTATCAATGGATGCCCGCAGCCTGTCGCCAATAGCCAGTGAACCCAGCGTTAAGCTTCCCTGGTGTAAAAACTGCTCAGCCTGTTTCTGGGTATCCTGAACCCTGAAGCTTGCCTGGGCATTCTGCAGCAGACCGCTATCGCCGACCTGTCCGCCTGATTCGGCATAAAAGGGAGTCTGGTCCAGCACAACAACAGCACTGTCACCAGCTTTGATTTTATTCACCGGCTTACCGTCAATATACAATCCCAGCACTTTGCAGTCTGTCTGGCTCTGAAGCTCATAACCCGTAAACAGCGTACTTTGTGCCTCCGTGAGTTCGAGCTTTTGACCGGACTCAAAGCGGCTGGCGGCGCGTGCCCGCTCGCGTTGTTCCTGCATGCAGTCTTCAAAGCCCTGCATATCAAGCTGTAAATCTCTTTCACGCGCTATATCAGCAGTCAGGTCAACCGGAAATCCATAGGTGTCATAGAGCATGAAAACGGTTTCGCCGGCAATTGTGTCACCATCAAGCTCACTGATGGCTGATTCCAGTAATTGCATGCCATTATCCAGGGTACGGGAAAATTGCTCTTCTTCAGCCTTGAGAGCCGCTGCTATTTTCTCCTGATTCTCGCGCAGATCAGGATAGGCATCGCCCATAACTTCAGCCAGAGGAGCAACCAGCTTATAGAAAAAGTTTTGTTTGGCCCCCAACTGGTGACCGTGTCGGATGGCCCGCCTGATGATGCGGCGCAGCACATAACCACGCCCTTCATTGGAGGGCAGTACCCCGTCATTGACTAAAAAGGCACAGGAGCGGATGTGGTCGGCGATCACATTCATCGATGCTGATGCACTGTCAGTGCTGCCAGTTACTTCAGCAACCGCCTTCAACAGGTTCTGGAACAGATCGATCTCATAATTACTGTGTACGCCCTGCATCACCGCAGAAATTCTTTCCAGACCCATACCAGTATCAACGGAAGGTTTTGGTAGAGCCTGCAGCGAACCATCAGCATCACGGTTAAACTGCATGAATACCAGATTCCAGATTTCGATATAGCGATCACCATCTTCATCCGGTGAACCCGGCGGACCACCAGGCACTTCATCACCATGATCATAAAAAATTTCGCTGCAGGGACCACAGGGGCCGGTATCTCCCATGGCCCAGAAATTGTCTTTTTCCCCCATACGTGAAAAGCGGGCCGGATCCACTCCAATCTCATTGAGCCAGATATTTTCAGCTTCCTGATCTTCCTGAAATACCGTCACCCAGAGTTTTTCCGGCGGCAATTTAAGGTTTACCGTGAGAAACTCCCAGGCAAAGCGTATAGCATCTTCCTTGAAGTAATCACCGAAACTGAAGTTGCCCAGCATTTCAAAGAAGGTATGGTGCCGTGCCGTATAACCGACATTCTCCAGGTCATTGTGCTTGCCGCCTGCCCTGACACAGCGCTGCGAACTGGCAGCACGACGGTAGTCACGTTTATCTTCTCCCAGGAAAACATCCTTGAACTGCACCATGCCGGCATTGGTAAAAAGTAGAGTCGGGTCATTCCCGGGCACCAGCGAGCTGCTGTCAACCACGGCATGCCCGTGCTCAGCAAAATAGTCCAGAAATGCCTGTCTGATTTCAGCGCTTTTCATGCCTGTTCGCGTTATAAAGTTCGGTATTCAAAGGGCGCGCATTATATACCGTCATCCAGCCGGATAACATCTTCTGCATGCATATAAGGCCAGCTTACATTAAGTAAACTTAAGTGCTAAGTTTTTTGTATGGTCCGCGCTGTGGAAAGTCTGTTTTTTTTCAATAGGACTCGAAAGCAAGCCTCCGCACAGGGCTTGATACAATAACAGGGATTCAGGGGATACAGCCAGGGGGAGTAAGATGCACAAATCAGGATCTCGCTATACCGCTCTATTTACCGCTATTGCAGCCATCACGGCAAGCCAGCTCAGTTCAGTCGTTCAGGCCCAGCAGCTCACTTTGCAGGAAATCGTGGTCACTGCCCAGAAACGTTAAGAAAGCCTGGGTGATGTACCCATCTCCGTCAACGTTATCAATGCTGATACCATCGATGCCGGCAATATCAATAAAATTGCCGATATCACTGAATACGTTCCCAACCTGACCATGACTGAAACCGGCGTCAGCACGCAGATGTATATACGTGGCATCGGCTCCGGTAACAATCAGGGTTTTGAACAGTCTGTCGGCCAGTATGTCGACGGCATTTACTACGGACGTCAGCAGCAGATTCGCGCACCTTTCTTTGACCTGCAGCGGGTGGAAGTCTTACGCGGCCCGCAAGGCATCCTGTTTGGCAAAAACACTATTGCCGGCGCACTGAACCTGAGCACGGCTGAACCCACTGATGAACTGGAAGTGGATATCACGACCCTCTACGAGTTTAAAAATGATCTGAGTGAAATTAATGCGGTTTTTTCCGGTCCACTGAGTAACAATCTCAGGGCCCGGCTGGCCCTGCGCGGCAATTATGAATCCGGTTATATCAATAACAGCAATCTCAACCGCGACGAACCTGATCGCGAGGACAATGCTGCCAGACTGAGTCTGGACTGGGATCTTAGCCCTGATCTGAACATCGGTCTCAAGCTGGAAAGCAACAGCTTCGATGCCATCGGTCGCCAGATTGAAATCGTTCAGGACAGTGCTGCACCGGCTGGTCCCTTTACCGGCCTGAATTTTGCTCAAATATCCTCTGGCGTTCTGGGACAACCCGCACTGGACAGCGACCTGGATTACCGTCGTCAGTCCAATGCAGCAGAATACAGCAATAACCAGCTTGAAAACCTGACGCTGGATATCAACTACGATCTCAATGGCAATACCCTTACTTTCTTGAGCGGTTATGTCTCCTATGACTTTAATGAGCGCTGTGATTGTGACTATACCCCCAGCGATGTCTTTGAAGTCGGCCTGAGTGAAGATTACGAGCAGTTCAGCCAGGAAATCCGCCTCAGTTCGCCGACCGGTGGAGAGGTCGAATGGGTTGCCGGTGCCTATCTGCAAAGCAGTGAAATGAATTCAACCGAGGCCATTGATATTCCTGCCACATCGGTACTGGGCTCACTGGCCTTGCTGAATCCGGCATTGGCTCTGATGAGTAACCTGCCTGGCACTGGCGCCCGCCGCCTGAACACCCATGATGCCGATTTATGGGCACTTTTTGCCCAGGGTTCCTGGTATGCCACGGATAACCTGCGCCTTACTGTGGGGGCCCGCTATACCAGCGAAGACAAGGATGCTTTCCGACAGATAGATATTCTTGATCTGGCCACTGGCAGCATCACGGCCAACCCGCTGGCGCCAATTACCTACAATGAAATTTTCGCCCTGCACAGTGTTCAGACCCTGGGATATACGGCAGTATCAACAGGCATCACCTCACCGGGTCATAGCCTCAACGGTAACCGCTCTGAAAGCCAATTTACACCTCTGATCAATGTGCAGTGGAATGCCAGTGATGACACCATGTATTACGCAAATTATTCACGCGGCTTCAAGGCTGGCGGCTTTGATGCCCGCGCCAACAATCCCTTCTCTTTTGAATTTGAGGATGAGGAAACCGACAGCTTTGAACTCGGTATGAAAAGCCTGCTGGCAGATGGTCGTGCAGAAATAAATGCCGCACTGTTTTTTACTGATTATGAAGATTTGCAGGTCAGTCAGTTTGACGGAGCCCTCGGCTTCAATGTCGGCAATGCCAATGAAACCCAGGTGCGTGGCATTGAAATTGATGGACGTTTTGCAATCAGCGAAGCACTGACCTTGTCTTACGCCTATTCCTATCTGGACTTTGAATTCAAAGATTTTCGCAACGGCAACTGTTACAACTATCAGACCCCCAACGGTGATGTGGTCAATGGCATCCCACTGTGCAATTTCACCGGGCTGCGCGGTCAGTATACGCCAAGCAGCAACCTCAGCCTGTTCTTTGATTACACACGGTCACTTGGTAACAACCTCGACTTCTTCAGCAACCTGAACCTGAACTACAGCGGCTCCCAGAACATTCATGACAACCTGGACCCGCAGTATAAAATCGACAGCCAAACCCGGGTAAATTTACGGCTTGGTGTGAGGAACGACAACTGGCACTTTGCCTTTGTCGGCAAAAATCTCACGGATGAAGATGTACTGACCTATGCCGGTAACGTACCGATTTCGGCATCAGTCTTTGGCACCAATACCTTCTATGCCTTTGTTGACCGTCCGCGGCAGTATGCCCTGGAAATCGGCTTTCATTATTAGGGAAGGGTTCAGGAAGGCTTACGTTCTTCCTCGTCAATATGGCTGAGCTTGCCGTCACTGGATAACATGACGGCAATGCTGCGTGTCTGTGGCAGGTGTGAAAACACAATCATGGTGATGACCAGAAATGGCACGCATAAAAACATGCCCGGAATCCCCCAGATGGCTCCCCACAGGGACAGGTTTAACAAAATAATGGTTGGGCTGAGATTTAGCGTCGTGCCGGTAAAACGCGGCTCCAAAATATTTCCGATCAGAATCTGAATACTGGTAAGCCCACCGGCAACCAGGAAAAACGGCCCCAGTGAATCAAACTGCACCAGTGTGATCAGCGCTGGAAAAATTGTCGCAATAATGGAACCAATGGTCGGGATAAAATTGAGCAGAAAAATCAGCAGGGCCCAGAAGGCGGCAAAATCAACACCCACGATCAGCAAAAAGATATAACTCAGCACACCGGTGGTCAGGCTGGCCGCCAGCTTGATGGTAACGTATTTACGCACATCATCACTGATACGCCGTAAGAGCTTCCTCATCCGCTGTTCCCGGACATTATCGCTCATCAATTCGGACAATTTCTTGTCCATGTTTTTCTGTTCCAGAAACAAAAACAGAAGATAGATCAGTGTCAGACCGCTGTTGGCGACAATACTGGTGAGTGAACTGGCTGACGCGGAAATAAATTGCTGCAGGTTGATCTGATCGACCAGTTGTTCAAAGGTGGGGGCTTCCTGAATACCAAAATAGCCCAGCAGGGCCATTATCTTGGCCTCGAAATTGGCCTGATAGGCGGGCCCGACTTCCAGCACACCGTCAATATTCATCGAAATCAGTTTGACGGTAGCCCAGAACATGACGACAAAACTGAGCAGGGACAGGCTGAAACACAGTGAAGTCGGCATTTGTCTGCCTGCGATGGCGAGGCGTCCGTAGGAATTTGCCAGCAGGTTGATAAGAAACCAGAATACCAGCGCTATCACAAATGGCAGGATGACTTCCTGGCCAGCTATCAGCAGATAAAAGCTCAGAATTACCAGCAGCGCAATCATGCTCAGGTTTATAACTTTCATACACCGTACTCCATTGTTATTGGCACTTCTATTTACTCAGCAGAACTTGCCATAAAGGGGGTAACGAGTAAAGCACAAGCCTAGAGTATCAGCGGCAGGAGCAGGTAACTGATAATGCTGATAACCACTGCTGCCAGCAGGTTCAGTACGATACCAGTCTGGGCCATCTGGGCTATCCGTATCTGGCGGCTGGCAAAAACAATGGCATTCGGTGGTGTTGCCACTGGTAACATGAAGGCCATGGAGGCCGCCAGCGCTGCAGGCACCATCAGCGCAAAGGGATGCAGCCCCATGCTGGCCGCCAGCGCTCCCATCACCGGAATAAACAGAGTCGCTGTGGCTGCGTTGGAGGTCATTTCGGTCAGGAAGGTCACCATCAGTACAACGGCACCGATGATGATAAAAAAGTGTACCCCCTGCAGGATGCTGAGCTGGTTCGCCAGCCATTGTGTCAAGCCACTTTCACTGAAGCCTGCGGCCAGCGCGAAGCCTCCTCCCATCAGAATGATGACATCCCATGGAATGTGCTTGGCGGTGTCCCAGTCCAACAGAAAGGCGCCCTCTTCACGCTGCGCCGGCAGCAAAAACAATACAAAGGCTCCCAGCATCGCAATGGCGGAATCAGCCACCATGGACAATGCAGGAATACTGATCAGGCCGCGTAAAATCCAGGCAACAGCGACGGTACCGAAAACTATGGCTACGCGTTTTTCCTCAACAGTGATA
Organism: uncultured Enterobacteriaceae bacterium; assembly: GCA_964606735.1. Classification (GTDB taxonomy): domain Bacteria; phylum Pseudomonadota; class Gammaproteobacteria; order Pseudomonadales; family Pseudohongiellaceae; genus UBA5109. The sequence continues at coordinate 8,999 of CAZSHI010000022.1, forward strand.
GGCCCCATATCGATCAGTTCCTGTTTCACACTGGCTCTAAGTTCCCGGTTTTCCTCCTCACTTTTATGGATACCTTTGAGTTTCAGCTGCAGAAAAAACCAGGTGATGGCGAGCATGCAGGCAGAAACGGGCACACCGAGTTTCATCCAGTCAAAAAAGATAATTTCAATGCCGTAAACCGTTTCGGCAATACCGGCCAGTACAGCATTCGGCGGAGTTCCAACCAGGGTCGATACGCCACCAATGGAGGCGGCATAGGCAATACCCAGCATCAGGGCAAGGCCAAAGGGGTCATCGCCCATCGGGGTGTTTTCCAGATGTTCATGACGTTTATGCTGTTCGATGATGGCCATGGCTACCGGCACCATCATCATGGCAGTTGCCGTATTGCTGATCCACATAGACAGCAGCGCCGTTGCCAGCATGAATCCCAGCAGCAGAAACTGCAGATTAGTGCCAACTTTGACAATAATGTTCAGGGCAATACGCCGATGCAGGTCCCAACGCTGCATGGCAATGGCGATCATAAATCCGCCCATATACAGAAAATTGATCTGGTTGCCGTAAGATAAGGTTGTCTCGGCGGTCGACATCACCTGCAGGGTTGGAAAAAGAAAAATCGGCAACATGGCTGTCGCCGGAATCGGGACCGCCTCTGAAATCCAGAAACTGGCCATCAGGAAGGCCACAGCGGCCACTCTGGCGGCTTCCGGGCTCATGCCTGTTGGTGTTGGCATGGCAAGCATCAGAATAAACAGCAAGGGACCGACGATCAGCCCTACTTGTTGTCGCTTGCTAAAACTGTTCCACATGGCAGCGCATTCTATTACTACTTGTCGACAAAATACCAATACCGCAAGAAACGGATTTCTTTTTAGTGCCCGGGCAGGTAGATTTTCTTCTCATGAGCAAACTTGCCGAACCACCACAACACTACCGGCTGATTGAAAAAGCCATCACCTATTTACTGGCACATCATCAGCAACAACCTGGCCTCTCAGCCCTGGCTGCCCATGTCGGGCTCAGCGACTTCTATTTTCAGCGACTGTTTGTTGAGTGGGTGGGTATCAGCCCCAAACGCTTTTTGCAGTTCCTTACCCGGGAGCACATGAAAGCACTGCTGGATCAGGGCAGCTCAACCCTGGAAGCCACTTACCAGGCCGGCCTGTCTGGCAGTGGTCGCAGCCATGAACTTTTCGTCAACACGGCATCCATCACTCCGGCTCAATACAAACACATGGGTCGCGAACTGCACTTGAGTTTTGCCTTTCATGACTCCCCTTTCGGTGAATACCTGCTGGCTGTTTCCAAACTGGGTGTCTGCCACTTAAGTTTTATCCAAAAGGAGCGTCAGAGCACTGAAGCAGAGTTCAGGCAGGATTGGGCACTGGCAAGCATTGTCGAAAACCCCCGCGCAACACAGCCCTATCATGAGCAACTGTTTGGTGATTCCATAGCAAAGGATATCAAGCTCTTGCTGCGCGGAACGCCTTTTCAGCTTCAGGTCTGGCAGGCCCTGTTACAGATTCCCTTTGCCTGTTTAACACACTATGAGGGACTGGCAGAGCGGCTGGACAAACCCGGAGCCAGCCGGGCGACTGCATCAGCATTAGCAAAAAACCGGATAGCCTATCTGATTCCCTGTCACCGGGTCATTCGCAAAATTGGTGAGAGTGGTGAATTTCGCTGGGGAAAAGCCCGCAAGCGACTGATACTGGCTTACGAAGGGGCTATCAGGGAAGGTCCATAGATTATCGGGATAGTTGACGGGCGAAGGCAATAAGCGCCTCGTACTCTTCGTCATCCAGCAGGTAGGCTGACATCACTTCGGGATAACCTTCGACCTGTCGGCGACGCGGATTTCGCACGGATTCACGGAAATAGGCTTCATCCACTGTCAGTGTTGTTCCGTCGCTGAGTCTCACTTCCCTGCCGAACATCCCCAACCAACTGGGTCCCACACCCAGGCTACCGTCAACCGTGTGACAGGCGATACAGCCATATTCCGTGGATATTTCCTGTCCCCGTTGAGCCAGATCACTGTCAAACTCGACTTCCATGGCATCAAAATTGAGTCGATAAATCACCAGGCTGCCGAAAATCAGTAGACTCACCAGAACCACGGCGACTAAAAGATCAAGCCAGACACGATTGTTACTTTGCACGGAATTTACCAACAGAAAATCAATTGCCGAACAGGTTACCCAGACCCTCACGCAGGTCTTCACTGATATCCTCAACCTGATGACGCCCTTCGTCGACGATATCCTCGACCTGCTGTCGTCCCTGTTCAACCGTCTCACCCAATTGTTCGGCTCCACCAGTGAACAGGTCGCTCGCCAGATTCAAAAATGCCTGCCCTGCATTCCTGGCAAGCTGACCCATAACAGGTGTCAGAATCTGCTGAGTAATTTCTGCCGGAGTACCGGAAAGGTTTTGCAGGTTAATATCTCCGAGGCTAACGCGCGCTGGTGTCGGTAGTCGCTCATCACTGATATTTGCCTGGATATTGCGAATGCTGACTTCGCCAATTTGCAGGCGAATCTCACTTTCTGTTCCGGCATCTTCTGGCTCTTGCGGCCCTTCACCAGCCAGGCGCTGACTCATCACATCAATGTTCGTGGTGCAATTGGCACGTTCATAACTGACGAAAGGATCCGTGCTGGATATCAGCACAATGCCGATATTTTCTGCATTGAGATTATTCAGATCCAGGGATACGCTGAGTTCGCTGAAACTCAGCATGGGGTTATCGCTAAAACCCTCAGGATTGGCAATACTGAAATCGCGAATGGAGGCTGCACCTTCAGTCAGGCTGATTTCTACTGAACCAACTGAAACCTGGGTACCCACCGCAGCAGAACCATAAGATTCAATAGCAGTTTTTACCAAAGCATCCAGATTGCTGAGGATTAATAGGACGCCTCCCCCGAGTAGAACAACAAGGACAACTAAGCCTAAAAGCAGCTTTTTCATGAAGAATCATCACCTGAATTTGTAAAAATTAAATTGTAGCCTATCGCTACGACCCTTAACAGAGCCAAGCACTATCTACATATTGAGAATGATTATTATTTAGATTAGTATTCGTATAGATTCAACAGCGACTGAGCAGCATGTTTCGAAAGACCCTTTTCTGGATTCACCTGATCAGCGGCGTCCTGGCCGGACTGGTGATTTTCATGATGTCCCTGACCGGGGTCATTTTGACCTACGAACGTCAGATCTTGCATTGGTCAGAGCAAAGTCGTTACCTGAGCAGTACAGAACAGTCAGCGATTCCCCTGAGCATTGAAAACCTGCTGATCATCAGCCAGCAACACGCACCCGATATGAATCCGGAAACGCTCACTCTGATTAATCATCCTGGCGCCCCGGTAAGCTTTAGTGCAGGCCGCAGCGGCAGCCTCAGCCTGAACCCATACAATGGTGAAGAGCAAGAGCTGACATCCCCCGGTCTGGAGCGCTTTTTTAACAGCGTAACCGCCTGGCACCGGTGGTTTAACCAGTCTGGAGAATCACGCAGCACAGCACGGGCGATTACCGGCGCCAGTAATCTTGCCTTTCTTTTTCTGCTGCTTAGCGGTATCTATCTCTGGTTTCCCAAAGTATGGCGCTGGGCCCTGTTCAGATCCCATCTGCTGTTTGCCAGCAAGCCGCCCAGTTCTAAAGCCCGGGATTTTAACTGGCACCATGTCTTTGGTATTTGGTGTGCCATCCCCCTGGTGATAGTCGTTGCCACCGCAACTGTCTTCAATTACAGCTGGGCCAATAATCTGGTCTATCAGGTTTATGGTGAAGAAGCACCACAACGAGGTGCTCGCGGAAGCTCCTCTGCAAGAACTGAAGCTGGAGCGACCATGGGGCTGATTACGCAAAGCGATCGGCCTTACCTAAATCTGGATCAACTGACGCAACTGGCCCGGCAGCACACTGAAGCTGAACTTGGCGACTGGTACAGCATCCGACTAGGCCTACCCAAGCCCCTGCAGAACGAAGTTGAGTTCAACATCAATCAGAGCCTAGGAGGACAGCCACAGAAGCAATACACCCTTAGTCTGGACCGACACAGCGGTGAGCTGCTGGGTATCACCGGTCTATCGGATCGCAGCCCCGGCTCTCAGACCCGCTCCATCATCCGCTTTTTGCACACCGGCGAAGTTCTGGGCATCTGGGGTCAGACAGTGGCTGGCCTGGTTTCGCTAGCCAGCCTGTTTATGGTCTGGACCGGCTTTGCACTGGCATATCGCCGCCTGATTAAGCCATTGTTCAGAAAATCCTAATACTCTATTGGCTTAATCGGAATTTTTCTTTTATGGTATTATCGCGAGCTTTTCGGGAGGGCCAATTAGCCCACTTAACTCGCAAAATTAGCTAAACAGATATTCAGGAAAGCACAATATGAAAAAGTTCATCGCCAGCCTTGTCCTCCTATGCGGTCTTGCCAATCTGGTTCAAGCTCAGGAAATAACCTTCACCACGACTCAGGTTGATGAAGGCATCGCACTGTACCAGGAATTTTGTGTGGAATGTCATGGTGACAGACTGGATAACGGACGCTTTGCCACTCCGATCAAAGGTGCATTTTTTGAAAACCGCTGGCAGGGTAAAAGCGTGGGTGAACTGGCCCGCTTTACCTACGAAGAAATGCCAGAAGGCAACGGTAAATATCTTTATATTGAAGAATACATCGCCCTGATCGCTTACATCCTCAACGAAAATGGTTTCGCCAGCAGCGAAACGGCCATGAGTGAAGACTTTGACGATCTGGACGCCATCAGCCTGAGCTTCTAAACCTTCAGTCTACTCTCGATACCCTGTTGTTCATTGAGCTGGAATACTACATCTGCCTTCTCCGGCAAGGTCGCCAGTGCATGGCAGGTCAGGCGTTCATAGTGCGCAATAAAGCGTTCCAGAGCATCCCTGGACATAAGTCGAGAACTGTCACCCTCAGTCCTTGCCGCCAGTTTTTGTTCCTGCCGTAAACGCCAGTCAATCACCTGCTCAAAGCCGGGAGCCTTTAACATCAGCAGCATATCGAGTTCGGCAAACAAATGCCGATATTCCTGTGTCAGCCTCTCATTCACATAAGTACGCCAGCGTGCCCCAGCATCTTCCTCAGCCTCCAGCGCATTTACCGGTTCGATCAGCTCTTCTGGCCGCTGTGGCTCAATGCCCAGACACCAGCCTTCCAGCACGATCACATCCACCGGCGCAATCACACTGGGCCATTGTGCTGGATCAAAGCGCTCGTCCTGTGCCTTGTCGAAACGGGGAATCGGCACCTGAGCACGTGTTTTCAGGGCTGCAATGGTCTGCAGAGCCAGCCCGGTGTCATGGGTCCCGGGGACACCGCGTGTCACCAGCAGGGGGTGGACATCCCTGGCCAGACGCTGACGTTCAGACCTGGTGAGATAAAAATCGTCCAGCGATAAATTAATCGAACTGAGACCCAGCATCTCTTTGAACAGGATTACTAGCAGGGCAGCCAGAGTTGATTTGCCACTGCCCTGCGAGCCATTCACTCCCAGCACGAAGCTGCCTTCATGTACCGATACCTGGCGCAAGATGTCTTCAGCAAGAGGGATGAACCACCGCTTTACCGTTTGCCGGTAACTATCGGGCAACTGTTCGTGTTCAATAAACGTATTCAGCGCAGTTTGAAGGCTGGACAATGCTTGTTTCTCCTGAATGGCCGCAGCGGCCGGCAATTAATTTAGCATTATGATTTAAAAAATTCTAAACTTTGGACATGCAAACTGTCGCGCGCTTTCAGACCCTGGCTTTTTTTATCACCCTGCTGGCCCTGCCCTGCGCAGTCTTCGCCCAGCAGGATGAACTGCTTGGGCGCTGGCTAATTAACCAGGAGCTCAGCGAAGATACCGATGACAAAGTCGAAATGGCACTGCAGGCGTCAGGCTTTGAGGTTAGCAAAGGCTTCTTTAACAATGATAACGAGTTCTATCGCGGGGGCCCGGCAGAGCAGGAACTCTACGACTATATTTCCTATGAGCAGACCCTTGCAATAAGCCTGTCTGATACGCAGTACACTTTTACCTACGGCGACTTTATCCGCCCGGTCTATCTGGATGACCGGCGAGTCCGGGTCAGCCTGAGCGGAATCAATGAAGTAGAGGATTTCTCATTTGCCGACTGGAACGGTGACACATTGTTGGTTGAAGCCCGCCCTCGTGACGGAGGATTTACTGATGAGCACTACCGACTCAGTGAAGATGGGCAGCAACTCACCGTTGAGCTTTATCTACAACCCAATAATCTGAGTACGGCTGTTGAATTAAGGCGCGTCTATGATCGCGTTTCAGAAGAAGAGATAGAATAGCCAGCTCAGTGGGCTTTTACTGATTGCGATACCAAGCATGTAGAGAAATACCAGCAAGGCTCCAATGGCTGACGCAATCCGGACTGGACGCTTATATTTATTACCCAGTGCAATCATACCCAGCACGATGTAAACCACCAGCAGACCGATTTTATGAATCAACCAACTCTGCGCCAATAAGCCGAAGCCCAGCACAGCCAATAAACCTAGAGCGCTCAGTAAAAGCAGGGTATCAATAACATGCGGCACAATTTTGACTGCTTTATTCTGCAGCATGGCATCACCCATCAGCATCCAGTAAGTCCGTAGCAAAAAACCGCACAGGCTCAGCAGAACACAGGTAGTGTGCAGAGATTTAAGTAGCAAATAGGCCCTCATCGAGGTTCAGATAAACCAGCTATAGGGTGTTTTATTAATGGCAATGCCAACAATATAGATAAAAGTAAAGACGCCGCAGAAAAAAGCCGCAATTCGAATGTGCTTGGTGCGCCCACGACTCAAGGTCTGACCGACAAAAAACAGATAAAACATCAAGAGCAAGACCTTCATGCTCAACCATGGCTGATTGAAAAGCCCAAAATTCACCATGAAAGCCATCCAGAATCCACAGCTCAGAAAAAGGCCATCGATCAGGTGCGGCACCAACAGTACCGTCTTGTGATTGAGCCACTTGGAATCGATCACCATCAGGTAGGCACGCAGTAAAAAGCCGGTGAAACTCAGGAGTGCACAGGCCATATGAATGGTTTTAACAATTAAATACATGTATCACGGATTGGGCGGTGCAAAAAAAGGCTAAAGCCTACTTGAAATGTTGGCAAAATAACAGCGTATTGCGCCTTTCAGCAGCGATATAAGCACCAGTCTGCACCCCCTCCGCTCTCATCGAATTAAGCCTTTCCCTATGCTATATTGCCGGCATTGTGCAATCACAAATCACCTGAATCCGGAGCATAAAATGAAATACAACAACATTCTGGAAAGTATCGGCAACACGCCACATATTCGCCTAAACCGCCTGTTTGCCGATCAGGCTGAAGTCTGGGTGAAATCAGAGCGCTCCAACCCAGGAGCCAGCATTAAGGACCGAATTGCCCTGGCCATGATTGAAGCTGCTGAAAAAAGCGGCGAACTCAGCAAGGACAGCGTCATCATTGAACCCACTTCCGGCAATACCGGTATCGGCCTGTCCCTGGTAGCAGCCGTCAAGGGATACCGGCTTATACTGACCATGCCTGAATCCATGTCGCTGGAACGACGTCGCTACATGGCTGCCCTGGGTGCCGAGCTGGTGCTGACTCCCAAAGAGCTGGGTATGGGTGGCTGCATCGAAAAAGCCCATGAATTAATGCAGGAATATGAGAACAGCTGGATGCCTTCACAATTCACTAATCCGGTTAATGTCACAGTGCACAAGGAAACCACAGCACAGGAAATTCTGGCCGATTTTCCTGAAGGAGTTGATTACCTGATTACTGGTGTCGGTACCGGCGGTCACATCACGGGTTGCGCTGAAGTACTGAAAGCAAAATTCCCCGACATGAAAGTCTATGCGGTTGAGCCGGTTAAATCCCAGGTCATTGCTGGCATGGAAAAAGGTTTGCACCGCATTCAGGGGATCGGCGCCGGGTTTATACCCGAAGTGCTGAACACGGACATTCTTGATGGCACCATTGCAGTCACCGAAGAAGACGCCTTTGAGATGGCACGCCGCTGCACCCGTGAAGAAGGCATCTTTGTCGGTATTTCTTCCGGCGCTACGCTGGCTGCCATCAAACAGAAACTGGAAGAAATTCCAGCAGGTTCACGGATCCTGGCATTCAATTACGATACCGGCGAGCGCTACCTGTCAATTGATGATCTGTTTATGGCCTGAGTCGACTGTCTGGCGCCTTGATGGTCGCCCAGATGCCGACACCCTGTTGATCAGGGCATACTAAATTCAGGAGTGGCTGTGGAAGCCAGTGTTATTTTAATCTCATTGTCTGCCCTGGCCATTACCCTGGCAGGTTTTGCCGCTATTTTCCGTGCTTTCACGACAAAGCTTGCTGCGGATGGCCACAGCCATCTTCGCCTGATAGGCATCATTGAGTCTGGTATCGCTATTACCTTCTTTTGCTACCTGCCCTTGATCATTCAATTTTTCGACATCAGTGAAAACACCGTGTTTAGTCTGATGGGCCTGGCAGGCGCCCTTTACTACCTTCGTCTGAATGTTTTTTTGTTTATGGCCAGGAAAATAGAACACAAAACCCCGATTATTTATGCAGCCTCGTTTCTGTGTGCCTTGCTGGTTGTCCTGCTGTTTTTGGCAACAGCCCTGAGCCTGTTTGAGCCGGTACAGGCTCTGTATTTACTGGCCATTTTTATGATGTTTGTGGGACAGGGGCTGGCATTTATTGGCCAGTTCTGGGCAGAGAGTCAGTAGCAGATTCAAGCTTGAATATCTAATGGAAAAACAAGTGAACCAGGAAGACTCCGATAAGCAGCAGACACATTGCCTGAACTGCGGCCAGACATTAGCCGGTGGCTATTGTCATCACTGTGGCCAGCCAGTCGAAAGCAATCTGAAATTTTTCGGCCTGATCCTTCAAGACTTTTTGAGCAGCCTTTTTAACTACGACTCAAAAATTTATCAAACAGTTTTTCCCCTGTTATTCAAACCCTGGCAGGTCTGCAATAACTACCTGGCCGGGCACCGGGTCAGATACCTGGCACCCTTTCGCTCCTATCTTTTTATCAGTGTGGTTTTTTTCCTGTTGGTGCCAAGTATCGTTTCCACCGATCAGGATGCTGACATCAGACTCGAGGAGTTTCAGGCAAATATTCCACCTGAACAACCTGAAGTTGGCGAAGTCGACTTGGATATTCCATTTTTCTCTCCTGAGCTGATTGCCGACCTTGAAACTAGGATGAGTGACCTGCTCAGGAATGACCCCATGGCTCTGTTCGAGTCCATGATCAATTTTCTGCCAAGCTTCATGTTTATGCTTGTGCCGCTGTTTGCCCTGCTGCTGAAACTCTTCTATCTCTTCACCAAACGCTACTACATGGAACATGTCATTGTTGTGCTTTATACCCAGAGTTTTATCTTCATGATGCTGATGCTGGTTTTTGCCATCGGCAGCCTCAGGGGTGTATTGCTCGAATGGCTGCCTGCATGGCCACTACTGCATGTCATCACGCTGCTCTTGCTGACAATGTCACTGTTATGGATTCCAACTGCGCTGTTTCTGGTTCAACGATATGTCTATCAGCAAGCCAGCGGGCTGACACTGATCAAGTTCATTCTGGTGTCTTACACTTATTTGCTTTTGCTGGGAGTCACTATCGTGACATCCCTCTTTGTAGGAATCTTCAATATCTGACTGCAGTCCAAAAAACCGAGCTCTGTTCGCTGTCCTGTTTTGTCAAATACAAGGCTAAGGCTTAGCGATCATTAGTAGCGATTCAGCTTAGTCAGCGAGGATTTCTTCCAGTCTGTCCAGGTATTCGGGGTAAAGCATGTCCGCACCATCCCGCATTAACTCCATCGGGATCTCAAAGGTCTCGGAAAACTCGATCAGGTACGGGTTTTCACCTGGCAGATAGTGTGGAACGACCCCAAGATCACGTGGCGCTTCTTCAACAGTTTCGCAGATGAAAGTTCCCATGCGACCGGCAGGATTGAGGATGTAATCACTGCTGCGCACCAGCGGCTCGGTAAGATAAACAAGGTCATAGATATGATCGACGATAGTTAACAGGTTACCAAGACGGGTGAAATACTGCACCACATAGGCCTTGTCACTGCGAGGTACACCATTACGGCGTAGCCAGGTATTTTTCAGATGCGTGGTGGTTACCACCAGGGTTGGTCCCACCCATTCGCCCGTGGAGAAGCCCAGCCAGGTATGCGGAGCACCTTCAGGCGGATGTGGCCGCCCATCCATCCAGATGGTGCGTTGCCCTCCCATCCAGGAAAGCCGCAAACGCCAGGCGATGGTTTTATTGGTAAAAGGATCGACCTCTCTCCAAATGGCCTGGTCTCCGATGCTGTGAGCGGCGTAATCAGCGGCATAATCATTACACTGACGCTCTTCAAGTGACAATATCGTCGGGTCCCAGGCTTCGGCGGCCTGCAAGGCAGCTTCGTTTAAAGGCAGCCCCAGGTAATCGCCGATATAAGGACCTTCCCCACGGTCCCGGTTGTCTTCATACAGGGGGTTTCTCCAATAGCCTTGTAAATCGGCCTCATAGGCACCCCCTCCTGTCCCTGACTGGGCATACCCTGTGGCGCCCATCATCATTAAGAACAAACTAATAAACACCCGGTGAAATTTATTGATGACACGTTTCATACTGATTATCACCTCGCACTACAGGGCCGTGGCGACCACAGAGAGTCGTCTGCCTCTTTTTTGAATTCAGAGCTCCTGATATACAGCCCCCTGAGATACAGTGGATCTTCAACGGCGCTGATCAGCGAAAACCACTCATCGCCGGTGACGATATCTCGGCGCCAGACAATATATTCCGTCAACAAGGCATTCTCACTGTAAGGCGCTCCATTCTTTCTCAGATAACCTTCCCGCAGCTTTGTTGTGTTAATTTGCAACGGACCAGTTATTTCCCCTAGACCACCTCCGACACCGCCAAAACCAATACCCCTGGCTATCGTCGTCTCGCGCACCCATTGGGCGACCGAGTAACCCTGCCAGCTGTTTTGTACATCAACTGGCGGCGTCCCGTCAAAATGCAGCAGACGGGTCTGCTCACCGTTGTCATATTCGATTTTCAGGGTAAGCTCGTCTTCCCAGCTGATCCGGGCGCGCCCCGGCAGGCGCATCAGATTTGGCGCACCATAAGCTTTGCATGCCAGACCGGCAGCTTCATCAGCCTCGGGATTCCAGGCATTCATCACTTCCTGAGCGAGATCATTCAGGGGCAGACCTTGCAGCTCGCCAGCTGGCGGCGTCACCATACGATATCGCCAGTCTTCGGCAATGACTGAAGCCCAGGTACCGGTTAAATCTACCGGCGCCATTTCTCTGGGGGTTCGTGGATCGGGCTCATCCTGAGGCAACTGGGCCATCGAAACTGAGGAGCTAAGCCCAAGCAGACAGATGCTGCACACGCAAAACCAGACTGATCTTATGGTTTTCATTGCAAACCTCCTGCCTGGCCGAGGCTGAGATACACCCGTTCAACGAAGGCTTCCGGGCTCAGCCCATTGTCATATCGCCCATCATATTCACGTGTCGGCCGCCTTGCCTGTATTTCCTCAAGGCTCATCCCTCTTTGTATATAGGTTTGAATGCGATCCCGAACTATTGTCGCCATATCCCGGTATTCGGAAACATCGGCTTCGTCCGCTATTCTGCCATGACCGGGAACAAGGAAAGTGCCACCCTCGTTTTTCAATGCAGGGATGGTGATTTCAAGTAATTCATTGAGTGCTGCCACGACACCATTAATCGAACCTCCCCGCTCCAGATCAATAGGCGGGTAGCGATCGGTATTGAATATATCCCCGGTACTGACAACATCCGAACCCCGAAAATGAACAAATGAATCCCCATCGCTAATGGCATTTGGCATGTGCATGATTCTGATACCTTCGCCATTAAAGGACAGGGTCAGTCTTGGATAGGCCGTATAGGTTCTGTTAGGCCAGCCACAATCCTCGATCCTATCCACCAGCATGTGAATCATAACCTCTTCACGCGCAATGATGGCCGCACCAGGCTCTTCACCATTGTTATTTCCAGCTGTGTTCGTAGCCAGTTTGGCTCCGTTCTGGCCCAGTATGATATTACCCCCGGTGTGCTCGCTGTCATTCGAGGTGTTGATAATCGTGCGAATGGGGGCAGCTGTTATTTGATGGATTGCATCCAGCACAGCTTCACTGGATTCCGCAGCACCTGAATCAACCAGCAGGACCCCATCTTCTGTACGCTCATTTCTGACCTGCAGGGTGATATTGCCACCCGCTCCCATCAATACATAAACGTTGCCCTGGACCGGTAATAAGCGTAAATCTCCCGAAAAAAAACTAACCCGACTGGGCAGCTCCGGCTCGGCTTCAGCGTTAAATGCAACTGGCTCCCTGTTGTCCCGGGGAAATAAATTACCCGTCGGAACATTGGTGATCACCCGACTTTCCTCACTTTGAGCAAGTGAGCCTGGATCAACACAGTGCAGACCATTATCCGGCTGAGCAAAGGCCCTACTCGGAGCAAGCAAGCAGGAACTGACAAGCAGCAAGAAACTGAACAAAAACACAGGGTGTTCCATTGAGCGTGAGCAAAGCATACCGACAACCTTAGTGACTCGTTTAAAATGCCCTTATGAGGGTTAAAAATAATTAGTGTACACGAAACGCTTTTTAAAGAGGGGATTCTACACTTTCAAACCCGACTCACGTCAAATACAGTGCTTATCAGACAGCAAACCAGGCATCGCAAAATCCGGATTGAGGAAAATTGAGCTGGCTATGGCCTACAATTCAACAGTTCCTTTTCACAAATAGAGCATTTTCATGAAATCTTGGTTAGTATCTACTCTCCCGACAACAATAATAAAGGAAGGTATGACCCATGAATGATTATTCACATGCAGCAGGACGAGTGCTACTTGCAATTGTTTTTCTGATCTCAGGTATCGGAAAAATTGGATCTGGTTTTGGCCTTGGCTTTGGCTATGCTGGCACTGCCGGTTTTATGGCCGGAGGCAGCTTTTTGGGCATAGGAATCCCCGGACAATTATTGTTTTTGGTGATTTTGGTGGAAGTGCTGGGAAGCCTCATGCTTATTGTTGGCTTCAAAACAAGAGCCGCTGCGTTGACCCTGGCAATTTTCACACTGCTGGCAGGCTTAATCTATCACATGCCAGTGACCTCAACTGACTTCCTGAAAAACCTGTCGATAACTGGCGGCCTGCTGATTTTATATGTCAGTGGCGCGGGCGCTTATAGCCTCGACAACAAAAACAAGAGTTAAGTCCGGCTACAAAAGGACAAAAGGCAGTCATTAATTTTGCGTCACCTTGAATTAATGACTGCCACGACCTGAAGGTGAGCACAAAAGTCTCACAGCACGCCGCTTATTCCAGTCCACAGCGGAAAAGCTTACTGCTTGCCTGCATATCAGCACTGATGGTTTTGCTGGTTTTCCTGGGCTTCGGTAATTCATTTTTTCTCCGACCCTTGAATGAAGATGCACAGGCCTTGCCTGTGGCTGTATTGTTTCATGGAGCAATACTGACAAGCTGGTTTATCGGCATTCTGTTGCAATCCCTGTTGATTCATTCTCATCAATTCAAGTTACACCGCCAACTGGGCTGGCTGCTGGTTTGTGTCGGCCTGATTATCATCGTCTGGAGCATCATCACCACCCTAAAGTTTGTGCCGGGACGACTGGCATCAGGAACTGATGTTGAAGCGAGACTGGTTTTCTTCTCGGAAATTGTCTGGGCTGATTTTGCAGCAATTAGCGGCTTCATTGTGTTTTTCACAATTGCGCTGATCCACCGAAAGAATGCAGCGCTGCATATTCCCATGATGCTGTTTGCATCCATCAGCATTATCGAACCTGCCCTGTTCCGCCTGTGGGGCTGGGAAATATTCGGGGGACTGGACCGGCATCTTTTATCGCTGGCCGCTTTAGGCCTGTTATGCCTGATACTGGTGGCTTATGAATATGCGATCGCAAAAAAAGTCCAGGCCGCCACCCTGTTCAGCCTGCTGCTTTTATTGGGCTTGCGGGTAATTGCCATCTACCTGATCAGTCACTCAGACCCGGGTATCGCTTTTATTCGATCCCTATATTAACCATGACTGTCAGTGGCAGAGGATTGTGCTATTTTTTTAGGCGATAGCCGGTACGGAAAATCCAGAAAATACCTGACATGCACAGCACCAGAAAAAGCCCTGTCATGCCCAGGCATACCCAGAGATTGACGTCAGATATCTCGTAAAAACTCCAGCGAAAACCACTGACCAGATAAACCACCGGGTTGAACAGTGTAACTGTCTGCCAGAAATCCGGCAGCATGCTGATTGAGTAAAAGCTGCCACCAAGGAAAGTCAGCGGAGTAATGATCAACAGGGGAACAATCTGCAGCTTTTCAAAATTATCCGCCCAGATGCCAATAATAAAGCCCAGCATGCTAAAGGTGATGGCCGTCAGAAACAAAAAGCCCAGCATCAAAAATGGATGCATGATTTTCAGGTCAACAAAAAAGGCTGAGGTAATCAAAATGATGCTGCCTACCAGGATGGATTTGGTGGCAGCTGCACCAACATAGCCCAACACTATTTCAAAGGTCGATACCGGTGCGGACAGCACTTCAAAGATGGTACCAATGAAGCGTGGAAAATAAATGCCGAAGGAGGCATTTGACACACTTTGCGTCAGCAATGAGAGCATAAGCACACCAGGCACCAGAAAGGCACCATAGGAAACTCCTTCAATTGCGCTCATGCGCGACCCGATTGCTGTGCCGAAGACCACAAAATATAACGAAGTGGACAGAACTGGCGATACGATACTTTGGGCAATGGTGCGCCAGGTACGCGCCATTTCATATTTGTAGATTGCCCGGACAGCGTGAAAATTCATGATTTCTTCACCAGATTGACAAAAATTTCTTCCAGAGAGCTCTGCTTGGTTTCCAGATCTCGGTACTGGATGCCGGCCTCTTCCACATCATCCAGCAAGGCGGTAATGCCGGTATCTTCCTGCTGGACATCGTAGCTGTAGAGCAGCTCCATGCCATCAGCGTTGAGTTGCAGTTCGTATTTCGCCAGACGCTCTGGAATCATCTCGAGCTGTTCCGACAGATGCAGTTTGAGTACCTTTTCGCCCAGCTTCTGCATCAGCGCTTTTTTCTCATCGACCAGAATGATTTCACCGTTGTTGATCACGCCAATACGATCAGCCATTTCTTCAGCTTCCTCAATATAGTGCGTGGTCAAAATAACTGTCACCCCGGCATCACGCAACTCGCGAATGGCCCTCCACATATCCTTGCGCAATTCTACATCTACGCCTGCCGTCGGCTCATCGAGAAACAGTATCTTGGGCTCATGTGACAAGGCCTTGCCAATCAATACCCGGCGCTTCATACCACCTGACAGCGTCATCAATTTGTTGTTGCGCTTCTCCCAGAGAGACAGCGATTTCAGTACTTTTTCAATATGCACTGGATCTTTCGCTTTACCGAACAGACCCCGGCTGAATTCCATGACATTGACCACCGTCTCGAAAGTCTCGATAGTCAGTTCCTGGGGAACCAGACCAATCATCTGGCGTGCCTGCCGATAGTCTTTTTCTATATCGAAACCGTCAACAGTCACCGACCCTTCCGTCGGTGTCACGATACCGCAGATGGTGCTGATCAAGGTCGTCTTGCCAGCGCCATTGGGGCCGAGCAAGGCGATGATTTCACCCTTGTTAATATCCAGACTGACGTTTTTTAAAGCCTGAAATCCACCCTCATAAGTTTTACTGAGGTTTTTAACGGATATGATGGCTGACATGCTTTCCCCAAACAGACCTTTCCATTGTCATGGAAGAGCTTCGAAATGAGCGTGCATTCTAGGCAAGATTCCCGGCAAAGTGAAGTTTAGGCTAGGATTGGCAGAGCAAGGATAAACCTTTGCCCTTTTCCCTGTTATGCTAGCGCTCTTTTTGACAATACCACTGCTTGCCCATGAGCATCGTTAAAACTGAAAACCTGCATAAGAAATACCCGCTGCCCGGTAAACGCAAGGAATGGTTCTATGCCGTTGAAGGAACTTCGCTGGCGATAGAAGCCGGTGAAATCTACGGCATTCTCGGTCCCAATGGCGCCGGAAAAACCACCACGCTGGAAATGATCGAGGGACTGACCGACATTGATGCGGGAGAAGCCTGGGTTGACGGCATCTCGGTCAGTAAGGAACCCTACCGGGTTAAACAGATCATTGGTGTTCAACTCCAGGCCAACGAATATTTTGATCACCTGAGTCTGGCTGAGCTGATAAGGCTTTTTGGCAAACTCTACGGCCAGAAAGTTGACCCCTTGATTTTGCTGGAGCGGGTCAACCTGCGCGAAAAGGCCGCCGCCAAACCCAAGCAACTGTCCGGTGGGCAATTACAGCGGTTCTCCATCGCCTCCGCACTGGTGCAGGAACCCAAGGTGTTGTTTCTGGATGAACCAACCACCGGCCTGGATCCACAGGCCAAGCGCAAGCTATGGCAACTGGTCAGGGAACTCAATGAAAGCGGTATGACCATCATTCTCACCACCCACAACATGGAAGAAGCCGAATACCTTTGCAACAGACTGGCGATCATGGATCACGGCAAGATAATTGCTGAAGGAAGCCCGCAGGAACTGATTCTGCAGCATGCGCCGGAACCCCCTGTCGTGCCGTTGCATGGCAACCTCGAAGATGTGTTCCTGGCCTTAACCGGCACGGCACTCAGGGATTAGGGGCACAGCATGCAATTAACCTGGGTGATGACACGCGTTTTTCTGAAAATATTTTCACGGGACCGACAGGCCATTTTCTTTTCCCTGGTCTTTCCACTGCTGATGATGCTGGCTTTCAGCCTGTTTAACAGCGATGAAACGGAACCGGTATATATTGGTATTGTGGATGAAGCAGATTCGGCCCTGAGTCAGGCCTTTATTAACCGCCTGCAGGAGCGTCCAGAATTCGAAGTAAGTTCAGGTGTTGAAGCTGTCCTGCGCCTGCAGGTCATCGAAGGAGATCTTGATCTCGCCGTCATCCTGCCAGCACAATTTCGTGGCAACCCGTCCAATATCAACTTGCGGGTATTGATTGATGCCTCACAAACCGCACAGATGGACCGGGTCATGCCCTTGCTGGAACGCGGCCTGGTCGATGTTGAGCGTGAACTGCGTGATCAGCAGCCCCTGTTTGCAATGACAATAGAAGATATCGAAGCACGTTCCCAGAGTTACCTGGACTTCGTGGTACCCGGACTGCTGGCACTGGCGCTGATGCAGATATCTATGGGAGGCAGCGGCTTCAACCTGGTTGAATTTCGTCGCAAGGGCATACTCAAACGTCTGTTTGTGACGCCGGTACTGCCCCGCGATTTCATCAGCGGCATGGTGCTGTCACGTCTGCTGATTGTATTGCTACAGTTGAGCATATTGCTGGGTATCGCGGTATTTTTGCTACAGATTACCTTTGTCGGCAACCTGTTCAACCTCTATGTGTTCATCATACTGGGGACAACCATCTTTCTCAGTCTGGGATTTTGTCTGGGGTCTCTGGCCAAAACCCAGCAGGCCATTCTGGCCATGAACATGTTACTGACCTGGCCACAAATGCTCTTGACGGGTATTTTTTATCCGATTGATGCCATGCCGGACATGGTGCAACCGCTGGCCAATATTCTGCCATTGAGTTTCATCGTCACCGGTTTGCGTGGGGTCGCTATAGACGGTGCTGGCCTGCTTGAGCTTGGCCCCAATATTATTGGTGCAGCCGTCTGGATCCTGATTGCACTGGGACTGGCAATCAAACTGTTTAACTGGAAAGAAGTGGCGACCTGAGCTAGAGCGTTACCGGTTGTACTACCGGAAAAACCACAACCTGGCCGATCTGCAGGCGCTCAAAATCAAGCTCTGGATTGTATTGCCGAAACAGCCACATCGGCACAGAGCGCTCCCGTGTCAGGCTTTCCAGAAAATCACGGCGCTGGATGCTGTACTCTTCGGTATCCTGGATACGCCAGTTGGCAAAGAACTGCTGCTGAACACGGCGATGAAATTCCAGACGGCGGTTTTCAAAGGTAGCACGGTCGACATTGGCAAAATCCAACCTCAAACGCTCGCCTATCATCACGGGTTCGCGAAAGCTCAAACCGTTAAGATTGCGCAAACGCTGGGTCGGAATGCCCAGCCAGTCGGCATAATGACCCAGGGTTTCAATCGCCTGTATCTCTATGCTGCCATCTGCAGAAACGCTATAGTCGGCAGGATCAGCTGACAAATCTGTCAGCAACTGCTGCTGTTCTTCGGCAACACTCAGTCCTGCTTCTGCAGCCAGGAGGCTGGCATCAAAACTTGGCTCGACGGCCTCCTCTATCAGGCTGTCCTCCACGTTATCCACTTCGACGGCAGCCACATTTTCAGTACTCGGCAGCGTCTGCATGATCGGCAGAGTTTGTGTAGGCTCTCCCGGTGCACGCAGTATCAGATTCTGACCGGGATATATCAGGCCGGAGCTGTTGAGGTTATTCAATGCTATCAGCTCCTCCGTAGAAAGCTGATAGCGCTCGGCAATAATGGACACTGTATCGCCACGACGGACCTGGTACTGGCCACTGGTAGGGACTTCCTGGGGCGAACTGACAATGAGTGTTGGTACAAAGCCATCCCGCTGCGGTAACAGCAGCTCCTGGCCAATGCGAATCTGGTTGCGATCCCTTAACTGATTGATAGCTACCAGTTCAGAAACCGTTGTGTCATAGCGCTCGGCAATTACAGAGAGGGAATCGCCACTGCGGACCACATAACTTAAATCCGGAATCTGTTCACTGTGCAGGGCTGTCAATGGCAAAGACTGCAGGCTTGCCAACAGGTTACCACCTGGCAGAATATCGCGCCGCACCTTGATGCGATAGCCTTTGGGAATCATTTTGGTACCTGACCAGACAGCGGGCTGCAAGGCCGGATTATCACGTTGCATATCGGCAATACTGACCCCCAGGCTGTCAGTCAGGTCCGCAACCGCAATAAAAGCATCGAGGGTTTCTTCATGGAAGCCCGGATGAAAATCCACCTGAATCGGCCCGTAGTACTGCTCATAATTTCTGTCCACTTCCAGCGCTGCCAGAAATTGCGGATAAAAATTTCGCGATGCAAAGCCGAAGCGCGGGCCGCGGTATTCGTCAATAATGCGACCAATATCATCGCTGCCCACATCACGAACTGCTCGGGCTATGCCATTGGCACCATGGTTGTAGGCGGTCAGAGCCAGTGGCCAGTTTCCCAGGGCGTTATAGTTGAATTCCAGCAAATCCATGGCTCCGTAGGTCGCCGCATAAGGATCAAGACGTTCATCAACCACGTAATCCACCCGCATGAAACGCTGCGCCGTCGAGCGGACGAATTGCCACATGCCGGTTGCTGCGGCACTGGAATAGGCACCCGGATGAAAAGAGGATTCGACATGAGGCAGAATGGATAGCTCCACTGGCATGCCCTTGCTCCGCGCAACGGATTCAATATGCTCCCGATAGGCACCGGCACGTTTCAATCCTTCCATAAAACGATCTGACTGTCCCAGTTGCCAGCGCACATTACTGGCGGCCCGTTCAAGCCGGGCATTGCTGACATTTTCACCCCACAGTGCCAGCAATTCCTGCTGGGCAGCACTCAAACCCTGTCGTTTGCCACTGGCCAGAACGCGCAGATCAGCAGCGATACGCTCTCGGGTGCTGTTAATGGTCTGTCGGTCACGCTGTAGCTTGGTGTAAACCACAGACAAATTTTCAGAATCATGCAGAAAGCCGCTTTGGGTGTCGGCTTCGGTATAAACCTTGATCCAGAATGCTATGGCGGGACGAATATTATCAGGGACAGGAAAATCGCTTTCAGCAGCCTGCAGGGCTGCCATGCAAAAAAGGCTGCCGACCAGACATAGCAGCCTCAATGGAAAGCTAAAGTGATTACACATAAAGTCGGTCTAATCCCCTTGATTATTGGGCTAAAGATTAATTCACCCATGCCAAGTTTACAAGCTGTTTGGCCATACCTGTTTTAGCTTAAATCAATTAATGTGTCATGGCATAAATGACATAGTTCAGGCCGAAACGGTAGGATAATGCAGTCATCGGCTCAGGATATACCGGATCATCCGCGTGCTCCCAGGCATCCCCCATATCCATATTGAAGTTGATGGCGACCATCAGGCGTCCCTGGTCATCGTAGATACCACGCCAGGCCTGGGGGCCTTCCAGCTGCGCCCTGATGCTGCCGTCAGCTGCTCGATACAGGTGCCTCCGGCCGGGAATCTGCGTGAGCTGATCCAGTACATAGAGCACATTGAAGACCTCATCACTGCTGGACAGGTCCACAATAGCGCGCTCCGGGAAAATCTTGCGCATGACCTGCTGCAATCTCTGCCATTGATAGTCACCATGAAAGTCATCGATCAGGAGAAAACCGCCCCGATACAGGTATTCCCGCCAGCGCTGGGCTTCTTCGACGCTGGGATCCCAACCACCCTGCCCGATCTGCTGAATGAACAGCCAGGGATGGTCGAAGATTTCATCTTCCATGATGGATAAATGGTGACTGTCAGGCGCGACATTGATCCGCGATAAACGGGCCAAGCCCTCCAGAAAATGCTGTTCTGCTTCCGGATAATCAATGGCCCACCAACCATTGCCGCGTTGGGACAGGGCAAAATTGCGTCCCATTGGCCCAAAGCCATTGTTATAGACCACTCTGGCCATGTGAAATTCCGCTTCGGGGGTAAAATCTCGAAAATCCTGTTGTGCAACAAGCACAGCAGAACACAGCAGCAATGCAGGAAAGGACAAGGTGCGCAGCAACAGCATCAAAGACTCACCATCTGCAGCACATCAAAAGCTGGCTCTTCATAGGGGTGGGCATGCCGAAGCGCCTGGACAACTTCTTGGATGATCTCATCCTCACAGACCATCTCGACTTTGAATTCATCGACATAGGTCACCTGGTCCTCCTGACCCACATAGGGAGCAGAACCCTCAAGCGCACGAAACTGACCCTGACCACGTGTTTGCCAACAACAGGCCTCATACAGGCCAATCCGGCCGGCGCCTGCGGCGAACAGGGCTTCCTTGACTGTTTCCAGATGGGATTCAGGCACATAAAAACAGAGCTTCATCATGGCTCTACTATACCTGTTACCGCTTACTCTCGCCTATAGTCATGACAAAAATCGACAGGCATAAAAAAGGCAGACCGAAGTCTGCCTTAAACCGTTCAAAAATCGGTTTTACAGGGCAACGATGTTCTCGGCCTGCGGGCCTTTTTGACCCTGAGTTACCATGAACTCAACTCGCTGGCCTTCAGCCAGGGTTTTGAAACCGGTGCTGGCGATGGCGCTGTAATGAGCAAAGACATCCGGTCCACCTTCTCTTTCGATGAAACCAAAACCTTTAGATTCGTTAAACCATTTAACGGTACCGTTAATTTTATTTGACATACATTTATCCTAACAATAGATATAAAAAATTGACCTCACTTGAGGCCGTTTATAGCGTGGAAATAAGCTGAAATTTAGAAACCGCTGGACGTAAATTGCGATGAAGTGCGTCGAAGAAGTAATAAATAGTAAAGCTACACTTTCTAGCTGCCTCGCAGCGTATAGAGCGGGACAGACAAAGTCAATGTTTATTTTTTTTGAATAGCTTGAAAAATTCGGTCCAGGTAGCCAGCCAGATGGTCAGACCAATCGCCAGCATGGCATTGTGCACGCCGGGATCGTTTAATAGCGGCATAAAGGCATCTCCATCAGCCCAGAATTTCGCATAGGCTCCCAACAGAACCAGAATCGTTCCGGGTGTCTCATAAACTGCCAGACGAAAGATCCGTTTTTCAAAAGCGCTGCGCTTTTGCTCTTCCTCATGCCTCATAAGCAGCTACTACCAGTAACTTCCTGCTTTGCCTGCTTATGCTTTCTAGTCTCGTGGCACATAGCGACCATCAAACCAGTGCTCCCAGGTATTGGACTGTGGATTTACCTGTTCGAAAAACTGCCGCACACTGCCATCGGAATTGGGTGTCCAGGTGCCACGAAACATAAAGGTCTCATCACTGCCATAGTTATACAGTTCCCCGATCATGACCATGGAATCATTAACCATGCCGCCACTGATATCTATCGCATACTCACCAGCAGACACCCAGAGCTGGCGCCATTGCTCCGTCACCGGATTAAAATAATTGAGACTTACGCCAGTTGAACCTGCGGCACCGGACCAGTTTTCCAGTAGCGCACAGCCCTGCTCCAGCTTGACAATGGAATTGCTGCCGACCAGATTGCCAGCAGCATAGACATCCCAATCTCCCAGCCAGAAATCAAAAGCAGCAAAATGCGGATTATCAGTACAGGCAGAGTTCTGTGTCTGGGCCTGTGCCGCCAACGGAAAAATGATACATGTGAGCAGACTGACAGTGCCAAGCAGGTATTTCATGTTGTTCTCCCCACTGAATCCATCTTGTTCAAAACATCGACGATAAACACCGTTAAACCTAACACAAAAATGCCCGCCTGATGCATCACTGCAGGCGCCTTAGATCATATTCCATAAAAATATCGGCATGGGGGTTATCGTTATAGCGCTCGATTTCCTGGAAACCAAAGCGCTTATAAAGATGCAATGCCGCAGCTTTATCACGAATTGAATCCAGCCTAAGCCTGGAAAATTCAAGCTCCGCGGCGTGCTCCATCACCTGCTGGATAAGTAATTTGCCATAACCCCTGCCCTGATAGTCCTGCAACACCTGCAGGCGTTTCAATTCAGCGACACCTGGCTCGAGCGCCCTTACAGCCACAGTCCCGATCAATGCTTCTGCCTCAAACAGCAGCCAGAACTGTCCACCGGTATGCTGGTAAACCTGCGGAATACGGCGAATATCCTGATACGTTCCCTGAGGGTTAAAAGGAAAAGGAGTTCCGCTGTAAACCGCCTCAAAAAAACCTTCAAGAATTTCCTGAAAATCGGGTCTGTAGCTGAGGAGACTGGCCACGGTACTAGAGCCTGTCTTGATTACTCAATATTGTCTGGACTGCAATTTCTTTCTCGCAGTCTCACAAGATCCCGTTGAACGACTGTCTCAACATTGCCATTAAGACTGATGCGTAAAAAACTTTCAGCACTCACATTATCCAGCCGCAAGCCGTTGTCATTATTCAAGCCTCTTAAGGTGCCACGATAAATGCCCACCAGATAGCTGGCGGATGTTTCCTGCTCAATTTCAAATACCCCTGAGCCCAGCTCGAATTCTCCAATGGGTGTCATCAGTCTGAACAGATCTCCTTCAGCAGCATTGCTGACAATCATAAGACCGCCCCGGATGTAAGCGAGGGAAACTAGCCCCCTGCTGTCAGGGTCACGCGAGTATTCATGAATGTCCAGCTCGCTATTGCAGGCGATACGTATATTGGATTGATCCCGCATACGCATCTGCAATGGGATATTGGGTCCGGTGCTGATCTTATCGCCGACATAGACATCAGCACGGCGTTGTGCAATTCGCAGCAAACCGTTACGACCAAGCAGTGCAGCATCATTGCGCGTCGTGATGACCTGCCCAATGGAATCCCGCAGTCTCGGTTGAGCATCTGCCAACAAGGGTACGAACAACAAACAGACAAGAAAAAATCGCATGTCAGACACCTTAGCTTTATTTATACGCTATCAATAACAGATTGCTGATGGGTTTCATACTCTATCTCCGCCTTGCTGCCAGAGTACAGGCCGCGTCACGGCGACTTGTGTATTCCTCTCGTGTCAGTATGTCCGGCATACCATTTTGCGGATAGCTGATAAAGCGGGGCTCGCTTGCAGCATCCTGGACCACCTCGCCCTGGGGGCTGGAAAGCCTGATAGCACCAGCAAAGACACCAAACAGCAGCACTGAAGGTGATTCCTGTATGATCTCAAAAGTGGCTCTCTCCTGCTGCAGCACCCCAACCGCAGTAATCAGACTGAACTGTTCGGCATTCACATTACCTCCAATCATCCGCAGGTTTCCTCGATGCAGTTGCAGTTCAACAGCAGTGAGTCGTTGGGAGCGAGGGTAAAGTTTGATTTCAAAACGGCTCTCACAGAGCAAGGTAATCTGGGCGCTATCGAGCATACGCATGAGCAATGACTCGTCTGCTCGTGTTTGTATGATATCCCCGATGGCCACATCAGCACGTTGCCTGGCAGTTATTTGTTGCTCTCCCCGGTTGATGACGCTGCTATTTGCAGTGGAATTGATGACACGCCCAACAGGGGGCTGGGCTGTGCAGAAAGCGCTGTATAAAAGCAGCATGAAGAAAACAAAAGGCATCAGCTATCCCTGAGGCTGCCCTGCTGAGCGGCAGCCAGAAACAAGCCCGCTGCAACCAGCATCAAGGCACAGAAAAAGCCACTTAAGAACAGGATATCTCTGAGCAGATCACTCCTCTGAACACCGGAGGACAGGTACCAGGTGAGGATGCCGACCAGCACCATGGCGAGACAGCAGAACAGTAAAGTGAGGGCCATGCCTTTAGCTTGCAGCCTTGAAACCCAGGCACCGGCGATACCAAGCAGGATGACCCCCAAATACATCAGGTTAGCCGGGTTGTTCTCATTACCGATGATGCCGACAGCAGCATTCACCCAGACCAGCAAAAAAATCACGAGAATCGCCATGGCGAGCGCTGACTTGTAAGCCAGACTCTTGAAGCGACTCGACATCAGCACATAAGCCAGCTGGCAAGCGGACAGCAGTAGCCCCATAAACATGAAATCAAACACAGACCAGTTCACTTCTCCACTGCTATCAAACTGCATGGCAAGCAGCGGAATCATCAGAAGCGCTGAGCTCAGCAGAAAAATGCGGGCACATGTTTTTTTGGATATCACAGACTCAGGATTCGCGCCTATTGTCTCTTTTCAAAAGCCATGACGGCAACCTGGGCAATACGTAATACCTGATTCCAGGCCTCGTCCGTCAACTCAGGATACTGTTCTTTGACGACAAAGGGTAGTGTTGTCTCACCAAAAGCTGTCCATAGCATATCCGAGATCAGTGGGCCATCTTTACCCAGGCCGAGGCCCTGTATGGAAGTGCCGTCCAAATCATTGGCGTGCACAAACTGCAAGAGCTCCGCGGTTTCGTGATTATCTGGCGATTCGGAAAATTCAGCCAAAAAGGCCTGTTTTAGCTCACGGTTGGCGCTCTTCAGTTGCTCAGGCTCAAACCACTTTTGAGCGCTTCTCGATAAGACTTTGTAAAAATTCATGCTTGCTGTATCCCAGGTAGATTAAGACCAATAAGCCGCATTTTTTCCGGCTGCAGGGCTTTTGACAAGTGCTGGAGGAAGTATTTATCTGGCTGACGTGTTGGCCAGCAAGCCTAGCTCAGCCAGTGGCGTGCATTGCGGAAAATCCGCATGGTGGGGCTGTCTTCCAGCCAGTCATCGGGACGCCAGGCATTACAGACAGCCCGAAACACCCGCTCCGGGTGCGGCATCATAATGGTAAAACGCCCGTCCTTATTACACAGACCGGCTATACCATAGGGGGAGCCATTGGGATTGGCCGGGTAAGCAGTCGCAATATTGCCCTTGTTGTCGACAAAATGCATGGCGATGGTGCCGCTTTTAAGGGTCTGCTGCTGCACATCCCGATTAATAAATTCTGCCCTGCCTTCACCGTGCGCCACTGCAATCGGAAAGCGGGATCCGACCATACCATCCATGAATACCGAAGGGCTTTTCGGAATACTTATCATCACCGTTCTGCCCTCAAACTGTTCCGAATTGTTGCGGACAAAATGCGGCCAGTGTGCAGCTCCCGGAATCAGTTCATGCAGGTTGGACATCATCTGACAACCGTTACAGATACCCAGCGCCAGGGTACTTTCACGCCTGAAGAAGTCTTCAAACTGCTTGCGCGCCCTGTCATTAAAAAGAATAGACTTGGCCCAGCCCTCGCCGGCACCCAGTACATCTCCGTAGGAAAAGCCGCCGCAGGCGGCCAGCACATTAAACTGCTCCAGACTCAGCTCTCCACTGAGAATATCACTCATATGCACATCCACACACTCGAAACCAGCGCGGTCAAAAGCCGCAGCCATTTCCATCTGCGAGTTGACGCCCTGTTCACGCAGAATGGCCACTTTCGGTTTTGGCCGGTGATTGAGATAAGGTGCTGCAACATCCTCATTGATATCGAAACTCAGCAAGGCATTTAGCCCCGGATCATCTTTATTCCTGATACTGGCATATTCCTGCTCGGCACATTCGCTGTTATCGCGGATGCGCTGAATTTCATAGGAAGTCTTTGCCCACAGCGACTGGTAGTGCGAGCGCGTACCACTGAGCACATCCTCACCTTCGTAATAGAAATCAATATCATCGCCAGGAATCGCCTCTCCCAGTTCAATACAGATATCATTGAGCCCATAGGCTTCCGACAGTTCCCGCAGCTGCGCCAGCTTGTCATTTTCCACCTGGATAACCGCACCCAGCTCTTCATTGAAAAGGCAATCAAGCAGGAACTCCCTGCTGCTGATGCCACCCAGGTGAATCGACAGCCCACAGCGTCCGGCAAAGGCCATTTCCAGTAGCGTGACAAAAAGCCCGCCGTCAGAACGGTCGTGGTAAGCCAAGATCAAGTTCTGCTCAATGGCGTCCTGGATGAAATCGAAAAAATTGCGCAGGTCTTCTGCGCTGTGCAGATCAGGAACACGATAGCCTAACTGATTGTAAACCTGCGCAAGTGCCGACCCCCCAAGCCTGCTCGAACCCAGACCCAGGTCAAGCAGCAAAAGACGTGCATCACGGTCACTTCGCAGCTGCGGTGTCAGGGTCTTGCGGATATCAAGCACCGGGGCAAAAGCTGAAATAACCAGCGACAGGGGCGCGGTCACACTCTTCTCCTGCCCGGTTTCGGCATCCTGCCAGACCGTGCGCATGGACATGGAATCCTTGCCGACCGGAATGGTAATTCCCAGCTCGGGACACAATTCCATGCCCACGGCTTTGACTGTTTCATACAGATTGGCATCTTCCCCCGGAAAACCGGCAGCTGCCATCCAGTTGGCGGACAGTTTGATGTCACTGAGTTTGCCGATACGGACGCTGGCAATATTGGTAATGGCCTCGGCGATGGCCATTCGGCCTGCTGCCGGAGCATTGATCAGGGCGCTCGGGGTCCGCTCCCCCATCGCCATGGCCTCACCGAAATTCGAATCATAGGACTGTGCGGTCACGGCGGCATCAGCCACTGGTACCTGCCAGGGCCCGACCATCTGTTCTCGGGCCACCATGCCGGTCACACTGCGATCTCCAATGGTAATCAGAAAGCTTTTACTGGCTACCGTGGGCAGCTGCAGAACACGCTCAGCGGCATCCTCGAGGGTGATGCCCCGGCGATCAAGCTTGGGGAAACTCAGGTCCAGCCGTTTTACATCTCGGTGCATTTTGGGAGGCTTACCGAACAGTACCGACATGGGCAAATCAATCGGCTGGTTGGCAAAATAGGTATCTTGTAGCGAGAGCTTCAACTCCTCGGTTGCTTCACCCACGATGGCAAAGGGGCAGCGCTCGCGGTGACAGGCGGCCTCAAATCGCGGCAGGTCAGCTTCAGCCACTGCCAGCACATAACGTTCCTGTGCTTCGTTACACCAGATTTCCATCGGTGACATTTGTGCTTCAGCATTGGGAATCTTACGCAAATCAAAGTTGCCACCGCGCTCTGCATCCTTAACCAGTTCAGGCAAGGCATTGGACAGCCCCCCTGCCCCCACATCGTGAATAAAGCGGATGGGATTCTGTTCCCCTTGTGCCCAGCAGTGGTCAATCACCTCCTGGCAGCGACGTTCCATTTCTGCGTTATCGCGCTGTACAGAGGCAAAATCCAGGTCTTCCGAACTGACCCCGGCTGCCATGGATGACGCAGCACCCCCACCCAGCCCGATCAACATGGCCGGGCCACCCAGTACAATCAGCTTGGCCCCTACCGGAATATCTTTTTTCTGCACATGCTGTTCACGGATGTTGCCGAGGCCACCGGCCAGCATGATCGGTTTGTGATAACCCCGTATATCCAGCTGAGTGGATGGCAGTACCGATTGCGGCATCTGCTGTTCAAAGGTCCGGAAATATCCACAGAGGTTGGGACGACCATACTCATTGTTAAAAGCAGCAGCACCAATGGGTCCTTCCAGCATGATGTCGAGCGCCGAGACGATATGTCCCGGTTTGCCATAATCCATTTCCCAGGGCTGTTCATACGCAGGTATTTTCAGGTTGGAGACGGTGAATCCGGTGAGTCCGGCTTTGGGCTTGGCACCTGTACCGGTTGCTCCCTCATCACGAATTTCACCTCCTGAACCGGTCGATGCCCCCGGGTGAGGTGCAATCGCCGTCGGGTGGTTGTGGGTCTCGACCTTGGTCAGAATATGTATGGGCTCCTGGTGATAGTCATAGATTCTGCTCTGTGGATCCGGGAAAAAACGCCCAGCCTGCATGCCCTGCATGACGGAGGCATTGTCCTTGTAGGCAGAAAGAACCCCTGTATGGTGGCATTCGTAAGTATTGCGTATCATCGCAAACAGTGAACGTTCCTGTTGCTTGCCATCCAGTGTCCAGGAAGCGTTGAATATCTTGTGACGGCAATGCTCCGAGTTGGCCTGGGCAAACATCATCAGCTCAATATCATTGGGGTCACGGCCCAACGCAGTAAAACTCTCGACCAGGTAATCAATTTCGTCATCAGCCAGCGCCAGTCCCATGTTTCGGTTGGCCTCCACCAGCGCTTCACGTCCACCCGCCAGCACAGGAACATTTTGCATGGGGCGGGGTTCATTGCTGGTAAACAGAATTGTCGCCTCTGCTTCACTGCGCAAGACAGTCTGGGTCATGCGATCATGGAGCATGGGCAGTAGCAGGGTTTCATCCAGTTCTTGCTCACCATGAACCCTGAAAAGAATACCGCGTTCAAGGCGCTGTACCTGACTCAGACCACAGTTGTGGGCAATATCGGTGGCCTTGGACGACCAGGGAGAAATGGTACCGGGCCGCGGTACAACTACATAGCTCCTGCCGCTATCACTCTCAGGCAGGGATCCTGCCTGGGGTCCATAACTCAGCAGACGGTCAAGCAGATGCCTTTGCGCTGCCTCAAGCTCAGCGTTGAGTGCGACAAAGTGGATAAAGCGGGTTTCCAGGCTTTCAATGCCGGGTAGCAGCGTTTGAATATTGCTAAGCAGTTTTTGCGTGGTCAGTAATGAAAAAGCCGGAGCACCATGCAGACTTAGCATTCTTGAGTACAACCTTGCTGACGAATGAGGACTTGAAAAAAAAGAAGGCCTTATGATACTGAAAATTTTGCCTGGTTTATAGCTTGAAAACCGCTTGCGAATGCTTTGCTTACAAGAAACACCAAGTCGTCAAACAGCAGGCTTATACGGACTGCCGTTTGGCACGAAAAAACTCGCTGATCAGTTCGCTGCAAGGCGATGCAAGCACACCTCCCTCTACCTCAACGCGATGATTGAGAAAAGCCTGCTCGAAAAAACGCCCCTGTGAGGCAGCCACCCCAGCTTTGGACTCACTGGCACCATAAACCAGACGGCCAATACGGGCATGCACCATGGCCCCGGCACACATGCTGCATGGCTCGATTGTTACATACAAACTGGAACCCGGCAGCCGGTAATTACCCAGATGAGTGGCGGCCTGTCTTAAGGCCTGAATTTCTGCATGTGCTGTTGGGTCACTCAGGCTAATCAGCTGATTATAGCCTTCGCCGATCACTTCACCATCCAGCACCAGCACGGCGCCTACAGGCACCTCTCCCTCCTGCTGCGCTTCGCGAGCCAGTTCCAGGGCTCGCTGCATATAGTGATTATCGATTTCTGGACGATTCTGGACAGGCACTATGGCGTCGTCACGCACGATAAATCTCGAGTAATTCATTGAGTGTTTTCGTATCAGGCTCAGCACTCAATCGATCCTGAATCTTGATGATTTCCGCTACCGGCAATTCCCACCAGCGCAAGCTGCAAAGTAAGGCTATTATCTCGTCACTGAATCGTTTTCTGATCAATTTAGCCGGATTGCCAGCATGAATTTCATAGGGTCCCACATCATGTACAACAGTGCTGTTGGCAGCAATAACAGCACCATCAGCAATGGAAACCCCAGAAAGAATGGTCACACCTGAAGCAAGCCATACATCATTACCGATAATTACATCTCCCTTGGATCGCGGATGACCCACAATATGCGTACCACCCAGTTCTTCCGTAAAAACATGGCCAAAAGGAAAAGTCGTTATCCAATCCGTTCTATGATTACCGCCAAGGAATATCTGAACCTTGTCTGCTATTGAACAGAAAGCCCCAATGCTCGCTTTTTTCCCCTCGCCCCAATCCCGAACCTGGATATTTTCATGGCCGTAGGTGAACCTGCCAACCCTGAGTTCACTGTAGCCAATCTTCAATGTTTTTGTTTCGTCATATTGCAAATGCTTACGCCGAAAGCCTCGGAACCCGTTTTCCATGCCTGCTTGCTTCCTATTGTCAGCCGATCACGATCACCTTGTCCTGAAATAGAACGAACCTGGCTCAGATTCAGGCCTCAGGCTCGGACAAAT
>CAZSHI010000023.1:0-38257 GCA_964606735.1 uncultured Enterobacteriaceae bacterium
GGTATTTGCGGCACCTTCATGGGGTCGCTGGCCATTCTGGCCAAGCAGCTCGGCTATCAGGTCAGTGGTTCCGATCAGCATGTTTATCCACCCATGAGCACCCAGCTTGAACAACAGGGCATTGTTCTGAGTGAAGGTTATGATCCGGCTCATTTGCAGGACAAGCCCGACATGATCGTGATCGGCAACACCTGTTCGAGGGGAAACCCGGCCGTTGAATATGTTCTGGATAATGGCCTGCCATACTGCTCCGGACCACAATGGCTGGCCGAGCATGTACTGCAGGGCCGCTGGGTGCTGGCCGTGGCTGGCACTCACGGCAAAACCACCACAAGCACCATGCTGAGCTGGATTCTCGAAAGCGCGGGTCTTGAGCCGGGCTTTCTCATCGGTGGTGTGCCCAAAAACTTTGATGCCTCGGCACGTCTGGGTGAGAGTCCCTATTTTGTGATTGAGGCAGATGAGTACGATTCGGCTTTTTTCGACAAGCGCTCCAAGTTTATACATTACAAACCGCGAACACTGATAACCGGCAATCTGGAGTTTGACCACGCGGATATTTTTGCTGATCTGGAGGCCATACAGATGCAGTTCCACCATCTGGTGAAAATCATTCCGCAAAACGGACTCATTATTTCGCCGAAAGATCATGGAAACCTGGCAGCGGTATTTGCCAGGGGGGTCTGGTCGCCGCAGCAGAAATTCAGCATCGGCGATGCTGATGCAGACTGGCTGGCAACACTCGAGGATGAAGACGGTTCAGCATTTACTCTCAGTCATGCTGCACAAGCAGGGCAGGTACGCTGGCAACTGTTGGGCAAACATAATGTTCAAAATGCCGTTGCAGCGGCAGCGGCAGCGGCTCATGTCGGTGTCAGCCTGCAGCAAACCTGTGCAGCCCTGAGTGAATTTGCCGGCGTTAAACGTCGCCTCGAAGAGCTGGGGGAATTCAATGGTGTCCGAGTCTATGATGATTTCGCCCATCATCCTACCGCCATTAAAACCACACTGGATGGCAAACGTGCCGCCATGAGGGCAGGGCATGAAAATGGGCGCCTGATTGCTGTTGTCGAGGCACGCTCAAACACCATGAAAATGGGCTATCACCAGCAGACCCTGGCAGCTTCCCTGGATGCAGCAGACCGGGTGTACTGGTATAAAAATGCCGAGACCAGGCTGGACCTTGAAGCCATTGCCAGTGAATCGGCAACAGAATTCGTGAGTGTGGAGTCTGTAGCCGCGCTGATTGAGAATCTGGTGAAAGACAGTCGATCAGGCGACCATATCGTAATCATGAGCAATGGCGGCTTTGAAGGTTTGCATCATAAACTGTGTGAGGCTCTGGCTAGCGAGTGACACTAGCATGGAAACCATTCCACTTTTTCCGCTTAATTCTGTGCTCTTTCCTAAAGGAAGGCTGTCACTGCAAATTTTTGAATCTCGCTATATTGATCTGGTCAGACAATGCCTGAAAGACCAGAGTGGCTTTGGTGTCGTGCTCATTGAGAGCGGCAGTGAAGTGGCACAGCTCGGACAGAAACTCGATATACACCGCGTGGGGACTTACGGTGAAGTGGTTGACTGGAACGAATTATCCAATGGTTTGCTGGGAATTACCGTGGAAGGGAAAAGCACCTTTTCCATTGTTGAATCCTGGCGTGAAAAAAACCATCTGTGCAGGGCAGATATCCATTTCAATCATGAAGATTCGGTTGATGCTGCGCCGATCGAGGTGGGTGAAGAGTTCCAGGATTATGTCGAACTTTTGCGCGGCCTCGCTGCGCACCCCATGGTGGAAGAGCTGAATCTGGATATCAGTTTTGAAAATCTGCGGGAGATAGCCTGGTGCCTGGCAGAACTGCTGCCGGTCAGCAGTCGGGAAAAGCAGGCGCTGCTTGAAATCACGGATCCGATGCAGCGACTGGAGCAGATTGAGCTTTATATCGCTGCCATGAACCAGAATGGCTAATTGGGCCTGCTGCGCTTGCCCATACTTCTTATGGCCTCCTGCGCTCGATCATGCTTCGTTACAAGAATTACTTAACTCAGTTACTTACTCTTTGTAAGCTCCTTCATTCAACAATTCTTTTGCCTCGCCTGCTCTTCGCTCGTTAGGGCTAAAATTACTTGCTATAAGGCTCAGATGTCAGAGCCATGACTCAGACACCTTTACCAGGTGAATTGGAAATAGGCTGGGCGTTCCTGCATAATCGGGGCTTTTGACAGGGGAAAGCAGATCATGCAGGCGCTTCTAGATGCTTTAAGCAATCCGGGTGCAATGACAGGTTCTCAATGGCTGGTTCTGGCCATTGGTCTTTTCATCGTGCTGGGCTCAGGGTACTTTGTCATCAAGCTTTTCAAGATTATCCAGGGCATGGGCAGGTCCAGCTACACCCCTAATATTGGCTTGCACAAGCATCCTTACCGCGGCGAGCCGGTCAACAAGTCTGCAGCGGATAGTGACGTTGTGGATGAAAAGGCTCAGAGTGCTGAGCAGCAGGGCGCTGAGGGGTCTGAGTCTAAAGCAGAATGAGATTGAGCAATGCCGAAACAATTGCCAGCAAGACGACCGTGCCACTTAACCAGGCCAGCAGTGCCCAGATACGAAAAGGTTTGGCATTATCCGGGTAGAATCCGGATTTTTCGTATTCACGTTCTGTATCGGTTTTATCTGGATGTGTCATCGTCAAACTGGATTATGCTGTTAAATTCACCCTTATTTTAGCCCGTCATGTCTAGCAAAGCAGCAAAACAGATCATTACTTACCTCATTCTTTTGATACTAGGTATCACTCAGGCGCAGGCGATTATTATCCGTCATGACCGCTCGGATGCAGCGTACGTGGTCAATGAAGGCGATTTTCCCCAATTGTTTTTCCTGCATACCCGCTATGGCAACAAGCTGTGTGTTGCAACATTGATCAGTGAAAACTGGGCGATTACGGCAGGTCACTGTGCCGAGCAGACGCCTCTGCTGGAAACCATGCGCCGGGGAGAGCAATACCCCGTAATCATTGCCGGCCAGGGCAATGCAATCACTGAACTGGTGGTACATCCGGCCTTCCGTCATCCTCAGCAAAGACAGGCCGTAGACCTTGCTTTGCTTCGCCTGGACCAGGCCGTGCAGGGTATCAGGCCGGCAGGGCTTTATCATGAGACCGATGAAAAAGACCAGGTACTGTTGCTGATTGGCTGGGGGTATACCGGTGAAGGAACCCATGGCCTATCATCAAATGACGGTAAAATGCGCCGGGCGGAAAACAGCGTTATGTTTGCCGGTAAATGGCTGGAATTTTTGTTCGATGACCCGCGAGAGCTGAACAGTCCTGCCCTACCTCTGGAGGGGGTACCGGGCCTGGGAGACTCTGGTGGGCCAGCTCTGATAGAAGGCGTACAGGGGCCGATACTGTTGGGGGTGGCGCTGGGTGAAATAGATAATCCAACGGAGCTTGAACAGGGGCATTACGGTGCGGTTTCACTGTATGAACGCATTTCGACCCATTATCAGTGGATTATGCAGGTAATCGGTGGATAGAGGGATATTTAATTGCTTTTAACTAATTATTCCTGATATAAATTAGCTAAAAGTTATCAGGAACTTTGGCTATGGACCTGAAAGACCGAAACAAGCCTTCCATCCGTCAACTGGAATATTTTGTAACGATAGCCCTGTCGTCCAACTTCAGGAAAGCAGCCCAGATTCTGAATATTTCCCAGCCAACCCTGACCAGCCAGATAGCCGTGCTGGAGGATTCCCTGCAGCTCAAACTGTTTGAGCGTTCACGTGCCGGAACGCTGTTATCCCCGGCGGGTCGCGAATTACTCCCACTGGTCAGACAACTGCTGGAACAGTATCAGCAGGTCATGGATCAGGCTGACAGCAGTCACAAGGAATTGAGTGGCACCTTCAAAATTGGTGTCTCACCGACCATTGGTCCTTACCTTTTTTCCAAGGTTTTGATCGAATTGCACAGGCGCTATCCCCAACTGAAACTGCATGTCAGGGAAGGGGTGCCACAGGAACTGGAACAAGGTCTGGATCGTGGCGACTATGATTTCATTCTCACCATGCTGCCGATGCACTCCAGTGAGAATCGGGTCAGGCCGCTTTTTATTGAGCCCATTTTTTTGGTGCTCTCCAAGGATCACCCGCTAGCCATGCAGGATGAACTCAGCGGTAAGGATTTATATCATCAGGATGTGCTGACCATGGATGAGCGCCATCATTTGTATCGTCAGATCGCCACTTTGTGTGAACGCTATGCCGCTCATGCCCAGAGCCGCTTTGCCAGTAACAGTCTCAATACGCTCAAACAGATGGTCATCATGAACATGGGCATTGCCTTTATGCCGGGCCTCTATATTCATGCCAGGATTGCCGAGGAAGATCAGCTGAAGGTGCTAAGCCTGAAGGATGAAAAGCTTAACCGTACTCATGTGGCATCCTGGCGCAAGAATGCCCCATCGCGCCACCTGTTTCAGAAAATTTCCTACGATATCAAGACCATTGCCATGGAGTTGTTTGACGATGTTCTTGATGAGGTGAATCCGGAAGACAATCCTGATTTCAAATAAGTTCACGCTACAGCTCTAGAAGAAGGAAATGGACAGAAGGTGACTGTTCAAAAATGAATTTCACGGGTTTGGTTGAAATAGGCTTTGCCCGGTGTTGATGAAATAAATTGGAGGAGTGTCTGAAATGCTTGAATCAATAATGTGGAGTCTGTTTGGGGGCATACTGATTGGCCTGGCGGCAACCCTGTTGTTTCTGCTCAATGGCCGTATAGCCGGCATCAGCGGGATTCTGTCCGGTGTATTCTTTCCGGCCAAAGGCGATGTGTTCTGGCGGGCAGCCTTCATTACCGGCCTACTGGCAGGTGGCTTGCTGGCTCCCCTGATATTTCAGCGTGCTTTTGTGTTTGAGCTGAATGCGCCTCTGCCGGTGATCCT
Organism: uncultured Enterobacteriaceae bacterium; assembly: GCA_964606735.1. Taxonomy (GTDB): domain Bacteria; phylum Pseudomonadota; class Gammaproteobacteria; order Pseudomonadales; family Pseudohongiellaceae; genus UBA5109. The sequence goes on from CAZSHI010000023.1 coordinate 4,951, forward strand.
GCTGGGAGGCGTGCTGGTTGGTTTCGGTACACGCATGGGCAGCGGTTGTACCAGTGGTCATTCAGTGTGCGGTATTGCCCGATTTTCCTGGCGATCGATTGCTGCCACCCTGACTTTCATGTTGACAGCTTTCCTCACGGTGGCTATCAGCCGTCATTTACTTTGACGCCGGAGGGTACGCCATGGTCAATATCAAAGAAAACAGAATAAGTGCCTATGCCGTATCGGCTTTTGCCACCGGCTTACTGTTCGGTGCTGGATTGACCGTTTCAGAAATGGTTAATCCGGAAAAAATACTGTCGTTTTTGGATGTGCTGGGGGCATGGGATCCGGCCCTGATTTTTGTCATGCTGGGAGCTCTGATGATTACTATCCCCGGTTTTCAGTGGGTACAGCGTAAGCAACAGCCCTTTTTTGCCTTGCGATTCATGCTGCCGGACAAGACAGTAATTGATAAGAAGCTGCTTAGTGGCGCTGCATTGTTTGGTATTGGCTGGGGACTGGTTGGTCTCTGCCCAGGGCCGGCACTGACGGCGCTGGTCACCTTGAATACGGATTTAATCTTCTTTGTGCTTGCAGTCCTAGCGGGTATGAGCTTACATAAGGTCTTCTTCAGTTAAATGCTTGAAAAACGGAAGCGTACAGTAAGGCGATAAAGAAGGAGTCACGGCATCACTTCCTCGATGCCTTGAAGACATGCATCTGGATTTGAATAAACTATTCCCCTGTCTGGCCTGGCTGAAAAGTTACCGGCGCGAACAGTTTGGCAGCGACCTGATTGCCGCCATTATCGTCACCATCATGTTGATCCCGCAATCACTGGCTTATGCCCTGCTCGCCGGTGTATCGCCCCAGGTGGGTTTGTATGCCAGTATTCTGCCGCTGATGATCTATGCGGTGTTTGGTACCAGCAGGACCCTGTCTGTCGGGCCGGTAGCAGTGGCTTCATTGATGACGGCGGCGGCGATTCAGAATCTGGGCATAGAAAATGATCTGGACTATCTGAATGCAGCCATCATGCTGGCCTTTTTCTCGGGTCTGTTCCTGATTTTGATGGGATTTCTGAAGCTGGGCTTTCTTGCCAACTTCCTTTCGCATCCGGTGGTGTCTGGATTCATTACTGCTTCGGGCATCATCATCGGGCTTAGCCAGTTAAAACATATACTGGGGATTCAGGCCAGTGGTGATAATCTGATTGAACTGATTGACACACTGTCGGCAAACCTGAGGGATCTGAATCCGGTCACGCTGCTGCTGGGAGTACTGGTGCTGGCTTTTCTGTTGTGGTCGCGGCTGGGCTTGAAGCGGCGTCTGACGGCCCTGTCTGAACCGGCGCCTGCATTGCAGCTGATTCCCCGGGTTGCACCGGTCTTTGTCATCATTCTCACCAGCCTGGCTGCCTACACCCTCGATCTGGGAGACTATGGCCTGGCCCTGGTGGGTGAAATTCCGGCCGGTCTGCCGTCCCTGGCGCTGCCGACATTCGGTACTGGCACCTGGACCAGCCTGTTGCTTCCGGCCATCATGATTTCAATCATCGGTTATGTGGAATCTGTTTCTGTTGGTCGTACCCTGGCGGCGAAGCGGCGGCAAAAAATTGATCCGGACCAGGAACTCATCGGACTGGGCTCAGCCAATGTCGCTTCTGCATTATCTGGCGGCTTCCCGGTTACCGGGGGCTTTTCCCGTTCCGTGGTGAATTTCGATGCCGGTGCCGAAACGCCACTGGCGAGTTTTTTGACGGCCATAGGCATCGCCCTGGCGACTCTGACCCTGACCGGTTTTCTGGCCTATTTACCGAATGCGACGCTGGCAGCCACCATTATTGTGGCCGTTTCGGGTCTGATCGATTTCGCTGTACTGAAAAGTACCTGGAAGTATTCAAAATCCGATTTCATGGCAGTCTTCACCACCATCGTCATTACCCTGCTGGCGGGGGTGGAAATGGGGGTGCTATCCGGTGTGCTGATTTCCATCTTGCTGCACCTGTATAAAACCTCGCGTCCGCATATTGCTGAAGTCGGGCAGATTCCAGGTACTGAACACTTTCGCAACATTAACCGTCACGCCGTGATTACTCACCCGGGTATCCTCACCCTGCGTGTTGACGAAAGCCTGTATTTTCCCAATGCGGCCTATCTGGAAGATCAGATACTGGAACGGATTTCAGATCGTGATGATGTCAGCCACGTTATTCTCATGTGTACCGCCATCAATGAAATTGATCTCAGTGCGCTGGAAATTCTCGAGGCTCTCAATCAGCATCTGAAAGATCTGGATATCGGTTTCCATCTGTCTGAGGTAAAAGGGCCGGTAATGGACAGCCTGCACAAAACCAAGCTCATACAAAACCTGAATGGTCAGGTCTTTCTTTCCCAGCACCAGGCAATCGAAACTCTCCTGCAGCAGCGCTATGACCGCGCCAGGCAGGACCCTGACTTTATTGATTATCAAATCTAGCTTTCGGCGAATCAGGTTTTGGCCAGTAAAGTCCGCGCTAGTCGATACGACCCGAATTACTGATAGCCTGTTCCCAGTATACGATGTCATTGCCGACTTCCTTTTTAAGTGAGCCCAGCAGTGTGGCTATGGCATCCTGGTCCAGCATCACTTCCAGCTGGATGCGTTTGCGGCGGCCGCTGACCTGTTCTGTGATACTCATGTTAGGAAAGGCTCCGTGACCGTGAACGTGATAGGAGGTGAAGCCCCTGACATCCGGGTTTTCCAGCAGAAAGTCGACCAGGTCTTCTTCCAGTTCAGGGTTGATATTCAGTACCAGTAAGGTCTGCATCAGGCACTCCTAAGGACATGCTTGGCGTGAAACCTGCGGTAAATGACCGGCAGCAGGAACAGGGTCAGCAGGGTTGAGGAGATTAGCCCACCAATCACCACGATGGCCAGGGGCTTCTGTATTTCGGATCCCGGGCCGGTAGCCAATAAGAGGGGAACCAGACCGAAGGCGCAGATGGTTGCGGTCATCATCACCGGTCGTAATCGGCGCATCGCACCTTCCCGAACGACCTGTTCGATATCCAGTCCCTTGGACATGAGGTGATTAAAGTGAGACATCATCACCACGCCATTGAGCACGGCTATACCCAGCAGGGCGATAAAGCCTACAGAGGCGGGTACAGATAGAAATTCACCGGTCAGGAAAAGGGCGATCAAACCACCGGTAAGGGCAAAGGGGATATTGGATAGAATGATCAGTGTCTGTTTGATGGAGCGGAAGGTCAAGAACAGGATAAAAGCGATCAGGGCCAGGGCAACCGGTACCACCAGTGCCAGCCTGGCGGCTGCACGTTGCTGGTTTTCAAACTCGCCTCCCCATTCGATGTTGTAGCCTTCCGGGAGTTCCAGCGAGCTGGCGATGGTGTTTCTGGCTTCATCCACAAATCCTACCAGGTCGCGGTCTTCCACATTGGTTCGAATGACAGCGAAGCGCTGACCGGCCTCACGGGAGATGCTGACCGGACCTTCAACACGCTCAATCCGGGCAATCTCTGACAGGGGGATGACAGTTCCGTCCGGCAGATTGATAAAGTTGTTGCGCATCAGCTCAAGACCATCACCCTGCAGGCGTTCATAACGGATGACCAGTGGCACCCGGGCACCGCCTTCGATGACATTACCGATATTCAGGCCTTCAATTTCCGAACGCAGGCGTGTCTGCAGCTCTTCGGCATTGATGCCCAGTTGACCGGCGCGATAGCGGTCGACATTGACCTGCAGATATTGAGCTCCTTCATTGAGCGTGGCTACGGTATCAATGCTGCCGGGAATATCCTCTATCACGCTGGCAATTTGCTGCGCGTAGGTATTGAGTGTGTTGAGATCATTGCCAAACAGTTTGATGGCCACGTCTCCACGTGATCCTGTCAACATTTCAGATACACGCATGTCGATTGGCTGGGTAAAGCCGAAGTTAATGCCATAAAAGCGGCTCAGCACGGTTCGCAATTGGGCTTCCAGTTCTTCCTTGCTGCGTGCCTGCCAGTCTTCTGCCGGTTTCAACTGCAGGAACATGTCCGTTTCATTGAGGCCCATCGGGTCCATGCCGATTTCATCAGAGCCGCTGCGGGAGACCACGCGGATGACATCCGATACTTCCGCCATGATGGCCGCCTCCACCTGCTGCACCATGCGTGTTGTGGTTTGCAGATTGACCGAGGGCACGCTTTCCAGCTGGATAATAATGTCGCCTTCATCCATGGTGGGCATAAAGGTCTTGCCGATGTAGGGGAACAAAGCCACGGTAACAATCAGCAGCGCAGCTGCAATGCCCAGCAGGTATTGCGGATGTGCCAGGGTATGATTCAGCAATGGCCGATAGAGCTTCAACAGGGTTCGGCTCAACCAGGGATCTTCATGCGCATCAGTCTTCACCATAAACGAAGCGATGACTGGGATCAGTGTCAAGGACAGAATCAGTGAGCCGATCAGGGCAAATACGATGGTCAGTGTCACCGGACCAAACAGCTTGCCTTCGAGGCCTTCAAGAGTCAGTAGCGGCAGGAACACGATAATGATAATCAATATGCCCGAGCATACCGGTACCGCCACATCTTTCACTGCACGGAATACGATATGCAAAAGTGGTAGGGCTTTCTGACCTTCAGAACGGTTGGCCAAGGAGGCTACGATATTTTCCACGATCACGATGGAGGCATCGACCAGCATGCCAATGGCAATCACCAGCCCCCCCAGGCTCATCAGGTTGGCCGACATTTCAAAAGCATTCATCATGATAAAGGTCACCAGCGCTGACATCGGCAGGACCACGGCAACGGTCAGGGCTGCGCGAATATTGCCGAGGAACAGGCCAAGCAATACCACCACGAGCACCACGGCTTCTATCAGCGCCTTGGATACAGTGCCGACAGCGCCTTCAATCAAGACACTGCGGTCATAAAATATCTGGGTACTTGTTCCTTCGGGCAGGGTGGCCTGCAGTTCATCCAGTTTGCTGCGCACGCCATCGACCACTTCGCGGGCATTGGCACCGCGCAATCCAATCACCAGACCCTGCACGGCTTCTTCATTACCGTCCGCTGTAACCGATCCGTATCGTTCCAGTGAACCGGTGGAAATGCGGGCAACTTCCGACAGCGGAATATGATCACCGGCGGCATTGACGACCTGGATATTGCCGATATCCTGAAAGGAGCCGATAGCGCCAGCTACCCGAACCAGAATGGCTTCCTCGCCCTGGTCGATACGTCCGGCACCATCATTCTGGTTGTTCATGGACAGTGCATCGATAATATCTTCATTACTGATCTGCAGGGTGCTCATCATTTCGCGGCGTGGCATGACTTCGTAGGTTTTTACAAAGCCACCGAGAGAATTCACATCCGCAACGCCGGCAACTGTTCGCAGGGCAGGGCGGATGGTCCAGTCCAGCAAAAAGCGTTTTTCCTCGAGACTCAGGCTGTCGCTTTCGATGGTGAACATGAACATGTCACCCAGCGGCGTGCTCATAGGGGCCAGGCCGCCACTGATCCCACCGGGCAAATCGTCCCAGACATTATTGATGCGTTCTGTAACTTGCTGCCTGGCCCAGTAGATATCGGTGCCTTCTTCAAAATCCAGCGTGATGGAACTCAGGGCGTATTTGGTGATGGATCGCAGTATGTCCTGGCGGGGGATGCCGAGCAGTTCGACTTCCACGGGTTGGGTGATCAGGGTCTCTACTTCTTCGGGGGTCATGCCGGGAGCCTTGATAATGATTTTCACCTGGGTAGGTGAGATATCCGGAAAAGCATCAATCGGCAAATTTAGCAAAGCCCGCGCTCCGAACCCCGTCAGCACCAGTGCCAACAGACAGATCATCAGCCGCTGACTCAGGGAGAACTGGATGAGCTGGCTGAACATTATTCGCCTCCCAGTCCTAACTGCATGCCTTTGAGAATGGCTGTGCCTCGAATCGCGATCAGCTCACCTGCCTGCAATCCCTCACTTGCCAGGTAATCTGCACCGACTGGGCTTAGCTGCAGGCTACGGATTTCAAAGCCTTCAGCAGTACGCACATAGACACTGGTTTCATTGCCATTGTGAACGACGGCATTTCCCGGCACCAGTACGCCAGATTCTCTGGGCGGGATCAGCAGAGTCAGCACCTGGCCAGCCATCAGCTCGGGATTGCCATTGAAACTGGCAAGAATGCCCACTGTCTGGGATTGGGTATCTATTTCATAATCTTTCTGACGCAGTGTCAGGGGGATAGCGCTGCCTTCAACCCGCAGCATCTGACCGAGTGCCAGGTTGGCAGCAGCGCTGGCCGGCAACTCGGCACTGAGCCAGCGTTCCTGGCTACCGATGCGGGCGATCGGTATATTGCTGTCGGCGAAACTGCCGACCGTGATCATCAAATGATCGACACTGCCAGGGACAGGGCTGCGCAGGGTATAAACACCCGGTGTGGCGCCATTTAAGGTGGCTGAATCGAGCTCCGCTTGAGTAAAACCGGCAAGTGAGAGGCGGGCATTGAGTGTTCGCAGGGTATTCTGGGCTTCCTGATGATGACGCTGGGTCTGCACAAAACGTTGCTGTGAGATGATGCCCTGCTCCAGCAACATGCTGTCTTTAGCCAACTCGAATTCAGCCTGCTGCAGGGCGATGCGTGCTTCATGCCAGTCATTCTCAAGCCCCAGCAGGTCCTGACTGTAGATCAGTGCCATGGCATCACCCGCATTAACAGATTGTCCGGGTTCTACCAGCCAGCTTTGCAGAATGCCGCCATAGGGCACGTTGAGTAATGAGCTGGTAATTGGTGAGTTGACCACACTTGCCGGGAAACTGTTGCCGATACTGTCATCAATGTTGCTGACCGGCGCCAGCACAATACCGAGGCGGTTCAGGTCACTGTCCTGCAGGGCAATGATATCCTGGGCAAAACTGCCGCTGGTGGTCAGGCCGCTAAGTAAAACAAGCATCAGTGGCTTCCATGACTTCATGGCATCACTCCAATGGTCTGGTTAAATTCTGTAATCAGTCGTTCTCGCTGCAGCAGCAGCAGTTCATGTTCTTTGCGCGCAGCCAGGGCTTCCTGCAGGGCCAGAATGACCTGGGTAAGGCTGATCTCGCCCTGGGTAAAAGCTGTCTGGGCCATTTCCCAGCGTGCTTCACTCAAGCGGGACTGCTGCTCGGTGAGCAGGATGCTCTCTTCAGAGATTAATAATTCATGTTCTATCTCATGCAGTTGCAAATCCAATGCCCGATAACTTGTCTGGTAGAGAACTTCAGCATCGGCTTTATCGCGGCGGGCATCGCTGGTGCGGCTGGCAACAATGTTTTTTCCGCCGAAAGGAATGCTCAGCGACAAGGCCAGACCATCTTCGTCTGGCGCTAAATCACTGGCACGCTGGCGCCTGCTGCCGATGCTGATGGAGGGGCTGCCCCTGACGCTTGCCTGCGCTTGTAGAACCAGTGCTTCGGCAAGCTGAATATCCGAGGCTAGATAAAGCAGCTGGGGCTGTTCGGGACTGATTACCTCCTGTTCCGTGAGGGTTTCGGTGTGGACATAATCCGGTCTGACCTGCAGTCCCGTCAGAATTTCATAGGCACGTTCGGCATCAACCAGCATGGCCTCTGCCTGCAATTCAGTGCGACGTTGATTCAGAAATAAATTTTCCGCCTGCATCAAATCCAGCCGCGCCAGCTCTCCGGAATTGACCAGTTGTTGTGTGGTATTAAGCAATTCCTCGGCATTACGCGTGGCCTGCTGCTCCAGCAGTAAATTAGCCTCCGCTTCGGCAATATCAGCCAGGCTTTTGCGCACATGACCGGCGATATAATGTCGCAGGGATTGTTCCCAGGCGCTGTACTGCTCGGCATAGGAATCACTCAGTAGTCGACCATTGCCCCACTCACTGGGGCGTTTCAATTGCAGCAAAACGGCGTATTCCATTTCACGGAAACCCCGATTATCAAATGCCTGGTCATCGATGTAATAGAGTTGCAGGCTGGGGCGGCCACTAAACCAGGTATCCGAAATAGACTCATAGTCCTCGGCCTGCTGTCGCCTGACGTCCCTTTCCAGTATCTCCGGAGCATTTCCCAGAGCACTATCGAAAATGTCACTGAAGCTTAAATCAGAACTTTTCTCAAGTGGCTCATGGTCACCCTGTGCGCTATATGCATCCAGAGGAATACATACACACGCGCAGAGGAGTGCTGGCAGAATGCGCTTAAAATTTACATAGCAATTCACTAAGATGAACTCCAGTCTTTAAAAACCTCATTGTTTAAGTTAACAAATCAGCTGAAACGCGACTTGATTGAAATCCAATTCAGGGCGGATTTTAACTCTTAACAGGAAGGTCCCAGTCAATTTCAGGCCCCGCATACAGTCTGAACGCCATTTCTGTTGCATAAGTAAGCTAAATATTCAATCTTAAGAAAACCTTAAGAAAACCAGCAAGCAATCAGGAAGATGGCTGGGGTGGTAGGATTCGAACCTACGCATGACGGAGTCAGAGTCCGTTGCCTTACCGCTTGGCGACACCCCAGTAGAGCGAAGGGCGCCTATTAGACCAAGCTTGCAATGACAGGTCAATCCAGGGCGTTCAAAAGAAAAGGGGAGAGGACTTTATTCGCTGGCACTACGGATTTCGGCAATCATTTCCGGGCTGTCCCATTCGAAAGCCCCCAGCCATGATTTGATGATTTCGCCACTTTCATCGACCAATATGGAGCTGGGCACTGCATTGATGCCGTAAGAGCCGAAAAAAGGGTTCAGTTTGATAAAGTTGCCGGCAAAGCCGCGCTCATCCAAAAACAGGCTAATGGTTTCTATATTTTCATCGGAAGCAAACAGAAAAACATAGTCTTCTTCTGACAGTATCTGCGCAGCACGATTGATGGATGGAATTTCTTCAATGCAGGGGGCGCACCAGCTTGCCCAGTAATTGATAAATATTTTTCTGCCGGCAAAAAGCTGAAGATCCAGTGCCTTGCCTTGAAGTGTCTGGTAGGTGCTCGATTCCGGGTCGGCAACGGTATTCAGGTTGGCCAGGATCTGCTGGACATCATTAGCAGTAGAACCTGCCTCAGGACTGGTCGGTGGACTTTGCTCACTGCAGGCGCAGATCAGTGTAAACAACAGAAGACTGAGCAGGATTTTCTTCATGGGCTTTCCCTATGTGCTTGCATCGCATGGTAATGACTTTGATAGTGATCAGTCAACAAATGGGAGAAATCCCTATAAAAATTAATGATATAGAAAACTACTTGTTATAGACGAGGGGCTGTGATCTTGCTCTTGCTTCATCTAAATATTAAAAATATTAACACTGGTATGAGAGTCCGATGCTGGTTTCCGTGATAGGATTCCAGCATATTTTTTTATGGGGAAAACGTATGTTCCAGTTAAAACTCGCTCAAGTATTTTCCGGTATGGCGTTAAGTCTTATGTTGTTGCTGCCAGCACTGGGTTCCCACGCACAGGATGCAGCGCCAGCCAGCCAGGGTGTCATAGGTGCAGGTAACTATATCCGGGTTGTTGAGGATCTCGACCGCACCCAGACTTTTTATTATGAACTGCTGGGTGTTGAACCAAGAGGCGGGTTGATTACACGTGAGTTTGGTCCTAATGAGCCGGTGGCCGCCATGTATAACGCGGTGGGTGGTGAATTCAGGGGCGTCACGTTCCCGGTCCCCAACTCAACCTTTTTTCTGGAGCACCTGGAATGGCGTGGCACGGATCGTAGCAAACAAAGTACGGAAATTCAGGATAGCGGTAACGCCGTTCTGCTCTTGTTTGTGAAAGATATAGAGCAGGCCATCGCATCGATTCGCGCTCAGGGTGGCAGTGTTGTGACGCCGGGTGGTGAAGCCGTGACAGCGGGGGATAACCGCTTCATTCTGGCGCAGGATCCGGATGGCTATTTCATTGAACTGCTGCAGATCAGCAACAGCTCACTGTCAGCGCCTGGCAATGTTCTGGATGGCCGTTTCAGGCTGGTAGTGGGTGATGCAGAAAAAAGTAGCAGTTTTTACCGAGAGGCCATGGGTTTTGGTTACCCCCGGGACAACAGTTTTACCAGTAATGAGATTCTGGGGGCAATCAATGGTTATCAGCAAGACTATTCATTGCTGACGGCGCAGGTTCCTGGCAGCACCCTGCCACTTGAATTATTACAGTACCGCAGCGGGTCCAGAGAAAAGTTGCAGCAACACTTACCCAGAATCGGCTCCTCCATGTTACGCATTTTTGTCAGTGATCTGGACAGGGTGGTGAGCAATGCACTGGCAGCAGGTGCTGTTCTGGCCGCCAATAATGAAAGTGCGGTTAGCTTAAACGGCTCCCGTTTTCAGATCATAGAAGACCCGGATGGACTCCTGCTGCAACTGGTCCAAAGGCCACGCTGAAGTGTTCAGCAAGCGATGGACAATCGTGAATTACTGAATAGTCAGTTTTTCTGAAAACTCAATAATTTCGACGCTTTGTGATACCTTGGCGCAATTGATTCACCTAAGGAGTTAGACATGAGTGCAAAAACAATAAAACCAGCATTGATTCTCTTATCGGCAACAGCTCTGGTCGCCTGTGAAGCAGAAAATGAAACAGTGGCAGTGATTGAGCAGGAAGCCTTCAGTTGTGCTGATATGAGCCAGCTGGCGCCACAGGGGGTGCTGATCACACAGGCTCAGGCTCAGGCTGCTACCGAAGAGATTCCTGTCGCACATTGCATCGTGCAGGGACAGATAGAACAACGCACTGGAACGGATGGCAAGGACTATGCTATTTCCTTTGAGCTGCGTCTCCCGGACCAGTGGAGCGGCCAGTTCGTACACCAGTTCAATGGTGGAAATGACGGTTCAGTGGTTCCGGCAACGGGCCGCATGAGCGTCATGGCGCCGAATGACAGTGCATTGGCCCGTGGGTTTGCCGTGGTCTCCAGTGATGCCGGACATGACGGCAGGGCCAATCCTGAAGCCGGGCTTGCCGGCTCAAACCGTTTTGGCATGGAGCCTGAGGCGCGCCGGGATTATGGCTATGGAGCGGTTGAAAGTCTGCATCCGGCAGCAACCGCCCTGACTGAAGCCTATTATCAGTCGCCCATCCAATACACTTATGGCTTGGGTTCCTCCAATGGTGGTCGTCATGCCATGGTGGCAGCCAGCCGTATTCCGGAGCAGTTTGATGGTTTTATAGCCGGTTATCCGGGATTTAATTTGCCCAAAGCGGCAGTACAGCATGCCTGGGATGTGCAAAATTTTCGTAGTGTCGGCGATGTCCTGCAGGAATCGTTTTCACGCGAAGAGCTGAACCTGGTGGCCGATTATGTTGCCACGGCCTGTGATGCCTATGACTCTTTGCAGGACGGTATCATCTTTGATGTGCAGGCCTGCCAGGCAGTTTTTGACCCCGCAGTGATGTCCTGCGAGACCAGTGCCAGCGATGAATGTCTGCCAGCTGAAAAAGTAGCAGCATTGACTAACATTATTCAGGGGCCAACTAACAGTGCTGGTGATCAGCTATACAGCGAGTGGGCCTGGGATACCGGGCTGTCTTCCGGAGGCTGGCGTTCCTGGAAGCTGCAAAGTGGAGTGCCACCCTGGGACGGTCAGCCGATCATTGCCATCATGGGTGCAGGATCCCTGGCACAGGTTTTCACCACACCACCGACACCACTGGAAGGCAATTCGGAAAGTTTGGAGCAGTATCTGCTGGATTTCGACTTTGAGGTAGATGCCCCAAAAATCTATGCCACCTCCCTGGAATTTCCGGAATCCGCCATGGAAATGATGACGCCTCCCGATGCGGACAACCCGACCCTCAGTGGTCTGGAAAACAGTGGCGGGAAAATGCTCATATTTCATGGGGTATCCGACCCGGTGTTCTCGTTTATGGATACCGTAAACTGGTATGAAAACCTCTTGGTCAATAATCCGGATGCCACCGACTTTGTGACACTGTATGCCGTGCCGGGCATGCCCCATGGCCCCGGTGGCGTTGCGCCAGATCAATTTGATCCCTTAAGTGTTTTGGTAGACTGGGTCGAAAATAATGAAACTCCCGGAACTATTACCGCCAGCATCAGGGCTGATAATCAGGAAGCACCTGAAGCATTGCGTGGCGTGACCCGAAAACTCTGCCGATGGCCCGCTGTTGCGCGCTATACAGGCCCTAATCCGGCATCGGCCGAATCGTTTGCCTGTGTCACAACCCTTGAATAAGTATTAGCTAGTAAGGAAGTACATGATGAAAACCTTAAAAACCCAAGTCGCCATCATTGGTGCAGGTCCCTCCGGTCTCCTGCTCGGACAATTGTTGTCCAAGCAGGGCATTGAAAACATCATCGTGGAACGTGTTTCCGGTGACTATGTGCTCGGACGAATCCGTGCGGGTATTCTGGAACAGGGCTTTGCCGATCTGGTAAGAGAAGCCGGCGTAGCTGATCGAATGGACAGTGAGGGACAGGTACATGAAGGTGTTGCTATCGCAGTTGATGGCAAAAAGTATCGCATCGACTTGAAAAATCTGACGGGCGGTGACGTGGTCATTTGTTACGGCCAGACCGAGATTACCAAGGACTTGATGGATGCCCGTGAAGCGGCAGGCCTGACGACCTATTATGAAGTGGATGATACTGCCCTGCATGATGTGACCAGTGATAAACCCCATGTCACCTTCACGCATGGTGGAGAGGACTACCGGCTTGACTGTGATTTCATTGCCGGGTGCGACGGTTTTCATGGTGTTTCACGAAAAACCATCCCCGAGGATAAGCGCACGGAATTTGAACGCGTTTACCCCTTCGGCTGGTTGGGCTTGCTGAGTGATACGCCGCCCATCGATCATGAGCTGATTTACTGTAAGAGTGAGCGGGGCTTTGCCCTGTGCAGCATGCGCTCCAACACGCGCTCACGCTATTACCTGCAGGTGCCGCTCACCGACAAAGTCGAGGACTGGTCAGATGAGGCCTTTTTTGATGAACTGAAAAAGCGGGTTCCCAAAGAAGATTTACCCAATCTGGTAACCGGACCCAGCATTGAAAAAAGTATTGCCCCCCTGCGTTCCTTCGTCTGTGAACCGATGCAGTATGGCAACCTGTTTCTGGTCGGTGATGCCGCCCATATCGTGCCGCCGACCGGCGCCAAGGGCCTGAACCTGGCTGCTTCTGATGTGGCAGCTCTTTACCAGATCATGTGCCGGGTTTACCAGGAAAATGACCGTGACTGCATTGAGCAGTATTCCGGTATTGCCCTGCGCCGCGTCTGGCACGGTGAGCGCTTTTCCTGGTGGATGACCAACACTCTGCATGATTTCGGTGAGCAGGAACTGGATACCGGTCTGGACGGCAAAACCTTTGATCGTTTCATGAGTTCCGAGCGTAACTTCTTCCTGGAAAATGAAGAGGGCAGACGGGTAATTGCCATGCAGTATGTGGGGCTACCCTACGAGCAGCTGAAATAGTCCGATATTGCCATCCGGCAGTACTTGTAACAGACTAGCTTCATGCAAACAGCCATTCCCTTCATGCAACTGCGAGGCGGCAGTTCCAAAGGCTTATATTTTAAAGCCAGTGATCTGCCAGCCGACCAGGCAAGCAAAGATGCCGTCCTGATCGCTGCCATGTGTGGCGTTGATGGTGCTGATCAACGCCAGATTGACGGCCTTGGTGGTTCCGATCCGCTGACCAGCAAGATAGGCATTGTCAGTCTTTCATCCCGTGAAGGTATCGATCTGGAATATGAATTTGTCCAGGTCGTCGTCGGCGGCAATGCAACGGATCGTACCCAGAATTGCGGCAACATTCTTGCCGGTGTCGTGCCCTTTGCCATTGAAAGTGGCTTGCTGAAGGCACAAAGTCCACAGACAAGTGCCCGTGTCTTTATGCTCAACAGTGGCTCGGTCTGTGAGGTGGTGGTGGAGACGCCGTCAGGTAAAATGACTTATGCAGGCGAGGCCAAAATAGATGGCGTTCCCGGCACGGCTGCCCCGGTACTTTGCAACTACATGGACCTGGCGGGTTCAGCTACCGGCCAGCTGCTGCCCACCGGTAATCTGATTGATACTGTTGACGGAGTGGATATCACCTGTATTGATAATGGCATGCCCATTGTTCTAGTAAAGGCAGAGGATCTGGACATTAGTGGCTATGAGAGCCGAGATGAACTCAATGCCAATGAGGCACTGAAAGCAAAGCTGGAAAGCATCCGTTTACAGATTGCTCCGCAGATGAATCTGGGTGATGTCTCGGGCAAGGTCGTTCCCAAGATGACGATCATTGCGCCTGCCATTTCAGGCGGCATCATTCATACCCGCAGTTTTATCCCGCACGTTTGTCATGCGGCCATTGGCGTGCTGGCTGCGGTTTCCGTTGCCACGGCCTGCATCATTCCGGGAACAGTTGCTCAATCCCTGGTGAGTCTGCCAAAAGCGGGAAAAACCTATTCGGTGGAGCACCCCAGTGGGGAGTTTTCGGTGAGTCTGGAAATCAGTCATGACGACGGCGGGCACCCGGAAGTACTGAAAGCTGGACTTTTACGCACCGCCCGCCTGCTCAGCCAGGGAGAAGTCATGATTCCGGAAGGGATATGGCAGCGGTAAACAAGAGACAGTGCATTGATAAAACAAATAGCTAGGCTGTGGTAAAAACCTTCTCCCTGCAGGGAAGTCATGACAAGCTGACAGAACTGAAATTTTAGGCTGTTTCACCAGTATTAGTTGCTAGGGTTTATTTATGAGTGAAAAGAAAACATGCATGCCACCGGATCCGAATACCCGCACGCCGGTGTTCAAGGCGCCACCCCTTTCCTGCGATGCCCATTGTCACGTTTTTGGGCCAAAAGATATTTTCCCCTATCATCCGAGCAGTACCTATGAACCACCGGATGCTGGCAAGGATAAGCTCAAGGCCTTGCATGACATACTGGGTATTGAACGTGCTGTCATTGTACAGGCGAGTTGTCACGGACCGGACAATCGCGCCATGATCGATGCCATTGCCTCCAGTCAGGGTGCGTACCGGGGAGTCTGCATTGCCAATGACAGTTTTACGGAAAATGATTTTCAGGATCTGCATGACGGTGGTGTTCGCGGCGTACGTTTCAACTTTGTCACACATCTGGGTGGTACGCCGAATCTCGACATGATGAAAACGGTGCTGGACCGGGTAAAACCCTTGGGCTGGCATCTGGTGATTCACGTCAATGCCGAAGACATCATCAAATTTCAGGATTTCTTTGCCCAGTTTGATATGGAAATTGTGGTTGATCACATGGGCCGGGTCCCCTGCGATCAGGGTACGGAGCAAAAAGCCTTCCAGATCCTCAAGCAGTTTATGCAGCGGGAAAACTGGTGGGTGAAAGTGTGTGGTTCGGAACGCATTTCCAGTGAAGGGCCTCCCTTCCATGATGCTGTGCCCTTTGCCAGGGAGCTGATTCAGATTGCCCCGGACCGAACACTCTGGGGTACGGATTACCCGCACCCGAATATTTCCCGCTGGATGCCCAATGACGGCGATTTGCTGGACCTCGTGCCCTTATTCGCTGAAGATGAAAGCCTGCAGCGCAAGGTGCTGGTGGATAATCCATCGCGACTTTACGGCTTTGATGATTAATTGCTGTAATAGGCTCCCTGAATCAAGGAAATCGATATGAAAACCGTTGCCGTACGCAATATTGAACGTGCTGATAAAGCGCTGATTGATGAGCTGGAGAGCCTCGGCGTTGCTACTGTGCACGAGGCCCAGGGTCGCATTGGCCTCCTGCAGCCCTACATGCGCCCGATCTATTCCGGCGCCAGAATAGCAGGCTCCGCCGTAACCATTCTGGCGCAGCCTGGGGATAATTGGATGGTGCATGTAGCCATTGAACTGTGCCAGCCCGGCGATATTCTGGTGGTCGGTTTGACTGCGGATAGCAGCGACGGTTTTTTTGGCGACCTGCTGGCCGAGTCCTGCAAGGCCAGAGGGGTCAAAGGACTTGTGATTGATGCCGGGGTACGTGATATTCGTGACCTTAAAGCAATGGGCTTTCCAGTCTGGTCAAAAGCCGTGCACGCCAAGGGTACGGTAAAGGCAACTCTGGGGGCGGTGAATATTCCCCTCGTCTGTGCCGGTCAGTATGTGGTGCCGGGAGATGTGGTTATTGCCGATGACGATGGTGTCTGCATTGTGGAACGCGAGTCCGCATCAAGCGTACTGGAAGCCGGCAAACAACGCGAAGCCAATGAAGTGGCCAAACGTGAAAGACTGGGCAAGGGAGAGCTGGGGCTGGATATTTACAATATGCGCCCGCGTCTGGAAGAAGAGGGTCTGGTGTATCTTGATACGCTGGATGAGCTGAAAAATTTTAAAAAATAGGCGGCTGAAAATCAGCGGGCTATCATCTACAGCAAAAGAGAAGCACTAAAAACAATGATTATAGATTGTCACGGCCACTACACGACGGCTCCCGAGGCACTGGGTGAATACCGCGATGCACAAAAGGCAGCCCTGGTAACCGACCCCGAACACCAGGGTGAGAAGGGCCTGATCAATATCAGTGATGATGATATCCGCGAAAGTCTGGAAAACTCCCAGTTGAAACTGCAGGCTGAGCGTGGAGCCGATTTGACCATTTTTTCGCCGCGCGCCAGTTGGATGGGACCCCATATCGGCAATGCCTGGACCAGCAAATTCTGGACGGAACACACCAACGAACTGATTTATCGGGTTACCCAGCTGTATCCTGACAACTTTATCGGTGCCTGTGCCCTGCCACAGTCACCGGGGACCCCCATGGATAACAGCATTGCTGAGCTGGAGCGCTGTATCAATGAATTTGGTTTTGTTGGCTGCAATCTGAATCTGGATCCCTCGGGGGGACATTTTGATTCTCCACCACTGGGGGATCGCTTCTGGTATCCGTTTTATGAAAAGATGGTGGAGCTCGATGTGCCGGCCATGATTCATGTCAGTGGCTCCTGTAACCCGGCTTTCCATGCTACCGGTTCCTATTACCTGAGCGCCGATACAGTTGCCTTCATGCAACTGATGCAATCAACGGTGACGCAGGATTTCCCGAGCATTAAATTCATCATTCCCCATGGCGGTGGTGCCGTACCTTATCACTGGGGACGTTTCCGTGGTCTGGCAGATATGCTCAAACTACCGCCGCTGGATGAATTGCTGATGAACAATGTTTTCTTCGATACCTGTGTTTACCACCAGAAAGGTATCGATATGCTGTTAAAAGTCATTCCGAACAAAAATATTTTGTTTGCATCGGAAATGGTGGGCGCGGTACGTGGCATAGATCCTGAAACCGGCCACTATTTCGATGATACCAAGCGTTATATTGATAATGCCGCTATCAGTGACAAGGAAAAGGCGAATATCTTTGAACATAATATTCGCGCCGTTTATCCACGTATTAATAAATACCTGTAAATTTCAGACCGCCTTGGTCTGGATCAAAAAAACTGGAACAAGCAGTCATGCATTTTTTGCCGCGTGCTATGATGCCCGCGTAAATTGGCTGATGTCACGCGCAACGAGGGAGCACCATGAAAGCTGAAACAGAAGCGCAATATGAAGATATTCCCGGCACCTATTTGTTTGATCGCAAACGCTGCCAGAAAGGTTATCACCTGAATATGTTCTTCATGTCGCTGCTCAAAGAAGAAAATCGAAAAGCATTTCTGGCAGATGAAGCTGCCTATCTGGATACCTTTCCCCTGACGGATGCCCAGAAAAAAGCTGTGCTGGACAGGGATTTTAACGGCATTCTCGAAGTGGGTGGCAATATCTATTATGCAGCCAAACTGGGTGCGACCCTTGGGCTGTCGTTTCAGTACATGGCTGGCGCCATGTCCGGCATGTCCCAGGACGAGTATCGTGACATGATGGTGGCTGGCGGCAGGCATATTGAAGGAAACCGCAGTAAATCGGAGAAAAAATAATGGCTAAAATTGTCGCAGGATTATGCACCTCTCATGTGCCGGCCATTGGCGTCGCTCACGATCAGGGCCTGACAGAGGAGCCCTACTGGAAACCTCTGTTTGAAGGATACGGACCGGCCCGGCAGTGGTTGGAAGAAGTTAATCCTGATGTGGTCATTCTGGTCTATAACGACCATGGTACCGTGTTTTCCCTGCAGTCCATTCCAACCTTTTCCATTGGTGTGGCCGATCAGTACAAGCCGGCTGATGAAGGCTGGGGACCAAGACCGGTGCCTGTTGTGGAAGGGGATGCCGAGTTGTCCTGGCATTTGGCTGAGTCCCTGATTCTGGATGAGTTTGATATGACCATCATGAATGAAATGGATGTCGATCATGGTCTGACTGTTCCTTTGTCGATAACCTGTGGTCATGTTGATAAATGGCCTTTCAAGGTCATACCACTGGCGGTGAACGTAGTGCTTTACCCGCCGCCCACGGGTAACCGTTGCTATAATCTGGGTAAGGCTATCCGCCGCGCCGTCGATGCTTATGATAAAGACCTCAAAGTTGTTATCATGGGTACCGGTGGCATGTCGCACCAGTTGCACGGACCTCGTGCCGGCCTGATCAATAAGGAATGGGATACCCGTTTCCTGGATGATCTTTCCGCCAACCCTGAGCGATTGAAAAATATTCCGCACATTGAATACGTCCGTGAAACCGGCGCGGAAGGCATTGAAATGGTGATGTGGTTGGTCATGCGCGGCGCACTGGATGATAAGGTGAAAGAAATTTACCGCCATTATCATGTGCCAGCCTCCAATACAGGCGCCGGCCTTATCATTCTGGAGAATGAATGAGCACTGCCTGTCCCGAATAGAATGACATCAAGGCAAAAATTCAGTAAGCGATAAGCAAGAGAGTTCTTATGAAAATTATCATGGTAGGCCAGGGAGCCTTCGGCAAGAAACATCTGGATGGTATAAAAAATATTGAAGGCATAGAGGTGGTCAGTCTTTGTGGCGGCAATCAGGAATCAACCCGAGCCGTTGCCGAAGAGTATGGCATTCCTCACTACAGTGCTGATCTGACGGCGTGTTTGCAGCAGCATGGTGTTGAAGCCGCGATCATTGCTTCGCCTACCCAGATCCATGCGGCCCAGGCAATTCAGTGTATGCAGGCCGGTAAACATGTCGAGATTGAGATCCCTATGGCGGATAAGATTGAGGATGCCCGTGAGATCGTCAGGGTGCAGAAGGAAACCGGTGTAGTAGCCATGGCGGGTCATACCCGTCGCTTTAACCCTTCACATCAGTGGATCCATAACAAGATCAAGGCCGGTGAGCTGAATGTGCAGCAGATGGATGTGCAGACATATTTTTTCCGACGCAGCAATCTCAATGCGCTCGGGCAGCCCCGCAGCTGGACAGACCATCTGCTGTGGCACCATGCCTGTCATACCGTGGACCTTTTTCAGTACCAGACCGGCCAGATCGTCTCTGAACAGTTTGCCCTGGAAGGGCCGCATCACCCGGAGCTGGGCATTGCCATGGACATGTCCATCGGTATGAAAGTGCCGGATGGCGCTATCTGTACCCTGTCATTGTCCTTTAACAATGATGGTCCGCTGGGAACCTTCTTCCGTTACATTTGTGATAACGGCACTTACATCGCCCGTTATGATGATCTGTTTAACGGCCGCGAAGAGCAGATTGATGTCAGCAAGGTGGATGTATCCATGAACGGTATCGAATTGCAGGATCGTGAGTTCTTTACCGCCATCAGGGAAGGGCGTGAGCCCAATGCCAGTGTGGCTCAAGCGCTGGATGCCATGGAAACCCTGGAGCGTCTGGAGCAGTGTCTGGAAGGCAATAAAAAATAATCAGCCTCAGGCTTCGCCCCAGACAGATCGCGCGGTATTGACCACCAGTTCAAGCTTGCGCCACTGTTCGTCATGACTCAGTTCATTGCCGTGGTGGGTCGATGAGAAACCGCACTGCGGACTGATGCACATATTATCCAGCGGCATGTAGCGGGCAGCTTCATCAATGCGCTTCTGCAAGTCGGCCATATCTTCCAGCTCAGCTATCTTGGATGACACAATTCCCAGTACCACACGTTTGTCATCAGGGACAAAACGTAGCGGTGCAAAATCACCCGAGCGTTCATCATCGTATTCCAGAAAGTAAGCGTCGACATTGATTTGCTTGAAGAGGATTTCCGCCACCGGTTCATAACCACCTTCAGCAAACCAGGTGCTGCGATAATTGCCACGACACAGGTGAATGGCTACAGACAAATCTTCCGGTCTGCCATCAATCACCGCATTGATCAGTTCAGCATAGGTGCGCGGTAACTCATCAGGATCTTCACCCCGCTCTTTGGCGGCTGCACGCATCTTCGGATCGCAGAGATAGGCCAGATTCGTGTCATCCAGTTGCAGATAACGCAGACCGGCCTGATACAAGTGCGCGATTTCTTCTCGGTAAACAGTAGCCAGATCAGCAAAAAATTCATCCATATCGGGATAGGAATCTATATCAATGGACTGTCTGCCGCCGCGAAAGTGCACCATAGTGGGCGAGGGGATGCATACCTTTGGCGTCTTGCTGGTGACGGATTTTAAATAGTTGAAATCTTCAACCTGAATATCCTTGATGTGCCTGAGTTTGCCAGTGACACTGCAGGAAGGGGGTTTGAAGCCATCTTCAGCAACGCGGGCATTCGGGTTGGCGTCAATACCGCCGCTGACCGTAACACCGCCTAGCTCCTTGAGAAAATCCAGGTGGAAATAGTCACGGCGGAATTCGCCGTCGGTGATGGATTGCATGCCAATGGATTCCAGTTTTTTCACCGTGTCGGCAATGGCTTCGTTTTCTGTTTCGCGCAATGCTTCAGCCGACAGCTTTCCCTGTTTCCAGAGCTCGCGCTGATGTTTCACGGTTTGGCTTCGTAAGAGACTGCCGACGTGGTCGGCACGGAAAGGGTATTTTTTCATGGAGATACTGTCCTTACATTAAAAATGCTTGAGTGATTCAACTGAGCAAGCGCAAATTATTTATCAGTCCTGTCTGCTTACTTGATTCTGTAGGCTCTGATGAGTACCGCAGCACGGCCAGGGCGTAATGAATTCAAGGTGCCGACATGAATGGATTTGTTCAGCCAAGCGTACTGTTCCGGTGCGGTAATCTGGATGAAGGAGAAGCGCGTTTCAGCATCCGGAATCGAAAGCACCTGATTGCGGACTGTGATGATGGCGCCGTCATCCGTCTGCATTTCATACAGGGCATCAAGCGTACGTACACCATCCTGTCTGACCTGCTGGCGGTCTGCTCCACCAGCCAGCACGGTACCGCGGAGATTCGGCCCTTCAAAGGTCCCGCCAGTGATGGGAACCATTGCGCGTGGTCCCAGTGGGCCGTTACCCAGGTCAATACTGGGCTCAATATCCACAATCGCTTCATAAACGAATTCGGTTTGAGGCATGTACAGCGGAATCTGTGAAGACATGGGCGTACTCACCTGACCTCTGGCGGCACTGGAAGCCAGCGCCAGGCCAGCTGCACTGGCCAGCAGTTCGCGACGCTTGAAGGCCATTTCCTTGTTGTTTAGATCAGACATGGAATTTCTCCTGCTTTGAATAAATGCTTACGTCACGAGAATAAACGGGGTTATTAATGTTGTCCATCGAACACAGTATTCAATCCCGTTACAGCATCGTGGCGGGGACTTGCGTTACAATGACGGACCTTGTTTTGCAGTCTGAAAACCAGCGTACCGGAAGCCAATAATAGGTAAAGATGAAGTCAGAAGATACAGGCAATTCAGTGGTTGCAGAGGCGCTGGCGGCAGCAGGGGATCGCGAGCAGGCAGAAGACATTTCTGTGCTGGAAAAAGCCTCGGATGCCGCCCAAAAAAAACTGAACCTGCAGCATACCAGCCTGCTTGAGCGCATGATTTTTGGTACGGCCCCAGAACTTGAGGAATTATGCTCAGGTGGAGAGGCCTATCGGGCTTCCCAACATGAAAAATCCACCCAGATACTGGAGCAATGCCTGCAGCTGCAAAGCCAGGGTCAGGCCATTGACGACAACAACAAACTCTCGCCAAGCTTGCGTGAAATGCTCGCTGCCACTGGAGCCTATGGTTATACCGTACCGAAAAAATACAAAGGCCTGGGGCTCAATTACAGTCAGCTGGCCGTGCTGGAAGAGGCGCTGGCAGCCAATGGCATGGGAGCACTTGCCGTTGAGCTTTCCGGGCAGTTAACCATCGGATCCAGTGCACTGCTGGGCTATGGAACATCTGAACAGCAGGCAGATTTTTTGCCTCAAATCGCCGGCGGAAGATTAATCGCTTTTGCCCTGACAGAGGTGGGGGTAGGCGTAAATGCGAAGCGGGTACAGGCCTGGGTCGAGCGTGATGAAGATGCTGGCTGTTGGCGACTGAATGCCGAAGACGTCTGCAACAAGTTGTACATTACCAGTGCCACTTATGGCGGACTGGCTGCTGTGGTTGCCAGAAAAGGCAGACAGGGCAGGGAGTTTGGCCTGTATATCGTTCAGCTGCCTGAGCAGGATATGGACGGGGATGTTGGCTTCAGCTGTTCCTCGTCCAATACCAGTGCCTTCGCGCAGAATATCAATTCACGGCTTAGTTTCAGAAATTTTCCGATTGCATTGGAGCAGGAAATCCAGGGAGACGGGGTTGAAGTGCTGTTTTATTGTCTGCGACTGGGTCGTTGCATGCTGGCAGCCATGAGTGCTGGCTTTCAGCGCATGATGGCGGCTGATGCCATTGCCTATGCCAACAAGCGTGAAGGGGTTGGTGGCCTGGTGATCAAGCATGAACTGCCCCGGCTCGGTATTGTCAGAATTCTCGGTGGAGCCCTGGTCGCACAGGCATTTGCTCATCTGGCTCTGGCTCAGGATGCTGTAGGTGTTGATCTGGCTGGGCTGCGTGATATCACGAAATCTGCCAGCGCACGACATGCATTGGAGTCACTGATTGCTTCGGAGCGACTGATCGGCGGACGCAGTTTGGATAATAGTTCCAGAATCAGTGAAGCCAGAACTACCCTGCATGCTTTTGGTATTGTTGAAGGGGAAGATGACCTGATCCGCCTGGGCATGGTGAAGGACGTTACCGCAGCATTTAGCCGAAAGCATTTGCAGGGTCTGCTAAGCGTACTGCAAACGATCAATCAGGATAGGCAGGGAGAGCTGCTGCCGGAAGCAGAACGTATTTACACACTGAATCTATCGAACTTCCTGAAATTTCCAGGGCGTGTGGGGCTGGCGGTATTAAAGCTTCTGCTGAATTCAGGTACCTGGAAACTGCTGGGCTGGTGTCTGTTCAATCTGCTGGGAGACTTGTGTCGCTTTATTGGTAGAATCGTTCCAACTGCATGGCTTCCACGCTACAAGGACTTGCCGGGTGAACTTGGTCATAATCTGCGTTTCAGTGAACGTGAATTAAGAAAGAGTCGTTGGCTTTATGTGCTCTTTAATGTAGTTTATCAGCTTGAATTGACCCGTGCGCAGGTGCCCATGCAGCGTTTGGGTAAACGCATAGAATTATTGATGAGCATGGCGGTGGTATCCTGTCATGCAGCGCGTCTTGATAATTCCATTCAGCATATAGCTCAAGCCCAGGCAGAGTTAATAAAACTGGAATTGGCAGGCCTGGGTTTTAGCGCTAACAGCAGGTCGCTCAGAAAGTTAAGGCGATCCATAGCGCTCGTGATAAGGGATATTCAGGCTAATTCCTGCTCCCTTGTTTCAGAGATTGAACCGCAAGCCGTTGCACACCCCTGGAATTAAAACGATAACAATAAACACGATAACAATAAGCAAGAAGGATAAAGCATGAATACCTACAACGATCCGAGAGAACTGCTGAGTCAGGCCCCGATGGGCGCCTTTCAGATTATGGCCGTTGCCATTTGTGTGTTTTTGAACGGTCTGGATGGATTTGACATTCAGTCAATCAGTTTTGCTGCCCCTGGCATCACCGCTGACTGGGGAATCAATCGCGCTGAACTGGGTGTGGTCTTGTCCATGGAGCTGTTTGGCATGGCCGTCGGTTCCGTCCTGTTTGGTGGTATGGCAGATAAATCAGGACGCCGTCCAACCATTCTCTTATGTCTGACGCTGATGGCCGTGGGAATGTATGCGGCATCTCTGGTTGCATCCATCAGCCAGTTACTGGTGGCGCGTTTTGTCACCGGGCTGGGTATTGGCGGCATGCTGGCAACCACCAACCCCATGGCAGCCGAGTTCTCCAATCAGAAAAACCGTTCTCTGGCCGTGATCTTTATGGCTACTGGCTATCCGCTGGGGGCCATCATTGGCGGCTCTGTTTCGACTGTGTTGCTGCAGACCTCAGACTGGCGGGCTATCTTCGAATTTGGCGCCGCTATTACCGCGGTGTTTTTAGTTGTTGTCTGGTTTTTACTGCCTGAATCGATTGAATACCTGTCCAGCAAGCAGCCTGAAAATGCCCTGGATAAAATTAATCGCATCCTGAAAAAAATGGGGCATGCTGCGGTGAATCAGCTGCCTGCCAAAATCGAGGAAACCCAGAAGGCCATTTCTTACCAGGTGCTTTTTAATGACAAATTCCGCGCTCTGACCCTGCTGCTGGTGATTGGTTATTTCATGCACATCATGACCTTTTACTACATCCTCAAATGGATTCCGACCATCGTGGTTGATATGGGGTATGAACCCGCACTGGCAGGTACTGTGCTGGTCTGGGCCAATGTAGGTGGCGCTATCGGTGCACTGTTGCTGGGTATTACCACGACCAAGTACAACCTGCGTAAGATGATGATAGGTGTCTTGATTGTGGCTTTTGCGATGGTTTCGATTTTCGGCTTTGAGCGTGAAACCATTGGGGATCTGTCGATGATAGCGGCAGTAACCGGCTTCTTCACTAACGGTGGCGTGGTTGGTTTCTATGCCCTGATTGCCAATGCCTTCCCGGCCGATATCCGTGGTAGCGGCACAGGGGTGGTCATTGGTGTAGGTCGAGGTGGTGCAGCTCTGGGGCCGGTGATAGCCGGCCTGCTGTTTGTTGCGGGTTTCAACCTGCTGGCCGTATCCATTGTTATGGGTGCTGGTGCCGCAGTAGCCGCTGTGGCGATTTACTTTCTGCGTCCAGCCGCAGAGAAACATAATGTTTCAGCCAATATTTAATTCTTTAAAAAGTTAAGCAGAAAAAGAGGTAATTATGAAATTCGAACGTATCAATCCAATGACTGGAGAAGTTGCCAGCAGCTCTGAAGCAATGCAGGTCAGTGATATTTCGGCGATCTGCGAGAAAGCGCAGGCAGGATTTGGCCAGTGGTCGCAGCAGGGCCCAAATGCACGCAGAGCAGTATTGCTGGCTGCGGCGTCAGCCCTGGAAAGCAAAAAAGATGATTTTGTTGAAGCCATGATGAATGAAATCGGCGCAACAGCCGGTTGGGCAATGTTTAATCTGATGCTGGCCACGTCCATGTTGCGTGAAGCCGCATCTATCACGACCCAGATCAGTGGTGAAGTGATTCCTTCTGACAAGCCAGGCTGTCTGGCGATGGCGATCAGGGAGCCGGTTGGTGTCATCCTCAGTATTGCGCCCTGGAATGCGCCGATTATTCTGGGCGTGCGTTCGGTAGCCACTGCGCTGGCCTGCGGCAACTCGGTAATTTTCAAGGCTTCGGAGTCCTGCCCGCGTACACATTCGCTGATTGTGGAAGCGCTGGCCGAGGCCGGTTTCCCTGAAGGTGTCGTGAATGTGGTGACCAATGCACCCGAAGATGCTCCAGAGGTGGTCGGCGCACTGATTGATCATCCTGCTGTGAAACGCATCAATTTCACCGGTTCAACAGCCGTCGGTAAGGTTATCGCCCAGCGTGCTGCACAGCACCTGAAACCCTGTCTGCTGGAGCTTGGTGGTAAGGCGCCTCAGATTGTATTGGAGGATGCCGATCTCGATGAGGCCGTTAAAGCCGCCGCTTTTGGTGCCTACATGAACCAGGGGCAGATCTGTATGTCGACCGAGCGCTTGATTGTGGTGGATGCCATAGCAGATGAATTTGCCCAAAAAATGACCGAGAAAGTGAAATCCATGCCAACCGGTGATCCGCGTGAAGGCAATACCCCGCTGGGCGCTGTGGTTGATATGAAAACGGTGGAGAAGGTTAACACCCTGATTGATGATGCCGTCAGCAAAGGAGCCGCCATACTCAGCGGCGGCAAGGCTGATTCCGTGCTGATGAATGCCACGCTGATTGATAATGTGCAGGCTGACATGAACCTCTATCGTGATGAAAGTTTTGGTCCGATTGTGGCCATGATCCGTGCCAAAGATGAAGCGGATGCCATCCGTATTGCCAATGACAGTGAATACGGACTGAGTTCTGCAGTCTTTACCAAGGATATCGCCAGAGGCCTGAAGGTGGCACGCCAGATTCATTCGGGTATTTGCCATGTGAACGGGCCTACGGTTCATGATGAAGCACAGATGCCTTTTGGTGGTGTTGGTGCCTCAGGCTATGGCAAGTTTGGTGGCAAGGCGGGCATCGACAGCTTCACTGAATTACGCTGGATCACCGTTGAAACCGAGCCGGGTCATTACCCGATTTAAGGCTAGTACAGTCAGTAACATGCAGTAATAGGAAAGCAGTAGATGACAAGTGAGCGATCTGAAGAAGAAACCGTCAGTTATAGCGTTGTTGACGGTATTGCCTGGGTCAAATTTAATCGGCCAGAAAAACGCAATTGCATGAACCCCAAGCTAAACCGGCAAATGATGCGGGTGCTGGATACCCTGGAATATGATGATTCCGTCGGGGTGCTGGTGCTCAGCGGAGAAGGTTCGGCCTGGTCTGCCGGCATGGACCTGAAAGAATACTTCCGTGAAAACGAGGCCAAGGGCCTGGGTGCCACGCGCAGGGCGCAAAGTGAAGCCTATGGCTGGTGGCGACGTCTGCGCTGGTATCAGAAGCCGACCATTGCCATGGTCAATGGCTGGTGTTTCGGTGGTGGTTACGGCCCTTTGCACGCCTGTGATTTGGCCTTTGCGGCCGAAGAAGCCCAGTTTGGGTTGAGTGAAATTAACTGGGGCATTTTGCCGGGAGGAGGCGCAACCAAGGTGGCAACCAACCTGCTGAATATGCGCAATGCCATGTATCACGCCCTGATGGGTGAAAATATTGATGGCAGGACAGCAGCTGAATGGGGGCTGGTAAATGAGGCAGTGCCTCTGGATAAACTGCAGGAACGCGTTGCCGAAGTGGCCAATGTACTCTTGCAGAAAAACCCGGTTGCCCTGAAGGCAACCAAGGATGCCATTCGCCGGGTGATGGAAATGACCTACGATAACGCAGAGGATTATCTGATCCGTGCTCAGGAAGCGGCAAACTCCTACGATAATGAAGGTCGCAAGGAAGGCATCAAACAGTTTATCGATGACAAGACCTATAAACCGGGACTTGGTGCTTACGATAAATCCAAGCAAAAAGACTAGGTCGGTGCATGGATTACGTCCGATTTCATGCCAGCCTGCATGCTGACAGAATAGCAGTCACCGATATTGCCTTTGAGACGCAGTGGAGCTACCAGCAATTGGACGCTGATATTGCTGCTTGCGTGTCTCTCTTGCAGCAACAGGGGATCAGCGAAGGTGACCGTGTTGCCTGCCTGGCCACCAACCGAGCCGAGTTTGTCATTTTGCATTTTGCCTGTGTCCGGCTTGGCGCCATATTTGTCCCGCTTAACTGGCGCCTATCCGCTACTGAACTGGCCGCGATCATCGAAGACTGTGAGCCTTCTGTCATCTACGGTGACGAACTCGCCGCCAAGCTTGGCATGAATGCCCAGGATATCGCATTGTTGCTGAAGCAGGCTCGTGCTCTTGAATCCTCTCATCTGCAGGCCTATTCCATCGACCTGCCTTCCTTGATGCTCTATACCTCCGGCACGACCGGTCTGCCCAAAGGCGTACTGATGAGTGAGCGCAACCTGACTGAAACGGGCTTTAATTTCTGCCTCTTGGGCGAAGTGGAAGACAGCAGTCGTTTTCTTTGCGAATCGCCCATGTTTCATATTATCGGCATGGTGACCACCATTCGTCCGCCCTTCATCATGGGCGCACAGGTCGTCATTTCGGATCGCTTTATACCGGAACGTACTCTGCAACGGCTGGCAGACCCGGTGCTGAAGCTGACGCATTATTTTTGTGTGCCGCAGATGGCTGCAGCCCTGCGCGAAGTTGAAGGATTTGATCCAAGCAAACTGAGTGGACTCAAAGCGATCTTTACCGGCGGTGCACCGCACCCGGAAGCCCAGATTCGCGAATGGCTCAATGACGGCGTTCCGATTGTAGACGGTTTTGGCATGAGTGAAGGGGGAACGATTTTCGGTATGCCGCTCGATCGTGAACTCATCGATGCCAAGGCAGGCAGTGTCGGTATTCCCACACCACGCCTGCGCAGTCGTATTGCCGATGACAGTGACCAGGTGCTGTCGGATGGTGAAGCCGGTGAATTACAGCTCAAGGGTGATAATGTCAGTGTCGGCTATTGGCGACGCGAAGAGGCGTTTAAAGAATCCTTCAGTGCTGATGGCTGGTTTAAAACAGGAGATATCCTGCGACGTGATGAAGACGGTTATTTCTGGGTAGTGGACCGCAAGAAGGATATGTTTATTTCAGGTGGTGAGAATGTCTACCCGGTCGAAGTAGAGGCGCAGCTGGTGAAATATCCCGGCTTGAAAGATCTTGCGGTGGTTGGCGTGCCCGACGAAAAATGGGGAGAAGTTGGCTGCCTGTACTATGTGCCCGAAGAGCAGGGTCATGAATTGGATCTGGCAGCACTGGATGCCTTTCTTACCGGTAAACTGGCACGCTATAAAATTCCCAAAAAAGCAGTGGCTGTTGAGTCCCTGCCACGCAACGGTGTTGGCAAACTGATGCGGCATGAACTCAGGAAGTTGCTCTAGACTGGGGATATAGAGCATTGAAACTGATACCAAAAAGGAGGCACGTGCCTCCTTTTTTAGGTGCTAAAGATTTGCAGCTTAATCGAACAGAGCCCGGAAAGCTTCGCCACTCATGACTGCGCCGTGACCACCGGCATACATGGTCGGCTCAATGCCTGCCGCTTCAATGGAAGCGCCAACCAGTTCCGCGCCAGCATCGAGCTCCGTCATGTTCGGGTTGGGGCTGAAGGTGTCACTGGTGAAGAGGATGCCGGGTTCTTCGACATAGATCATTACCATGTCTTGCGCATGTCCGTCGCTGTTCAGAGGGTAAACGCTCACTGGGATACTGTCATCGGCAAGTGTGAAAGACGCATTTGCCGGCATGCCGATGATTTGCAGCGAAGCCGGGTCCAGCGCAGCACTACCCAAACCCAAAGTATTGGGACGGGACAGGATGTCGCGGTAAAAATCCACGGCTGCTTCATGGGCCACAACACTGGCGCCGGCATCAACATAGGTCCGGATGCCCGCTGAGTGGTCAGTATGGTGATGTGTTACAAAAACATGTGTAATGGGCTTGTCAGGCATGTTGTTTTCTATCCAGTCAATGACTGCCTGGCTGCGGCGATAATGCAAGGGGGCCTCGATGATCACCAGCCCATTTTCCTGCTCAACAAGCAGCGAATTATGTGAGGAGCCGCCGATAAAAAAGACACCTGGCGCAAGTTCTTGGGCAGCAACTTCGGTGCTGAAGCCGGCACGAGGGAAACCTGCAGAGGCCATGTTCAGGTAAACTTCAGCGCTGTTGGCGCCGAATTCATGCAGGGCCTGATCAAAATCGCCCTGCAAGTCCAGGGGGATTTCATAGGCTGCCATTTGCAGGGGTGAATTCAGGTTCAATGAACGACGTGTCTCTTCATGCAGCACGATTCCGTCTTCAGTAAGAATGACTGAAGCAGGGAAAAGCATGCCGCTGTTGCTGACTTTCCATTCGGCATATGTCGCTTCCAGTGTCAGGTCGCCACGCAGATAATCATATTCCGGCACAGTCGCCATACGGATCATGCCATCCTCGGCCACGTAAAGTGAAATCGTACCCACGCTTGTAGGTACCGCAAGTACCTCATAGTTCATGTTGTCCATCATCATACTGCTTTCCTGTACGGCAGCAGGGTTGGACAGAGCAAGGGACAGAACTGCCTGCGGTTGCAGCAGGTAGAGCTCTTTGAGAATGGCAGCACGCCGGTCCGAACTCATACTGCTAGGAGCCGGGTTGAACTGGGAATCCCTGCCACTGATCATACCGAGACTGCCGTTGATAACCAGGCTAGAAGCATGCACCCCGGCTGCCCGGTCGCGACTGATATCAATGCGGACATGTACGTTGGTATCCCCCATGTTTTCAGCGTTGATAGTCCAGTCAAAGGTCTCGGCACGAGGATCGACACCACCGGGGACCGGGCTTTCATCCAGTTCATAGCGTTTGCCGGATCCAGCTGTCGTAAAGGCATTCATCCCGAGCAGGAGTTGTTCACCACCAATGGCTGCAACTGCCTTGTCCAGTGTGCCAGGCATCTGGACGTCCACGTTCTGGGCAGGTGGTGCGCTTTCTTCTGGCTGAGAACAAGCTGAGATCAGAATGAGAGTTGCTATCACACTTGCCGTTTTCTTAATGTTCATAGCGTTATCCTTCTTGGTTTCTGTAGGTTTTGATTTTCTCGAATACGGCCAAAAACTGCTGACAGATGGCTTAATGGAAAACTAGCATACGCTGATGTATTGGGCTTATCCAGCGCCGGGCAGTGATTGTCGCTACAAGTCAGGCCTTGTGGTTGTCTACCAGAACTTTAACATCAAGGTAGCAGATATCGGGAGTGGCTCCATAAATACCGGCAATCATGGCAATGTTGTCAGGGGTGAAAAATGCTTTTGCCGAGTCTGCTGATTCCCAGACGTAAAAGTTTATGGCCTGTTTTCTTTCCACACTGCAGCTGAAGGCCTTGCTGCGCAAACCCGGCATGCCTTCGAATTTACTGCGGGCGCCTTCTGCAATACTGGTGATTTTTTCTTCATTGAACGTGTCATCGTACTGAAAGGTAAGCAGGGTTGAAATCATATGATTCTCCAGAGTTGAACAGGTACTTTACCAAGTATCGACTGTAATTTAGCCAATTGGAACCGCATAAACAAAGTGTTTTGTACTCCTGATGAATACGCTGTACAGCACAGCAGGCTTAAGCTCAGTGATGCAGTAGTCACACAGGTGCTAGGGCCATATACTTCACCCTTATGAAAGATGCCAGCTCACATCGCATTGTCATGTTTGCCGATATTTCCGGCAGCTCGCGCTTGTACAAGCAACGAGGTAATACGGTTGCACAAGGTCTGATCACGGCCATTTTCACTAGCATGCGTGGCATTATCGACAGTTACCACGGTAGTATTATTAAAACGATTGGCGATGAAATCATGGCCACTTTGGTAGGTGTTTGGGTCCCCTCTGATTCTGAAATGGATGAGAATGAATTGCTTGGATTCGTTTTTTCCCAGATGGCACTTATGTTCATGTAGAAGTTGATCGAAATGATCAAACTGAAACATCTGGCATGGAATGGGGAACCTGGGAAAGAAATCGTGAAACAGGCCAGATGACGGTTACCCAGACTTTTGATGAAAATGGGGACACCGGCTTGACTGATTTTGTTGCATCTGGCCCGGCTAGTTTATCCCTTGAGATAGGCACTGACTCGCTTGTTGCAAGTTTCGATGAAGACAAGAATGGTGAAGTAGATGGCACGATGTAATTTGATCGTATTAATTTGAGAGCAAACACGGATGATCCCATTGTCGGTTTATGGACTCCGGCTGAATCAGAAATGGATGAGAATGATCTGTTGTTATTAGCATTCCTTGATGATGGCACTTATATCCATATGGAAGTTGATGCTGATGGCATTGAAGAGGAAGGTATGGAATGGGGTACTTATGTGCGTGATGCCGATACTGGTCTTATGACTGTTACACAGGAATTTGATAGTAATGCGGATACTGGCTTAACTGACTTTACAGCACAGGGGCCTGCCATTTTATATATCGACTTTGATGGAAACACTCTCGTTGCCAGCATAGATGAAAATAGTGATGGAGAAATTGATAGCACTATAACTTTTGTGAGAGCTTTGGCAATATAGTTAATACTGTCTTAAGGCGGTAATGAAAAAAGCGGCTGTATCATCAGCCGCTTTTTTATTCATAATTTTTACAATTATTTGTCATTGTGTCTTAACGGGCAGAAGCGGACGGTAAAGCCCATCTAAATGGGCTGTCAGTATCCCGGCCCAAAGAATGATATAGAGGGCTTGTTATGTGTTGTCATTCTTAAACCAAAATTCGATTTCATCGGTTTCCATTTCAAATTCAGCAGAATGTTCTACATTAGCTGGAACATGATACCAATCTCCTACTCCAAATCGTTGCGACTCCCCGTTAATAATTAGAATTAATTCACCGCGTGTAATTACACCATAATTATCGGTATCGTGTTTGTGAAGAGGTATTGATGTGCCCTTTGGATAAGAGGCAAATAAAACATCACTCTCGTTTGCTTCAAGTTTATAAGCGTCAAATTTTCCATCATAAAGTGGAAGATTTTTTATCTTATTTGGGTATTTTCCTGCCATTCAATGCTCCATGAACACATGAAATTTTAGTAGCAAGCATGCTCATATGTAATTATCAAACTACCAACTTTTTTTCGGTAATAAAAGGTCTGCTTTTGGCCGAAAGCTGCCATAAGCTTCAAAGCTTTCAACGAGCATTATCCGACACGTTTTTTTGCCTAAAAGGGCATTATAGGACCAATACGCGCGCGCGAGGGGGGGGCTTTAATCCGAAGTTTTTGAAATGCTTACCCAGTGATTACCCAGGCATAAAAAAAGGATCTAAATCGCTGCAAAGCCTTATATTATGGTAGCTACGGGTTAGCCTGAATAATTAACTTATATTATTGTTTTAAAACAATATTTTTATTATTAAATTTATTTATACCGCAATTTATACCGTAATATAATTTTATTACACTTCCCTTCAAAGTTCGTATCTTATTCTCACCCATAGCCTTATCAGAGTAGATATGCCTAAGATAATATAAAGAGGCTAAAGGCTAAAATCGATAAATAATAAATAAATTATTAATCTAGTTGCGAACTTTTAACGTACATTGGATGAATGCTTTAGTATTTTAGGTAAAAAAATGACAGCGTCAAAGCACGAATGAAAAAGCTATCCATATCAGTGGGGATATCCCTACTAGTAATATCTATTATATCCTGCCTGTTGATTTTTGCTGGCTTTTTGAAAATTGATAACTTTGAAATACTGGGACATTCAGGTATTAGAAGCATTGCTGCGATTGCGGTAATGGGTTGTTTACTTGCCGCCATAGGCTATCACGATTGATTTAGGA